>NZ_WNJL01000090.1 GCF_010378095.1 Acidithiobacillus ferrianus | reverse complement strand
TGTTTCCACGTTTACCCTATTGTGTGCTGGGAGAAACAAAAAGTGGGCACTGGGCCCACTTTTTTGCGCATGGTACGCAAACGCCCATAAAAAAACAACCCCGTCTCGTTGGTGGAGACGGGGTCGATGGGTATAGGCGTCTGGCGGTGACCGACTTTCGCGGAGGGAGACCCCCAACTATCATAGGCGCTGCAGCGTTTCACGGTCCTGTTCGGGATGGGAAGGGGTGGTTCCACTGCGCTATGGCCGCCAGACAAGATTAAACTGCTTAAAACGGATCCAGCCCCGTGCGCGGGCCTTG
>NZ_WNJL01000009.1 GCF_010378095.1 Acidithiobacillus ferrianus | reverse complement strand
CCTTATATGGATGTCTCCGTTTGTGCAAGTCGACTTTTGATTTTTGGCTTCTAAGATCGAGTTACAGCCTTATATCCGGCCTGTGGCGCAGGTTATTACCCTGCTGGCCTTGATGAAATCCGCTGGAAGGGTCCTTATCTGCGCAGCGTCCTCAAAGGACCAGGCTCATTCAGGCTCTCCCTTCCCCGGTCTGACCTATTCTGCCATCAATCGCTTGTCTACCTGCGCAACTCTTTCTGCTGAACTTCGGTAATAATCACCTTTTGGGGTCAGGCAGCCGCCACGACCCCTTGGTACTGTGGATCGTAGCTCCGCCCCTTAGCCAGCAGCGCCCAGATCATGCGGGCCATCTTATTGGCCAATGCCACCACAGCCACATTGTGGGGCCGTCGACTCAGCAATTTATCAATCCATGGGTTCCGGTTCTTGATCTGGAAGTTCACCACGACCCTGGCTCCATGAGTTAGTAATGTTCGGAGATAGACGTCTCCCCGTTTACTGATGCCCAGCAGGCGGACCTTGCCACCGGTCCCACTCTGGCGGGGAACCAACCCCAGAAACGCCGCAAACTCCCGCCCTGAACGGAAAGATTTCATGTCCCCCACGGTGGCGATGATGGCGGTGGCCGTCAGTAGCCCCACGCCGGGAATAGCCATCAATCGAGTCACCGCCACCTGGTCTTTCTTCCACAGCATCAAACGCTTTTCGATATCCGCAATATCCTTGTCCATCCCTTCAAGGCGCTTTAATTGCTGGTGAACGGTGTCCAGCAGCATGGGCGATATGGATTTTTCCAGATCAGCCAAAGCATCAGGAACTTCTTTCAGTCCCCTCTGGCGACCTTGCGGAAGATCGGCACCAAATTCATAGAGTAGCCCCCGGATCTGGTTCACCTGCATCGTACGCATTTTGATCAGTTGCTCCCGAATACGGTGTAGTGACAGGATGGATTGCTGTTCCTCGCTCTTGACGGCCACGAAGCGCATATCAGGCCGCTGTACGGCTTCCCAGATCGCTGCCGCATCCGCCGCATCGTTCTTGTTGGTCTTCACGAAGGGACGCACAAACTGGGCGGCGATCAAGCGAACCTCATGCCCCAGTTTACGCAATTCCCGAGCCCAATAATGGGCACTACCACACGCTTCCATCGCCACGATACCCGGTTGGCGGTTGGCGAAAAACTCCAGAAGCGCTCGGCGCTTCAACTGTTTGCGATGAATCTCTCCGGTCTCCATGTTTACCCAGTGCAACTGCATGACTGATTTTGCCAAATCTAATCCATATGTTGTAACCTGCATGATGAGTCCTCCTTGTCCTTCTCGTGGATAAATTTCCACCTTGGCACCTTGATGCCGTCCGGTTCAAGCGAGGACTCTCTCAAGAAACTCCCCGCTGCCGGTCCTGTGTAGGGGGAGGCATCCATTACATCTGC
>NZ_WNJL01000089.1 GCF_010378095.1 Acidithiobacillus ferrianus | reverse complement strand
ACAGAGATGTAATGGATGCCTCCTCCTATGGTAGGACGGACACAGCGGGGAGTGCTCCTAGAAAAGGGAGTCCTCGCTTGAACCGGACGGCATCGAAGTGCCAAGGTGGACATTTCATCCACGAATAGGTCAAGGAGGACTCACCATGGATTCTACAATTTACGGTTTGGATTTGGCAAAGCGGGTGATGCAACTACACTGGGTGGACATGGGTACCGGTGAAATCCACCGCAAGCAATTACAGCGGCGGGCGCTCCTGGAGTTTTTTGCCAACCGGGAACCTGGCATCGTTGCTATGGAAGCCTGCGGCAGTGCGCACCACTGGGCCCGGGAGCTGCGCAAGCTGGGGCACGAGGTCCGCTTGATCGCCGCGCAGTTTGTGCGGCCCTTCGTCAAGACCAACAAAACCGACGCGGCGGACGCGGCGGCGATCTGGGAGGCAGCCCAGCGGCCAGACATGCGCTTCGTGACCGTCAAGAGCGTAGAGCAGCAATCCGTCTTGGCCCTGCACCGAATGCGGGAGCAGTTGGTCAAGATCCGCACCATGCAGATCAACGCGATTCGGGGACTTTTGTACGAGTTCGGTGCCGATATTCCCCAAGGGCGCCAGAAGGGGGAACAGACGATTCCCCAGGTCTTGGAGCAACTGGAAGAGCAAATCTCCAAGATGACGTTGGACGCGATGCGCGGGCAGCTGGAGCGACTGAAAGCGCTGGATCAGAATATTGCCGACATTGAGAAATCGCTGACCTTCTGGAAAAAGGATCAGGAAGCTGTATCCCGACTGATGGCCATCCCCGGCGTGGGCTTGCTGACGGCAACGGCGATTGTGGCTACCGTGGGCGACATGAAGACCTTTCGTTCTGGTCGGGAGTTTGCGTCCTTCCTGGGCTTGGTCCCTCGACAGAGTGGCACAGGTGGCCGGGTCCGGTTACTAGGGATCAGCAAACGGG
>NZ_WNJL01000088.1 GCF_010378095.1 Acidithiobacillus ferrianus | reverse complement strand
CACCAGACCCCCCACCCGCATGTCCCCGGCATCCCCGTTTCGGTACAGCGTATGCGCGCCCTCCTCCAGGAAAACCCCGTCGCTGCTCCAGCGGCCCGCCTCGCGGTCCAGATATCCCACCAGCGTCACCCGGTCGCCAATGCCCTGCGCCGCCAGCGCCGCAGGGGTCACACTCTCCGCGCGAATCCCGCCGTCGGCATACTCCCCCCTGATCACCACCGATTGCCCCACTTGCA
>NZ_WNJL01000087.1 GCF_010378095.1 Acidithiobacillus ferrianus | reverse complement strand
GGGGTATATTATTACGAAGCGGACGCGGCGGTGGAGGGAGAGGGAGAGCGTGCGGCGGCCACAGGGGAAGGGCATGCGTAGGGTCCTATGTGTTTGGGGGCTGATTCTGCTGAGTATGGTGGCTCTGCCCGGTGCCTGGGCGGCCGATCCGGGGGGAGGATTTGGCGGGACCGGCATACAGCCGGGTGGGATTGGGGGCACGGGGATACATCCGG
>NZ_WNJL01000086.1 GCF_010378095.1 Acidithiobacillus ferrianus | reverse complement strand
GGCGGGGGCGGATGCGTGCGAACGTGTCGGCGACGGTCTGGTGGCCGCGCACATCATCGCCCGCGTGCACAGCGAAGTGGAGAACATTCTGCCCAGCAGTCCGACGGAATAAGCGGTTTTAACTGAGTCAACCCAACCAGAGAAGGAGCAGTGAAAATGGCAAACGTAAGCGGAATTGCACTGGGTATGATCGAGACCCGTGGGTTGGTGCCGGCGATCGAGGCGGCGGACGCGATGACCAAGGCGGCGGAAGTGCGTCTGGTGGGCCGCCAGTT
>NZ_WNJL01000085.1 GCF_010378095.1 Acidithiobacillus ferrianus | reverse complement strand
GACCACGCTGATGAGGATCTGCTGTTGCGCCAGAAAGCGTGCCAGGTCCCGCCCGTAGACGCCCGTGGTCTCCATGCAAAGATGGGCTTCCTGGGCGTCGTGCCTGGTCAGCCACTCCAGGAACTGCTGATGTCCAACGGGTGTGTTGGGGAAGACCTTACTGCGATACTTGCCCTCAGCGTTCAAGAGAGCCACATCGAATTTGGTCTTGGCCACGTCGATGCCAACGAATAGGGTAGGATGAGTCATGCCAACCTCCTTGAAAAGATAACGGCGATCTACGGACCATGCCGGTTCAACCTTATCTGTGCAGGCTCTTGCCCAGGGCAGGCCTTGGATACCGTCCGAACGGGTGGCAAAGGTGAGACGAGCGATTAATCTGCATTACAGGATTGATTCCTTGGGTGACAACCAGTCTTGCCCGCCTCGCTCCGGGGATCAGCCGAAGGGTACCAATCCACAGGGACTGGTTCCAAGACATAAGGGTGGC
>NZ_WNJL01000084.1 GCF_010378095.1 Acidithiobacillus ferrianus | reverse complement strand
CCGGATGTATCCCCGTGCCCCCAATCCCACCCGGCTGTATGCCGGTCCCGCCAAATCCTCCCCCCGGATCAGCCGCCCAGGCGCCGGGCAGAGCCACCACACTCAGCAGAATCAGCCCCCAAACGCATAGGACCCTACGCATGCTCTTCCCCTGTGGCCGCCGCACGCTCTCCCTCTCCCTCCACCGCCGCGTCCGCTTCGTAATAATATACCCC
>NZ_WNJL01000083.1 GCF_010378095.1 Acidithiobacillus ferrianus | reverse complement strand
TGGTGCCGGCGATCGAGGCGGCGGACGCGATGACCAAGGCGGCGGAAGTGCGTCTGGTGGGCCGCCAGTTCGTGGGCGGTGGCTATGTCACCGTGCTGGTGCGTGGCGAGACCGGCGCGGTGAACGCGGCGGTGCGGGCGGGGGCGGATGCGTGCGAACGTGTCGGCGACGGTCTGGTGGCCGCGCACATCATCGCCCGCGTGCAC
>NZ_WNJL01000082.1 GCF_010378095.1 Acidithiobacillus ferrianus | reverse complement strand
GGCGGGGGCGGATGCGTGCGAACGTGTCGGCGACGGTCTGGTGGCCGCGCACATCATCGCCCGCGTGCACTCCGAGGTGGAGAACATTCTGCCCAGCAGTCCGACGGAATAAATGGATTGAATGGATCAACCGAACCGAACATGGAGTAATTGAACATGGCGAATGTCAGCGGAATTGCACTGGGTATGATCGAGACCCGTGGGCTGGTGCCGGCGATCGAGGCGGCGGACGCGATGACCAAGGCGGCGGAAGTGCGTCTGGTGGGCCGCCAGTT
>NZ_WNJL01000081.1 GCF_010378095.1 Acidithiobacillus ferrianus | reverse complement strand
GCGTCCCCCGATCCAGGTGCAGCGCACTCACCCGCCCGCGCAACAGCAAAGGCACGTGCGCCGGCGCCGCATCCGCCGGGTAAAGACGGGTGATCGCCGTCGCCAGCCAATGCGCCTTCCCCTGGTGAAGGCCGCTGACCGAAACCACGTCGCCCACCTGCAACGCCCTGAACGGCAGCGATTGCTCCGAATGACGCAGCGCCATCGACAGGTGCGCGCCCACGTGAATGCTCTGGCCCAGAACGGTAAATCGCCGCTCGGCCACATCCACTCCCGTGACCCGGCCAATCACCGCATGGTCCACCC
>NZ_WNJL01000080.1 GCF_010378095.1 Acidithiobacillus ferrianus | reverse complement strand
CCATGGCCGCATCGGTCAGTTCGGGACGTGAGATCATCCCCCTCTTGGCAAGGCTCTCCAAAACCTGGGTGGCCCAGACCACCGGCAGATGGGCGGCATCGGCAAGCCACAGGATTTCCTCCTGCACTTCAGTGAGCCGTTCTGGCCCCACCTCCATGGCGAGATCGCCGCGAGCCACCATGACGCCCAATGGTTGGCGACCGATGGCGGCGAGGAGGATTTCCGGTAGACGATGGAAGGCCTGGGCGGTTTCAATCTTGGCGATAATGCCGAGGTGCGTGGCCTGACGTTGACTGAGGGCATC
>NZ_WNJL01000008.1 GCF_010378095.1 Acidithiobacillus ferrianus | reverse complement strand
CCTCCCGTCATGTCACGCGCGCTTGCGCACGGGAGTAAAGAATACATGATTATTTAAGGATAAGCTCTTAAAAGCAGCGGCGGAGACTGAAAATGTTGAGGTACGCGGCACGCTGTGGCTAGTTAATGAAATGGTGCAAACCGGCAAGATCACAGTGCATGTGGCGCGTGGCGCATATCAACGCATGCGCGCCCATGGTCGAAGACTACCGTGGGATATGGCAGAACAAATGTTGACGGCGCTGGAAGATGCGCCGCCGGTGGATGAATGAAAACGGGAGTGAGTCAGTATGGCTAACGGCGATAACAAAAATGGCAATGGAGGAATGAAGTGGCCCCCAAAAGTTGGACAGGGAGTCAAGCTCTGGGCTTCTGGAAAGGAGCCGAGAGATGAAAGGCAAGCGCAAGCAATTCAAGCTGGCCTCGTGTTTGCTCCGGCTGGAGTCGCATTCTCCGCCAGCGCATCCGGGGTGGCGATCATTGGCGCCCTGTTCTTCGCTGCGATTCCCGACCTTCGTGATACGGGCGATTATGCCGTCGGTATGACCTGGGCTACCGCTGCCAACTTCGCCCTAGTTCTGCTCGTAACCTCCCAGATTCGGCGCGTCACCCAAGCAGACCCGAAGTAATGACTGCCCTTCTACTTAATAGACACGAGAAATAACACTTTATCTGAAGCGATATTTAGTTCGAGAATTGTAATTGACACAATGTGAGCATGTTTCTTGGAGACGAATGAGCCGTACGTCGAACTAAAAATGATCTTTAATTCCTATGTGCACATGGTCTATAGTAAGATTCATGGGAGGGGTTATTCTGCACTTCTCTATCAATTGATATGCGACAATACGCTGGAAAATTATAGATTTTTGACGTATTTACCGGTTTGTCCTTACTGGCAGCAGCAGACTTGGCATATTTGATAATCTAGGCTGAACTGATGAGATTTGGATTGCTGGCGTCGCGTAGTATAAGTGTGTGAGTCTTATGGTGCCTTTCTTAAGGCGGACAAATATATGCTGCCTGAAGTTCACAGGGATCAATTTGTCATTCCTTCGGCGAAAGCCCGAACTTCTGCGGGGAATAGTTGGTTTTCAAATGCGATTTTGCTCTCCGGTAACAAGTTTCTGAACGTGCAGATCCATTCCGGACATACAACGGAATGTACAAGAATTATATTGCTGCGCAAGGAGTTGAAGGGTGAGGTTATCGAGCCATGCCTGGAACACTTGGCTCGTACACCCAGAAACAGCCAAACTGTTTTTGGACTTATTAGTCTGGTGGGTGAGAGCAATGATTAGGGCTTATCTATATGCGCTCGGGGCAGTGGCCCTGTGGTCGGTAAACTTCGTAATAGCCAATCTAGCCAGTACGTCTATGACCCCTATAGAACTGGCGTTCTATCGCTGGTCGGTGGCACTCATTCTGTTAATCCCGATCTCCAGGAAAGCACTTTCAAAGTTGGCGGGCACAATGACAAAGCCCGAAATCATCCGTCTATCAGTTTCTGCAGCATTTGGGATATCGGCGTTCAACACACTGATTTATTGGGCTGGCCGGTATGCGCATTCAGTTAGTCTGGCGTTGATTGCGGTGTCGTCGCCCGCATTCATCACGATGATTAATCGGATATTTTATGCCGTCAAGGTAAGACCCATTACATGGCTTGGCGTTTTTTTCGCCACATTGGGTTGTGCGTTACTCATTCTCAAAGGGAATCCTGGCGCATTGTTTCAGTTGAATGTCTCTGTTGGCGATCTGATCATGTTACTGGCGGCTGTTACGTTTGCTGTCTATACGGTCATCCAAAAACTCCCGCACGGGGTGACGCATGGGGAATATCTTTTCCTCAACATCCTCCTTGGCGATCTGTTTCTTCTCCCATTCTACGTAACGAACACTCTTACTGTAGGGGTACCCAGACTTGATATGCATGTGGTAACTTATGTTCTGTATCTGGGGGTGTTCGCGTCGCTGGTTGCATTTTATTTGTGGAATGCATGCATCAATGCGGTCGGGTCCGTGCAGACCGGCGTGGTGTATTACGTACTTCCAATATTTGTGTTTGGAATAGACTATTTTTGGGGAGGGGCACGCCCGAACAAGCTGATGTTGATCAGTTTCGCCGCCATTCTGGTGGGGGTACTGATCGTACATTTTACCAGCACGCCGAAGAATCTGGAGAAAAAATGACCGTTCAAGACTGAATGATCGTTATGATCATCAATGTCCTCCTGCTTTCGCCGCTTTGACAAAGGCGAAAGCGGCGTGTTGAAATCAATCATGAGGTAGCTATCTCGTTGTCCGTTAACAAAACCTGTTAACGGACAAAAAAGTTTCATCCCGATTCGCACGCAACCAATTGATTGTGTGTCACGGTTTTTGCGGCCAAGCGGGGCAAGCATCATCCTGAGTTGCCCGCTAAACGCACCACCAACGTGGCGCAGAACAATAAAGTGTCATCCTGATAGCAACACAACTCGTTGATTATTGGTTTACGACTGGTTTATGGCTCCATCTTTGCCGCACTCCGGGATGATACTTTTTTTGTCCGTTAATAATGATTGCTACACAACATTCTACCACTACTCACTCAATCTGACGAATAGCCTTCATTCTGGAGCACGTCGGCTGATTCTCCGCTACGCGCAGCGAAAATCATCAGAGGATGGCTATTTATTTTTTATAAACTATTTTTTTGCATAGAGTTATGAATTTATTCCTCGCGCTATTTACCGTTTTAAATTTTGGAAGAGTTAATTTTATTAGTTTATTTATGTCTTCATATAAGAAATCGCCGGTGCGAGGGTAGTATATTCCGGCATGGGTAACTTCTTCTGGAGAATCTTCAGGGTGCAGCAATAAAACATAGCCAAGTAGTTGCATAAGATCTTTCTCTGAAAGTGGTCTACCAATTGCTTTTACGTCAGTTAAAATTATTTCATTATTTTTCTTTAGAATCGCATCAAAGTCAGCGCCACCAACGGCTAATAAGTTTTTAAGCGCACTGTTTTGCACAAGCATTCTCACGTCATTCAAGTTTGTATTTGTTGAGTTAACTATGTTTCTTATTGTTAGCAGCAGTTCTCTTGCAAATTCATTTCCACCTAATGTGTTGTAGTAAAAATCGTAGTATGATTCTATGGTCGCGCGCTCAACAAAATTGTCACGCAATAAATACATTATGACATTATTTATCCTTGATGACATTACGTATTTTTTTCTAGGCTGGCATTCTATCATCTCATCTTTTTCTGGGTCATAGTATGCTTCTTCAATTATCTCGTCATACAGTCCGCAACTAATTAATGAATTGGTTATTGTTTCAATCATTACTCCAGGAAGTCTACCGGATCGGTGAAATGCCTCTAGCACGGCAAACGCGGTAAACATGAAAACAGCATTAAAATCATTATTTATTTCAGAAAAAACTATATTCCTGAACTTTCCTGGAGCGGCAAGAATGATGTTCTCTAACGTTTTTATTGTTGTCTTGTTTCCTGCGAGTTTGTTCCTGTGATCTTGCGGCACAAAACCGTCATTAAATGCTATTGTTTTTGTTATATCAAACTCTTCTCCGACCAAAAAATATCTAAACATGAAGTCCGCCATGTAACCCAAATACGAAGAAGTTACAAGTTTATTTGGTGGTTCAAATGATAACGGTGCTGGTAATGACCTGCTTTGCAGCGTTTCTAGGCACTCTTTAAAACCTGTTTCATTCTTGAACTCATTAAAAAACAGCATAACTTTGCTTGTTTTATTGTTTAGTTGCGAAACTAGGGACATTTTATTGTTCCTCGTCATTTCAAGTTGGTGGCCTGAGATCTAGCTTACCCAGAATGAGATAAGTCATTTTGGGGTTCTAAGCCCAAATATTTGCCGCACTCCAGGATGAAACTATTTTGTCCGGGATGATACTTTTTTGTCCGTTAACACAACCCGGTACACCGAACCGCCCTATCACTCCACCGTCACGCTCTTTGCCAGGTTACGCGGCCGGTCCACATCAGTGCCCTTCACCAGTGCCGCATGATAAGCCAGCAATTGCACCGGGATGGCATGGACGATGGGGGAGAGCGAACCGGCGTGACGCGGCAGACGCATCACATGCACGCCCTCACTGGCGTTAAAGTGACTGTCCGAATCAGCGAATACATAAAGCTCACCGCCACGGGCATGGACTTCCTGCATGTTGGCGGCCAGTTTTTCGAGGAGGCGGTCATTGGGCGCGATCACCACCACGGGCATGTCGCGATCCACCAGGGCCAGGGGGCCATGCTTCAATTCGCCCGCGGGATAAGCCTCGGCGTGGATATAGGAGATTTCCTTGAGTTTGAGCGCGCCCTCCAGCGCGATGGGGTAGTGCAGGCCGCGCCCCAGAAAAAGCGCATGCTCCTTGCTGGCAAAACGTGCCGCCCAGCCCTGAATCTGCGGCTCCAGGTTGAGAGCCTGCTGCACGCTACCCGGTAACTGGCGCAAGGCATCCAGGTGATCAGCCTGCTGCACATCGCCCAGATGCCCCTGCGCCTTGGCCAGGGACAGGGCCAGCAGATAAAGTGCCACCAGTTGGGTGGTGAACGCCTTGGTCGAAGCCACCCCGATCTCGGGGCCGGCCCGGGTCAGAAAACGCAGCATCGACGCTCGCGGAATGGTGCTCTCCGCGACATTGCAGATAGCCAGCGTGCGGGTATGGCCGAGCCCTTTGGCACGGCGCAGGGCTTCATAGGTGTCCAGCGTTTCGCCGGATTGCGAGAGGGTTACCACCAACTGGCGCGGGTTCGGAATGGAATCCCGGTAACGATACTCGTGCCCCAGTTCGGCCTGCGCCGGAATCCTGGCAATGCTCTCCAGCCATTGGCGCCCCACCAGCGTCGCGTAATGGCTGGTACCGGAGGCCAGAAACAGCACGCTATCCACCTCCCGGAAAACGTTCTCGGCGTCCGCACCCCAGAGATCCGTCAGATCGAGTTGACTATTCAGTGCGCCCTCCAGGGTGTCGGCCAGCGCCCGGGGCTGCTCGTGGATTTCCTTCTGCATAAAATGGCGGTAGGGGCCCAGATCGACGGCGGCTGCACTGAGCTGGCTCCAGAATTCTTCGCGCTGCTGCGGTAGCCCGGCCTGATCCGTGATCCGCAAGGTTTCCCGCCGCATCTGGGCCACATCCCCATCTTCCAGATAGAGCACGCGCCGCGTCACCGGCAGCAGGGCCGCCACGTCCGAGGCAAAATAATGTCCGTCATCGGCAATGCCCAGCAGCAGCGGACACCCCATTCGCGCCACGCAAATCGTGTCGGGATCGCGGGTGGAAATCACCGCAATGGCATACGCGCCGCGCAAGTCACCCACCGCCAGGCGGGTCGCCGCGAACAAATCCGGGGCCGTCTGCCGATAATGATGCACCAGATGGGCGATGACCTCGGTATCGGTCTCGGAAGTAAAGAGGTACCCCGCCGCTTCCAGACGGGCGCGCAGGGCATGAAAATTTTCGATGATACCGTTATGGACCACGGCGATCTGTTCATGAGAAACCATGGGGTGCGCATTGCACTCGGCGACACCGCCATGGGTGGCCCAGCGGGTGTGCCCGATGCCCACCGCACCCTGCAAGCCGCTTTCGGCAACGGCGGCGATCAGTTCGGCGACGCGCCCCACGCTGCGCACCCGTTGCAAGCTCGCGCCCCGCGCATCTTCCCCCAACATCGCCAGTCCCGCGGAGTCATAGCCGCGATACTCCAAGCGGCGCAGCCCCTCCAGGATGATCGGGGCCAGATTCGCCTGGCTCACCCCACCGACAATACCGCACATAGTCTCGCTCTCCTGTTACCGCAACCAACGTCCGCGCGATTCGGGACTATTGCTTCTCGCGTCGCGGTCGTTGCCAGAGGGGGATGTGGCGCTGCGGACTGCGACTCAGCGTCAAACCACCCGCGGGCACCGCTTTGGTGATGGTGCTTCCCGCACCGATGGTCGCCCCATCCCCAATGGTCACCGGCGCCACCAGTTGGCTGTCCGAGCCGATGAACACATCGTTACCGATGATGGTGCGATGCTTGCTGGCGCCATCATAATTGCAGGTAATCGTCCCCGCGCCCACATTCACCCCGGTACCGATCTCGGCATCACCCAGATAACTGAGATGATTGGCCTTGCTCCCCGCCCCCAGCTTGGCCGCTTTTACCTCCACGAAATTGCCGATGTGCACCGCCGCGCCGATCTCCGTTCCCGGACGGATACGCGCAAACGGCCCGATCCGCGCCCCGGCGGCAACCCGCGCACCTTCAAGCAGACTATAGGGCAAAATCTCCGCATCATCGCCCACTTCCACATCCTGCAATATCGCGCCGGTACCGATCTTCACCCGATTACCCAGATGAACCGCGCCAACAAACAAGACGTTGGGATCCACCCAGCAATCCTCGCCGCAGGTGACCTCGCCACGAATATCCACCCGCGCCGGGTCCGCCACCCGTAACCCCCGAAGCTGTAAAGCGCGGATCTGCCGATGCTGGAACACCCGCTCCATTTCCGCCAGTTGAACAGGATCATTCACGCCCATGGCCTCCGTCGCATCCGCAAACGCAAACGGACAGATGGCATAATTGTCGGCGCGCGCCGCCGCCACCACATCCGTCAGGTAGATCTCTCCCTGGGCGTTGCGTGCGGACAACCCTTGCAACCAGCCCGCCAGCGGCGCAACCGGGAGCACCATCATGCCGAGATTCACTTCGCAAATGGCCTGTTCATCCGGTTGACAGTCCTTGTGCTCACGAATACCCCGCACCTGACCGGCCACGTCTCGCAGGATACGCCCGTAACCGTGCGGGTCGCACAGGGTCGCCGTCGTCAGTCCCAATGCCGCGCCAGGCGTTTGCTGGATGAATTCGCGCAGGGTAGCGCTCCGCAAGAGGGGGACGTCTCCGTAGAGCACCAATACCCTCTCCGCACCGACGAGGCCGGGTAATGCCGCCTTCAGCGCATCACCGGTACCAAGCTGCCGCGTTTGTTCCCACCAGTTTATCCCCGCATCCGGGAAAACCGCCTGGACCGCCGCGCGTTCAAAACCGACGACGACGTGGATACGCCGGGGCGCCAGTTCCGCGGCCGTGGCTAAAACGTGGGCCAGCATGCTCTTGCCCCCCAACGGTTGCAACACCTTGGGCAACCCCGAGCGCATACGTGTGCCCTGTCCCGCGGCGAGTATCACAATATCGGTCAACATGGCGCCCCTCTCATAAACAAACCCCAGCGGTCGGTCGACCGCCGGGGTCTGCGCGACATCACGCAAAAAGCAGGCGAACCCGCCGATGGCGTCAGCGCAGCAATCCCTGTTCCCGCAATCGCTGAACCGTTTTCAGGCGTGCGATCTGCCCCAGCAATTCCGCCTGGGCCGCCGCATACTCCATCTGATCCAGCTGTCCGGCCATCCGCGCTTCAGCCGCCTGCTTCGCCGCCAAGGCTTTTCCCTCGTCAATATCCGTCGCCCGCTCCGCCGAATCGGCCAGCACCGTCACCAGATCGGGCTGAATCTCCAGCACACCGCCGTTGACGAAGAGGTACTCCGTCTCCGCGCCGTGCATGATCCGCAACTCGCCGGGACGCAACCCGGTCAACAGCGGCGCGTGGCGCGGCAGGATGCCGAGTTCGCCCATCTCGCCGGGGGCCACCACCATATCGGCGACCCCCGCGTAGATGCTGCCCTCGGCACTGACGACCTGCACATCTATGGTCATGGCCATGGCTCAGCCCTGCTGCAGCTTTTGCGCCTTGGCCAGGGCTTCGTCGATGGTACCCACCATGTAGAAGGCCTGCTCGGGCAGATGATCATACTCACCGGCCACGATCGCCTTGAAGCCACGGATCGTCTCCTTCAATGAGACGTAGGTACCGGGGCTGCCGGTAAACACTTCCGCCACGAAGAAGGGCTGCGACAGAAAGCGCTGAATCTTGCGCGCCCTGGAGACCAGCAGCTTGTCGTCCTCGGACAGCTCGTCCATGCCGAGAATCGCGATGATGTCCTGCAATTCCTTGTAACGCTGCAACGTCTTCTGGCAGGAGCGGGCCACATCATAGTGCTCCTGACCCACGATCTGCGGGTCGAGCTGACGGCTGAAGGAGTCGAGCGGGTCGAGCGCGGGGTAGATACCCAGTTCCGCGATCTGACGCGACAACACCACCGTGGCGTCCAGGTGGGCGAAGGTCGTCGCCGGGGACGGATCGGTGAGGTCGTCCGCGGGCACGTACACCGCTTGCACCGAGGTAATGGAGCCCACCTTGGTGGAGGTGATGCGCTCCTGCAGCTTACCCATTTCTTCGGCCAGCGTCGGCTGATACCCCACCGCCGATGGCATGCGTCCGAGCAGTGCCGACACTTCGGTGCCGGCCAGGGTGTAGCGGAAGATATTATCGATGAACATCAGGATGTCACGACCTTCGTCGCGGAAATGCTCGGCCATGGTCAAGCCCGTCAGACCCGCGCGCAAACGGTTGCCGGGCGGCTCGTTCATCTGCCCGTAGACCAGGGCGACCTTGTCCAGCACGCCGGAATCGGTCATTTCATGGTAGAAGTCATTGCCTTCACGGGTCCGTTCACCGACGCCGGCAAACACGGAGTAACCGGTGTGCTCGATCGCGATGTTGCGGATCAATTCCATCATGAGCACCGTCTTGCCCACACCGGCGCCACCGAAGAGGCCGACCTTGCCGCCCTTGGCGAAAGGACAGACCAGATCGATGACCTTGATGCCGGTTTCCAGCACCTCGGTGCTCGCCGCCAGTTCGTCGAACGCCGGTGCCGGACGGTGTATGGCCTTGCGCTCCTCCGTCTGTACCGGACCCTTGCCGTCCACGGGATCACCGAGGACGTCCATGATGCGGCCCAACGTGCCGTGACCCACCGGCACGCTGATGGGCGCACCGGTGCGCTTCACCGCCAGCCCGCGCTTCAGCCCTTCACTGGAACCCATGGCGATACCGCGCGCCACGCCGTCCCCCAACTGGGCCTGCACTTCGATGGTCAGGTTTTTGTCGCTGACCACAATGGCTTCCATAATCTCCGGGACCTGCCCGCGAGGAAAGGCCACGTCGATCACCGGTCCGATCACCTGGACGATATGGCCGACGGCGTTTTCTGTAGCAACCGCTTCGCTCATGATTTAACCCTCAAAAATTCCAAGAATGCTGTGCACAATCGTCAGACCGCCGCCGCGCCGGCGCTAATTTCTGCGATTTCCTGAGTAATGGCGGCCTGGCGCGCCTTGTTGTAGGCCAACTGCAGGTCGCCCACCATGCGCTTGGCGTTGTCCGAGGCATTTTTCATCGCGACCATGCGCGCGCTCTGCTCGCAGGCCAGATGCTCGATGACCGCCTGATACACCACCGATTCCACATAACGCTGCAGCAGGCGGTCCAGTACCGGACGGGCTTCAGGCTCGTAGATGTAATCCCACATTTCCGCGCGTGGCGCCGCGGGCACTTCGGGCTTTTCCACCGGCAACAACTGTTCGATCGTGGCCCGCTGCAGCATCGTATTCACGAAGCGGGAGGAAACCAGATACACCACGTCGACCGCACCCTGGGCGTAGGCATCCGCCATCGCGCGGATGGGTCCGATCATGTCGGCCAGACGCGGTTTGTCGCCCAAACCGTTGAGCTCCGCCACGAGATGCGCGCCGTGGCGCCGCAAGAAGCCCAGCCCCTTATTACCCATGACAGCGAGATCAGAGCCGATACCCTGCTCGTGGAGGTCACGCATCTTGTGGACGACATGACGCAGCACGTTCACATTGAGCGCGCCACAAAGGCCACGATCCGTGGTCACGACGACAAAGCCCGCCTTTTTGATGGGGCGCACCTGCATCAACGGATGCTCGTACTCGGGATGCGCCAGCGCCAGATGTCCCAATACCTCACGAATCTTCTCCGCATAGGGACGGGCGGCGCGCATCCGCTCCTGCGCGCGCCGCATCTTGCTCGCAGCCACCATCTCCATGGCCCGGGTGATCTTGCGCGTGTTTTTAACGCTCTTGATCTGCCCGCGGATTTCCTTGGCATTGGCCATGCTACTCTCCTAATACGTCGAACTGGACTTGAACTGCTTGAGCGCCGCGTCGATCTGTTTCTTGAAATCGTCCGTCAGCTCTTTTTTCTCTTCGAGCCCGGCCATCAGATCCTTGTTGTTGCTGTGCAGGTAAGCCAGAAGCGCCTTCTCGAAGGATCGCACCTTGGCCACCTCGACGTCATCCAGCGCGCCACTGCTGGCGGCGAAGAGCGCCACGGACTGCTCGGCCACCGACATCGGCGAGAATTGGTCCTGCTTCAGCAACTCGGTGACCCGCTTGCCGCGCTCGATCTGCTTGCGGGTGATTTCATCCAGATCCGAAGCAAACTGCGCGAAGGCCGCCAGTTCACGATACTGCGCCAGATCGAGACGAATCCCGCCGCCGAGCTTCTTGATGATCTTGGTCTGCGCCGCGCCACCCACCCGCGATACCGACAAACCGGCGTTGATGGCCGGACGGATACCGGAGTTAAAGAGATCGGTTTCCAGATAAATCTGGCCATCGGTGATGGAAATCACGTTGGTGGGCACGAAGGCCGAGACATCACCCGCCTGGGTTTCGATGATGGGCAGGGCGGTCAAGGAACCGGTTTTACCCTTCACCGCACCGTTGGTGAACTTCTCGACGAAATCGGCGTTGACGCGCGCCGCCCGTTCCAGCAAACGGGAGTGCAGGTAGAACACATCACCCGGATAGGCTTCACGGCCCGGCGGACGACGGAGCAGCAGGGAAATCTGGCGATAGGCCCAGGCCTGTTTGGTGAGATCGTCATACACGATCAGGGCATCCATGCCGCGATCGCGGAAGTATTCGCCCATGGTGCAACCGGCATAGGGCGCCAAGTACTGCATGGCGGCGGACTCCGAAGCGTTGGCGGCGATCACCGTGGTGTATTCCATCGCGCCGTATTCCTCGAGCTTGCGCACCACACCCGCGACGGTGGAAGCCTTCTGACCGACGGCGACGTAGATGCACTGCACATCCTTGCCTTTTTGATTGATGATGGCATCGACGGCGACCGCGGTCTTGCCGGTCTGACGGTCGCCAATGATCAACTCGCGCTGACCACGACCAATCGGCACCATGGCGTCGATCGCCTTGACACCTGTCTGCATGGGTTCATCCACACTCTGACGATCGATCACGCCGGGTGCGATTTTCTCGAGAACGTCGAACTCCTGGGCATCCACCGCGCCTTTGCCGTCGATGGGCTGGCCCAGCGCGTTCACCACGCGGCCGAGCAGCGCCTTGCCGATCGGTACCTGCATGACCTTGCCGGTACACTTGACCACGTTGCCTTCTTCGAGCCCGGAGAACTCGCCGAGCACCACCGCGCCGACATTGTCTTGTTCCAGGTTCATGGCCAGCGCGAAGCGGCCGCCGGGGAGTTCCAGCATTTCGCCGTACATCACGTCCTCCAGACCGTGGATGCGGAGAATACCGTCACTCAAGCTGATGATGGTGCCCTGCGAGCGCGTTTCGACCCGGCCTTCAAAGCCGGCGATCCGTGCGCGAATCAGTTCACTGATTTCCGATGGATTCAGTTGTTGCATACCATTTCCTCAAGACTTAGCTGCGAAGGGTTCGGGCAAGCTGCTGCACTTGTCCACGCACGGAGGCATCTATGGTGAGATCGCCCGTATGAATAACGAGACCGCCGACCAGGGCGGTATCCACCGCTTCCCGGAACGCGATTTTCCGACCGGCAAAACGGCGTTCCAGCGCGGATTGCACGGCCGTCTTCTGATGGGCGTCCAGGGCGATGGCGCTGGTGACCAGCACGTCGACCACGCCCTCCGCGTGGCGCAGGGCCTCACTGAACAGCGCACCGATCTCGGCCGTCGCGGGCCACCGATCATGGTGGATCAACAGGGCCAGGAATGCCTCCCAGGCCTTGCTATCCACCTTTACTGGCGCGGCACTGAGCAGCGCCACTTTTTCGGCCTCGGCACGCTCGGGATCACTCAGAAAAGCCCGCGCCTGCGCATCCGCGATCATCGCGGCAAGAACCTGCAGGGCATCCGCCCAGGCCTGTTCCTGGCCGCTCTCTTTCGCCAAACCATACAGCGCCTCGGCGTAGGGGCGCGCCACGGTGATCAGATCGGCCATGGGCGACGCCTCACAATTGACCGACCATACGGTCGATGATGTCGCGATGGGTCTGGCCGTCGATTTCCCGGTGCAGGATGCGCTGGGTGCCATCGACCACCAGATCCACCACCTGACCGCGCAACACTTCGCGCGCCCGGTTGGTTTCGACGTCGATTTCAGCACGCGCACTGGCAATGATCCGGTCCGCTTCCTCACGCGCCTTACCCTGTGCCTCTTCACGCAATTCCACGCTGCGACGCTCGGCTTGGGCAACGATCTCCGCGGCTTTTTCCTTCGCTTCGCGGAGCAACTCCGTGGCCCGTTTTTGCGCCAGGGCCATTTCTTCCTTGCCGCGCTCGGCCGCCGCCAGACCGTCGGCGATCTTCGCGCGGCGATCGTCCATAACTTTACGCAAAGGACCATACATGTACTTGTACAACAACGCCACCAAGATGGCGAAGGTGATCAGCTGGATGATCAGCGTTCCATTGATACCTACTGGATTCATGACTACCTCACTTGCAAGCGGGCCGACTCGGACGGCCCAGCATCAGCCCAGGAACGGGTTGGCGAAGAGGAACCAGAAACCGAAGGCCAGAATGATGAAGGGGAAAGACTCCATCAAGCCCGCAAAAATGAAGGTGTTCACCAGCAACTGGGGGCGCATTTCCGGTTGACGGGTGATGCCTTCTATGGTCTTGGAGGTGATTAACCCCCAGCCAATGGCCGAACCCAGACCGGCGGCGCCGAAAATGATGCCCACGGCAATGGCGGTAGCGGCAACGATGATGGTATGTGCGTCCATGACAACTCCTTACAAGTATCGCAAAGTGGAATAAACAAACTTTTTAATGCTCCTGCATGTTCGCCATGCCGAGATAAACCACGGTCAGCACGGTGAAAATGAATGCCTGCAGGATGATGATCAAACTTTCGAACAGGGACCAGACTTCGCCCATAACCAGCTCGCCCCACCAGGGCAGCATGGCCAGCAGCAGGAAGACCAGTTCACCGGCGAACATGTTGCCGAAAAGCCGCAGCCCCAGACTGAGCGGTTTGGTGATCTCTTCAATGAGGGACATGATCACGTTCACCGGCATCAACCAGATGCCGAAGGGATGCGTCATATAGGTCTTGAAATAGGAAAATCCTTTTACCCGCAAGTTGGTCGCTATGGTCAACAAAAAGACGGCGAGGGCTATACCCAGCGTGGTATTCAGGTTGACTGTCGGAGTGACGCGGAACTCGGCGAGCCCAAACCAGTGCGCCACCATTCCCGGGACAGAGGCGGGGATCAGATCCATGCTGTTCATCAGCAGGATCCAGAGGAAGACGGTCATCGCGACCGGCGCGATCAAGGGATCTCTGACGGGGAAGCTGCCTTGCACGAGGTCATCGATGAAATCGACCACGCCTTCCAGCCAGTTCTGCATCCCGCTGGGTGTGCTCGCCTGCAGGCGTGCGCCGACCACCATGGCGGTAATGACCAGAATGGCCGCCATGACCCAGCCTATGAGAATGGTATCCAGATTAAAGGTCCAGAAGCCTTCGCCAATGGACCAGTTTACGAGGTGATGGGCAATGCCGCCTTCTGCCACGCTTAACTCCTTTGCCTGGTGCGTTCCCGCATCAGAAATGCCAAAAATATAAAATGGGTCAGCAAAAATCCGGCGACCAGGCCGATGACCGGCAGATGTAGCCAGAAGATTGCGAAAATCAGTCCCAGGAGGGTGACGATCCAGCGCTGCAGCACCGCTCCACCCAGGCGCCGCGCGGCGCGCTGGGTGGAGGCGGGGAGCGCTATGAGACGGCCACCCAAAATGAGCATGTTGATGACGCTCAAAAATGCAGAAAAAAGCACGGCGTAGGCCTCTTCCCGCCCCCAGCGCCAGGCAACCATGGCGGCCAGCAGCAGGGCCAACGTCAACACCGTTGCAGTCACTCGCCCCACATACGACGAGAAATTCACCATCGCGGTTTGTTTTTCTTGCTCTTTCACCGCACCGACCGTGAATACGCGGTGAGTCTAAACAGGCTGGTGCAGCCCGTCAAGAGCGGAATATCAGCTTTCATCCTCTTCCAGCGGCACACCCAGGCGCTGAAAAAGCGCGGCCTCTTGTTCCGGATCCTCCCAGAGAATCCGCAATTCGCCACCCCGTCCCAGAGCCCGCAGCGCGACCGGCAGACCGAGATGGGCCTCGACTCTGGCCGAGAGCGCGGCGATATTGGGGTCCTGTTCAGCTTTTGGCCGCTGTACCCGGCCCTCGGCCTGGACCAAACGCTCGGTGGCCCGCACGCTCAAGGCCTCGCGCACCACCTTTTCCGCCAGCCGCACCTGGCGCGCGTCGGGCAAGGTCAGCAAGGCGCGGGCGTGACCGGCACTGAGCGCGCCGTTTTCGACATGGGGATGCAGCGCCGGGCAGAGCCGCAGCAGACGCAACTGGTTGCTGATGGCCGCACGGGAACGACCGAGGGATTCGGCCAGCGCTTCGTGGCTGAGGCCAAATTCGTCGAGCAGGCGTTGCAAGGCCTGTGCTTCTTCCAAAGGATTCAGGGCCTGGCGCTGGATGTTCTCGATGATGCCGATGGCGAGGGCCTGCTCATCACTGCACTCACGGACCACGGCGGGGATATGACTGAGGCCAGCCAACTGCGCCGCCCGCCAGCGGCGCTCTCCGGCGATGATTTCATAGCGCCCGCCGCCGATGGCCCGGATGACGATGGGTTGCACCACCCCCTGGCTCCGGATGGAGGCCGCCAACTCGCTCACCGATGCCTCGCTGATGAGACCGCGCGGCTGGTAGCGCCCGCGTTGCAGCAAGTCGATGGGGATCTCGCGCATGCTCCCGCCGCCACCCCCCTCGCTGGCGAACAGGGCATCCAGCCCACGTCCCAGGCCGACCCGCTTCACTCCACCCACTCGCGACGCAGGAATTCGGCGGCAACCCCCTGATAAGCCCGCGATCCCGCACAGGCGGGATCGTACTCCAGCGCCGCGCGGCCAAAGCTGGGCGCCTCGGCGAGGCGGATATTCCGGGGAACGACCGTTTGATAAAGCTTGTCCGGAAAATGCCGCTCCAGTTCCAGCCCCACTTCGGAGGCCAGCCGGTTGCGATTGTCGAACATGGTCCGCAACAAGCCGTGCACCTCGAGACGAGGATTCAACTGGGCGCGGACCCGGCGCACCGTACCGAGCAACTGGGTCAGGCCCTCCAGCGCGTAGTATTCGCACTGCATGGGGATCAACACGCTGTCCGCGGCGACCAGCGCGTTGATCGTCAGCATATTGAGCGCGGGCGGGCAATCGATCAGGGCATAGTCAAAGCCGGCAACGGGGATCAGAGCGTTCTTCAGATGCCGCTCGCGTTCGGGCCGGTCACAAAGCTCCACCTCCGCCCCCGCCAGATCGGGGTTGGAGGGGGCGAGCGAGAGACCCGCCGGAGCGGCCCTCAACAGCACCGCGCTCAGAGGCAGTTCACCGAGGAGTACATGATAAATGGTCGACGTCGCGCCGTTACCGAGACCGAGGCCGGTGGTGGCGTTGGCTTGCGGGTCAAGGTCGATCAGAAGGACGCGCTTGCCCGCCTGGGCCAGCCCAGCGGCCAGGTTGACGGCGGTGGTGGTCTTACCCACTCCGCCTTTTTGGTTGGCGATAGCGACGGTGCGCATGGTCACTGGGGGATACCCATCTTTCGACAAAGATTATCGCTTAGGATAACCCGTCGTGGCGCGGGGGGCTAGCGCGTGATGACCGGAGTGCGCCAGGAAAGCAGCAGGCGCGGCGGCACATCGGGGATGGCGAGTTCCTGGCGGGTGATGCTGAGGGTGGCTGCACGAGGCCAGTCGGCCAGTTCTTCCTCCACACCGGGGCCTTTTAAAGCGAGTACCTGGGTATGGGGACCCTGCAGGTGCCGGGTCATGGTGTCGAGACGCGCCAAAGGCGCGGTGGCACGGCTGACGATGACGTCCGGCAGGGGGTCGGGGTGGTAATCCTCACTGCCTTGTGCGGCGACCCGCACGCGGGTCAACCCAAGATCCGCGATGACATGGCGGAGGAAGGCGACCCGCTTGGCGGCGGGCTCCACCAGGGTAAATGCTTGCGCCGGACGACAGATGGCCAGAGGAATGCCCGGCAATCCGGCGCCGCTGCCGATGTCGGCCACGGCCCCCGTCGGCAGGTGGGGGAGAACGGCCAGACTGTCCAGCAAATGGCGGGGCACCATCTCCCGGGGGTCGCGCACCGCCGTCAGGTTGTGGGTGGCATTCCAGCGCTGCAGGAGAGCGAGGTAGCGGATCAGCAAGTCACGTTGCTCCGCGTGGACAGCGTCGAGGCCGAGGGCCGCCAATCCGGCCTCCAAACGCGCGCGCGGGGCCTCCTCTGGTTTAGCCACCGGACTCAGCCGACCCGCTGCAGGCCGCGACGTTTCACGTGAATCAGGAGGAGGGAAATCGCGGCGGGGGTCACGCCGGGGATTCGGCTGGCCAGGCCGACGGTTTGCGGCCGTTGCCGGACCAGCCGCTGTCTCACTTCGGTGGAAAGACCACGCACGGCGGCGTAGTCCATGTCCGCGGGGATTTCCATCTCCGCCCAGCGGGCGGCGCGGATGATTTCATCCTGCTGGCGCGCCACGTAACCAGCATATTTGCAGTCG
Source organism: Acidithiobacillus ferrianus (assembly GCF_010378095.1). Classification (GTDB taxonomy): domain Bacteria; phylum Pseudomonadota; class Gammaproteobacteria; order Acidithiobacillales; family Acidithiobacillaceae; genus Acidithiobacillus; species Acidithiobacillus ferrianus. Next base: position 17,316 of record NZ_WNJL01000008.1, on the reverse strand, counting down.
ATCTCCAATTGTTCGCGGGCCCGGGGATCCGCGCAAGGGCTGAGGCCGAGCGTCTGGAGCAGACTGGCGTAGTCCCAGTCGGGACGACGAAGGAGTTCGAGGGCGGTCACATCGCGGGAGAGGGATTGATCGGTCCTGGCCGCTATCCGCTCGGCCAGGGCACTGCCGGGATGAATGCGCAACCCTTCGAGGCGGTCACGTTCCGCCCGCACGGCGTCCTGTTTGGCGCTGAACGCCACCCAGCGCTGGTCATCCACCAGCCCCAATGCCCGGCCAGGGGGCGTCAGACGCAGATCGGCGTTGTCTTCGCGCAGTTGCAGGCGATATTCGGCGCGACTGGTGAACATGCGGTAGGGCTCGTCGAGGCCACGGGTGACGAGATCATCCACCATGACCCCCAGGTAAGCCTCATGGCGACCCGGTGTCCACGCCGCGCGGTCGCGGGCGCGGCGGGCGGCGTTGAGCCCGGCGAGGAGGCCCTGCGCCGCGGCCTCTTCATAGCCGGTGGTGCCATTGATCTGACCCGCGCAGAAAAGGCCGGGCAGACGCCGGCTTTCAAGACCGGGGTGGAGGTCGCGGGGATCGAGGTAATCATACTCGATGGCGTAACCGGGACGCAGGAGGACGGCGTTTTCCAAGCCACGGATACTGCGCACCAGATCCACCTGCACGCTGAAGGGCAGGCTGGTGGAGATGCCATTGGGGTAGACTTCGTGGGTATCCAGCCCCTCCGGCTCCAGAAATATCTGGTGCGCGCTTTTGTCGGCGAAGCGCACGACCTTGTCCTCGATGGACGGGCAATAGCGCGGACCCACCGACTGGATATGGCCACCGTACATCGCCGACCGGTGCAGATTCGCGGCGATGATCTCATGGGTGCGCGGGTTGGTATGGGTGATATGACAGGGACGCTGGGGCACCTCGATACACCGGGTCATGAACGAGAAAGCGGGCGGCGGGGTGTCGCCCGGCTGCGCCTCCAGCACACCGTAGTCGATGCTGCGGCCGTCGATGCGCGGCGGGGTGCCGGTTTTCAGGCGCGCCACCGGGAAGGCCATCTCGCGCAGGCGCCGAGCCAGGGCGTTGGAGGGCGGATCGCCGGCGCGGCCCGCGGCATGGTTCTGGTCGCCCATGTGGACCCGGCCACCCAGAAAGGTCCCCGTGGTGAGGACGACCTGCGGGGCGCGCAGCACCAACCCGGTTTCGAGGACGACACCCGCCAGTCGGTCGCCCGCCATGAGCAGATCGCCGACCATACCCTGGAACAGTTGCAGCGTGGGGAGGTCTTCGAGCAAGCGGCGCACGGCGCGTTTGTAGAGGCTGCGGTCGGCCTGGGCGCGCGTGGCGCGCACCGCCGGGCCCTTGCTGGCGTTGAGAGTGCGGAACTGGATGCCCGCCTGATCGATGGCCAGACCCATGATACCGCCGAGGGCATCGATTTCTTTGACCAGATGGCCCTTGCCGATGCCACCGATGGCTGGGTTGCAGGACATCTGGCCAATGGTGTCCAGGTTCTGGGTAAGCAGGAGCGTGCGCACGCCGAGACGGGCGGCCGCGGCCGCGGCCTCCGTCCCGGCGTGACCGCCGCCAACGACGATGACATCAAATTGATTTTGCATGCTGGGATTATCCGCGCTACCGCCGGGTTTTGGCAATTTTTTTCAGGATAAAACGCGCCGCGAGGGGGCCCCTGATCACTTTGCCATCCCTACCCAGTTGGGTGAGCCGGTTTGCGCCGACACGGTAGAGCGTCGGCCCAGCGCTCACGCCCTCCAGCCGGATGGTGTTGCCATCGACCCAGGAGAACACATTCCCGCGCCGAAAAAGCTGGTCACCACGATCCACGTATTGGGTGGTGATTTCATAGGTGTGATCTTTGTTTAACGTGATGATCTCACGCACGCCGGGGCAGTCTGCGCAAGGCAGCACACCCGCATAGGTGCCAACCCAGTCCAATGTCGCATGACGGGTGTGGGCGGTGCCCGGCTTCGGGGCTGGCGTCCGGATTGTTGCGACCGGTTGAATGGCGCAACCGCCCAGGAGGATGGCGACGGAGAGAAACAGGGCGTGCGGCCTTAGCATCGCCAGATCCCTGCCGCCCGATCCACATCCTCCTGCAATTCCAGTAAAATCAGTCCCGGAAATGCCCCCGCCAACTCCCCCAACTTCAGTCGATACTCCGGATTCTGCGGCCCGCGCCCGGCATACGCCCCCGCCCACGTCTCATAAAACAGCAAGCCGCCGGGCCGCAGCGCCGCCGCCAGGGCTGGAAACAATGGCCGGTGCAAAAAATGCGCGACGACGATCACATCGAAAGACTCCGGCTCCGGTGGCCGGGCCGTCACATCCCGGCATTCCACCTGCAGGGGCAAGCCGTCCGCCCGCTGCCGCAACCCGGCCACCGCACTCTCCGCATAATCCCACGCCCAGGTGTCCAGCCCGCGTCGCGCCAGAAACAACGCATTCCCGCCCCGTCCACAGGCCAGATCCAGCGCCCGGCCACTGGCGGGCAGCCAATCCGCATGCGCCGTCAAAAAAGGCAGTGGCTCCGGCTCCACCGCCTCCACTTGCGCATAGCAGGCGTCCCAGCGCGCCCGTTTTTCGTCGTCTGTCATGGCCAGACCCTCAGTGCTCGTGGCGGATGCGCGGCAGCAGTTCGCTCAGATTGCAGGGACGGTGGCGGTTATCCAGTTGCGGGACGATGATGGCCTCCATGCCGAGACGAACGCCGCCGGTGGAACCGGGAAGGAGGAAGACGATGGTGCCATCGCAGATGGCGGCTTCGGCGCGGGATTGGATGGTGCTGGTGCCGATCTCCTGGTAGGAGAGCATGCGGAAGAGTTCGCCGAAACCGGGGATGGGCTTGCTGATGAGGGGGGCGAGGGCTTCGGGGGTGACGTCGCGGCCGGTGACGCCGGTGCCGCCGGTGGCGATGATCACGTCGATGACAGGGTCGGCGATCCAGTCACGCAGTTGCGCGCGCAAAGATTCCGTATCGTCGGCGACGATTCGACGGGCGGCGATCCGGTGTCCGGCCAGGCCGGCCAGTTCGGCAATCTTATCGCCGGATTTGTCGGTCGCCGGCGTCCGCGTGTCCGAGACGGTAAGGATGGCGAGGGCGAGGGGTAAGAAGGTCTTGCTTGCGGAGGGCTGCTGCGCACTGCTCACGGCGGTATTCCCTTTACAGGATGACGGAAAGTCCAGTATAAAAGGCTCCGTCCGGCGGTCCAAGGGTCACGGCATACGGTGCCCTCCATAGGCGCTGATTCCGGGCACTGGCGCCGAAATAGTCCGCTTCTGATCTGGAGAACATCATGGATGTGCCCCTGTCAGCAGATCCGCATGCCCTGACACCGGCGCCCGACCCGGCGGCGAACGGCTGGCAGCACCTCACGGCACCGCGCCCGGCGGACTGGGAGCGGGCAGGGCAGATGGCGGACGACTGGGACTTTGCCCAGGACATCCTCGACCCCGATGAGCGATCCTGGCTGCGCCGCGATGGCGCGCGCGTTTTCATCACGTTGCAATTCCCGGTGCAGGGTCATGACGCGGATGGTGATAGCTGGGAACAACGGCCCTTGGGCATCATCCTGCAAGGCCAGCGGATTACCACGGTGCTGGCCCGGGATTTTGCACCGTTATCGCCTTTTTTCGAGCAGATGGCGCATCTTTCCAGTCCACCGGAAAGTGTCGAAATTCTCGCCGCCATCCTCAAGATTCTGGCGCAGAGTTACGAAGACGCCCTGCACCGACTCAACGCCGCCATTCACGATAATGAACAGCAACTGGACTGGACTCAGAGCAACGGCGACTTTTTCACCCTGCTGGAGATCAGCAAAAGTTTGACCCGTTTCGAGGTGGCGCTGGTGGGCAACATTGCGACGGCCTTCAAGATTTCCCGCCTGCCGGAAATCCGCGATGATCTGCCCGCCACCCAGCAGATCGATACCGCCCTGCTGGAGTTGCAGGTGGCCCATGAGCGGGCGCGGGTCTATGCCGGGACCAGCACCTCCATGATGGACGCCTATGCGGGCATGGTGCAGAACAACATCAATCATGGTCTGAAGGTAGTGACGGTATTGGCCATGATCTTTTATGTGCCGAGTCTGCTGGCGACCCTCTACGGGGTGAATACGACCCTGCCGTTCCAGGGGACGCCCTGGATTTTTTGGGTCGTGCTGGGCCTGGGGGCGAGTATCTCTACCGGGCTGGCACTGATCTTCAGGCGGAAGGGCTGGATATGAGGAAGCCGACGGACGCACGGAGGGACCGGGATGCTGCATTGGTTCAATGAGAAGACGGATGCCGAACTGGAAGTCACCGCGGATTTCCCGTGGCCACCTACGGCGACCTGGATTCAAGTGGTGGCGCCCACGAGCGCGGAGCTGGATTTTGTCGCCAAACATTTGCAGGTACCGGACTACCTCTTTCAAGATGTCTCCGATGAGGATGAACGGCCCCGTCTGGAGCGGGAAGGCGACATCGCCCTGATCATTCTCAAGGTGCCCGCCCCTATGCAGGCCGATGCCGAACTGCGCTTCCGTACCCTGCCCGTGGGGCTCTGGCTCCTGCCCCAGCAGATGGTGACCGCCAGCGCCCAGCCCCTCGCCCTCTGGGATGAATTGCGCGGGCAGCGCCAGCGCGGCCGGGCCCTGCATGTGCGCGGGCTGCTCGCGGAGATTTTTCAGGCCATCGCCCGGGACTATCTGCGCGCCCTGCGCAGCATCAATGCGGAGATTGCCGCCACCGAGAGAATCCTCCGCGATTCTCAGAACAACCGGGAGTTTTTCCGTCTTCTGGCCCTCAACAAGAGTCTCATCCTCTTTTCGTCGGCGCTCAAGGGCAACATCTCAGTGGCCCAGCAGACCATGCGGCTGCCTCTGTTGAAACAAAACGAGGGCGATCTGGAAGACATCGCCGACGCCCTCATCGATCTCCAGCAGGCGCGGGACATGACGGAGATTTACGCTTCCACGATCACCAACATGATGGATGCCTACGTGGGGGTACTGCAAAACAACATCAGCAACACCCTGAAAATCATCACCGCCTGGACGGTGGTGGTCGCCGCCCCGGCGACGGTGGCGAGCATCTACGGGATGAACGTCCCTCTGCCCTTGCAACACTGGGCGTATGCCTGGCCGGTGCTCATGGGCGGCGGATTCGCGGTATCCGGGATACTGTTCATGGCCTTTCGCAAGAAAGACTGGATCTGAACGCGCCATGGGCTGCCAGTTTTATGACACCGTCGAAGACGTCTGGGTCGCCACCGAGCGCTACACGGCGGACGGTCTTTTTCTGCTGATGCCGGAACAGGTGCATCAGTGTCCGCAACTGGAGGCAGCGCTGCAGCGCTGCCTGGAACAGCGCCTCTATTGCCAGGACGCCGAGATCACCCTGCGCCTGCCCGTAGCCTTGTTGGCACAGGATGCGCAGTTCGGCACGGTGGGCCGGATGACGCACCTGACCCTGCATCACACGCCCCGGAGCCTGGCGATTCTAGGCGAAGAACCGCTGATCCGGCGGTTGCAGCAGAACTGGCTGGGCGAATTACGGCACACCAGCATGGGCGAACTGCTGCAGCGCGTGTTACTGAGCATCATCTACAGTCACGAGCGGGTGGCGCGGGTGCTGGTGGAACGTCTACAGGTGCTGCGCATGGCCCTCAAAACCGCCATGGGGAACACGGAGCTCCGCCAGATCGTTGCCCTGAATCGCGATCTCGGCGAACTGGTGATCGCCCTGCGGGAGACGGGTCTCATCCTCCGCAATGCGCTACGCGCCACGCCCGGCGAGTCACCGGTCTACCCCCTGCTGGACGCGGCGCTGCGCGAACAACGCCGGATAGAGGACGGCGTGAACCTGATCCATGAGCGCTATCTGGCCGTAACCAACGCCTATAATGGCATCGTCCAGAACAACGCCCATACGGTGATGAAGGTCATGACCGTATGGCTGGCCCTGCTCATGATGCCCATCGCCTTTATCATGCCCTGGCACATGATGACCCCCCTGCCTCTGGAGCATTGGCATTATCTCTGGTTCGGATTACTCGCCTATGTCTTCGGAGTGACTTTGCTATTCGCGCGCTGGGCGCGTAAACATGGCTTTTTTTCCATGTGAGGACCGATCCATGATGCGTATCACGCGTGACTCTCTGCTGTCCGGGAACGCCAACCGGCGGAGCTGGATGGCTTTGGTCAATCCCTCGGCCAGCGAGCTGACGCAGGCGGCGGCGACCCTGGACATCCCCGAGAGCTTTTTGCGCAAACGCCTGGAAGGCGAGGCATCACGCCCGCTGATCAAACAAGAGCGATTGATTTCCCTGCAATTTCAGGTACCCATGCCGAAAAAAGGTGGCACGGGACAATTCATGCTGGTGCCCCTCAGTTTGTATTTCGTGCCCGGCTATTTTGTCACCCTGTCCGAGCAGGAAATTCCCTTCCTGAGCCAGCTTATCGATCCGCAAAAACCGCGTAAGCGCTGGGAACTGGTGCTGCGCATCATCGCCGAAGTCACCCGCAATTATCTGCCCACAGCGCGCTCGGTCGCCCGGGAAATGGCCGTGGTGGAACGGGATCTGCGCCAGGCGCAACGCCATGACGTGGTCTATCGCGGCCTGGATATCAACGATCGTCTGCTGACGCTCGATCTGGGCCTGCTGCAACTGGAATACGTGGTCAGTGAAATCGGTCATTTCCTCCCCGCCGAGGATGCCGTTCTGGCGGAAATCCATGAGGACACACGCATTGAACTGTCGCAGGTGCGGGATCAGGTGGACAGTGATCAGGCGACCATCAACGAACTGCTGGAATCTTATGCCTATGTGGTCCACAACAACGTGAACCACCTGTTCAAGTTCATGGCGGCGCTCATCATTCTCGCAACGATTCCGCTCTTCATTCCCGGGGCGGTAGCCATGAACGTCCCGTTGGGGAATTTCCCGCACTGGCATTACGGGTTCACCGTGGTGACCGGCGGATTGGTGCTGGTGGAGATGCTGACGGCCTGGGTATTTTACCGTAAAGGGTGGTTGCGGCTGGATTAAGGGGCCAGGGCCTCGGCACACAGCTCCAGCCAGTGCCGAACCGGCGTCTCACTGCCGTTTTGCAAATGCATCTGGCAGCCGACGTTGGCCGTGGCGATGCAGTCCGGCTCTCCCTCCCGCAAGGCGGACAACTTCTGATCAAGTAACTGTTGGGAAAGGACGGGCTGAAGAATGGAGTAGGTACCCGCCGAACCGCAGCACAGGTGGCTGTCGCGCACCTCGGTCAGACGATAACCCGCCCGTTGCAGGAGCATTTCGACCCCGCCGTGCAAGCGCTGGGCATGTTGCAGGGAACAGGGGACGTGGAAGGCGACGGTGCCGCGATCCGCGGCCACGAAAGGGATTTCCCCGGCATGCTCCATGAGCCATTCACTGGGGTCGCGGGCCAAAGCGGCGACACGCGCGGCCTTTTCGGCATAGTCCGGGTCGTTTTGCAGTGCTTCCCCATACTCCTTGACCATGCTGCCGCAACCGCTGGCACTGACCAGAATGGCTTCAGCGCCGGCTTCGATCAGCGGCCACCAGGCGTCGATGTTGCGACGCATGTAGTCGTGGGCTTCACCGTGGGCGCCGAGGTGCAGACTGAGGGCACCACAGCAACCAGCGCGGGTGGGCACATCGGCGGCCACACCGAGGGTGCCGAGTATCTGCTCCAGCGCCGCCCCGGTCGCGGGCGTCATCACGCTTTGCACACATCCGGCGAGCGCAATGATCCGGCGCGGCGGATGCGCCGTGGCCTGGGGCGCCGTGGGCCGGGGTTTGGGCTTGGGCAGGGTCGGCACCTTGCGCGCCAAGGCTTCCGGCAGCAGGGGTTTGCAAGCGTCGCCGAGTTGTACCAGCAGCCGGAAGCGCTCGGGATGGGGGACGATGGCGCGCAGCAGGCGGCGCTTCAGCCGCTCTAGTGCCGAGCGGCCCACTTCCGCTTCAATATGCGCGCGGCCGATTTCCGCCAGCCGCGCGTAGCGCACGCCGGAAGGACAGGTGGTTTCGCAGGCGCGGCAGGTGAGACAGCGGTCCAGATGTTCCAGGGTGTGTTCCGTGGCCGGGGCACCGGCGAAGAATTCCTTGATGAGGTAGATGCGACCACGCGGACCATCCAGTTCATCGCCGAGAATCTGGTAGGTGGGGCAGGTGGCGGTGCAGAAGCCGCAGTGGACGCAACTGCGCAGGATGGCATCGGCTTCGGTCACGCTGGGGTCATTCTGGAAGCGGGGGGCGATATGGGTTTGCATGGGCAGACCTCAGAGGGTGGCGTAAAGACGGCCAGAATTGAGGATGGCGCGCGGATCGAAGGCCGCTTTGAGCCGTTGTTGCATGGCCAGCAGCGGCGGTGTGAGGGGATGAAAGACCTCACCACGGCGATCTCCACCACGAAACAGGGTGGCGTGACCACCGTGCTCCGCCGCCAACTGCCGCAAGGCCGTCGCATCACGGGCACCACGCAGCCAGCGTTGGCCGCCGCCCCATTCGATGAGGGTCTGACCCGCGAGCGGCAAGGGCGGTGTGGCCGGGGCCACGGCCAGACGCCACAAGGGCGCGTCCCCCTGAAAAAAAACGTGCCGCTGTTCGCGCAGGGCCACCCAGAAGGCCGCCGCCTCGGCATCGGGCAACCTTTCGCCGCCCAGCCGGGTCTGTGCCGCCCGCACGGCGCTTCCGGTGCCGGAAAGACGTACATACAGGTGCTCGCCATCATACGCCGTAGCGGAGAGCGGCAGGGGCTGTCCAGCCCAGTGATTCATGCGTTGGATGGCGGTAACGGGGTCCATCGGCCGCACCAGAGTCACGGTACTATCGGGACGCGGCAGCACCTTGAGGCTCACCTCGAGCAGGACGCCCAGGGTGCCGAGCGCACCCACCATCAAACGGGAAACATCATAACCGGCGACATTTTTCATGACCTGCCCACCGAAGCGCAGGATTTCGCCCTGTCCGTTGAGGATGCGCATGCCCAGCACCGTATCGCGGGCCGACCCGGCGTAGGGGCGGCGCGGACCGGAAAAACCACAGGCCAGCGTGCCGCCGATGGTCGCGGCGGGTCCGAAGTGCGGGGGCTCGAAAGGGAGCATCTGCCCGGCTTCCGCCAGTTGTGCCTCCAGTGCTTGCAAGGAAGTGCCCGCGCGCAGAGTGATGAAAAGCTCGTTGGGCGCGTAGTCGATGATGCCCCGGTGGCCGCCGAGATCGAGCAGATCGCCTGCCGGCGTTTGGCGGCCATAGAACGTCTTGCTCCCGCCACCGCGAATAGCGAGCGGTTGGGATCTGGCGTGGGCCTCTTGTACGGCCACCTGCAAGGTCTGGCTCTGATCTATGTCAAAAACGCTCCAGTTCGGGGAAAGGCAACTGGCCATGATGCACATGCATGGCCCCCAGCTCGGCGCAGCGATGCAGGCTGGGCACGGCCTTTCCGGGGTTGAGGCGACCTTCGGGGTCGAAGGCGTGTTTGATGCGATGCAACTGCGCCAGTTCGGCGGCGTTGAACTGGACGCACATGCTGTCCAGTTTCTCGACACCGACGCCGTGTTCGCCGGTGACGCTGCCACCGACGGCCACGCAGAGTTCAAGGATGCGGCGCCCAAACTCCTCGGCGGCATGCAACTGTCCCTCCGCATTCGCGTCGTAAAGGATCAGCGGGTGCAGATTACCATCGCCCGCGTGGAAGACATTGGCGACCCGCAATCCATATTCGGCGGACCAGGCGGTGATCCGCCCCAGCACCTCCGCCAGACGCTGGCGCGGAATGGTCCCGTCCATGCAGTAATAATCCGGAGCCAGACGCCCCACCGCCGGAAAGGCCGCCTTGCGGCCTTTCCAAAGCAGCAGACGGGTCGCGGCGTCCTCGGCTATGCGGATAGCGCCGGCGCCGTGGCGTTGGAGCAGGGTTTCGACCTCCCGCACCCGCTCCTCCAGTTCCACGGCGGGGCCATCCAACTCACACAGGAGGATGGCGGCGGCGTCGCGGGGATAACCGGCATGGACAAAATCCTCCGCGGCTTCGATGGCGAGCCGATCCATCATCTCCAGGCCGGCGGGAATGATGCCCGCGGCAATGATGGCGCTGACCGACTCCGCTGCCGCCTCGACGCTGGAAAAGGCCGCCAGCAGGACGAGGACATGCTCCGGCACCGGCAACAAACGCACCGTGCATTCCGTCACCACGCCCAGCAATCCTTCGGAACCGGTCATCAGCGCCAGCAGATCGTAGCCGGGGCTGTCGAGGGCCTGGCTGCCGATCCGCAGGGTTTCGCCCGTGGCCGTCAGCACGTCCAACTCCAGGAGGTTGTGGACGGTGAGCCCGTATTTCAGGCAATGCACACCGCCGGAGTTTTCCGCCACATTGCCGCCGATACTACAGGCGATCTGCGAGGAGGGGTCGGGCGCGTAATACAGACCCAAGGGGCGGGCCGCTTCGCTGATGGCCAGATTACGCACGCCCGGCTGAACCCGAGCGGTGCGGTTCTCCCGGTCGATGGCGATAATATGATGCAAGCGGGCCAGGCTGAGAAGCACCGCGTCACGGATCGGGCGCGCGCCCCCGGAAAGACCCGTGCCCGCGCCACGCGGCACCACCGCCACGCCGTGGCGCTGACAGATTTGCAAGACCGCCCGCACGCCCTCCCGGTCCACGGGCAGTACCACACAGAGCGGCAACTCGCGCAGTACCGAAAGGCCGTCGCATTCATAGGGCCGTAAATCTTCCGCCCCGCGCAACACCGCATCCGCGGACAGGGCCGCCTGCAATTCCGCAAGAAGGGCGGTACGGTCGGGGGATGCGGACATGTGCGTCGGCACCTTACGCCGGCGCGTCGCCGCGCAAGCGACGGCGGGCGCGGGCGAGACTTCCGGCATCTCCCACATTGCCAGGGAAAATCACCACGGGGAGTCGAGGGGTGCGCGGATGATCGTCGGGACAGACCACTACCGAGCAGCCCGGCAGTATCTGCCCCATGACCCGCGCCATGCGCAGGGCGAGGCCGTCGCTGAGGACGTCGTTGGAGGTAATACCGCCCTTGCTGATGAGGAAACCGAGATCCTCCGGCAGGCCCCGGACGACCTCCATCAGGAAGGCCGACACCGCCTCCCCGAAGGCCAGACGGGCCGCTTGATCGGCAAAACGGCGCTCGCTACGGCTGGTGTAGATGACGACATCCCTCCCTTTACCGTGAGCCGCTGCCGCCCGCCGCAAGATAGCCTCCAACTGTGCGGAGCGCTCCGCGCCCACACAAGCATCCACCTGGACCTCCATGGCCTCCAGGCCGGGTTCCCGGAGCAGATGTTCCAGTTGCTCCGTGGTCTTGCGCACGTGCGAGCCGACGACGATGGCGCCAGCCTTGCCGCCGCGCACCAGTTGCGCCATATCCTCGGCGGCCACGGGCTGCGGCGGCAAGTCCGCCAGCGCCGTCAACAGGCTGGCGGCGCTGCGGAAGAGAAAACGCTGGCCTTGTGCCGCGGCGGCCCGTAAATCCCGGGCAAAGGCGGCGAGGTCCGCGGGTTCCACCGCATCCACCACGGCGCAAACGTTGTCCCTCAGGGCCAGCAGACGCGGCAGGCAGCCCGCGCGCAACTCCGCCAGCGTGAAGCGCTCCACCGCCGCCGCCGGAATCCGTCCCTGGGTCTTCTCCTCCACGTAGTCCGGCAGAAAGCCGTGATGGAAGGCAAACACCGAATCCTGGGCAAATTCCGTCTCATGGACGGGTGTTTCCACGCCGTTCTGGCGCACATAATGCACGCCGTCCCGCGTAATGCGTCCGCCCTCAAAAAAGGCGGGGACGAGAAAATGGGCGTCGAAAGGCCCCAACTCCTCGGCCATCACGTCGGTTTCCACCGGATAATGGCCACGCAAGGTGGAGTCGGAACGACTCACCAGAATAGGCCGCACCACCCGCCCCGCCGCTGCCGCCCGATCCAGCGCCACCCGCAGATTCCGGCAGATGTCGCGGGTCACCGCCGCCGCCCGCTCCCCCACCATGCCCCGGGTGTTGCTGAGGATGAAAAAGAGCGGAGCCGCATCGCGCAGGGCGACGCCCAGTGTTTCCACATCCCAGCGAGTGAGCAGCAGGCACGAATGCACCGTCTGCGAACCCGTGGGGTCGTCGTCGATGACGATGATTTTATGGTCGGCGTCGGCCATTCGCTGCCATCCTTATCCGGCGTCGAGGCCGTGGATCTTATCCACGATGCTCTCGACGGTAATCCCGTTGAAGGCCATGAGTTCGGCCGGGGTGGCCGTGGTCTCACCGCGCAACCAGGCCAGCACATCGCGCTGCCTCGCCCGGCTGCGCAGCAGCACCGGCTCCAGCGCCCCGGAAGTACCGCCGCTGATACCCAGCAGCACCTCACCGATGAAGAGGTCGTGGAAGTCGGCGTCGCACATGAAGCCCTTATCCGCCTCGGAAACCGTGTGCGCGGCCACATCTGCCGGGCGGTACAGCTGGCGGGGGTTGATCACCGACACGATCCGCACCCGGTACCCCTCCTTCTCCAGCACCTCCCTGGCGGCGAAAACCGGTAGCAGGACCATATCGCCGGTCACTGCCAGGGTCACGGTGCCACGGCTGCCCGTACCCGCATCGTGCAAGAGCGCCGCCCCCTTGCGCACCGCCTCCCGCGCCTGTGTCATGGTCAGCCGCACCGGCAGCGGGCTCTTGGACGCGATGATGACCATCGACTTGTTGACGCTGTTCACCGCGTACTCGTAGGCGGCCTGAATGACGTTGGCATCCGTGGGGTAAAGCAGGAAGACATTGCCGTTGCGCATCTGAGCGGCAAAGTAGTTCTCGATCTCCGGGCGCTGGTGGGTCCAACCGTTGCGGCCCTGCTCCAGGGCTCCGGCGGTGAACATGCAGACCGTGGACGGGGTCTTGCGCCGCAATTCCGCCATCGCCTGCGCGACCGTCTGCATGATGGGCCAGCCATTGATGGCAAAAGATTCGTAAGACAACCACAAGGAACGGCTGCCGAAAAGGGCCAGTCCCGCCGCCAAACCCGCGCAGGCATCCTCGTTCAGGGGTTCATAGACCTGCCCTCCGGGTTGCTGGTTATAGAGCGGGTCTTCCGTGGGGTGACGGATTTTCAGGGCGTCATTGATGTTCTTCATGGCCGAGGCTTCGTTGCCGTCGGCATTGGTCACCACAAAGCGCGGATCCTGCCGCCCCACCCAGGCCACCAATGCGCCCATGGCGGTGGCGGGTACGACCGACTCGCCCAAGGCGAAATCCTGCAGGGGAAATTCGCCCAGCTTGGCGATTTCCAGCACTTGCTCGGTCACCGCCGTCTTGGCGGCGGGGCCACCCCCGGCACGCGCGAAGTTTTCGCGCACCAGCGCCCAGGATTCGGGACTGAGGGCGCGGCACTCCAGGGCGGCCTTGATTTCCGGGGAATCCGGAGTGTCTTTGGGGTACAGGTTATGGGATTTGGCCCCCAGCACATGCACACCCGCACCCTTCATCTGCTTGAGGATGAAGGCCGTGTGACGACCGCCCAGGGCGCCCTCCGCCGCCTTGGCCACGCCGGTCAGCACCGCCTCCATGAAGGCCAGCCGTTGATCGAAAGAGAAGCGCGTGGAATCCACATAAGCGCCCTCCTGATTGGCATCGTCGAAGTCCCTGGCATCCACCAGGATGACTTCGTCGAAATCATGAGCACGCCAGTAGGCGACCATCTCGTCATTCGTCATCAGGGAAACCATGGAATGATGTTCCTGACTGAAGCCATTCCAGACCAGCACCGGCAGGTAGTTGGTGACCTGCGGATAAGCGAAGTGGAAATGCTTCATGGCGCTCAACACATAAGGCTCCCCAAAACCGCCGTCACCGATGGTCACCGGGAAGAGGGTGCCGGGATGCAGCAACGCGCCCGCCATCGCAAAGTGCTGTCCCTGCCCCAACGGGCCCGCGGGAGCCAACAGGCCGGGGATCGCCCCGGAGAGATGGCCGAGCAGGCCATGCTGTTCGCGAAAGCGCGCCATCATGTCATTCATGTCGCGGATACCCATTTCCTCCAGCGAGCTGTCGAGGAACATGGCGCTGTAGAAACCGGGGGCGTGGTGGCCGACTTCGGTGACGATGTTGGTGTGACCGAGCATCACCAGCGCGGCATACGCCTCGGCGCTGGAGGCAAAGCCGCCGGGATGGCCGGAGGACTTGGCGGCGCAGATCTGCAAGGTGCAGTAGCGCAGGGCGTCGGCCATGAGCAGGGTCTGGTAGACGGCTTCCGTAGCCGCGGGATTGGAAATGGCCTTGTGTCCGGCGGCAATGGCGGCACTGCGACCATACTCCGCGAAATTCGGCCACGCTTCACCAAAGTGAAACATGCCCGCGCAGAAAGCGGGCGCGTTAGCGGGCAAAATGGTTTGGGCGGTCATGGCGTGATGATCCTGTGCTAAAAAAGATTGCACCCACTCTAAGCAAGACCGTATGATTCCGCAATAGGACATCGTTTTCACAATGCGGAATAATCCATGCCAGCATCGGCCACTGACAGAAACTCCTCCATCCAGGTCATCGACCGCCTGCGCGCCCTGCTGGACGCCCTCGCGGCGGAGGGCGGCAATGCCTCCCTCAAAATACTCGCCGCCGTAACCGGACTGGCGCCCTCCACCGCCTTCCGCATTCTCGCCTCCGCGCAAGACAACGCGCTGATCGCCCGCGACGCCGCCGGCCATTACCGTTTCGGCCCGCGTCTGCAAGACTGGGCGCAATTCGCCCACGGGCGCAGCGACCTGCGTGCCATCGCCCGCCCGGTCATGGCCTGGCTGCGGGATCAGGTGCAGGAAACGGTGAATCTCACCCTTCAGCAAGGCGACGAGGTGGTCTATGTGGAGCGCGCCACCTCGTCGCGGATGATGCGGGTGGAGCAAATCATCGGCAGTCGCGCGCCGCTGCACACGACGGCCGTCGGCAAACTGATGCTGGCGCTGGAGGGTGAAACCGCCGTCCAGAGTTACGCGGTCCGCACGGGTTTACCCGCCCTGACCAAGCACACCCTGAACAACGCCACCTCCCTCTGGGAGAATGCCCGCCTCTCGTCAGAACGCGGTTATGCCCTGGATAACGAAGAGGCCGAGATCGGTGTAGGTTGCCTAGGGGTATTGCTTCGCGGCCATCTACCCTGGAATGCCGGACTCAGCATCTCCGCACCCATTGAACGCCGCCAGGAAAGCTGGGTACCGCTCTTGCAGGAAGCGGCACGGCGGATAGACACGCGCTTGCAGGGACAGACGGTGACAGTGGACGTGGTGGCGCTGGAGGGTCCGCCGTAACTTTTCGCGCCTCCATGGTCTCATGACCGGTGCTTTCAAGCCCAGATCTCCTGCTTTCGGGATATAGGCGTTCAGCAAAACAGAGGCCGATAATTTTCAATCCACGCCCGGTTTATAAGCCGGGCGATACGGATACGCCTCATGCTCCACGCCCTCCATGTTCCGTTTCAATCCACGCCCGGTTTATAAGCCGGGCGATACATTCACAGTCCGCGCATTCCACCCGCCACCCTATGGTTTCAATCCACGCCCGGTTTATAAGCCGGGCGATACCAGTGAGCGCAAAGCATTTATCGCGGCGTTGCAAGTTTCAATCCACGCCCGGTTTATAAGCCGGGCGATACCTGTTACCGCCTACTTGTCCGCAATCTACCGCTTGTTTCAATCCACGCCCGGTTTATAAGCCGGGCGATACAGGCGAAAAGTGAAGGAATCCTTCAGGTCCGCAAGTTTCAATCCACGCCCGGTTTATAAGCCGGGCGATACGGAAGACATGGCGCGCATGATATTCGTGGAGGATGTTTCAATCCACGCCCGGTTTATAAGCCGGGCGATACCAGGGCATCGCTTACGCAAACGACAAGCAGGTGAGTTTCAATCCACGCCCGGTTTATAAGCCGGGCGATACCCCTGTGGTGCTGCAGAGTTGAGCCGCAATACGCGTTTCAATCCACGCCCGGTTTATAAGCCGGGCGATACCGGCGCAGACGCATCACCTTTATACCGGGTGGCATGTTTCAATCCACGCCCGGTTTATAAGCCGGGCGATACAAATATCCATATCGACCTTACGGAGAATGCGCAAGGTTTCAATCCACGCCCGGTTTATAAGCCGGGCGATACGCAGCGTCGCATAGCCATCATTGAGATTGATGCGTTTCAATCCACGCCCGGTTTATAAGCCGGGCGATACTTCTTCGGTGAGGTTCATTCGTTCTCCCTCCTCGTGTTTCAATCCACGCCCGGTTTATAAGCCGGGCGATACCTCGGTCAGGGCATATCTGTGAAATCAATAGCACGTTTCAATCCACGCCCGGTTTATAAGCCGGGCGATACAAATCCATGTGCTGCTTGAGTGAGAGGTACAGCCGGTTTCAATCCACGCCCGGTTTATAAGCCGGGCGATACAAAAACCGGCGCATGGACCATCATGATTGAGTCAGTTTCAATCCACGCCCGGTTTATAAGCCGGGCGATACCAGCGGGCTTTGAGAGCGTCCTCGATCATGCCGCGTTTCAATCCACGCCCGGTTTATAAGCCGGGCGATACATCCGTCACTTAGCGCACCCATCACTCCCGCGACGTTTCAATCCACGCCCGGTTTATAAGCCGGGCGATACTCCTGCTCAGCGTTGATGGTGTCATAAAACACCTGTTTCAATCCACGCCCGGTTTATAAGCCGGGCGATACGAACGATGGCAGATATGTATCTCGACATTGCGGCGTTTCAATCCACGCCCGGTTTATAAGCCGGGCGATACCTATGACCTGCTCCGGCTCGCCATCGAGACGCGCGTTTCAATCCACGCCCGGTTTATAAGCCGGGCGATACCGTAGCGCCATATCGCAATGGGAGAATCCTGCTGTGTTTCAATCCACGCCCGGTTTATAAGCCGGGCGATACGCGCCAGCCGCGACAGCGCGGTCAGCACCGAGTCGTTTCAATCCACGCCCGGTTTATAAGCCGGGCGATACGGTCATCGCATCAGGGGTGGCGTGCAACATCTACGTTTCAATCCACGCCCGGTTTATAAGCCGGGCGATACAAGAAGAACTCAAGGCCGCTTTTGTTGCCGAGTGGTTTCAATCCACGCCCGGTTTATAAGCCGGGCGATACGCGTTGCGCTATATAATATGCCTCATGGATATTCGTTTCAATCCACGCCCGGTTTATAAGCCGGGCGATACTTTATGCCACTGACGCAGTGTGGATAAAAGCGGAGTTTCAATCCACGCCCGGTTTATAAGCCGGGCGATACCAGCGGCCATCTCACCCCATGTACAGCGCACAA
>NZ_WNJL01000079.1 GCF_010378095.1 Acidithiobacillus ferrianus | reverse complement strand
GTCATAGCGATGACCTTTCACCCGCACCGTCCCATCTTTTTCAATATTGATGGTGTAATGCGGATGCGGCAGCATCTTCGCCTGACTGGATGCCGGCAACTGGAGGTTCAGTCCCTTGTCCGGGATCATCTGCAGCGTGATCATGATGAAAAACACCAGCAGGAAAAGCATGATGTCGATCATCGGGATGATCTCCACCCGCCCCTTCCTCTGCTCGAAGTAACGCCGTTCCATCAACCCGCCCTCGCCACGGCCGCCGCCATCTTCGGCATCGCGGTCTGGATGTTTCCCTCGCCATCGGTGATCGGGTGTCCATCCATCCGGTTGAGCAGCATGGTCTTCACTGAATCCATCTGCAGCAGGATCTGCCGCACCTGGTTATTGAAGGCGTTGAAAGCCACCAGGCCGGTCATGGCGATGAACAGGCCGGTGGCGGTGGCGACCAGGGCGTCCGCCACTCCCCCCGTCACCGCCGTCGGCGCGTGCCCTGGCGCGGCCAGGACGGAAAAAGCGTGGAACATGCCGATGATGGTGCCGAAAAGCCCCAGCAACGGCGCCAGGGTGATGATGGTATCCAACATCCACAAGCGACGATCCAGTTGCGGCGCCATGACCAGAATGCTCTCCTCCAGGCGGCTGGCAAGGGGATCGCCCTGCACATATCCGGAATGATCCGCCGCCGTTTTCAACAACGCCGCCTCCGGCAGGTCGCCGGCGTCATCCGCGAGGGTCTGCAAGGCATCCCGGTCCAATCGCCCGTGCTGGGCGAGTTCCCGTACAAAAACGGTGCCGCGCAGGATGGTGCGGCGCAGGTACCAGAAGCGGTCGACAATGACGCCCAGGGCGATCACCAGAAGACCGGCCAGTACATAAAGCACACCATCGGAGTAGTTGGCGAGATGGATGAGGTAGGCGGTATTCATCAATAAAACTCCTGA
>NZ_WNJL01000078.1 GCF_010378095.1 Acidithiobacillus ferrianus | reverse complement strand
ATTTCTATGCCCACCACCTGCCGGATGAGCCGCTCCGTAAAGTCCTGGGGCGCATCATCCACCTGCCAGGGCAGGGTAAAGCCACTCTCCTGCTGCGCGGTCAAGGCGACCATCTGTTGCCGTACCCAATCGGGATCGTCTCTGACCTGCAACGGCCCGTAAGCATGGACGACGGCATAGTTCCACGTAGGCACCACCTTGCCGGTTTC
>NZ_WNJL01000077.1 GCF_010378095.1 Acidithiobacillus ferrianus | reverse complement strand
GCAGATACCGTCTTGGACGGCGTTATGCAACTCCCAATTTGGGGTTAAACGGTTTCCCCGACTTGAGGACGCCGAAAGCCAGATGCAGGAGCTTGCGCATGGCGGCGACCACCACTTGCATGGGGCGTTTGCCTCGGGCCAATAGCCGGTCGCAAAAGGATGCGATGATGGGGTTGTGCCGCTTGGCGACCACTGCCGGCAGGTAGAGGGATTTGCGCAACAAAGCATTCCCCGCCTTGGCGATAGGGGTCTTTCCTGCCCATTGACCCGACTGGCGAATGCGGGGATTGAGGCCGGCATAGGCAACCACCTGTTTGGCAGAGTGGAACCGCTCCAAGGGGCTAAGAAAGGCCAGCAAGGTGGCGGCCGTGTTGTCCCCAATACCAGGGATACTGGACAGCAACTCCTGTTGGTTTTTGAGATCGGGGTGTTTATCGATATGGATCTCGATCTGCAGGCGTAGCATCTCGATCTGCTGATGAACAAATTGCAGGACGGCCTCCACGGACTCCCGCGCTGGCCCTGTAGCGGCTTCCAGTCGGTTGTTCTCCATCGTTTGCAGTGCCAGGAGGTCCTCCAGACGTTGAACCAGGGCCTGGAGGGTGGCGATCTCCTCAGCCGGCGGCACCCAGGGCGCAGGACGGTGCATCCGGCAATACCGGGCAATGAGCCGGGCATCGGCCTTGTCC
>NZ_WNJL01000076.1 GCF_010378095.1 Acidithiobacillus ferrianus | reverse complement strand
TACGAAGCCGATCCGGAATGTCTGGGCCAGACCAAGGCCGAGCACATGGAGGATATGCAGGAAGAACGCGAAACTAGCCTTGCCAAGGTGGACGTGCTGGCCGCCCGTGTCATTTCCAAGGGTCAGACAGTGACCCGCGCGGCCCTTGAGTCGGAGGCCGTTACCATGGCGGCCACCGGCACCGATGGCCCGCAAAGCCCCGTGGAATATGGTTTGTGCCAGGGTGGATATAATATACATACCACCCCGGCACAAAGGGAAAGCGCCCACACTCAGGCATTCACCATGCCGCATGAAAGGGTGGTGCAGGAGTGGTTCCAGACCCGCGCGCCGCTGATCAGCCAGCACCTATCCACCACCGGGCGGAACGCCCGCACGATCAAAGCCGCACAGGAGGCCGCCCTTCGCTTCGGTGAAGAAATGGTTAAGGAAGCCCTGCAAATGGCCGATTTGCTGTTCAAATCAACGGGTGGTGACGCTGACCGGCTGGCTGGAATCGCATGGGATACCATCGAATACGGAGATGCG
>NZ_WNJL01000075.1 GCF_010378095.1 Acidithiobacillus ferrianus | reverse complement strand
GTCAGACCGAGTGCCAACATGATGGATGCTGTGTATTTGCCTGGGTACATGGTGTGCTCCTTTCAAAAAGTCTTTGCCAGTCACTAGCGGACGATTGGGGAATCGCCCCATTGCCTATTCATTGTAGGTGGGAAAATTTCCCACGTCAAGAGTGGTGGTAAATATTCCCACATGTGCTAAATTAACGGTAGCGGGTAAAAAAATGACGATAGCCACGAGGCAAGCCATGAACGAAGTATTGAAGTTAGCGGTGTTGACGATTTTGCGGCCCCTGGTTCGGTATTTGATTGGCCAGGGGTGGACCTATGGGGCGCTGGCGGAGG
>NZ_WNJL01000074.1 GCF_010378095.1 Acidithiobacillus ferrianus | reverse complement strand
TTGCGAATTCGTTGAGTGCGATGCGAGCAATGTAACGTTGGGGTATTCCCATTTCATTGATGCACGTTTCATTGAATGCAAACTGCTTGGCCTCAACTGGGTTGATGTCTCATCTCCATTAAAACTAGCATTCAACAAATGCAGGCTTGACTATAATGTTTTTAGCAACAACAACCTCTCAGGCCTTGAATTTATACAGTGCCTCCTTCGAGATGCATTTTTCCAGAATTGCGATCTCACTCGTTCGTCGTTTTATGGAAGCGATCTCTTCCATGCCGAGTTTGAAGAATGCAAACTTAAC
>NZ_WNJL01000073.1 GCF_010378095.1 Acidithiobacillus ferrianus | reverse complement strand
GCCCAGCCAGAGTTTCCAAGACTCATCCTCAAAGTGCTTGCTCTCAACCACGGTCCGGGGCGACATTTTATCCAACAATTACTGGAGCGTGGACGTACGCGAGGTGCCAGCAGGGTGTCTGACCTAAAATCCCAAGGGCAGATCGCTTCCGGCATCGACCCCGACATTCTCCGATTGGCTTTCGTTAGTCTGGCCATGACGCCCATCCTTCTGAAGGACATCTTCGAAGAACAGGTGGGTCACCCGATGGATACCACGTTTCTGGAAAAATTGGCCGATTTTAATGGGCACCTATTCTCGGCGGGATTAAAGCCGGTCACTTCGAAATAGCAGGAGG
>NZ_WNJL01000072.1 GCF_010378095.1 Acidithiobacillus ferrianus | reverse complement strand
AAGCCGCGTAGCGGTGTCCGCTCGAACGAGGGGTTCGCGGGCGCTGTGCGCCCAACACCCCGATGTTCGATACTCGCGCCCCGTTCGCGGGCGCGCAGCGTCCAGCGACCGAAGGGAGCGAGGTTGAGCGCCGGGTTAGGCATTTTTCAGCCAATGCGAGACGACTGTGTTGGTTAGCTCAAGGCACCCGAAATCGAACGTAGCGAGTTGGTCATGCGCGACCAGTTGTACCTCTGCGATTTCTTCGTTCAACTTGACGTGCCCATAGGCCTCGACGGCGAAAGCGATAATAAGTTGATTAAATTCTGGGAGAGCGAAATGACCTATGAATTTGCATTCATGGCCCGTAAGACCAAGCTCCTCTTCCGTTTCTCTAAGGATGGCGCTCTCCGGCGACTCGCCATGCTCAAGAAACCCGGTGATCAGGGAAAACATACCTGGCGGCCAGGAGGCATTTCTTGCCAAGACGTACTGACCATTGCACCGAACTAAGCCCGCGACGACAGGAATGGGATTGTTCCAGTGCACGAACTTACACTGCTGCGATGAACAAGCGAGCCGCATGTCTCCCTCCACCGGACGACTGACAAGATCACTTTGACAAAGCGGACAATATTTCATGGGCGAAGAGTAAATGCCTAACGGGGCGCGAGTTGTGCGGCACCCGCGTGAGGCCGGAGGGCACGGAGTGCGCGGAGGCTCACGCGGGC
>NZ_WNJL01000071.1 GCF_010378095.1 Acidithiobacillus ferrianus | reverse complement strand
CACCAGACCCCCCACCCGCATGTCCCCGGCATCCCCGTTCCGGTACAGCGTATGCGCGCCCTCCTCCAGGGAAATCCCGTCGCTGCTCCAGCGGCCCGCCTCGCGGTCCAGATATCCCACCAGCGTCACCCGGTCGCCAATGGCCTGCGCCGCCAGCGCCGCGGGCGTCACACTCTCCGCGCGAATCCCGCCGTCGGCATACTCCCCCCTGATCACCACCGATTGCCCCACTTGCA
>NZ_WNJL01000070.1 GCF_010378095.1 Acidithiobacillus ferrianus | reverse complement strand
TTGACGATTTTGCGGCCCCTGGTTCGGTATTTGATTGGCCAGGGGTGGACCTATGGGGCGCTGGCGGAGGCGCTCAAGATGGTTTATGTGGAGGAGACGAGTCAGCACTACGGGAAGGCGGCGGGGCGGGGTTTGACCGACAGTCGGATCAGTCTGCTGACCGGGATTCACCGCAAGGAGGTCAAGCGGCTGCGGTTGTTGCTGGAGGCGCAGGGGGAGGGGCCGGCGTTGCGGCACGGGGCGAATCTGGCGGCGCAGGTGGTGGCGGCCTGGGTGTCGATGACGGATTACACGGATGCCGCTGGTCAGCCCCGGCCGCTGCCCCTGCGCGATGAGGGGGGTCCGAGTTTCGAGGGATTGGCGCGCCGGGTCAAGGCCGACATGCGCCCGCGCGCCATTTTGGACGAATTGGGGCGGGTGGGGGTGGCGGAGGAGCAGGCGGGGGTTGTGCGGTTGTTGCGTCATGCGTATATATCCGCCCTGCCGGAAGACCGGATTGCCTTTTTGGGTGAGAACGTCGGTGACCACTTGCGCAGCGCGGTGCATAATTTATCCGGAGGGGAGCCTTTTCTGGAGCGGGCGCTGTATTTTGACGCCTTGCCGGCGGCGGTGGTGGAAGGGATGCGTCCGGAGTTGTTTCGGATGAGCGAGCGATTGCTGCGTGAGGCCCACCAGCGGCTGAGTGGGGCGGAGTCGTCCACGGGCGGGCAACGGCGGCTGCGTTTGGGGGTATATTATTACGAAGCGGACGCGGCGGTGGAGGGAGAGGGAGAGCGTGCGGCGGCCACAGGGGAAG
>NZ_WNJL01000007.1 GCF_010378095.1 Acidithiobacillus ferrianus | reverse complement strand
CTGCTGCAGGGCGGTGGTGCTGTGTCCTCGGTACTGCTGGCCACCGCTGGCGATCTCACCGGGGAACGGCATCGCACCAAGGCCATGGCGGCCATCGGCGGCAGCATTGCCATTGCCTACGTCCTGGGGGTTGCCTTGGGTCCGGTTTTCTATGGTTTCTCGGGTTTGACCGGTGTGTTTCTGGCGGCGGCGGGTCTGGGCATCCTGGCGCTGCTGCCGTTGTGGAAGCTCATTCCCCCGATCCCCCGCAACGCGCAGACCCGCATGGGCAGCTGGCGTGACGCCCTGCGGATTTTCGGGTACCCGCCGGTGCTGACCGCCAGTGTGGGCATTTTCATTTTGCAGATGGTGTTGGGGGCGAGCTTTGTGGTGCTTTCGCCGGAGCTGGTCAAGGCCATGCATCTTCCGGATGCGGCTGTTTGGGAGGTTTATCTGCCGGTGATGCTGCTTTCGGTGGCGGCCATGGTTTACCCGGTGATGTATGCGGAGAAGCACAAGCGGCACGGCCGGATGCTGGCCTTGAGTGGTCTGGCGATTGCTGGGGGGGCGCTGATCATGGGGATGCTCTCCGGGCGGTTTTGGCCGGTGGCGGTTGGCGCGGTGATTTTTTTTACCGGCTACAATATGGCTTCCGCCATTTTGCCGTCGATGATGAGTCGCAGCAC
>NZ_WNJL01000069.1 GCF_010378095.1 Acidithiobacillus ferrianus | reverse complement strand
TGGCGGAGGCATTGGAGCGACCCGAAAACGAGGAAGAACGACCAGAGGTCAGTAGCCCAGAAATCGAACGACCCGATGTCGAACGACCGGAGACGAGACCAGAGGTGGAACGGCCGGAAATCCCGGATAGCGATTGAAGCGAGACGGGATTGTCGCCGGGATGCGATATGGTGTTTATTTATTTTAATCCACTATATGAGGTTTATATGCACTGGAGAAGCGAACTGCGGGAGAGAAAGGCTCCGACCTGTGTATGGTTGAATCGGAGGTGGCACAAGGCGATGTCGAACGCGGCTGGACGGCTCCACGGGGTGGCTGGCGTAATCCGTCGCGGCCCCATGCCGGGGATAGGGCAGGGCACGTGCCAGTGCGCCACGCCGGGGTCCACCGCTATGGCGCGGACCGGTGATGAGGGGCGGCGCGGGTTCCTGGCGCGGGGTTGGTCATGAGCAAGCGCATCCTCGTCACCGGCGCCGGAGGCTTCATCGGTTACCATCTGTGCTGCCGCCTATTGGCCGAGGCATGGGTCGTGCATGGTCTGGACAATCTGAATGCGTATTACGACCCCGCCCTGAAGCGGGATCGCCTGGCGCGTCTGGAGGGCCATCCGGCCTTCCAATTCCACGCCGTGGATCTCGCCCATCGGGAGGCCATGGCGGATCTCTTCGCCGGGCCGCATTTTGATGTGGTGGTGAACCTTGCGGCCCAGGCGGGCGTCCGTCATTCCCTCCAGGATCCCGCGGCCTATATCGACAGTAATCTGGTCGGCTTCGCCAATGTCCTGGAAGGTTGCCGCGCCCAGGCCGTGGATCATCTGCTCTTCGCTTCCTCCAGCTCGGTGTACGGCGCCAACGCCCATTTGCCCTATAGCGTTCATGACGGGGTCGACCATCCGCTCAGCCTCTACGCCGCCAGCAAACGGGCCGGTGAACTCATGGCCCATAGCTATGCGCACCTTTTCGGCATTCCCTGCACCGGCTTGCGTTTTTTTACGGTTTACGGGCCATGGGGAAGACCGGATATGGCTTACTTTCGTTTCACGCGTCAAATCCTCGCCGGAGAACCCATCTCCGTTTTCAATCATGGTCAGATGCGCCGGGATTTCACCTACATCGATGACATCATCGAAAGCGTGGTGCGGCTCTTGGACTTGCCACCACGTTCCATCCCGGACTGGGCGGAGCGGCCGGATCCGAGTACCAGCAATGCCCCCTTCCGCCTCTATAACATTGGTAATCATACCCCCGTGGCTTTGCTGGATTTCATCGCGATCTTGGAGGATCTGCTGGCGCGCAAGGCCAACATGGCATGGTTGCCCATGCAAGCCGGAGACGTCATGGCCACCTATGCCGATGTGCGTGAATTGCAGGAGGCGGTGGATTTCTCCCCCGCCACCCCGCTGCGGGATGGTCTTGCCCGGTTTGTCGCCTGGTACCGGGATTATTACGCTATCTCCTGAAAACGGATGCCCCTGGATTAGGACGCCGGGGATGGGACATGGCGACCCTCGCTGACGGGTTGCCAACGGCCGTGGTAACCCGTACAGTCGCGTCGTGTTTGTACGGGATGAGCGGACTACCGATTCCATGCACGCCATGAAACTGATGACGCGGTTTACTTCCGTGTATCTGCGGATGACTCCCGCCTCTGACACGGAGATCGCCTCCCACGGCGTGACGATCCTGGCGCGCGCGGGACCGCCGTCGCGTGGGCCACGTCAAGCGGTGCAATGGTGGGTCGTTATTCCACGTCCTGTTATCATTTGGTCCGGAAACGGCATGA
>NZ_WNJL01000068.1 GCF_010378095.1 Acidithiobacillus ferrianus | reverse complement strand
ACGGGTCACGTATCCGGCGGTTCGATGAAGTAAATTCCTACCGCGGCGCAAGGCTGGGTAGTCCCAAGTCATTGAAGTAGCGCAAAGGTAACGCAATAGTCCATGCCGGTGTCTTCGACAACCTCCATGGACCGTGAGCCCGGCGCACACGTTGGAGTTAGGGCTTTGTCTGCCAAGCAATTTGTACTTTCCTGTGCTGCGTCACACAATCACGCAGATACAAGTTAATCAAGCTTTGGTAGGGAACGCCCGCCTCATCCGCCATGCCTTTAAAGTACCCAATGACATCTTCGGAGAGACGCATCGTCACAGACTTCTTGAGTCTGGAAGCGTAAGGGTTCTTACGAGACTTCATTTTGGAAAGATCGTATTCAGTTTTCATGAGAGATCGCCTCCGTAAAAGACCTGCTCGCGTTTAGTGGCTTTTCTTGCCGAGACAATTCGAATGACATTCCCAGAGTCGCGTTCGCAGTGGCAAACGATGAGCAATTTGACTTGTGTGCTCATGCCAAGCAAGAGGAAGCGCGCTTCATCATCAGAGTTTCCTTCATCGAAGAACTGCACGGCAAACTCATCGTAAAACACGGTCTGCGCTTCCTCGAAGGGAACCCCGTGCTTTTTGGCGTTTGCTGCCGCCTTGGCAGAATCCCACTCAAACGTAATCATACATACATTGTATGGAAAGTCGAACGCCAGTCAAGTGCTCTGCCCTAACGAAAACAGCTAACCGGCCCAACCTGCGACCGAGAGCCAAACAAAGACGAGAAAAACGAACGTGAGAGAGGAAAACGGACCGTGCGGGTTGGGTCCGAGTTGAGCGGAAGGTTAGGCCCTTGCGAAACGGTTTGTGGTCATTTTGTTGGCAGAGATCGAACAAATGCGAGTGCACTGGATACTAATTTTGCCCTTAAGTTATCGTCACCATAAACTCGTGGATCGGCCCTGACCCACCCTTGTATCACCCGGTTCCTTGAGATCATGGGAACGATACCTGAAATCTGAAGCGCCCACGCGTCGTTGCCCTTGCCGAGGCGAATCAACATGCCGTCATCGCGTGCACCGCAAAACAACTTTCCGTCCAATAGCCATGCCCAGCCACCAAACATTGCCTTTTCTTTGATGCCCCGTTCTGAGTTCAGGTCGTCGGCGATCAATTCTTCTAAGCCCCTATCGCGTGCCATGTTTCCTCTCGCATACAAGTTGACGGTGGCAGGGATTGTTGAGTCCGACGAGATGGGCCTAACGGGGCGCGAGTTGTGCGGCACCCGCGTAGCGGTGTCCGCTCGAACGAGGGGTTCGCGGGCGCTGTGCGCCCAGCGCCCCGATGTTCGATACTCGCGCAGGGTTAGGCAGTAACTTCAAGGTACTCAACGATACTTGCCGGTTGTGGGACGGGCAAACCATCTTCGACAAGCCCCTCAATGTGAAATTCGATTGCCTCTCGCATTTCACGCTCGGTTTCTTCGACAGTAGATCCGGTAGCGACGCATCCAGGCAAATCTGGAACGTAGGCTGAATAATTGTTTTCTGCTTTTTCTACAACGATTGCGTAGCGCATAGGTTAGTCCTTTAACTGAGCCCGTTTAAGTATGCTGTTCAACGTGCCGGGCGCTAAATCATCGCTTGGTTTACCGGGTACTGTGACGCGACCACTCTTGGCGGGATGCTTGAATTGGCGATGGCTGCCTTCGCGTTGTAGCGAGATACCAACCGTCAGCTTTCAGCATTGCCAAGATTTCGTTTACTTTCATGCGGCAAGGATAGCAAATTGCTAGGTTGCTGCCAAAAAGCCTAACGGGGCGCGAGTTGTGCGGCATCCGCGTGAGGCCGGGCCGGAGAACACGAAGTACGCGGAGGCTCACGCGGGCGAAGCCGCTAGCGGTGTTCGTTCGACCGCAATGTTAGGCATGCACACGATTTGAAGCGCCGGCGGCACGGAATACAGCGCATGCTCGTTCGCCCACACTGCCTGCGGCTCCGGTGATAAGCACGCGCTTTCCGATAAGGGAAGTGAGGGTCGGCAAGAGATTACTGTTCGACTTGGGTTCAGAAAGGTTCATGAAGCGACCTGCCGTAGCGTAGGTGAATTGACATTGTAAGAGTGGCGAAGAGAAATAAGGCCCCGGTGACTGCCGCCAGACCGGTGAGCGACAGCACAGAGGTCAGTACCCCCAAGGCCGGGGCCACGACTGCGAAGCCTAGGGTGGTGGTTGTGGAAACGACGCTCATTGCCGTGGCCTCACCGCACTCAGACATCTCACGGAGCAATCTCTGGCGGAAGCGCGGTAGAAGTCTCGCCCTCACCGCTTGCAGACATATGGCTGCGATTACAACGACCGGCAACACCGTAACCCCAAGAAGAACGGCTGCAATTACGGCGATCGCTCCGGCGACGCGCAGATCGAGCCCAGGACGCAGTCCGTGAACAACCACCGCTGCGGCAAGGGCTACAGCCGCCAAAAGAACGCCGACGGCCGACGCCGATGAGCCGCTGGCGATTAGGAAGAACGGCAGGAAGTAGAGAAGCACAGAAAAGCCCGTTCCCGCCGCCACCATGGCGAGAAGGTCCATGCGCAACCCCGCACTGGTATGAATGACAATAATGATGTCAGCGACCCGGCGGCGGAGGCTACGCCGATCGTCCTCAAGATCGGCGAGGAAAGCCGACGTCCGCCGGAGGTTGGGCACCGTGAAGAGACCAGCCACGCAGAGTAATTGGACGACGCCTGTGGCGATGAACGGGAGTCGGAGAGAAACAAGCGATAATGCGGAAGCTAGTCCGTATACAGCGGCAGTCCAGACAAGGGCCAGCCTCTGGAACAGTTGCTCGCCCTGCTCGAAATCCTCCAGGGCCTTATCATGGCGCAGGATGAGCCCAGCTAAGCCAGCGTCAGCACCTTGTGTGAGGGCGGCCGCTGCAGCGAAGAGCGGCTGAACGATCCAAAAAATTGCTTGGTTCGCCAGTCCACCAAGCAACAACGAAGCCATTCCCTCTAAGAAGGCTCCCGCAAGAAGTGCCTGACGGGGTCCAATCCGGTCAGCGAGGTGTCCGGCAGGGAGATCGAAGACAACAATTAAGATGCCGAAGACTGCTTCGACGGTCAATAAAAGACCGAGTGAGAAACCTAGATGCTTTGCGTAGAGAACAATGTAAGGGACAAAGAAATAGCTTTTTAGAAATAGCCGGACAACAAAGAGCCGACGCCACCCAGACGATGCCGGAAGCAATCGACGTGAGGGTAGGTGTGGCACAGAAAATTTCATGACCACTGTACCCCACGGTTTCTCTCCAGTCGCCTCAAGGAGAAGGCTTTAGTGCTGACTGGCCTTCGATGGCTGCCCAACTTCCGGGCTGTTCGCTCGAATTCGGGATAGGGAGAAGCCTCACGACCTCCCCCTCCCACACCACCGGACGAACGGGTCACGTATCCGGCGGTTCGATGAAGTAAATTCCTACCGCGGCGCAAGGCTGGGTAGTCCCAAGTC
>NZ_WNJL01000067.1 GCF_010378095.1 Acidithiobacillus ferrianus | reverse complement strand
AAGGATGTTCAACTGTGAAACAGGGGGCCGTCGTCCAGGAATGACTGGTCCGACGAACCGTGGCAGGTCAATGCGGCCCATGGGTGTACTTATGTCGATATGACCCGGAACCACAAAGGCAACACCGAGCGTTTTCAATTCCGCCATGGTCAAGATTAGATCCATGTTGTTGATTGTAATGTAGCAGATGATTGTGAGTATGACGGTGGAACTGAAGCCCGACGAGAAATGCCCGGAAATTGCCGCCGTGCTGGCCGATCTGGATAGCCATCGGGAAAGCCTCAAATGAGAGTCTCTGGCACGGCAATGTCGGGGCAGTTCACGAAACGGAAAAATTGTACACTAAGAACTTATCCGTAAATAATGTTGATATCGAGCGGCACTTTTCTAAACGCAATGATGGCGGCGGCC
>NZ_WNJL01000066.1 GCF_010378095.1 Acidithiobacillus ferrianus | reverse complement strand
GTCAGGTTGTTAGTGCCCAGCGTCGTGGCGCCCGTGCCAGCGAGGCTGGTGATGCTGGCGCCGCCGGTGGTGGTCACGCCGCTGAGATTAAAGGTGCCGTCATTGGTCACCCCGGAGGAGTCGGCAATACTGCCCGTGCCGGTCAGATCAAGGGTGCCGCCTGCAATGGTGGTGCCGCCGGTGTAGGTGTTGCTGCCGGTCAGTGTCAACGTCCCAGAGCCATCCTTGATCA
>NZ_WNJL01000065.1 GCF_010378095.1 Acidithiobacillus ferrianus | reverse complement strand
TTGTTGCAAGGCATCCCGCCAAAGTGAACGGTAAGCGGGATCGTCATCCTGCCGCAATTCCCGAACGAGAGGGGTGCGCAGATCATGCCGTTGGCTCTTATCACACAGGCTAGGCGGGATTTTCCGCCACGCACCCATCATCCGCTCACGTTCGGCGCGCAATGTTTCGGTACGGCGCCGGACGACCTCCACGATATCCTTGGGGGCATCCTCCGGCCTGCCGGCCTGGAAAGGCGGCTCCGGCGCGTATTCCAGGGCAAGCTGAATTTCTTCCGCTGCGGCTTGGCCGCGCAGCGCTGTGACCAGCACGAGACCAAAGTCTATCCCGGC
>NZ_WNJL01000064.1 GCF_010378095.1 Acidithiobacillus ferrianus | reverse complement strand
AGGAGACCATCATGAGCGACGACAGCAGTGCGCAAGGTGTAGCGGGTCATGGCGCTTTTTTTCAGGACACGCATCTTTCGGCGCCCGAGGCCGAGGCGGCGACGGCCTGGGTGCGCAGCCACGTTGACCGGCGCACGATAGACCTGGGGGAGCGGATGGACGACGTTCGCGATCACCTGTGGGAATTGGAGAAGGAAGGCGAGGTCATCGTCCACCGCATCGCCCCCGAGCATCGCGCCGCGACGGTGCAGACCCTCTATGGCTGGGACAAGAAGATTCCCACCAACAACCTCTGGCATCACAAGAGTTGCGGGCAGTGTGGCAACATTCCCGGCTATCCCACCAGCCTCCTGTGGCTGATGAACAAGCTGGGCGTCGACTATCTCGACGAGACCGATCAGACCTCCTGCACCGCCTGGAACTACCACGGCTCCGGCATCGGCAATGTCGAATCCCTGGCCGCCGTCTTCCTGCGCAACTTTCATCAGGCCTACGTTTCCGGCAAGCAGCACGGTTTCGAGTATGGCCACTTCTTCCCCCTGGTGCACTGTGGCACCTCCTTCGGCAACTACAAGGAGATCCGCAAGTACCTCGTCGAGTCCGCCGAATTGCGGGAGAAGGTCAAAAAGATTCTGGGCAAGCTGGGGCGCCTGGTCGACGGCAAGATCGTCATCCCCGAGGAAGTGGTGCATTACAGCGAATGGCTGCACGTCATGCGCCAGCGCATCGCCTCGGAACTGCAGACCATCGACGTGTCCAACATCCGGGTGGCGGTGCATCCGGCCTGTCATGTATACAAGATGGTGCCGGAGGACGCCGTCTATGATCCGGAGATCCTCGGCGGCAACCGGTTGGCCGTGACCACTTCGGTGGCCATGGCCCTGGGTGCGCAGGTCATCGACTACTCCACCTGGTACGACTGTTGCGGCTTTGGCTTTCGCCACATCATCTCCGAGCGCGAGTTCACCCGCAGTTTCACCATGAACCGCAAGATCAAGGTGGTGAGGGAAGAGGCCAACGCGGATGTGCTCGTGGGCCATGATACCGGCTGCATCACCACCATGGACAAGAACCAGTGGATCGGCAAGGCCCATGACATGAACTACTCGGTTCCGGTCATTGCCGACGTGCAGTTCGCCGCCCTGGCCTGCGGCGCCGACCCCTTCAAGATCGCGCAACTGCAGTGGCACGCCTCCCCCTGCGAAGACCTCGTCGAGAAAATGGGCATCCGTTGGGACCAGGCCAAAGCCGACTTCCAGGAATACCTCAAACAGGTGGAACAGGGCAACGTGGAATACCTCTACAACCCTGAACTCGCCACCAACCAAAATGCCAACATGAA
>NZ_WNJL01000063.1 GCF_010378095.1 Acidithiobacillus ferrianus | reverse complement strand
GATGTCCAAAGGGAAATTTGAGCGGACGAAGCCGCATGTGAATGTGGGGACGATTGGTCACGTTGATCATGGCAAGACCACATTGACGGCGGCGCTGACGAAGGTGTTGTCGGCGAAGTTTGGCGGTGAGATTCGCGCTTACGATCAGATTGACAATGCGCCGGAGGAGCGGGCGCGCGGCATCACGATTGCGACTTCGCACGTGGAATACGAGACGGCGAACCGTCACTATGCGCATGTGGACTGCCCGGGTCACGCGGACTACGTCAAGAACATGATCACGGGTGCGGCACAGATGGACGGTGCCATTTTGGTGTGCTCTGC
>NZ_WNJL01000062.1 GCF_010378095.1 Acidithiobacillus ferrianus | reverse complement strand
ACGGCTCTTCAGTCGCGCCATCAGCCGGTCATGGTTGACCCGGTCAAAGAAGGCTTGCAAGTCCATGTCCACCACCCAGCCGTAACCTGCGCGGATTGTCCCCTGTACTTCGCGCACGGCCTGATGGGCCGAACGTTCAGGGCGGAATCCGTAGCTGTGGCGGTGAAAATGCGGTTCCCATTGGGCCGATATAACTTGCGCAATGGCTTGCTGGATGAAGCGGTCC
>NZ_WNJL01000061.1 GCF_010378095.1 Acidithiobacillus ferrianus | reverse complement strand
GTCAGGTTGTTAGTGCCCAGCGTCGTGGCGCCCGTGCCAGCGAGGCTGGTGATGCTGGCGCCGCCGGTGGCGGTCACGCCGCTGAGGTCAAAGGTGCCGTCATTGGTCACCCCGGAGGAGTCGGCAATACTACCCGTGCCGGTCAGATCAAGGGTGCCGCCCGCAATGGTGGTGCCGCCGGTGTAGGTGTTGCTGCCGGTCAGTGTCAACGTCCCAGAGCCATCCTTGATCA
>NZ_WNJL01000060.1 GCF_010378095.1 Acidithiobacillus ferrianus | reverse complement strand
CACTCCCTCCTTGTCGGCGGGAGCCATCATCTCAAGTTTCAGCTGGTCCGAGAATCCCGAGGCAGGTCACTGCCGCGCGGCTTCGGCCAAAAAGCCGGACCGGCTGGATCCTCGGGTTCTGGCCGCCTCGTCGATACGGCGAATCAGGTTGCGCGGCAGGGTGATGTTGACCTTCTCCGTCTTGCCTTCCACGCGGGACGCATCCACTTCCACCACCGCCCAGACGCCGCCCGCATAAGCCGGGTCGGATTGATATTCCGCCAGCAAACGCGGCTCCGGGAGCGGCACGCCCTCTTCGGCCATACCTTCCAGGTGCAGATCAATGGCTTCGTCGCGGACGCTGTCCAGCGCTTCGTCCAACGTATCGCCTGCGGAAAAGCAGCCCGGCAATCCGGGCACGGTAACGCCATAGCGCACACCGTCATCAGTATGGAGCACGACGGAGAATTTCATGATGACCGCCAACCAGCCTGCATTATTAGACACGAACTCCGTATCAAGGGTGATGTTGCCCGCCAGGCCCGCCCGCATGGGCCAATACCCGACGATTCCGCCCTCTATTTAGTCGTGCCGGGTGGATTATGTGGCGCACTGGCGGACGACGAACTACCGGGTGAAACCGTTGTGGTTGAGCCGGGTGATAGATTGGGCGTGGGCGCGCTATGGGCCGTCGCACGAAAGGTCGCGCCGGCAGACGACGCACAGGTGGGTGGAAAACAGGACTTACACCCTGTCGAAATCCTGGCCTGAATACTGGACGAACCACGGGGTGGATTATCCGGCCCCGTATTACCGGCCCGGCAATTCGCCGAACTGGATACGGACGGTGGAATATCGGGCGCATAGGTCCGCGATAAAACGGCCTGCCCCGGTACAAAGGAATCGCGCGAGATCGCCATATCCGGTAATGCGCCATGTCCGCTCGATGCCGAAACCACCAGTGGGGATGGTTCGCCTGATACCATGGCGCCACTCTGGATCGCCACCAGAAGAAATAGGGTTGGTAAGGGTAAGTCGGCGGTGGCGGCCCATATTCGAGCGGCAGTGGCAAGAAGCTGGTTAAAGGTAGTGGATACCAGGGACCATAGTAATCCATGCCGTACAACCAGCCATTGCCCGCCCAGTCGTAGTAGTAGCCATTGTATGCGTACACAAAACTTGAGACGCTGGGCAGGTAATACGCATTGACCCCGTCTCCGACGGAGAACGCGAAATTTATCTGTGCGGCGGCCATCGGACTGGAAGCCGCCCATGTTGCGGACAGCAGCAGCCCCCAAAACGCGGCCGACAGAAAACTGGATATAAAGCGGTCACGGTGCGTTTTCTTGTGGACATCCATGGGATCACCGCCTCCAGCCGCGCCCCCATCCGGGGTGAATGAGGGGATGCACGCGGTATCCGTACCCACCAGGAGCGATGACGCATCCTGAAAGGATGGCCACCCCAACTAGTGCGGTGATAAGCCGCAGGGCCGGAAAACGTCTGCGTTGAATTTTTGTATGTTGATTCATGTTCATAGCGGCGATCCTTTCTTGAATGGTTTGCGCCCAGTCTAGCACAAATCCGCGCATCGACTGATGGGTCAATGTGTTAACGGTTGTGTATCCGCCGAGAGTTGGAGCAATCCATCTCGCCCTCTTCTTTCCCGCCACCCCAAACCACTCCTCAAAAAACCGTGATCAGGTCCACCCCAGCCGGATACACCATAGGAATCACTTTCTATGGAGGCCGACATGGCGACCACAAAGAATGAAATGCTCGACGCGCTGTTGCAGCGCATGGATGATGCTCTGGCGAACGGCAAGCGCCTTCCCTGGCAAAAGCCCTGGGAACCGCAGTTCGGCGAACTGTCCGCACCCCCGCCATCTGTTGCAGGCAGAACATCGGACGGCGCGTACCGATGGGGTGATAGAAATCTGTAGATTGCCGAGGGGTGGTGGGCAGTTAAAGACTGATTGCGGTCATTCATTGATAATCAATAATTATTCTGGGATTATAGCCCTGCGGGCAGGTTGTGAGCGCAGGGCGCGAGGCGGATCAGATGAGGCTCCATGTTGAGTACGAACAGGAAGAAGACGGGCGTTGGATAGCGGAGATACCGGAACTGCCTGGCGTCATGTGTTATGGCGTGTCGCGTAACGATGCGGCGGCTAAGGTGGAGGCCTTGGCGCTGCGGGCTATAGCGGATCGCCTCGATGAAGGTGAAATGGCGGCCTCCCCCATCACTATCGAGACGATGGAACGTGCTCAGGCATGAGCCAATGGCCTTCTTTGAAGGCGCGGCTGGTCTTGGCCGCACTTCTCCGGATTGGTTGGCGCGTCAAACGACAGACAGGGTCGCATCGAACGCTCACCAGACCGAACTGGCCGGACGTGGTGTTTGCGTTTCACGACGGGGAAGAAATCGGCCCGAAGATGCTTGCGCGGCTTGCCAAGCGGACCGGCCTTTCCCCGGAGGACTTGAGATGATTTCTATCGTTTTGTCTCGGAACAGCCCTCACCCGGCAGACGGAGAATCCAGCAAAATTAGCCCATCCGCTCAGGCCTGCCCAGCGGCCACCAGACAGAATGATGCATAAGGTCTGATCATCACAAGAGGAGGCTTTGGGTGAGAGAATTTATATTAAACCGCCTCAACATGATTTACTATATTTATATCTTTGTTGAATTGACAATCACACTAAATTTGTTAACGATGAAAGAATTTACATTCCTATTTTTCTTTTCTGTTTTGTTAATTGTAATGTTTTTTTCAACAATTTTTGTCTTCACAAAAAATATTAGTGAGTCTCAGATTTATTACAATTTTTTAACTAACACAATGTTGTTTTTTTATCATTACAATATCTTGGAGTAGGAATTAAAATATTTTCCACACCAATTATCACCGCCTTGTTTTTTTATTTTGTTTACCTGAAATACAATGATGAAAAAAATAAAACGCGGAGCGGCCCTCCATAATCTTTTAGAAAATTAAGGTTTTCTGAACACCTGGTTTCTGGACACTTTCGGGGCCATTTTTGACTCTGATTCTGTCCATCAACTTGTCGATTTTTCTATGCGCAGCAAACGTCACCGGGCGATTTTACGTGCTGCCCACCAATTTCTGAATGACTGTAAACGCTGCGTTGCTGTCGCTCGTAGCCGCAGAGCGAATGTCGGCAACGGGTCGAGAGTTCGCATTCCTCAAAGCAGAAAGCAGTCGCTCGGAAAATACTAATTTTCTCTGCCATGCTGTGCTCCAACCGGTTTTTGCGCAAAACGGTAGGGCGCGTCCTGCCAACCAGTCCTTGCACGCAACAGGTATTTCTCCCATTGCCGTCTCATGAACCCGGGTCAACCACTTTTTGCATATAGCCAAAAAACCAGAGGCGGGCATTTAGAGCTTATCCTTAAATAATCATGTATTCTTTACTCCCGTGCGCAAGCGCGCGTGACATGACGGGAGGGCGAGATGGGGAAAGCACGGGTTGATGCATGGGAAGTCTCCGAGGAGTTCTGGAAACGCGTGGCTCCGCTGATTCCGCAGCGAGCGCCACGGCCGGTGCAGCGCGAGTATGTGCGCAAGCCCGGCGGCGGGCGCAAGCCGAAGGATTCGAGGTTGGTATTCGAAGCGATCGTGTATGTACTGCGCACGGGATGTCAGTGGAAGGCCCTGCCGCGCGAACGCTTCGGCAGCGCGAGCGCGGTTCACAAGCGGTTTCTGGAGTGGGAGCGCGGCGGATTCTTCCTGGCGCTGTGGCAGGCGGGCTTGGCCGAATACGACGATCTGGAAGGCATTGCCTGGCGCTGGCAGAGCGTCGATGGGGCGATGATGAAAGCCCCGCTGGCGCAGGAAGCCACGGGTCCGAACCCGACGGATCGGGGAAAAAAATGGCAGCAAGCGTCACCTGCTGGTCGACGGGCGTGGCGTCCCGTTGTCGCTCATCGTGACCGGGGCCAACCGGCATGACGTCTCGCAACTGGAAGCGGTGCTTGATGCGATCAGGGTCAAGCGGCCGACACCGCCTCAGCGCCGCCACAAACACCTGTGTGCCGATGCAGGTTACACCGGTGCCTCGGCATTGCAGACCATCGAAGCCCACGGATATATTCCCCATGTCAAAAGCCGCGGCCAAGAAGTCACCGAGATCCGACTTCTCCCCCACAAGCGCGCCAGGAGATGGATCGTCGAGGTCGCGCACAGTTGGTTCAATCGCTTCCGCAAGCTGCTGGTGCGCTACGAGAAGCTCGAACGAAGTTTCCTGGCCCTCAATCATCTGGCCGCCGCCATCATTGCGTTTAGAAAAGTGCCGCTCGATATCAACATTATTTACGGATAAGTTCTAAGTCTCTATCTCCCGTAAGCAGTGGGCACTCCTCTTTTGCTGCCAGCACCAGAGCAAACAAATCATTACGGCCAGGCCGTGGATACTGAGTCACCAGTTCGCTAACGCGAGCCACCATTGCCTCGTCGAGGTCTTTTGGTTGGAGACCCATGTCGATCAGATGAGCGTGTTGCTCCTCCAACTCCTCATAAAAGAGGATGTCGGGCACTGCAAATTGATATTCGAGACTAAACATTGGCGCGACGAGCCCGCCAATCTCTATATCAATCAGAATGTTCGCATCACTGATGAGTAGCAGCATCGCTGCCCTCCAGAGATCGAACTGTCTGGAAGGTTGTGAGCGACATTTTCATCAACTCAGCTGCCTTTGATTCTCCGATGTAGTCTTCGCCGAGCGCGTGAAAAATCAGTTGCTCGAAGATATGTGCTTTCTCCGGTGGGTAGGGTTTTCCTGGCTCCGTTAGGTGCCAGCCCTTGATGCGAAATAGCTTCGCCTGATCATCACGCCATGCCGGAGAAACAATTCCCAAATCTCGAGCACGGTAAAGGATGCCGGCCATGCTCAGACCGAACTCTTCCTTGATCAGGGCTAACTCTTTGGGCTCGATATAGTTGCGACGGACCCCAAGTTCTTGTGTTACAGATTGACGTGGAATGAGAAAAGCCCCAGCGAATCGGTTGCATGCGATTTCTTCATTAATGCCATCGGCTAGTCGATCGCCAAGCATTAGGTGCCCTAATTCATGGGCCAGCGTGAAGCGCTGACGGTCGCCAGGCCAGTTGCTGCCAACGACAATGATCGGCATCTGATTGACTGAAGCGGCTAGACCATCGAACTTGGGATCGGCATTGGCGTCGATCATGAATACACGAATGCCGTGCGTTTCCAACACATCGATAAGATCAGGAATCGGGTCATAGCCAAGATCCCATGCCTTACGAACCGATTCGGCAGCATCTTCGATTTGGGCAAGATCGCTAATCGATATCGGCAACCCTGTAACGGGCGCAAAAGGAATGACCGGTGGCGACGGGAAGAGGTTTTCAAGCTCAATCCGCCGCTCAATTTGATCAACCACCTCGTGCTCTATCGCTTCAAGTCGCTTCTTGGGCAGGGTGCTACGCTTGCGGTACTCGATTCGGTCGAGCGCCACCGTCTCCGGACGGAAAAAATATTCCGTGCGCACGTTGAGTGCACGAGCAAGCTTCAGTAGGGTTGTGGACGGAGGAGTTGCCTGCCCATCTTCGTACTTCTTAATGGCGGCATGCGTGAGCCCCACCTGTGCCCCTAGGTCGCGCAGCGACAAACCTGCCGCTTTTCGGGCTCGGTACAACCGGTGACCAATCATGGCGGCCCCCTTTGAGGGTTTACATTTTTATTAATCATAGTACATTTTGTAAACTACAGTCTAGGCCCATCTGTGGCTTATCGCCCTTGGCCCCGTCCCACTCCACGAACACTTTCTGAGACCACACCATGCGCATAGACCACCTGGATCATATCGTCCTGACCGTGGCGGATATATCTGCTACGATCGCCTTCTATTCACGGGTATTGGGCATGCAGGAAATTACCTTTGGTGACCAGCGGAAGGCATTGGCCTTTGGGCAGCAAAAAATCAACCTGCATCCGGCAGAGTGTCCCATCGCTCCGCATGCGGCCAGTTGCTGGAGGTGGCCACGTATGATCAGACGATACAACGGTCATGACCGGTAATTCGCGCGTCGCACTGGTTACCGGCGCCACCTCCGGCATTGGTCTGGCTATCGCGCAGCGTTTGACGCAGGCGGGATATTGGGTGGCCCTGCATTCCCGCGCTTCCTCCGCTGCGGGCCTGCAAGCGGCGGCAACGCTGGCGGGCGCCCACTATTTTCAGGCAGATCTGCTAAATGAAGATGCGCGTAGGGATCTGATCAATCGGGTGTATGCGCACTATGGTCGGCTCGACGTGCTGGTCAATAATGCGGGTGAGTCCAGCATGATTCCGCATGATGATTTACAGGCCGCGACACCGAACCTCTGGCACCGCCTCTACGAACTCCATGTGGTGGCGCCCTGGCAACTCGTCGCGCTGAGCGAACCCTATCTGCGGGCGGCATCGACGGCCGAACACCCGGCGTCGGTATTAAATATCAGCTCTCATGCCGGCGTGCGACCCAAGGGGGCTTCCATACCTTATGCTGCCAGCAAGGCCGCATTGATTCATGTCACACGCCTGCTCGCCAAAACCCTGGGACCCGATATCCGGGTGAACGCTATCGCCCCGGGGCTGGTGGATACGCCGCTGACCGAAGATTGGGCAGTCATTCGTGAGCAGTGGATACGTGAGGCCCCCATGCGCCGGAGTGCGAGTCCGAAGGATATCGCGGATGTCGCTCTGCTGC
Organism: Acidithiobacillus ferrianus; assembly: GCF_010378095.1. Taxonomy (GTDB): domain Bacteria; phylum Pseudomonadota; class Gammaproteobacteria; order Acidithiobacillales; family Acidithiobacillaceae; genus Acidithiobacillus; species Acidithiobacillus ferrianus. The sequence continues at coordinate 52,760 of NZ_WNJL01000060.1, read as the reverse complement.
TGACGGACTCGGCTTATCTGACGGGAGAGGTGATTGTGGTGGATGGCGGGATGAACCTGCTTTAAGCCATCGCGGCGAATAAATGGGATTTTTCACAACGATGAAGGATAGCCATGCACCAGATCGTGACAGAGATCGATATTGCGGCATCACCGGAGCGTGTGTGGTCCATCCTCATGGATTTCCCCGCCTATCCGCAATGGAATCCCTTCATTCGCTCGCTTTCCGGGGTAGCGAAACCGGGAGAGAAGTTGCGTGCGACCATTCAACCCGAGGAACGCCGGGCCATGACCTTCCGGCCGAGGGTACTGAAGGCAGCAGATCAACAAGAACTGCGCTGGCTGGGCCGCTTGGGATTTCCGGGCTTATTCGATGGACAGCACTACTTTCAGCTCACCGCGCTCAGCAATGGGTACACGCGGTTCACCCATGGAGAGCGATTCTCAGGCATTTTGGTGGGCGTGTTCATATCCAGTATGGAAGCGGCGACAAAAGCGGGTTTTGTGGCGATGAATGCGGCTCTTAAGGATCGGGCGGAAGGTGAAGCCAGGGATGGATCGATGCATTCGGAGCCATCCCATTGACGCCTGTCCGCCCGCTACTGATTTGCGGGTCAGCGAGACTACGGGAATGAACATACATAGCGCGGAGACCAACCATGTACTGCCCTGAGCCGTTTGCAGAGACCCGCCCGGAAATCCTGCGGGCATTGATTCAGCGTTATCCCCTCGCGACACTGGTCAGTATGGGTGCTAATGGTCTGGAGGCGAATCCTATTCCCTTGTATCTCGCACCCGGCGAAGGACCGCAACCGGTGCTGCAGGGACATGTGGCACGCGCCAATCCCCTGTGGCGAGAGGCGCCCCCGGACGACGAGGTGCTGGTCATCTTTCAGGGGCCGCAACACTACATCAGCCCCTCCTGGTATGCGACCAAGGCAGAAACCGGCAAGGTGGTGCCTACGTGGAACTATGCCGTCGTCCATGCTTACGGGCCGTTGCAGGTCAGAGACGATCCCGATTGGGTACGGCAACAGATGGTCGCCTTGACCGCGCAGCAGGAGAGTGGCTTTACCCTGCCCTGGCAGGTGGATGATGCGCCCCAGGACTTTACGGAGCGGCTCATCCGGCAGGTGGTGGGCATAGAAATCCCCATCTCCCGCTGGATGGGCAAGTGGAAGGTCAGCCAGAACCAGCCGCTTGGCAACCGTGACAGCGTCATCGCGCACCTGGAGCAGCAAAACCGGCCTGACTCCGAGACCATGGCCGAATACGTTCTGGCCACCCGAAGAAAGGGCAAAGAGGACCATTCCGAATGACGATTACCGTGGGTTTTCTGGTGTTCCCGGGTATTCAACTGCTGGATCTGGCGGGCCCTTATGAGATTTTTTCTGCTCTGTCGGATGGCGATATCCATCTTTTCTGGAAAACCCGGGAGCCGGTGGCCTGTTCGGCGGGGATGCACTTTTATCCGACGACGACACTGGGTGAGGGGCCGCTGGTGGATGTGCTTTGCATTCCCGGTGGCGTCGGCATCAACCCCTTGCTATGCGATGAAGAAGTACGGGGATGGGTGCGGCGCCAAGGGTCGGCGGCGCAGTTTGTCACCTCTGTCTGTACCGGCGCCCTGCTACTCGGCGCTGCAGGATTACTCGCCGGGCGGCGCGCGACGACGCATTGGCGTTATCATGATCTCCTCGCCGAATTTGGCGCCATACCCGTCAAGGAGCGTGTGGTTCGGGACGGCAATCTGATCACCGGTGGCGGTGTTACTGCCGGGATAGACTTTGGTCTCGTGCTGGTCACAGCGCTGCGCGGCCAAGCCGCAGCGGAAGAAATTCAGCTTGCCCTGGAATACGCGCCGGAGCCGCCTTTCCAGGCCGGCAGGCCGGAGGATGCCCCCAAGGATATCGTGGAGGTCGTCCGGCGCCGTACCGAAACATTGCGCGCCGAACGTGAGCGGATGATGGGTGCGTGGCGGAAAATCCCGCCTAGCCTGTGTGATAAGAGCCAACGGCATGATCTGCGCACCCCTCTCGTTCGGGAATTGCGGCAGGATGACGATCCCGCTTACCGTTCACTTTGGCGGGATGCCTTGCAACAACATGCACAGTATTTCCGCATAGCTGCAGGAGACGATGTCCCCGCGGGTATCCCCACGCGAGGAGCGGAAGACAGCTTTACCTTGGGTGCTTTCGAGAAAAATGCACTGGTCGGGATCATCAGTCTGGAGCGGGATCGTGGTGTGAAGTTGCGGCATAAGGCGCTACTTTTTCGCATGTTCGTTGCGCCGGAGGTGGCTGGCCGTGGCGTCGGTAAGTCGCTGTTACAAGAGGTACTCTCTCGGGCACAGGGCATCGATGATTTACGGTACATTCATCTGACCGTTCTGGAGCGAAACCAGCGGGCGCGGGCTCTGTATCGATCGTTGGGCTTTGTGGATTTCGCACTGGAGCCAGAGGCTGTTCGAATGGACGCAGATTATGCGGGCGAGGTACAAATGATGCGATTCCTCAGAAGGTGAATGCCATTCGGGCTTGATCGCTAGAGAGGACTAGAGCAGGCCTGTTCCATAACGAACGTTATAGTTGTCTGCAATGACTGCAGTGCTTATACTAAGTTTTAATGTGAGAAGCGAGAATTGCCATGGCCGTCATCACCATTCGTAATCTGGATGAATCCGTCAAAGCCAGTCTCCGTATCCGTGCAGCGACCCACGGGCGATCGATGGAAGAAGAGGCGCGAGTCATTCTGCGGACGGCTTTGCAATCGCAAGATCAGAAGAATGACAACCTAGCGCAACGGATTCGCGCGCGGGTGGCGCCTTTCGGCGGCGTGGAATTACCCGCCGTTTCCAGAGATCCTCTACGAGAACCTCCCGACTTCCAATGATCATCCTGGATACCAATGTCGTTTCCGAATTGCTTCGGCCTTCTCCATCGGAACAAGTGATGTCCTGGATTGCCAGCCAACCACTGGAAAGCCTCTATACCACCAGTATCACGCAGGCGGAGATGCTTTACGGTGCGCGCATCCTGCCGGAAGGAAACCGCCGTTCACAACTGGAATCTGCGATTGCCGCGATCTTTGCGGAAGACCTCGCAGGGCGGGTACTTCCTTTTGACGGTAACGCAGCCAGAGTGTTTGCCGAAATCGCTGCTCAGAGGAAGTTGTCGGGGCGACCCGTCTCTCAAGCAGACGTGCAGATTGCCGCCATTACCAAACTCGCAAAGGCGCGCCTCGCCACCCGCAACATACCGGATTTTGAGGGTGTTGGCATTTCTCTGGTCAACCCTTGGTCAGACAGGGTGGAAACATAACCATGTAATTTCAAGCACATACCGTAACAACCTGAACACTACGCAACAGTTCGTTCTGCTTTCAGGTCACCCGATGGGTGGACGGTGCCCAGTGGCAAGCCTGAGCCCGTCACGGAAATTCATTCCCATAAGAGTGAACTGCACCGCGCCAACGACTAATTCCACTAATTGCACAGCGTAGAATGCTACGTCGAATTCGCCAGATGCAGCCTTGGCGTTAAGAAAGAGTGCCGATGGGATCATCACGAGCAAGCCGTTGGCGGCGATGATGCGCATACGTTTCTTTTTCTGATCCAAGAGCCGCCCATTGCGCGACTTGCCGAGCACGAAACCGGACCCGCCGGTGGCGGCAAGGCACGACACTAACAGGAAGAGGCCATAAATGTCCTGTTTGACCGCGGCGACGGCGGCATGGTCCATAAACAGTTCTGAAACCAGGGTGGAAGTCCAGAAACTGGCGATGATGAGCATCGCCGTAGTCCCTGCAAAGGCATGAAAGACAGGTTTCATCAACGGTCTCCTTGCTTCGGTACCGGGGAATCGAGTTGTTCGTGGATGACATTCAGGGTCTGCAAGGTCTCATGGAGGCGTTGCAGGGAAAGGTCGGTAACGAGACCGTCAGCCCAGAACGTTCATCAGCTGGCGCCCCACATGCTGGGCGCGCTGCTACTGCCAGAAAATGTCAGGATATATACTAAAGGCTTGGTCTGTTCTGCCGGAAAATTCTCCATATGTCACGCGCCCAACGCCTCCTTGCCCTGATCCAAATTCTGCGCCGGCATCGATTCGCGGTAACCGGGGCGAATCTCGCTGAAGAGCTTGGGATCAGTTTGCGCACCCTTTACCGAGATATCGCCACATTACAGGAACAAGGCGCAAGCATAGAAGGGGAGCCCGGTATGGGCTACGTTCTACGGCCTGGCTTCATGCTTCCACCGCTGATGTTTTCGGAAGAGGAAATCGAGGCACTGGTCCTTGGGGCTCGCTGGGTGGCTGCTCTCGGCGTGATACAGTCGATGCCGATTGGCCTAACGCGGCACAGGGCCGATCAGCCCGATGCGCTCGTAATAACGCAGGGTATGAACAGTGAGGCCGCAGGCTTTGGCTGCTTGTTGAAGAGTGTGCTCAAAGTCAAGCTGCTTCGAGCAGGACCGGATTGGCAACACTTGCAAACGCGCTTCATACCGACTAGTCTGTATGTTCAATCACGCACAAATTGGAGATATTTATGACCATCCTGCAAATCATCACGCCGGAGAAAGCATCCGGCAGGACCGCCGAGTTGTATCAGGAAATTGAAGGGGCTTTTGGACGGGTTCCCGCCGTCGCGCAAATTTACGGATCGAGCCCGGAGATTCTCGCCCAACTGTGGGAGGGCATCCAATACTACCGTCATCACCCCCGCCTCGGCGCGGCGTTGCTTGCCACTATCCGCATGTTGATTTCTCAGGCCAATCAATGCGATTACGACGTGGGCTTCAATGAGGCCATGCTGATCAACCATCTTGGTCAAAGCCCCGAAGCGGTGGCGGCCACCAAGCGCGATCCCGGGGCGGCGCCCTTGAGCGACCGGGACAAGGCGATGCTCCTGTTGGTGCTCAAGGCGGTGCAGACACCATCACTGTTGACGCGGGAAGATGTGGAGGTGGTGCTTGCCCACGGTTGGACGGAGAGTGATGTCCTGGACGCGGTGGTGCACGGAGCCCGCAATCAGATGGCGGGTGTCGTCATCAATGCGTTCAAGGTTGAACGTGATTTTTGAGCGTCCGGATCTGGTGCGCTCTTCGAGGGGCATGTTCCTGTGCAACCGTGACAGTGTCGTCGCGCACCTGGGGCAGCAAAAACGGCCTGATTCTGAGGCCATGGCTGAATAATACGTACTGACCAGCCGCAAAAATGGCAAAAAGGACTATCCCGGATGATGATTACCGTGGTTTTCCTGATGGTTCCGAACATTCAGCTGGAGGATCGTTTCAGGTAGCGTGATCGGCTGTTAGCCATCGGGCACTTGTCGTGTTAGATTCTGGACTCATCTTCAGGGCGGGGCGAAACTCCCCACCGGCGGTAAGCCTGTTTGTTGTCAGGCAAGCCCGCGAGCGCTCGCGTTCACGCGAGGTCAGCAGATCTGGTGTAATTCCAGGGCCGACGGTCACAGTCCGGATGGAAGAAGATGTTGATGCACAGCACGCTTGTTGCGTTTTCACGCGACATAGCGCCGTGTGTCCGCGTTTGCCCTGAAATGTTTTTCGCCTTTTCTACCTGCGAGGAGCGTTTCATGTCTGTTCAAACTACCGTGTTGTTGAAGAGTGATGTTGCTGTAACCCGCCCGGAATGGCATCGGGCACTCGAGGCCATGCGTACCGGCCGCCCGGTTATTCTCCTGGATGATTCCGATCGCGAAAACGAAGGTGACCTTATTGTCGCTGCCGAACGTCTGACCGTGGCGACCATGGCGATGTTGATCCGTGAATGCAGCGGAATCGTGTGCTTGTGTCTTACCCCGGAGCATGTGGCCCGCTTGGAGTTGCCGCCCATGGTGCAACAGAACGAAAGCCACTTTGGTACCGCCTTCACCGTTTCCATAGAGGCTCGAGAAGGGGTGACCACCGGGGTATCGGCGGCGGATCGTGTGACCACCATTCGGGCGGCTATTGCGTCCGACGCCCGGCCCCGTGATATCGCCCGTCCCGGCCATATCTTTCCGCTGTGTGCACATCCAGAGGGAGTATTGGGCAGACGCGGGCATACGGAAGGTTCCGTTGATCTGGCGCGACTGGCGGGCCTAGAGCCTGCAGCGGTGCGCTGCGAGTTGATGAATCCAGATGGTAGCATGGCCAAAGGGGACGATATTGCCCGTTTCGCAGCCCGGCACGATCTGCCTGTCATCACCATAGAGGATGTTGTGGCATTGCGGCGGCGAGAGGAAAAACCCCCGATTTTTCCGGGAGAGCATAGAGGGTGACACTACACTACCGATGGCATCTTGCCCTGCCTTGTCCAGACAGGATTCGGGCGGTCGTAAAAACAATCGCCAGCCTGGTAAAGGTATGGAGCCAGTCCGGGCGATTTGCACCCCGCTGTTGCGATCAATACACCGGCAACTCCGTCGTATCCACGACCCTGCGCAGCACAAAGCTGGAATGCACGCCGGTCACCCCCTCGATGCGCGTCAGGCGATTGAGCAGAAAATCCTGAAAATGCGCCATATCGCGCACGGCGACCTTGATCTGGTAATCCGCGTCATGGCCGGTGATGAGGTAGCACTCCAGCACTTCCGGAGAACGGCTGATTTCCGCCTCAAAATGCTCAAAACGCTCGGGGGTATGGCGGTCCATGCTGATGTGCATCAGCACCATCAACGCCAAGCCCAGACGCTGCGGATCCAGCAGAGCCACACGTTTGCGGATGATCCCGGCTTCTTCCAGCGCCTGCACCCGGCGCAGGCAGGGGGAGGGGGACAAAGCGATGCGTTCGGCGAGACGCTGATTGCTGAGTCCGCCGTCGCGCTGTAGCTCCTCCAGAATGCGGCGGTCGTAGCGATCTAATTCTCTGGCAGGGGCTTTCGACTTCATAGCACAATATTACTCCGGCAATCGGTATCAGTGCGCAATAATCATGCGACATAGTCGCTTTTATGGCCCCAATTCGCAAGCACCTGCCGCGACTTCTTCCCTATACTGCGTCCATCGTCACTTGCCGCAGGAGATTGGACCATGGGGACTTTCAACCACCGCCGTTACCGCGCCTTCGCGCCCGTTCACAAACCGGATCGGCGCTGGCCCAACCGACGTATGCACCACGCGCCGGTCTGGACCAGCGTTGATCTGCGCGATGGCAACCAGGCGCTGGTTTCTCCCATGAGCGTCGAGCAAAAGCTTCGGATGTTCGATTTGCTCGTGCGTATGGGCTTTCGGGAGATCGAGGTGGGTTTTCCCGCCGCCTCCCAGCCAGATTTCGACTTTGTGCGGCGCATCATTGAAGAAGATCGTATCCCCGAGCAGGTGACCATCCAGGTGCTCACTCAGGCGCGGGAAGCCCTGATTGACCGCACTTTCGAGGCGTTGAAGGGGGTGCGGCGGGCGATTGTCCATGTCTACAACTCCACCAACCCCACCCAGCGCGAGCAGGTGTTTGGCCTGGATCGGGAGGGCATCCAGGCCATTGCCGTGCGTGGCGCGGAGTGGGTGAAGACCGGAGCCGCCCGCTATCCGGAAACAGAATGGGTCTTTCAGTATTCGCCGGAGAGTTTCAGCACCACCGAGTTGGATTATGCGGTGGAGATCTGCGAGGCGGTCAACGAGGTCTGGCGGCCCGATCAGGGGCAGGCGGTGATCCTCAACCTGCCCGCCACCGTCGAATCGTCCATGCCCAACGTCTTCGCGGACCAGATTGAATGGTTCTGCGACCGTTTGCGCGGGCGGGAACATGTGCAGATCAGTGTTCACAACCACAATGACCGCGGCTGCGCGGTGGCGGCAGCGGAACTGGCGGTGTTGGCGGGTGCCGACCGGGTGGAGGGCACTCTCTTCGGTAACGGTGAGCGCACCGGCAACATGGATATTCTCACCATGGCCATGAATCTTTACTCTCAGGGCATTGATCCGCAACTGGATATGTCCATAGGCACGGAAATCTCGGAGATCTATACCGCGTGTACGGGTATGGTCGTGCCGCCGCGCCATCCCTGGTTTGGCGAACTGGTCTACACGGCGTTTTCCGGCAGTCATCAGGACGCCATTCGCAAGGGCATGCACCATCGGCGGGGACAGGAAGACGCCGTCTGGGAGGTGCCTTATCTGCCCGTCGATCCCGCCGATCTGGGGCGCAGGTACGAGGAGGTGGTGCGCATCAACAGCCAGTCCGGGAAGGGCGGTGTCGCCCACGTGCTGGAGCGCGACCACGGTATTTCCTTGCCGCGCTGGTTGGCGCAGGACTTCAGCGCCGTAGTGCAGGCGGCTTCCGAGCAGGAGGCCGGTGAAGTCAGCTCAGCGCAGATTTTCGCCCTGTTCGAGAGCCATTACTGCCATCCCGCGGAGGACTGGCACCTGCGCCGCTATCGTCTCAGCCGGGAAGGGGAGCAGGTCGCAGCGACCGTGGTGCTTGGTCCGGAGGCACGGCCGCATATTTTACAGGGCAAGGGGAGCGGTGCCGTAGCTGCTTTGGTCGATGCGCTGATCCAGAGTTGGGGCGTGCGTGCCGAGGTGGAACAGTTCGACCAGCATGCCCTCGGTAGCGGTACCGGCGCCCGGGCCATGGCTTGCGCCCGGGTCAGTGTGGACCATGGGCATGCGGCATCCGCAGTGGCTTTTGGTGAGGATACCACCGAGGCCGCTTTGCAGGCGGTGCTCAGCGCTATTGGTCGGTCCGTTGCAAAAAACAACGCATGGAGCACATCGGCAGGCCAACCCGCCGAACCAGAACCGAAAGTCCAGAAGCGTTCAGAACACCTCGGATTTTTGGGTGATTTGGCTAAAGCGCGTTATTCCTGACCTGTTGGGAGGATGATATCGTCACCATTATTGCGCGGACGCAGGTGCTGCCAGCTTACCAGTGCAAGAGCGACGAAAATACCGATTATGCCGATGGCCTCCCAGTCGCTTGGCTGCTCACCTAATTGCAGCCAAGCCGCCGCCACACCGATCAGAGGTACTGCCAGCGTTCCCATACCGGCCATGCTAGAAGGCAGCTCTTGCAAGGCATAAGCCCAGAGAAAATAAGCCAAGGCGGTGCCGGGAATAGCATTATAAAGCAGGGCTCCGACAAACAGCGGCGTCCAGTGGACCTCCAATGGATCGATCCACAGGGCGATCACGATGAGACCTAGGCCGCCAAAGGCGGTCTGCCAAAGAGTACTGTTAAACAGATCCAGACCCGGTGGTGCGTGGCGTTTTTGCCAGAGGGCAGATGCCGCCCATAAAATCCCGGAGAGTAGGGCTAGCAGGCTGCCCATCCACTGTCCGCTGAAATTCCAGGGCTGAAGAATGACTGTCAGACCCAGCAAAGCCAAGGCCAGAGCGGGCCATTGCAAGCCATGCAGGCGTTCGCCCAGAATTGGCCAGGCAGAGACCATCAGCCAGATAGGCATCATATAGACGAGGATAGCGACTTTACCGGCTCCGCCATATTCCAATGCCCACATGGCAAAGCCAACAAAACCAGTGGTTTGCAATAAGCCAAAGGGGATGATGTAGCGGGCAGAGGGCATGGCTAGCGGTCGCTTCATCCACAGCATCAGCGGGATCAGAACCAATACGCTCCCCCAGACGCGCAAGGCGGCAAACAGCAGGGGAGGGCAGTCGGCGAGGGCGACTTTCATGACTACCCAATTGTAGCCCCAGATCAGAGAGAGCAGGGCAAGAGCGGCAAGGGGTAAAAGTACCCTCTGTGCTCGTTCTGGTGATCCGGCCATACGCCTTTTCATGCCCCCGCAGGCCGTCGCACGGCAACCACCACGCGCTTGGTCACCTGCGCGCCGGGCAGCCCGAAAGCCTCGCGCACGAAACACCAGCCGTAGAGTCCCACCAGCAGGAGCAGAGCGACACCCAGAATCGACACGAGCAACGCGGCCGCGAAGGTATGCAGGCGCGCCGATAAAAAAGTGATGGCTCCCTGCAGCAGCAGACTCGCCAGCAAAAAACCCAGCCAGACCCGCACATTGACCAGCACCGCCTGAAAACCGGCCAGCAAGGCGAGATAACCTCGGCGGGTGATGCCCGTCACAATGACCCCCACGGAAAGCAGCAAGAAGACGTTGCTCAACATGGTCTGCGCGGTCCCCAAACCATTGGTCATCAGGGAACGCAGCCATTCGGGCAGGTTTTGCCATTCGGGTGAGCGCAAATTATGCAGCGTGGCGGCGGAGGACAGGTGGTCGTGGCTCAAAAGAGCCCCCAGATAATGCCGCAAGAGCAGCGTCAGCACGAGCAGCATCGTTACCAGCAGCGTAATTTCCACCACCAGACGGGACAAGGGCCACCAGGGCACATCGCGGATACTGCGCCCCACATCCATGATTTGCGTGCTGCCCTGATGCACCGCCATGGCCACCGCAAAAATAATGGCCATGACGCCGCAGGCGATGGGAATGCTCAACATCAGTGGCTGCCAGGCAACATTCAACAGGAACAATACCAGATACAGCATGGCGAAAGCACTGGGTGCGCCGCGTAGCAAAAGCAGGGAGTCGCGCCACCAGCGGGTGATCCATCCCGCTTCGACAGGCTGTGGTTTCAAGGAAGTGGCCATAAGGCACTATCCGATGAAAGCAGCGGCGGAAATCCCCATGCCCTGACGATAGCCTGTCGTCACGGCATGGGAATCTCCCTCCCGACCCGCCTTGCCGCGGTGCTTGACCTTGCGGCTGTATACCGTCTGGTCCCTTTCCACCCTGGTGGGCTGTACGCCGAAGCGCGGTTTCAGGCGCTTGGGAACGATACGTAAGGTTTCCTTTTCCATACCCTGTGTTCCTCTCAGTCGATGGAGATACAAGTCCATTTTAGCATGAACACGAGCGTGGCGATGCGCCTCAAACTGCCTGCGGAGGTGCCGCAAGCTTGCCCGCCATCCACGCCAACGCCGTGCAGACGGCAATGATCCCCATATCCGTGCCCCCCATAGCCGTTGTCGCGAATACCCGCTGAAAAAATGGCAAACCGGAGAAAAGCCCCTGGGCAATCAGAGCAGCCAACATCGCCACCACCAGGACGACATCTCCCCGGTCACCACGCCAGCGCCCATACATGGCCAGCAGTATTCCGGCCTCCATACCTACCAGGGCATTCACCGCCAGAGTATGCGCATGGCTATCGCTGTGCTGCGTCGCGTCGCCAAAAAACACCACAAAGACGGTTATCACCAGAAAGGTACTCAACCCGATGATGCGCCACCATAATGTCCCTGGAATGAGCGCCTCCCGGGCCGGACGCGGTTTGCGCTCCATCACGCCTTTATCCGCCCCCATGAATGCAAAGGCCAGGGTCAGCGTACTGGCGGTAATCGTGTTCACCCAGAGTATTTGCAGTGGAGTGATAGGCAGGGTCATTCCCGACAGCACCGCGAAAAAAATCACCAGCCCTTCCGAAAAATTAGTCGGCAGCATAAAGAAAGTCGTGCGCCGGATATTATCATAGATGTGGCGCCCCTCCGCCACGGCGGTGGCGATATGGGCAAAGTTGTCGTCACTCAGCACCATGGCCGCGGCCTCACGGGCCACGTCGCTCCCCGATTGCCCCATGGCCACACCAATCTGCGCCCGGCGCAAGGCGGGTGCGTCGTTGACGCCATCACCGGTCATGGCGACCACCTCGCCGCTGGCCTGCAGGGTCTGCACCAGTTCCAGCTTATCGGCGGGCTGCACTCTGGCGAAAACCACCGCGTCGCGGGCCAGGACCTGCCGTTTCTCGGCATTCGCGCCGGCCCACTGGGCATGATCGACCACCGCCGCCGGACCATCCTCCAGAATACCGACCTGACGGGCGATAGTGGCCGCCGTCTGCGGATGATCGCCAGTGACCATAATCACCCGGATGCCCGCACTGCGGCAGGCGGCAATGGCGGCCGGTACGGCGGCACGCGGGGGATCCAGCAGGGCGACAACGCCCAACCAGGTCCAACCACCATCGTCCAGAGTCTCCCATTGCCCCTCCACCGCGCTGGCCAGGGCAAGGGTACGCATGCCGGCGGTCGCCATGTCCGCAGTGACTTTGTGCCAATAGGCCGGAACGACTTCCGCCACCCCGCTTGCGGTCGCCATCCGCTGACAACGCTGCAGGACCCATTCCGGGGCCCCTTTAATGGCGATACCGTCGCCGTGGCGCGTCGCCATGAAGGGCTGCTCGTGGCTGAAAGGCCGGGCATCCACCCGCGGAGACTTCATCCGCAAAGCGTCGACGTCCGCACCATGCGTGCCCGCATAACGGAGCAGAGCCTGTTCCAGAGGGTCACCAATACCGCTCTTATCGGTGCGTAGTTGGGCGTCATTACACAAGATCATGATCCGCAGGGCACGTTGCAGCAGAGCGGGGGAGTCATCGGCGAGAGCCAGGTCCTGCACGGTCATGCGATTTTCCGTCAGGGTGCCCGTTTTGTCGGTGCAAATGACGGTCACCGTGCCCAGGGTTTCCACCGCCGGTAACCGACGGACGATGGCGCCCCGTTGCGCCATGCGCTGCACGCCCAGCGCCAGGGTCACACTAATGACCGCTGGTAACCCCTCGGGAATAATGGCTACCGCCAGACTGATGGCGGCGAGCAGGGCGAACTCCAGTGCCTCGCCCCGCCACCAGGCGACACCCGCCGCGATGGCTGCCAGAAGAACTACCGCGAAGGCGAGAGTCCGGGACAAGCGGCTGATGCGCTCCAGCAGCGGCGAGCGCATGGTCAGGGTGGTCCCCATGAGCTGATGGATACGGCCTATTTCGGTGGCACTGCCGGTGGCGGTCACCTGGCCCACACCATCTCCCCCGGTCACCAGCGTTCCGGCCCGCAGCAGTAACTCGCCCGCGTCGCCAGAAGTGGTTTTATCCACCGGGACGGATTCCCCCGTTAGCAGGGATTCGTCCACCCGCAGGGCATGCGCCTCCAGCAAGCGCATATCCGCGCTGATACGCGCGCCGTTCTCCACCCGCACCCAGTCGCCGGGCACCAGTGCTTCAGCGGGCAGAGGTTGCCAGACGCCATCGCGACGGACCAGCACCCGCGGGGCGAGAAAGGATTGCAGGGCTTGCACGGCTTTCTCCGCGCGGTTCTCCTGAACAAAGCCGAGCAGGGTGTTGATCAGGATCACCGTGCCGATGACCGCGCCGTCTACCAGATGTCCGAGTACCAGCGATAAGAGTGCAGCGGCCAGCAGAATCGCGATGAGGGTGTTACGAAACTGCGCCAGCAGTTGTTGCCACCAGCGCGGCGCATGGGCCGTGGGCAGACGATTGAGTCCGTATTGTTGCTGCAACGCCGAGACCGCAGCGCTACTCAGACCGCCAACCCTTGGATCATGCTCCGTGGCGTCCATGTTGGTCCCTCCGGTCACGCAAAGGCGGAAACTATGGTGGATCGAGTCGCTGCAGGGACCATTGGCCATGCTCCCAGCGCCCGATTCGCGCACCATCGGCGCCCCAGGCGCCCAGCACCATGCGCTCCCCCTCCGGGCCTTGTTCCCAGGCGGGGCGATGGGTGTGGCCGTGAATCAACATATCGTAGGGGGCACCATCCAGCGCGAAAGCGCCCTTCCCACGAAGGGCGGCGACAACGGTCTGCGGATTGGCATCGGTAATGGCCGGGGCCTTGGTGCGCACTTCCCGGCTGCTGCCGCGCCGCAATCCGCGGGCGATGCGCTGGAGCCAGGCATAAGGCAGGCGTCCCAGCGCCAGTCGAGTCAACGGATGGCGGATCACCCGGCGAAAGCGCTGGTAACGATGATCGTCGCTGCACAGCAAATCCCCATGAGTCAGAAGGACACGTCGATTGCCCAATTGCAGCAACGCCGGGTCGGGTAGCGCGATAATCCCGAACTGCGCCAGAAAATCGGCTTCCAGGGCAAAGTCCCGGTTACCGGTCATGAGATAAACGGCGGTGCCCTGCTGATGCAGAGCATGGAGCAGCGCAAGAATTTCCGCATAAGGTGCTTCCGTCGCCTGATCCCGATGCACCCAGTAGTCAAACAGATCGCCCAGAATAAACACCGCCCGCGCCTCCCGGCCCTCGTGCGCGCAGAAATGACGGAAGAAGGTGATCAGCGCGGGCTGTGCGGAACTCAGGTGCAGGTCAGAAATAAACAGCACGGGACCATTACCCAGATCCGGATGTTGCACCGTCATGGACTCAGGCCGCGGGCAGACGCTCGCCCTTGTCGATGGAGATGGTGTCCTTGGGCACGTCCTGGTGCATCCCGTGGCTGCCGGTCGGGACCTTGGCGATGTCGTCGACCACGTCCATTCCGCTGACGATCTTGCCGAAAACGGCATATCCCCAACCGGAACCGGAAGCCGCCTTGAAGTTGAGAAAATCATTGTCCGTCAGATTGATGAAAAACTGCGCGGTGGCGGAATGGGGATCATTGGTCCGCGCCATGGCGAGCGTGCCCCGCGCATTCTTCAGACCATTCTCCGCCTCATTGGCGATCGGGGCGTGAACCGTTTTTTGTTGCATGGCCGGAGTGAAACCACCCCCCTGAATCATGAAGCCGGGAATCACGCGATGGAATATGGTGCCATCAAAAAATCCCTCATCGACATACCGTAGAAAGTTTTCTACCGTAACAGGCGCTTTTTCGGGGTCCAGATCAATGACGATGTCCCCCTTGTTGCTGTGCAGCACGACTTGCGGATTGGCCATGAACACTCCTCGGCATTTAGGGCATGTGTGCCCTGTCAGAAAAAGTACACCGCCAGGCCGGCGGCGACGAAGGTCAAGGGTAAAGTGATAAAGCAGGTTTTGTCGAGACCCGGCATATTCCGCTAATCATTCTTTTCGAGGACTTCGCAAAGCAGGGTACCCTGCGCCAGGGTCGCGCTGATTGGCGCATGCACAGCGACAGACGCGCTTTTGAAAACCACCTTGCCGGATTCATCGCGGAGAACGGCAAAACCGCGCTGTAATACCGCCAGGGGATCCAGCAGGCGCAGGGCCGCCACCTGCCGTTGCTGTTGCGTCTCGGCGCTGGCCAGTCGTTTATCCATCGCCAGCAGCAGTGCGCTTCGCCAGGCTTTCAGCGTTTCGTGCAAATGCTCCAGGCGTTGGCGCGGATCCTGCCGCATTCGTCGCGCCTGGAGCACCTGCAAACGTCCATCCCATGCGGCCTGTTGGCGTTGCAGGGCCTGCCGTAACGACCCGCGGGCCATGCGCAAACGGTGATCCGCGTCTTTCAAACGTTCGCCGGGATGGCGCAAACGTAGGCGCAGATAGTCGAGGCGCTGGGTCGCATCCCGCAGCGTACGTTGCACGGACCGTTCCAGTTGTCTCCGCTGCGCTTGTACTTGCGGCAACCACTCGGCACGATCGGGGCTGATGGCCTCAGCCGCCGCCGTGGGCGTGGCCGCCCGCAGATCGCCAGCGAAATCGGCGATGGTGAAATCAATTTCATGCCCGATGCCGGTCACCACCGGCACCGGGCAGGCACGGATCGCGCGGGCCACACTTTCTTCATTAAAACACCACAAATCCTCCGTGCTGCCGCCGCCACGCGCCAGGATCACCACATCTTCCTGCTGTCGACTGGCGACATGGTCCAGCGCCGCGCAGATTCGTGCCGCCGCCTGATCGCCCTGTACCAGCACCGGATAGACGACTAGCGCAAGCATCGGCCAGCGCCGCGCCAGCGTCACCCGGATGTCATGCAGCGCCGCCCCGTTCGTCGAGGTAATCACCGCGACCCGCTGCGGCCAACGAGGGAGGGGACGCTTCAAATCCGCTGCAAACAGCCCTTCGGCCGCGAGCCTGTCCCTGAGGGCGGCAAAGCGCGCCTGCAGATCGCCCTCGCCGGCATCCAGCAACTGCTCGACCATCAACTGGAATTCGCCCCGTCCCTCATACAGGGTCGGTTGGGCCAGTACCTGCACCCGCATGCCATTGCGCGGCTGTACGCGGATATAGGTATTCCGTTGGCGGAACATGGCACAGCGCACCTGCGCATGGGCGTCTTTGAGCGAAAAATACCAGTGGCCCGATCCGGGACTGCTAAAATTGGAGAGTTCGCCCTCCACCCGCAGCAATGGAAAATTTCCTTCAATGATCTCGCGGGCCGCGCTGTTCAGCGCGCTCACGGTGAGTATCGGGATCTGCGAATCACTGACCGTCATGGCATGCTCTCGTGGTTGAAGGGGTGACCGGAAACTGCGGAAGCTGTTGACCCTGGCACCCTCTGCGTTTTAAGGTCAGCATAACGCATTTTACCGACATCTGGATGATTCCTCCGTACGTTTGACGCATCATCGCGCAAACACGCACCTCAAATAAGGAGCCCTCATGGCCGTGATAGCACTTACGCAAGACAATTTTGAAGCGGTTGTCATCAGCAACGATCTGGTCCTGGTCGACTTTTGGGCACCCTGGTGCGCGCCTTGCCGTGCTTTTACCCCCATTTTTGAAGCCGCTTCCGAGAAACATCTGGATGTGGTGTTTGCCCAGGTGAATACGGATGCGGAGCAGGAGCTCGCCGCCTCTTTCCAGGTTCGTTCCATTCCCACGCTCACCATCTTCCGCCAGCAAGTCGGGATATTTTCCCAGGCGGGCTCACTTCCGGCCAGTGCGCTGGAAGAAGTGATTCAGCAAGCCCAAGCACTCGACATGGATGAAGTCCGCCGGGAAATCGCCGCGCAGTCCGAAGCCAGGCACTGACCGCCGCACCCGTGCCGAGTCGGGTGCCGGTGCCGGTGACTTAATGGGCGCCGTCCAGTCCCGTCAACGCCAGGCCGAAACACGCCGCACCCCTAAAAAGTGCATGTTCAGTGGAATTTCTATTTTGCGGGTTTGTTCCGCCAGCTGCCTGGAAAATGGTGTATAGGGGAAGGAGAGCCGGATGATCCGTTCCGCCGCGGCGTCCAGGGCTTTATTTCCCGACGATTGCACCATGATGATACGTTCAAGCCCCCCCTGCGGATTCAGCACCACTTTGACCTTGAGTTGTCCGACCATCTCTCCCGGATAATTGAGGTCACCGATCCGCTCCAATTTCTGTATCCATCCGGCGATATAAAATTCCGCCACCGGTCCCTTCGGGTTCTTGAATTTTGGTAAGGGCGGGCTGGCTGTCGCGGCGCGGGCCACCTGATCCATCTGCTGCTCCAGTCTGCCGACCCCGATATGGGGCAAAGGCTGGGGCTGCGTGGCGCTGGGGGGAGGTGCCACCGATGGCCGCTCTGGCGCCACCCGCTGCGGCAAAGGATGCGGCGGCCGCGGAACCCGGCGGGGCTGCGGCCGCGGTTGCGGACGTGCGGGAGGCGTGATCCGGTGCGGGGTTGGCATCGGTCTGCTGGGCGGTACGACCCGCGGGGCGGTGGGGCTGGGTGCCTGCGGACGGATGGGTTTCGGCATGATCTGGAAGGTTTTGTGGACCGTTGTCCGATTCTGCAATCTCTGGGTTTTCGGCGGATGGAGGTGGATGAAGAAAAAAGCGCCCGCCGCCATCAGCAGCGCGGACAACAAGAGCCAAGGCAACAGGCCATCGCTCCAGCGGGTCTTCTCCTCGGGGACCAGAAAATAAAACTTGTGTTCAGCGATCGCCAATCGTCCTAACCTCGCGGCAATGCCGCCCCACGCCACTCGAACCGCCCACGCTCCGCAGACACCGTGCATAAGCTTGAATCATCGACCGCCTCGAGTAAAGGTGACACGCCGCATTCAGGGCGTGTGTCTCCGCGACGTCCCGGGGATATGGGGCAGAAACACCGCCAGCACACCCAGCAAGGGCAGGAAGGCGCACATCCGGTATACCGCTTGAATCCCCCATACGTCCGCCCACTCCCCCAGCAGAGCGGCACCCATGCCCCCCAAGCCGAAAGCCAGACCGAAAAATAGCCCGGATATGGTGCCCACCTTGCCTGGTACCAGTTCCTGCGCATACACCACGATCGCCGGAAAGGCCGATGCCAGCAGAAAGCCGATAATGACTGTCAAAATGGCGCTCAGATTCAGACCCACATAAGGCAGGGCGAGGGTGAACGGCGCGATGCCCAACAGCGACACCCAGATCACCTGCTTGCGGCCGATCCGGTCACCGATGGGCCCACCCATCAGGGTTCCGGCCGCTACCGCCGCGAGGAAAATAAACAGATGCATCTGCGCTTCCTGCACCGCGACGTGGAACCTCTGGATGAGGTAAAAAATCAGATAGCTGCTGATGCTGGTCAGATACAGAAACTTCGAGAACATGAGCGCGACCAGAATGATCATGCTGCGGCGCACCAAGGTGGAGGGCAAGGGAGTCATCACCACCGTCGCCACCGGCTTGGGCTGACGATGCTGGTGCTGGTACCAACGCCCGACGAAAGAAAGAATCACGATGGCCAGCAAGGCGGCCAAGGAAAACCACGACAGACTGTGCTGGCCGTTGGGCATGACCAGGAAGGCGGCGAGGAGGGGACCCGCCGCCGATCCGACATTGCCGCCCACCTGGAAGATGGATTGCGCCAGGCCGTGCCGCCCGCCGGAGGCCATGCGCGCCACCCGCGAAGATTCCGGGTGGAAAACTGAAGACCCCAGGCCCACCAATGCGGCGGCCAGCAAGAGCGCGCCATAGGTCGGCGCCACCGAGAACAGGAGTAGCCCCCCGAAGGTGAACAGCATCCCGAAGGGCAGGGAGTAGGGCACGGGATGCCGGTCCGTGACATACCCCACCAGCGGTTGAATGACCGACGCCGTGAGTTGGTAGGCCAAGGTGATCAGACCGATCTGGGCAAAACTCAGGTCGAAGTTGCTCTTGAACAACGGATACACTGCCAGCATCAGCGATTGAATGCTATCGTTGAGAAAGTGCGACACGCTGATCGCGCCGAGAACCTCGAAACGCGTGACTTCGGTGGCGATGGCGCTCGGTGCGGCTTCGACTTTTTGCAAAGACATGGTGAGAGCCCTTAAGATGTGGACCGGAGGGATTCTAAGGCCCGATTAACGTACCGTCCAGTCTGAATCTTCGCAACGCTTGCCCGGAATGGCGGGCGTGGTGTTTAATTGGCGTACATGGAAAAATATATGATCGATAAATCTCCTCTCGCAGACGCTCCCACAGACTTTGCCAGCACGTTGGATGCCCTTGAAGAGACCGTTCGCCGCCTGGAAGAGGGGCAGTTGGGTCTGGAAGACTCCGTAGCGCTTTTTCAACGCGGCATGGTGCTTGCCAAGCAGGCCGAAGCTCAGTTGCAAAACGCCCGGCAGACCGTGGAAACATTACTCGGCGAGGATACGGCGCCCACTCCGCTCACCCAGGAAGGGGACGCATGAGTTCGGATGCCGCCACGACACAGGAAACTTTTGCACAGTTTCGAACCCGCTCGGCACGGCGCATCGAAAACGTCCTGGAAACCCTGCTGCCCTCGCCCCATCTGCTGCCCGCGCGCCTCCACGATGCGATGCGCTACAGCACACTGGGCGGTGGTAAACGTATCCGGCCCTTGCTGGTGTACGCGACGGGGGCCTGCCTCGGGGTCATACCTGAACATCTCGATCGTCCCGCCGCCGCTTTAGAAATGGTCCACGCCTATTCCCTGGTCCACGACGATCTCCCGGCCATGGACAACGATGACCTGCGCCGTGGTCGGCCTACCTGTCATCGCGCTTATGATGAGGCCACCGCCATTCTCGCGGGCGACGCTTTGCAGACCCATGCCTTCCAGGTGCTGGCCGAACCGGATTGGGGGGTGACGACACGGTGGCAGGTGCGGATGCTGGCCCTCCTGGCGCAAGCCGCGGGCTCGCGCGGCATGGTGGGCGGACAGGCGATCGATCTCGCGGCTGTCGGCCACGAATTAGCCTTGCCCGCCCTGGAGCAGATGCATCTGCACAAAACGGGCATGCTCATTCGCTGCGCCATACAGTTGGCGCTCTGTGCCGCCGAAACCGACGAACAGACCGCCGCCGGCACGACGCTGTTGCGTTACGCCGACCGCGTCGGATTGGCTTTTCAGGTGCAGGATGACATCCTCGACGAAATCGGCGATCTGCAACAGACGGGAAAGGCACAGCAGGGGGCGGATCGGAGCCGCAATAAACCCAGTTTTGTGACGCTGCTCGGCCTGAGCGAAGCGCAGATTTACGCCCGGCGATTGCTCGACGAAGCGCTGGAGGCTTTGGCGCCTTGGCGAAGCGAAGCCGACCACCTCCGCGCTCTGGCGCGCCTCATCGTAGAGCGAAATAAATGAGCGATTTGTTGAAGGGCATGCCCATGCCCGCCGAACTGCGGGAAATGTCCCGCAGCGAACAGAAGGGGGTGGCCAAAGCCGTCCGTCAATTCCTCTTGGAGAGTGTGAGTCAGACGGGGGGGCATCTGTCCTCCTGTCTGGGGGCCGTGGAATTGACCGTAGCACTGCACGCGGTGTTCAACACGCCGGAGGATCGTCTAATCTGGGATGTGGGGCATCAGGCTTACCCGCACAAGATCCTCACCGGACGCGGCCCCCGTTTCCCTCAATTGCGCACCAGAGACGGTCTCTCCGGTTTCCTCAAACGGGATGAAAGCCCCTATGACACCTTCGGCGCGGGCCACTCCAGCACCTCCATCAGTGCTGGACTGGGCATGGCCGTGGCGGCCAAATTAAAACACCATCCCCGAGAAGTCGTGGCCATTATTGGCGATGGCGCCATGACCGCCGGCTTGGCCTACGAAGCGTTGAACAACGGCGGCGTTCTCGATGCCGACTTGCTCGTGGTGCTCAACGACAACGAGATGTCCATTTCCCCCAACGTCGGCGCGGTATCCCAGTACCTGACACGAATCCTTTCGGGTCGCCTTTACAACACCATGCGCGAGGGCGCGGGACAGGCCCTGAGTCTGGTACCGCCATTGCTCGAACTGGCGAGAAGGGCCGAGGAGGGGGTCAAGGGTCTGGTCACCCCGGGGACGCTCTTTGAGGAGATGGGGTTCAACTATTATGGCCCCATCGACGGCCATGACCTCGACGCGCTGATTCCAACCCTTGAAAATCTCAAAAAGATCAGTGGACCCCGGTTGCTTCATGTGATCACCAAAAAGGGTAAAGGCTTTGGCCCCGCCGAGCAAGATCCCTGCGGATATCATGGAGTGACCCCTTTCAACCGCAGCGATGGCAAAATGGCCGGAAAGTCGGCCGGAGTGCCCAGCTACACGCAAATTTTTGGCGATTGGCTCTGCGACAAGGGTGCGGTGGAAAAACACCTAGTCGCCATCACCCCGGCCATGCGCGAGGGTTCCGGGCTGGTGCGTTTCCAGCAGCTGTTCCCCGAACGCTACTTTGATGTGGGTATCGCCGAGCAACATGCGGTCACCTTTGCGGCGGGACTGGCGTGTGACGGCATGCATCCGGTGGTCGCCATTTATTCCACCTTCTTGCAGCGGGCCTATGATCAACTCCTGCACGATGTCGCCATACAGAACTTGCCGGTGCTCTTCGCTATCGACCGCGCCGGCCTGGTGGGCGCCGACGGCGCTACCCACCAGGGCGCTTTCGACATGGCCTATGCGCGTTGTATTCCCAACCTGGTCATTATGGCGCCCAAGGATGAACAGGAGATGCGCGACATGCTCAACACCGGCTTTGCTTATCCCGGGCCTGCGCTGGTGCGTTATCCGCGGGGCAATGGCATCGGCATACCGTTGAAACGGGATTTGTCGCGTCAGGTAGCCATCGGTAAAGCCGAGATATTACGGGAAGGCAAGCACTTGGCGATCCTCTCTTTTGGCACCCGGGCGGCGGCGGCGCTGGCAGCGGGCGAGGCCCTCGATGCGACCGTCGTCAACATGCGCTTCGTCAAGCCGCTGGATACCGGGTTGTTGGCCCATCTGGCGCAAAACCATCAGGCGTTTCTTACCGTTGAGGAAGGAACCCGCATGGGCGGAGCAGGCAGTGCGGTAGCGGAATTCCTGCTGAATGCAGGCATCGTGCGGGCCATGCGTCTGCTGGGTTTGCCCGACGTCTTCATCGAACAGGGAGATGCCGGGCAATGGCTTGCGGATCTCGGCCTGGATGCCGCCGGCATCGAAAAAAGCGGCGGCGCTTTGCTCGCGTCGCTTGCCCGGCCACCGGTTGGGGCGTAATATTTGACCAATTCAGTCTAGTATTCCCTAGTGAGGCCTTCGGTGAGAGATTGCGCCATGGAAGTTTTGGAGGATGTGCAGAGTCGCCCAGACCCGCGCGCCATGATCATACAGCGGGTAGGCATCCGCGCCGTACGGCATCCGCTGCGTTTTCAGGACCGCAGCGGATGCGCGCAGTCCACGATTGCCCAGTGCAATATGTATGTGAGTTTGCCCGCGCACCTGAAAGGCACCCACATGTCGCGTTTCATCGAGATTTTGAATGACTATGCGGACCCGTACAGTGTTGTCCGTTTCGCGGACGTGGTCGAGCGGATGCGGCAGCGCCTGGAAGCCGATTCGGCTTGCCTGGAGATGCGTTTTCCGTTTTTCGTGCAAAAGGCCGCGCCCGTATCCGGCGTGAAGAGCCTGCTCGATTACGAAGTGAAGCTGATGGGGGAGGTTACCCCGGCGGGCTACCAGTTGACCATTGCCGTGATGGTGCCGGTGACCAGTCTATGCCCCTGTTCCAAGAGTATTTCGGAATATGGCGCGCATAATCAGCGTGCGCATGTCTGGGTCCATGCGCGCACCCGGGAAACCGTCTGGATAGAGGAGATCATCGACCTGATCGAGGCCGAAGCCTCCTGTCAGCTCTACGGACTGCTGAAGCGGCCCGATGAAAAATATGTCACCGAATATGCCTATGATCACCCCAAGTTTGTCGAAGACATGGTGCGGGACGTCGCCCTGCGTTTACAGAACGATCAACGGGTGACCTGGTTCTCGGTTTCCTCGGAAAACTTCGAGTCGATTCACAATCATTCGGCTTACGCCATGATTGAAATGGAAAAATAACTTATGGCGGGTAGCAGTATCGGCGAATGTTTTCGGGTCAGCACCTTTGGCGAGAGCCACGGGGCGGGCATCGGTTGCATTGTCGATGGCTGCCCTCCCGGATTGACCCTGGACGCTACGGATATCCAGGGTGAACTGGATCGTCGTCGTCCCGGCCAGTCGCGCCATACCACCCAACGCCGGGAAGCGGACCAGGTGGAGATCTTGTCCGGGGTCTTCGAAGGGCTCACCACCGGCACCCCTATCGGGCTGCTGATCCGCAACACCGACCAGCGCTCCAAGGACTACGATAAAATCAAAGAGTTGTTTCGTCCTGGCCATGCCGACTATACCTACCTGCAAAAGTACGGCATCCGCGATTACCGGGGGGGAGGGCGATCTTCGGCACGGGAGACGGCGACGCGGGTCGCCGCCGGGGCGATCGCCCGCAAGTATTTGCGCGAGCGCCTCGGCGTGAATATACAAGCCTGGATGGCGCAAATGGGAGATATCCGGGCCGATGATTTCGACGCGGCGGAAATCGCGCGCAACGATTTCTTTTGTCCCGATGCCCTGGCCGCCGCCCGCATGGCCGAATTTCTGGACACCTTGCGCAAGGAGGGGGACTCCATCGGGGCGCGGGTGGACGCGCGGGTGACCGGGATGCCCGTCGGCCTCGGCGAACCGGTCTTTGATCGCCTGGAGGCGGATATCGCCAAAGCGCTGATGGGCATCAATGCGGTAAAGGCGGTCGCCGTGGGGGATGGTTTCGCGGTGGTGCAACAACGTGGCAGCCAGCATGGGGATAGTCTGGCCCCGCAGGGTTTTCTCAGCAATCACGCGGGCGGCGTGCTCGGAGGCATCTCTTCGGGACAGGATTTGATCCTGTCCGTGGCGATCAAACCCACCTCCAGCATCCGCATCCCCCGGTGGAGCATCGATGTGCATGGCCGACCCGTCGAAGTGGTGACCACAGGCCGTCATGATCCTTGCGTCGGCATCCGGGCGGTCCCCATTGTCGAGGCCATGCTGGCCTTGGTGCTCATGGACCACTGGATGCGTCAGCGTGCCCAGAACGCCGATGCGCAGGCGCCTTTGACTCCCATCCCCGCCTAGGGCATGCGGGCAGACCGGGAAGGAGGATGGCTTGCCGCCTTCTATTTCCTGTACTTTTGCGCCCTGGGGGCCTTCATGCCCTACTGGGGTCCCTGGTTGCACGCCCAGGGACAAGGGCCTTTGGCCATCGGCATCCTCACCGCGGCGACGCAATTCAGCAAGGTGCTGGCGCCCAATCTGTGGGGCTGGCTGGCCCATTTTTGGGGCGGTCGCCGGATCGTCCCATGGGCGGCGCTGATCACCGCGGCGAGTTTTTTCGCCCTGTACCTGGCCCACGGGCATTTCCCGATGCTTTTGCTGGTCACTCTGGCCTTTTCCTTCTTCTGGGCGGCAACCCTGCCCCTGGTGGACGCGACCACCATGGATTGGGCGCAGTACCGGGGTGCCGCCTATGGGCGCATCCGGCTCTGGGGTTCCCTGGGCTTTATCGCGCTATCGCTGGGCATGGGCTGGCTGATCGCTCACTGGGGAATGACCGCCTTTTTGCCCGGAATTCTCGGCTTTCTGATGGCCACCTGGTGGGCGAGCCGCCATTTACCCTATGGAGGAGGGGGATCACCCCGCCTCCACGCGGAGCGTCCCCGCCTCAGCGACGCTCTCCATGAACGCCATCTCTGGTTCTTCCTGCTGGCGGGTGTGCTGGAACAAGCCAGTCACGGCGCCTACTACGCCTTCTATTCCATTTACGCGGAGCAACACGGCCTGGATAGCGTCACCGTCGGGATGCTCTGGGGTTTCGCCGTGCTTTGTGAGGTGGCGTTCTTCTGGGTCGGTGACCGCTTCATCCGTCACTGGGGCGTACCCTGGGTTCTGGGCGGCGCCTTTCTCTTGACGGCGCTGCGCTGGGGCGTGATTGCCTGGTGGCCGGGGCTGGTGTGGATCATTCTCGTGCAGACTCTGCACGCGGCCAGTTATGCCGCCTTTCATCTGGCGGCGGTGCATTGGGTGTCCGCGCGTTTTCCCCCCGCCCTGCGCGCGCGGGGTATGGCCCTCTATGCCAGTACCGTTTACGGTCTCGGCGGCGGCATTGGCGCTCTGGGGGCGGGTTGGTCCTGGGCCCGATGGGGAGGATCGGGTACTTTTACCGCCGCCGCGTTTCTCGCCCTTTCGGGCGTATTTTTCCTGATCTGGGCGTTAAGACCCCGCAGCGCTCTTGAAAAAAAGGTCAGCTGATCCCATTTCTCCGGCAACACCACCTGCGGAGTTCCATCATGCGTGCCGACAAACTCACCACCAAGTTCCAACAAGCCTTTCAAGAAGCGCAAAGTCTCGCGCTGTCCCAAGATCATCAGCAGATGGAACCCGTCCATCTGCTCATCGCCTTTCTTGATCAGGAGGGCGGCATCGCCCGGCCGCTTCTGTCCAAGGCCGGGGTACAGGTGGATGCCCTTCGCAATCAATTGAGCCGCACGCTGGAGTCCATGCCCCAGGTGCAGGGCCATCCGGGCGAAGTGCAGGTGGGCCGCGACCTGACCAATATGCTCAACCTAGCCGACAAGCTCAGCCAGAAGCGCGGCGATAGCTATATTTCCACCGAACACTTCCTGTTGGCGCTGATCGACGATAAGAGTGAAGCGGGACGCCTGTTGAAAGCGGCGGGTGCGACCGCCAAAGATCTGGAACAAGCGGTCCACGACCTGCACGGTGGAGAAAAAATCCAGGACGTCAATGCGGAAGAACAACGTCAGGCACTGGAAAAATACACCATCGATTACACCGAACGCGCCAGTCAGGGCAAGCTGGACCCGGTCATCGGCCGGGACGATGAAATCCGCCGGACCATCCAGGTATTGCTACGCCGCAGTAAGAACAATCCCGTATTGATTGGTGAACCCGGTGTCGGCAAGACCGCTATCGTGGAAGGCCTGGCCTTGCGCATCATCAATGGCGAAGTGCCGGAATCCCTGCGCGACAGGCGTTTACTGGGTCTGGACCTGGGCGCGCTGATTGCGGGCGCAAAATTTCGGGGCGAGTTCGAGGAACGTCTGAAGTCCCTGCTCAACGACCTGGAGAAGAGTGAAGGGAAAATCATTCTTTTTATTGACGAAATTCATACATTAGTGGGGGCCGGCAAGGCCGAGGGTTCCATGGATGCGGGCAATATGCTGAAACCCGCCCTGGCGCGCGGCGAGCTGCATTGCATCGGCGCTACCACCTTGGACGAGTATCGCAAATATATTGAAAAGGATGCCGCTCTGGAGCGGCGTTTCCAACGGGTGTTGGTGGATGAGCCCAGCGTAGAAGACAGCATCGCCATTTTGCGCGGTCTGAAAGAGCGCTATGAAGCCCATCACGGCGTGCGTATCACCGATCCGGCACTGGTCGCCGCGGCACAGCTCTCTCACCGCTATATCACCGACCGCAATCTGCCCGACAAAGCGATCGATCTGGTGGATGAGGCCGCTTCCCGGGTCAAGATGGAAATCGATTCCAAACCTCAGGAACTCGATGAACTGGAGCGCCGCATCATCCAGCTCAACATCGAGCGCGTGGCGTTGGAGAAGGAAAAAGACGAAGCCAGTCGCAAACGGCTGGACCTTTTACAGACTCAAATCCGTGAATTGGATCGTAAATATCAAGAGTTGGAAGAGGTCTGGAAAGGTGAAAAGATGGCCATCGAGGGTACTTCACAAATTCAAAAAGAACTGGATCGAAAGCGGGTGGAATTGGATACGGCGCGTCGCGCCAACGACCTGGAACACATGGCGGAGCTACAATACAGTTCCATTCCCGCTCTGGAAGCGCAGTTGCACGCCGCGGAAGTCCGTGCGCAATCCGGAGGCGCTGGTACTCGACCCACCCTGTTGCGCACCGAGGTGGGCGAGGAAGAGATTGCCGAGGTGGTAGCCCGTTGGACCGGGATCCCTGTCTCCAAGATGTTGGAGGGCGAGAAGGAAAAACTCCTGAAGATGGAAGAACGCTTGCAAGCGCGGGTAGTGGGACAGGACGAAGCCGTCACCGCTGTGGCCAATGCGATTCGCCGCTCCCGGGCAGGATTGTCCGATCCCAAACGCCCCAACGGCTCCTTTCTCTTTCTGGGTCCCACGGGCGTGGGTAAGACCGAGCTTACCAAGGCGCTGGCCGAGTTCCTCTTCGATAGTGAAGATCATCTGGTGCGCATCGACATGAGCGAATTTATGGAAAAGCATTCGGTGGCACGTCTTATCGGCGCCCCTCCGGGGTATGTGGGATACGAGGAGGGCGGTTACCTCACCGAAGCGGTGCGGCGCAAACCATATTCCGTGGTATTGCTGGATGAGGTGGAAAAAGCGCACACGGAAGTCTTCAACATCCTCCTGCAAGTGCTGGATGATGGTCGGCTCACCGATGGACAGGGACGCACGGTGGATTTTCGCAATACGGTGATCGTGATGACCTCCAATCTTGGTTCCGACCGCATTCAAGAGTTCAACCGGAAGGGGGATTATGACGGTATGCGTGCCGCGGTGATGGCGGTGGTGCAGGATCATTTCCGCCCGGAGTTCCTCAATCGCATCGATGAGTTGGTTATCTTCCATCCCCTGAGCGCGGTACAACTCCGTGAGATCACCGCGATTCAGATGGGTTTCCTGCGGGCACGACTGCGCGAGCGGGACATGGATCTGGTGCTCAGCGATGGCGCGCTGGATCGTCTGGCCGAAGTGGGCTATGACCCGACTTACGGGGCACGTCCCTTGAAGCGGGTGATTCAGCGGGAAATCGAAAACCCCCTGGCGCAGAAACTGTTGCGGGGTGATTTTGGACCAGGGGAAGTCATTGAAGTCCTGCTGGAAGGGGAGCGCTTCACTTTTGCCGGGCGACGCCTGCATTGAGTAACGGAACAGCGGCCGCCTGATCGACGACCTCGGCGTAGAACGCGGATAATTTCTGCGCCATCTGGTCTTCTGACCAGGTTGCGGCCATCTGGCGAGCTTCCGCCGCCAATTGCGCGCGCAGTCCATGATCCCGCAGCAACGTAAGACACTGATGGGCCATATCCATCGGATCATTGCGCACGCTGCGGGTGCCTTTGCCCAAGCCGAGCAAATCCGCGCTGCCCAACGCGGGCACCCCCACCACGGGCAAGCCCGCCGCCAGCGCCTCGATCAGGACCATGCCCTGGGTTTCCGTCTGGGAAGGAAAAACAAAGAGATCCGCAGCGGCATAAGCATCTTTCAAGGCTTCTTTGCGGTCGAGATATCCGAGAAAGCGCACGGCATCCGTCAAGTCCCGCGTCTGTGCGAGGGTCTCCAACATTGGCCGCGCCGGGCCGTCACCCGCCAACATCAGCAACACGTCGGGCATCTGCCGTAGAATATGTGGTAACATATTGAATAACATTGATATATTTTTTTCCGGCGCAATCCGGCCTGCGTACAATAAGGTGGGGCGCTGGGGGGCAATGGCATGACGCCGCCGAAACTCCGTCCCATTGCCCTCGGCAAAGTGATGGGGTTGCACACCCGTTGGAATGACCCTTACCGGTGGATTGACGCCGTAACCCCAGAGAATCTCCGCCATGGCACGCGAAGGCACGACGACCCCGTGGACGCCGTTGCATTGTTGCCGGGATACACGTCTTACCATGCCACGGCGCAGGGCTCCAGGGATTTTCGGATAATAATAATCGGCATACGCCTCGAAATAGGTGTGATAAGAAAGCACCGCGGGTACGCGCCAGCGGCGTGCGAGATGCACGCCATAATAGTGGGCAATGAACGGGGTTTGGATGTGGATGATATCGTAGGCGGCCCGCTCCAAGGCATGGCGCATGGCCCGCAAGGCCCGGAGGCGCATGAATCGCTCTTCGGGATACAGCGGAATCTGCCTGGCCGGTAGCCGCCATAGCTGCGCGGCATCGCGACCGTTGTGCCGATCCATGCCGCTTCCTTCCTGCCCATCATAGGTGGGAAGCAGGATGTCCACTTTGTGTCCTAGACACATCAAACCTGCGCAAAAACTTTCTATGGAACTCGCTACCCCACTAATTCTGGGGAAATACGTGTCCGTGGTCATCAGGATGCGCAAGGAAGGTCTCCGGGCCATTCTCGGAAAGGGTCCCGGCACACCGCCGGGATTCCCGCTGCCTGCCAAGACAAAATGATCATTTGCCGATGCTCTCGCGTCCACAATAGGATGGTCAGCCGATCATGACTTTTTTGCGGTGCCCAACTGCTGCAAAATGCCCTCATCCTCCAAAGTGCTGGTATCCTGGACGATCGTTTCGCCGCGGGCAATGGAGCGCAGCAAACGCCGCATGATTTTCCCGGAGCGGGTTTTGGGCAGGGTGTCGGTGAAGCGGATGTCATCGGGGCGGGCAATGGCACCAATCAGTTCGGTCACCTGCGCCCGCAGCGCCGCGCCGAGTTCATCGCGATCGTCGCCCTGATGCCGATGCTTCAGGACAACGAAAGCACAGAGGGCTTCCCCCTTGATGTCATGGGGGACACCCACCACCGCCGCTTCAGCGACCGCGGGGTGCGCCACCAGTGCGGATTCCACCTCCGCCGTGCCCAGGCGATGCCCAGAAACATTGAGCACATCATCGATACGCCCCATCATCCAGAAATAGTCGTCCGCGTCCCGCCGCGCGCTGTCCCCGGCGACATAGTAGCGATGGTCAAACCTGGCCCAGTAGTTTTCCAGGTAGCGCGCGGGATCACCCCAGATGCCCCGCAGCATACCCGGCCACGGACGATCGATCACCAGATAACCACCCACGTCCGGCGCCCTCACGAAATTACCCTGATCATCCACGATGCGCGCACTGATACCGGGGAGGGGGAGGGCACATGACCCCGGTTTGTTGGCGGTCACGCCCGGCAAGGGCGCGATCATGTGGCCACCGGTTTCCGTTTGCCACCACGTATCCGCGACGGGGCAGCGCCCACCGCCGATGGTTTGGTGGTACCACATCCAGGCTTCCGGATTCATGGGCTCACCCACCGAACCCAGTAAGCGCAGACTGGAGAGATCGTGGCGCCGCGGCCATTCGTCGCCCATCTTCATGAAGGCACGGATAGCGGTTGGTGCGGTGTATAGTATGCTGATACCGTGCCGCGCGATCATTGCCCAAAAACGATCGGGCTGTGGATACATGGGCGCACCCTCATAGAGAAAAACGGTCGCACCATTGGCCAGCGGGCCATAAACCACATAACTGTGACCAGTGATCCAGCCAACGTCGGCGGTACACCAGTACACATCCTCTGGTTTCACGTCGAAAACCCAGCGGGTGGTGAGCATGGACCAAAGCAGATAACCCGCGCTGCTGTGGAAAACCCCCTTGGGCTTTCCCGTGCTGCCAGAGGTGTACAGAATAAAAAGCGGGTCTTCCGCCTGCATGGGTAGGGCCGGGCAGTCCGCGCTCATGGCGGCGGTGGCGTCCCCCCACCAGATATCCCGCCCGTCCTGCATGTCGATTTCCGTGCCGGTGCGGCGGAGAACGATGACCCGTTGCACCGCATGGCCATGCTCCCGCAGAAGCGCCTGATCGGCGTGACGCTTCAGCGGTACGACCTTGCCCGCACGCCAGGCGCCGTCCGCCGTAATCAGGACCCGGGCTTGGGTATCCTCCAGACGATCCTTGAGCGCCTCCGCCGAAAAGCCGCCGAAGACCACGGTATGGATGGCACCGATGCGCGCGCAGGCCAGCATGGCGATCACCGCCTCCGGTACCATCGGCATGTAGATGGCGACGCGATCTCCTTTCCGCACGCCCTGATGTTTCAACGCATTGGCAAAAAGCTGCATTTCCCGGTGCAACTGCGCGTATGTCAAGGTACGAACAGCGCCATCTTCGCCCTCCCAGATGAGCGCCGCTTTGTGCCGCGACGCCCCGCGCAGATGACGATCCACGCAATTGTGGGCGACGTTAAGCTGACCATCGGCGAACCAGCGATAGAAGGGAGCCTGATCCGCCTCCAGTACCAGCTGAAACGGGACCGCCCATTCCAGATGCCGACGCGCCAGATCGCCCCAGAAACGATCCGGATCCTCTGCCGCCTGCTGGTTCAGGCGCGCAAACATTTCCGCATCCAGGTTGGCCTGCCTGGCGAAATCGGCGGGGACAGGGAAGGAACGGGTCTCGCTCAGGGTAGAATCAATGGATGTGGACATAAGGGACTCAGCAAATGAAAACACGGATGGGTAGGAGTTGCTAAACATAGCACCGGGTTTGCGCCGGTGCTATCGGGTATTGCACGATCATCCGGCCGCCGCCTCCTGCACGGTGTTGCCTTCCAGCACATACAGCTCCGCCCTGGTCAGTGCCGCCGGTGTCCCAAACAGCACCAGCACATCTCCTGGCGTGAGGACGGTATCCGGCGAAGGGTCGCGCCCGCGAATGCCATGGCGGCGCACGGCCACCACGGCGACCCCGAAACGGGTCAGATTCAATTCACGCAGACTGAGATGCAGTGCAAAAGCGGTTTCCCCCAAGGCGATGGAGGCCAGACGCGCCGAATTTTGGTCCTCACCCGGTTCGGAACCGCCCCAGAACGCCCCGCGAAAAAATTGATAACGTTCCTGCCGGAAGCGACGCACGCGACGCAACACCGTGCTCACCGGAAAACCAATCAACAAGAGGGTCTGCGAAGCCAACATCAGCGCGCCCTCCGTGACCTCCGGCACCACCTCGTCGGCGCCAGCCGCCTCCAGCCTCTCCAGTTGGCTGTCATCATGGGCGCGAACGATCACCGGCAGATCCGGGCGCAATTCCTTGATGATGGACAAGACCCGCTGGCTGGAAGTGACGTTCGCGTAGGTAATGACCACGGCCTGAGCGGAAAAAATACCCACCGCCTGCAACACATCGCGGCGACTCGCGTCTCCGTAAAAAATGGATTCGCCCGCGGACTGCGCCTGGCGTACGCGCACAGGATCCAGATCCAGGGCGATAAAAGGGATCCCTTCCTCCTCCAACACGCGTCCCACACTCTGACCTACCCGGCCATAACCGCAGAGCACCACGTGCGCCTGAAAGTTTGCCGCGCGAATCTCCGCCAGTTGTTGATCACGGTGCTGGCGATAGCTCTCCACCAGGGTTCGCGCCAGCCAGCCATTGCGTTCCACCAGAATGGGCGCCAGCATCATGGAGAAAAGCATGCCGCCCAGGACCGGCTGCAGTACTCTGGGAGGCAATAGCTGGTACTGATTCGCCAGGGCGAGCAGCACGAAACCAAACTCACCCGCCTGTGCCAGCACGATCGCCGAGCGCAGGGCCACGCCCGGCTCAAAACCGAAAAGTCGGCTCAGTCCCCAGACCAGAAACCCTTTGAGCAGTAGAATCATGGCCAGAACAGCCAGCACCCAGCCCATATTTGCCCACCATACGGGCAAATCCACCAGCATGCCGATGGTGACAAAAAAGAGCCCCAGCAGGATGTCACGGAAGGGCGCGATATCCGCTTCCACTTGGTAACGGTACGCCGTCTCCGAAATCAACATCCCTGCCACGAAGGCTCCCAAGGCCAACGACAATCCGGCCTGTTCGGTAACCCACGCCAGACCCAAAGTCACCAGCAATACATTGAGCATGAACAGTTCTGTGGATTTGCGGTTGGCTACGAGCTGAAACCATGGTCTGATGACCGGCCGCCCGATGACCAACAACACCAGCAGCACCAAAGTTGCCTTGAGACCCGCCATGGCGAGGTCTTGCAGAAGATTGGCCGTGGAACCCGCCAGGGCGGGGATCAGAATCAGCAGCGGCACCACCGCCAAATCCTGAAAAAGCAGAACACTGACGGCAATACGCCCATGACGGGTCTGCATCTCCATTTTTTCCGCCAGCGCGCGCACCACCATGGCCGTGGAAGACATGGCCAGGATTCCACCGAGAATGACCCCTGTTTTCCATGGAAGCGGGATCAGCAAGGCGATGCCGACGAACAGGAGACTGGTCAGAACCACCTGGGCCAACCCCATCCCAAACACGAGACGGCGCATGCTCAAAAATTGCGCCAGACTGAACTCGAGTCCGATGCTGAACATTAGAAACACCACGCCGAAAGTAGCTAGTTGCCGCGTACGGGCGAGGTCAGGCACCACCGCCAGCGCGTGCGGTCCAAGGATGATACCCGTCAACAGATAAGCAAACACCGCTGGCAAGCGCAGATAGCGCAGAAAACCGACGAGCAGCACCCCGGTAGCCAGGAGCAGGATGATCGTCAACAGGCCGTGGTCTTGCATACACTTCCTCGGACATCGTGGGCCTTCTTCGGCGCCATGCATTGTTGTGAGAGGGATAGAGTCATATACACTGGAGCCCTGATGATGGGGCGAGGCGGTAGCGTCTTATGGGGCGGTAGCGTCTTATGGGAAGATGCCTGCTCTCTGGTATCATAACCACAAAAGGAGGAACGCGCATGTACATCGTTACTGGTGGAGCCGGTTTCATCGGTGCCAATCTCGTCCAGGCCCTCAATCAGCGGGGAATCACCGATATCCTCGTCGTGGATCATCTGACCCGTGCCGACAAATTCCTTAACCTCACCGATCTGGAAATTGCCGATTACCTGGAAGCGGAACGGTTCCTCAACCTATTGGAAAACGACCAGATGAAAGGTGTCGAAGCCGTTTTCCACGAAGGAGCCTGCTCCGATACCATGGCTACCGATGGTCGCTATGTCATGGAGAACAACTACCAATTCAGCAAGACGCTATTGCATTGGTGTCAACGTCACAACGTGCCGTTTCTCTATGCCTCCAGTGCCTCGGTGTATGGTATGACCGGCACCTTTGTGGAGGAGCGCCAGGCTGAATCCCCGCTCAACGTCTATGGGTTCAGTAAATTTCAGTTCGACCAGTACCTGCGGAGGATGTGGCCGGCGCTGCGAGCACCGGTACACGGCTTTCGCTATTTCAATGTGTATGGTCCGCGTGAATTCCATAAAAACCGCATGGCCTCGGTAGCCTTGCATTTTTACCGGCAATATCGACTGGATAAGCATGTTCACCTGTTCGCGGGCACCGATGGCTATGCGGATGGCGAACAGCGGCGCGACTTCATTCATATAGACGACGTGGTCGCGGTCAATCTGCACTTTCTGGATCACCCGCGCAGCGGCATCTACAACGTCGGTACCGGGCAAGCGCAGAGTTTCAACGAGGTGGCGGTCGCGGTCATCAACGGTCTCGAACGCCACGCAAAACGCCCGGCACAGGACTTATCCACCCTGCAGAAAGCGCAAATCATCCGCTACATCCATATGCCGGAAGCGTTGAATGGTAAATATCAAAGTTTTACCCAGGCGAATATCCATAAATTACGCTATGCCGGATACGACAGCCCTTTTCTGACAGTGGAGGAGGGGGTGGAACGCTACATTCACTGGCTGATGGAGCGGCCCAACTAATGGAGGGGCGGGTACTCATTACCGGTGTCGCCGGGTTTATCGGCTTCCATCTGGCGCGGCGTCTGCTTGCGGACGGCTGGATGGTCAGCGGCATAGACAATCTCAACGACTATTATGATCCCGGCCTGAAACGCGACCGTCTGGCCCAGATGGAAGGGCATCCCGCTTTTCAGTTCCAGCCCCTGGACCTCGCGGATCGCGATGGCATGCGCATACTTTTTGCCGGTCCGCATTTTGATGTCGTCATCAATCTGGCGGCCCAGGCCGGAGTCCGCTATTCGCTCAAGGCCCCACACAGCTACGCCGACAGCAATGTTGTCGGCCTGCTCAATGTCCTCGAAGGTTGCCGCGCACAAAAAGTCGGCCATCTCCTCTTCGCGTCTTCCAGTTCGGTGTATGGCGCCAACAGCCGTTTACCCTATAGTGTCCACGATCCGGTGGATCATCCGGTCAGCCTGTATGCGGCCACCAAACGCGCGGGCGAGTTGATGGCGCACAGTTATGCCCATCTTTATGGCATTCCCAGCACTGGCTTGCGCTTTTTCACCGTCTATGGGCCTTGGGGCCGGCCCGATATGGCGTACTTCAGCTTCACGCAGAAGATTCTCGCCGGAGAACCCATTCCCGTATTCAACCATGGCCAGATGCGGCGGGACTTCACCTATATTGACGACATCATCGAAGGGGTCACCCGCCTTATCCCCCGCATACCCCGGCCACAGGAGGGCGGATCACCGGACCCGGCCAGCGGCGCCGCGCCTTTCCGCATCCATAATATCGGCAACCATACCCCGATTGCGCTCACGGATTTTATTCACACGCTGGAAGAGTGTCTGGGCAAGCCCGCCCAGATCGAGTGGCACCCCATGCAGGATGGCGATGTCATAGCCACCTATGCCGACGTTTCCACGCTGCAACGAGAGGTTGGCTTTGCTCCGGATACGCCTCTGCGCGATGGATTGCAAAACTTCGTGGCTTGGTATCGCCAGTATTATGGCCGAGAATAGGCGAATATACATTCCGGAAGGATCTGCATGAACCCGCATATTCATCAACCGATACATTTGCGCAGCCGCACGGAATTTCTGTGGCGACAACTTCGTTATACGGGTGCAGGGTTAGGCTTCATGTTGATTTCCCTTGGTTTGGGCGTGCTCGGCTATCACCTTTTCGCCCATATCACCTGGATAGACAGCCTGCTGAATGCCAGTATGATTCTGAGCGGCATGGGGCCTGTTTCCGGTTTGCACGGCACCACGGCCAAACTCTTCGCCAGTGCCTATGCGCTCTACGCGGGTGTCGTCTATCTGGCGGTATCCGCCGTGCTTTTGTATCCGCCGGTTGAACGCCTTTTGAAGATACTGCATCTTCAGGCCCTGAATACCCCGCCTCCGTCACACGGAAATCACCATCCGGACGAATAGGTGTCCGTTCAGTGCGCCGCCTCACCCGGATAGGCGGCGGAGGCGGCAGTCGATGCGGCGATATTTGCCGCCTTTTGCTCAATCCAACTGCGGCCGGAACGAAAACTCATCCAGTGCTTCGCCTCATAATCATAGAGTTTGCACTCCTTGAAGATACGCCGGACTTCCAGAAGGCT
Source organism: Acidithiobacillus ferrianus (assembly GCF_010378095.1). Lineage (GTDB taxonomy): Bacteria > Pseudomonadota > Gammaproteobacteria > Acidithiobacillales > Acidithiobacillaceae > Acidithiobacillus > Acidithiobacillus ferrianus. Next base: position 16,851 of record NZ_WNJL01000060.1, on the reverse strand, counting down.
GAAGCGTGATTCATGCATATACTGCCCGTATTGCGCACGCAGATCCTCATAGGCGCCCTTCAGATGATAGAAGGGAATCCGCGGGTCCACATGATGCGGCGCATGAATCAGGATATTGTGGATGAAATACTCGCTGATTTTGGAGCAACGCACGATGGTGCTGCAATAAAGCTGTCCAATGCTTTGGCTCCATTCTTCTTTTTCAGAAAAAAAAGGGACTTTCGGGTGGGTGTGATGGAGAAAAACAAACAAAGCGATATAGTAGTTGAATACTAGGAAAGGGAGGATCACCGCCGCAATGACCCCCATCAGACCCGCCACCCAGAATGCAAACGCAAAAAAACAGATGAAAAATAGCAACGTCAACAACTTGCTGTAAAAAAACGCGCGTTGATCCTTGTTCTTGGCGTCGGCTTTGAAGCGCACCATGCCCGGCCACCAGACTCGCAGTAAATAGTGCAGCGCGCAGGTGTAAGGACTGCGCTCCAGGCGATACAGTATTTTCTGCCAAACCGTCTTACTGCGATATTCCTGTGGTGTCCACGGACGCCAGATCTGGTCGACCGCGGTCAGGCTGGTGAAACCGTGATGAATACGGTTGTGTCCAAAAGCCCAGAGGCGATACATATTCAATGAGGGCAGCATGAACAGCGTGCCCATGACCTCGGCGGCGCGCTTGCTTTGGAAGAGGGCACCGTGCGCCGCATCGTGCGCCCAGACAAACATGAAGGCGACCGCCGATCCAGCCAGCACACCAAAAAACAGCTTGAGCCACCAGGCCCCCACCAGCAACGCTCCGGCGATAGCCGTCAGATAGAGAAAGGCATCGAATGCGTACCAGGCCACCGCCGTGCCTGTCGACCGCCGATAGCGCTCTGGCCGGATCGCTTCACGAATCGTCTGTAATTTGACGGGGCGCAGTACCGCGTATCCCATGTCTGGAAAAGAGGGTGGCATAGCCGGATTCTCCTGGTAAAGAGGTCACCGGTGGTATAGTATACCCAAGCATCTTATTATACAATAATGTAGCGCCTGGATCATCCCGGTCAAAACGGGCCGGAAGTGGGTTTGGCCCAGGCAAAATTAGTGCTACCATCATGGAGTCATTTGCGCTATATCTGTTAGCTGTTGACGCTGCCATCTCGTAACCTCACTGAAGGAGAATTGAAAACATGTTGGAAATTTCCAAAATCAAGCCTGTTGCCCGTATCATCCTTGTTGCTGGCGCCATTGCCCTTGCCTCGGCGTGTGCCAAGAAGGAAGAGAGCACTGCCGCTTCTGATAGCAGCGCCACCACGACCACCGAGTCTGCCGCTCCGGCCAGCAGCGGCAGTACGGACTCCGGCACCGCCGCACCGATGGAGTCCGCGGCACCAAGCTCCAGCGCCGCTGCCGGCACCAGCAGCGATGCTTCTTCTACCGACAGCGGCAGCTCGTCATGAACTAATGCGCCTTCGTATGGGCGTGCCACCGCGGGATATCACCCCCCGGCGGAGGCTCGAAGGCCGTCTTCGCGGGTACTCGTGCAGAAGTTGTCCATCGCACCCCCGAAGACAGGTGTCTGGCGCCAACTAAACCCCCGCAGAGCGGGGGTTTTCCGTATCCGGATGCACCTTGCAAAAAAAACTCAAAACCTTCAGTTGGATCATGAGTACCTACTACGCGGAGGGGCTGCCGTATTCTCTGGTGCAGCAAGTCTCGGTGCAATTCTTCACGTTCGCCGGGGCCAGTCTGCAGACAATCGGACTGCTGTCTTTTTTTGGATTGCCATGGAATCTTAAGTTTTTCTGGAGCCCATTGATCGACCTCTTTGCCGACAAAAAACATTGGCTGGTGGGGATGGAGATCCTCCTTGGCGCGGTGGCGGCCCTACTGGTTTGGCCTGCGCAACACCTGAATCTGGATCTCGCCGCCAAAATTTTTATCTTGATGGCCGTTTTATCTGCCACCCATGACATATCCGTGGATGGCTATTACATACAGACACTGAATCCGTCTGATCAGGCCGCTTTTTCTGGTCTGCGGGTCGCTGCGTACCGCGTCGCCTTGCTGGTGGGGAATGGCGCGCTCGTCATTCTGGCAGGCTGGATATCCTGGACCGTCTGTTTCTTGGCGGCGGCGGTAATGCTCTGGGGATTGGCGATTTTTCATCAACGGGTGCTCCCAACGCCTCCAGGCAGCGCGAGCCACCGCGGACAACGTTGGTACGCGGTGCGCGAAGCCTTCTCGACCTACGTACGACAGCCGGGGATGGTTTGGGCCTTCGCTTTCATCCTGCTTTTCCGCGCTGGCGATGCCATGATGTTCGCCATGGTGACACCGTTCCTCCATCACCTGGGGTATGACCTGGTGGAACGCGGGGTTCTCACCGGCACCGTAGGTACAGTGACAGGTATTGGTGGCGCCTTGCTGGGTGGTATCATCATATCGCGATGGAGTTTGCGCCGAACGCTATTTCCGTTAGCCCTTGTGCAGTCCTTGGCAATTCCCGCCTATGCCTGGCTGGCTTGGGCGGGACCCTCGATCTGGTGGGTGGGCGTCACCGTGGCTTTTGAGCAGGCCGCGGCTGGACTAGGGACCGCGGTACTGATGGTTTTTCTCATGCAGCGCTGTCAGGGTGGCTATCAGGCGACACATTTTGCCATCGGGTCCGCGCTGATGTCCGTGGCTGCCACCGTCGTCGGTGCTTTTAGCGGATTTCTAGCGGCGCGAGTGGGTTTCGTGGAATTTTTTTTACTAGCGTTTGTCGCGGCGCTGCCCAGCTTATGGCTGGCGCTACGGATGCCTGCGGTCTTGTTCAAGGGATAAGAACGAGGAATCAACAAATGTCTTCGCGGTTCTGGTCGATCATTTCGAGCACGCCGGAGATCGGGTGCGGGGACAAATTCACGCTGTGGTGCGATGCGACGCCCTGGGGCACGCTGCGTCACCACCGATTATCCACTGATCAATCCTGGTCGAAGAATTACATAGAAAGCACCTATCTCTGTCCAGGCATACGGCAGCGCTTTTTCATAGGCGGATTGGCCCATGGCCACCGCGCCGCCATCCTGACCGCTTGGAATCCACGATCCAAGCGGCTCCCGTCATGGATCAATCAAAAAAGGCAGCGGCGATCAGTCGCGAGGCTTCATCGCCATCGTTTCCCATGGCGGGCATGGTGCGGACGTGGTGACTGGTGGGAGGAGAGCCTGTGGATACCCGGGATCTCCTTAGCGGAGGCATATCGCCATGCACGTCAATGGCAACAGAATGCTTTTATATATTTGGATGGGCATCGGGTCTGGCTGATATATTGTGAAGCAGTGCTTGGGTCCGTCTGGAAACCGCATGGTTAATTCGCATTCTTAGCATGTACGGAATATGTTGCGCTATAAAATACCATGATAATCAATATAATATTTATGATACTGAAAAATACTCATTGCTTCGTACGGAAAGCACCATATCGTTGCCTTACTAGGCGTCAGTACATAACCGTTCTTGCGGATTTCATCCAGGCTGGCCGCCTTGCAGAAACCCGGAACGTCTGCATATTCCCCGTCACCATCACCCCGCCAGTTGTGGTACGTATCGGCGATCTTCTGGATGTCCTCGTCGGACAGTTCCCGATGGGTAGTGAAAAGACCAGGGCTGCGCTAGGTCCTGGATGGTTGGCCGCAGAACCTAGCCCTTCTGGCTGACTTGCTCATGACGAACGGAGAACTCCTGCTGATGTTTCCGGCAATAGGGACGCCCCTGGAAGCGCTCTTTCCGTCGAAAACAGAAGCGGGCTTCTTCCGGAGAGATAGGCTCCTTGCAATGAAAACAAAAGAACCCCTCGGTTTCCTGGGCGGCCGGGGAGGGTTTTGTAGTCGGTGCCGCAGAGGAGATCTCCTCGGGGGTAATCCCGAATTGCTTTTTGTAATCGGGACGCCCGGGTTGATGAAACTGAAGAATGGCTTGACCAAGGTTCTGGAGGGTGTCCTTGCCCACGACGGAGTGCAGCCGGGCTACGTTGCGGAAAAAGTTCGTGAACGCATTCAGTTGCAGGAGCCGATCGATTTCCTGGTAAAAGAGATCGGATTTGCAGAGATTTTGGGTGCTAAAGCGTTGAGGATCAGGTCGTTCAATCCGGGTGTCGGGATGGATCAGAACGTAGTTGTAAAAGACCGGTGAGAAAAGTTTTTTGGGGAGAATCTGTTGCGCCTGCAGGATTCGCTTGAGGATGGTGATGTGGCGGTCATTCTGAGCGATGGGGGAGGGAAGTGAGCGAACCTGCTCGTTCTCTTCCAGCAAGAATTCTCCCTCCTCCGTAATCCGGAGAGTTTTGCCTTGGAAGCGTTTGGTTTCTAGGACGAAGAACTCCATAACGCGATTGATGAGCAGGTGATCGATTTGGACAACGTTGGAGCCGTCGGTGAGACGGAGGTCGTGGAGAACAATCCAGTTGGGGGTGTCCCGAAATCGGACGTCGAGATAGTAGGCGGTATCCTGCTCGCCCTTGTTACCGGAGCGAAACCGGTAGAGTTCATTGCGCACCAAGTCCCGATGTCTGGGAGTTAGCGCACAACCGAGCAGCAGCTCTAACTCTTGTTCCGCTAATTGTCGCCAGGCTCGGTCACGAGGTTTGCAGATCATCGGATTGCCAGAAAAAGTCATCAAGGCTGGAAGTGTAGCCCGAGGCTTCTGGAGATTCCAAGTCCTTGTAGGACTCAAAAAATTGAGCCCATTTAGCGAATCCTCCCAATTCCCCAACAGCACGGAGCATCGCCACATGGGAAGCCGTCAGAATTTCTACCTACCGAATTGCTTGACTCGGATGCATTGGTTTCGCTCCATGCTTGGCTTTCTCTTTTTGCTTATGGGCACCCTGTAGATAGTCGAAGATTGTACTCGGCCAATGTATCAGGTTCGCATAATACTTATTATGTAAAATAGCAAATAGAATATGGACAAAGCTAAAAAAACAACTAACTAGAAAAACCTACCCATCACACAGAAAAACCAACCAATGAACTCCTGGCGGGTTTTCATGGTCCGAAGATACAATGATGGCAAGAATCTCAATAGAGAGGCACCAATGGGTTACTACTACAAATCCTTCCATAGCCATAGTCCGTGGTGGGTACGTTTACTTGTCGTGATAATGGGCGTGATCTTCTTGTTCGGAGTGTTCTTTTTTGCCATCTTCGCCGCGATTGCGGTGGCTTTGCTGGGAGCAAGCGGCGGGCTTTATCTGTGGTGGCAACGGCGCAAGAAGATGCGCAAAGGCGCACACACGGACATAGTGGTCACGGAATATCGGGAAATCCATCCGCCGCATCCACCTTTCGACCAGACCCGTCGTTGACTGTTTTGCACAGTCCTCCCCATGGCATCTAACTGCTCCACAAACGGTCCGCGTCACCCCTGCGCATGGGGTGATCCCGTTCTGCGACAATTCTGACTGCGGTACGCTAAACTGCCAATTTCCATGGTAAGCACTAATCCGCTTGCCTTGCTCTGACATCCGTGGCGTGATATCCAGAGGACTGACCAGAGCTACTGGCGGGAGGTCTTCTGGGCGCAACGCGAGATGATGAGACAGGGCGGCATGCTTCGGGTAGTCTACGCTGGGACCTGCTACTGACCGGATTGGGACTGACCCTGTTGTGTGCCGGAACCGTGAGCGCGGATGAGGTGCATTTTGCCGTGGAAGGCGTGACCGGTCGTTTGGCGAAGGCGCTTGCGCATGCCCTCCCCCCCGTCATCATCGGTTCGCAACGGGACCGTGTGGAAGAGACGGAAATGGCCGCGAGCCTGCGCCTGAAAGACGCGCTTGAAGCCTACGGTTACTACAGCGCTCACTGGACGCAGCGCAGTGAAAAAACCGGTCAAGGCAAATATCGGGTCACTTTCTCGGTGACGCCGGGACACCCCATCCAAATCCGCCACATCGACCTGAGAGTAACGGGGGCGGGTCATGGGTTGCCCGGATTAAAGAGACTGCTTTCGCAATTTCCCCTTCATAAAGAGACCGTCCTTGATCAGATGGCCTATGAGGAATGGAAAGGATCCGCCCTATCCTTCCTGAATGCGCGTGGTTATATGCAGGCTGGATATTCCCGCCACGAAATATTGATGGATCGTGATCAATTCTGGGCAGATGTTTATCTATGGCTAAACACCGGCCCGCGTTTCCGTTTCGGGACGATAAGGATTACTGGCGCGGAACACTATCCACGTTGGTTCGTGAAACGGTATCTATCCTTCAAATCCGGAGACTGGTATTCGCCGGAGGCGTTGGCTCTTACACAGAGCAATCTCAGAAATACCGATATCTTCTCTGAAGTATCCGTGCATGGCGATCTCGAAAAAATCAATCATGACACCATACCGGTTACCGTTGACTTGCACAGCCAACCTGCACAGCATCTGAAAGTTGGTGCCGGATATAGCACTAATATCGGTCCAAATGCGGCAATCATTTATGATAACTACAATGCTTTCAGTCAGGCGCAACATGTTCGAGTTTCTCTGTTGGCCGCACAATTGAATCGCAATGCCAGCATCACATATGATTGGCCGGTCGGTGTTCGTCTGGGGTCCGAATATGTAGCTCAAGCCAGTTATCAGAATCAGAATCTAACCGTATATAATAGTAATGACATCATTGCCAGCGCAGGACGGCAGTGGTCATTACGCAATGAAAATAGTCGCAACAAAATCTCAACAGTAGAGACGCTGATAAATTTTGAGCAAGCCAACTATGATGTTGCCGGACAGACGAATAATAGCTTTTATATCTATCCATCGGTGCAATACACCTTGCAGCACTTTCGGAATATCCTGCGCCCCATAGCGGGTTACCTCTTGACGGCACGCGCCGAGGGCGCGAGTAAAATATGGGGTAGCAATACCAACCTGATCCGCTTTAGCGTGCGAGGAGAGTGGCGCAAGCGCCTGAGTGCCAACTGGGTCTTCGCCACTCGCGCCAAACTGGGGGCGATGTGGCTGACTGGTCCCATCGGTCAATTGCCGCCCAATCTTCGTTTTTTCGCGGGCGGACAAAACAGCTTGCCGGGTTACGCCTACCAATCTCAGGGACCACTGGCGGCGAACGGCGCGGTGGAAGGTGGCCGCTACCTTGTCGTGGGCGGTATGAATATCCAGCGTTTCGTCAGTAAAGATTGGGCCATCGTCGCATTTTACGATGCCGGCAATGCGTTCAATCGTTGGACAAGTTTCCGTGCTCTGCAAGACGTCGGTCTAGGCGTGCGCTGGTACTCGCCGGTGGGTCCCATCCGTTTGGATGTGGCGCACCCGCTGGTCGCCCCGCAAACGCCCGCCATCCGCATCGCCTTTTCGGTAGGTTTTACCCTGTGATCCGCCTGCACCATGGCATCATCGTTGCTGCGCTCTTCGTCTTGGCCGTACTGGTCGCCGTGTTGGCCTGGCTGACTACCACCGACACCGGGGCACGGTGGATATTGACACAAGTCCCGGATTTGCGAATAAAGCAAGTGCAAGGTTCGCTTGCCGGCGGGCTGCGGCTTTCCGGTATTGCCTGGGACAATGCCGAAACACGTTTCCACGCGCAATCGTTATGGTGGCATTGGCGCCCTACCCGTCTGCTTCGGGGCGAGCTGGATTTTTCCTCCCTGCAATTGCGCGAGGCCGAACTGCATTTGCCGGCGCCATCCAGGAAACCCAGCCCCATCGATTTGCGTTGGCCCGCATTGCCATTGTGGACGCGTCTTATCGCGCTAAAACTGAGTTCAGTCACCTGCACGAATCTGCGGGTGTGGCAGGGAACCCAGGAAACCTTCGTGCTCTCCCAGGCCGCACTGTCCGAACTAGTCTGGCAATATGGCCGCCTGCGGATAGAACAACTGTCGGCAAAGACTCCCCAGGGCACACTCCACCTTACCGCTGATCTGCAAATAGAAAAGCGTGGCCTGCAAAGCCGGGGCATGTGGACACGAGGTGACACCGCCCATGCCCTGACCGTCAAATGGGCAACGCACTGGCGGGGCATTTCGCCCCAGGCTTTTGGAGGGGCCCTGAATATTCAGGTGCGGCAAAATCAGCAACGATTCGAGTTGGGGGGCATGGCACAAATATTCCCGCACCAAGTGCTCCTCCAGTCACTACGCCTCAGCAACTCAACGCTGAAACGACCCGCAAAGGGGCATTGGCGCATCGATCTGCCGGCAAACACGGACGGCGATTACCAGGTGAGTGGCGGATTTGAACAAATAGTGGCCAAAGCGATCCCCGGCGTATTGCCAGTGGGGGCGTTGGCACTCGACCTGCGGTTGCGAGGCAATGCCCGACATTATGCCGGGCAACTGGCGATAAACGGCGGTCCACCATTCGGCCGTATTCAGGGCGCCCTGAACGGGAACGACCAGGGCCTGCGATACCAGTACGCGGGCGAATTACTGGGCGCGCGCCTGTTACCTTCGGTGTTGACATTCCGCTGGCAACCCAGCCTGCATATCCATGGCCAGATCCGCGTGCGCAATCTGCAAACACAACGCCTGATGACGCGTGTGCCAGGCGCCTTTTCGGGAGATTTGTCCGTCGACGTGCGCCAAAGCGCCCAAAAAATAGCGGGGGTTTTGTATCTGCATTTATTGCCCAGTCAATTTTATCGACAAACCCTGCAAGGGGAAGCCTCCGTACACTTCCGCAATAATCGTTGGAATCTGCAAAACGCCCAGTTTCGTGGTCCCGGCGCCCAGCTAAACGCCCATGGCAACCTGCAACAGCGGCTGAGCTTTGCCGTGACCGTGGCGAAATGGCAGAAGCTGCTACCCGGCGCACAGGGCCGAAGCAGCGTTCAAGGCTGGGTGGCGCGTCCTCGATCGCGATGGGTTGGAGAGATTCAAGGCACGGGGCGCCATCTCGCCTATCGTGGCGTAAGCCTCAGCGCCCTCAAGGCCCATGCGGCGCTGGATGCCGCAAACGACATCCAAGCCACAGTCGGTGTGCGAAACCTCGAATACGGCGGATACCATGCCGATCTGCAAGCTCATGCCCAGGGGCCGCTGACGCGCTTTGCGCTGAGACTGGAGGCGCAGTGGCCACAGAGCCATCTCACTCTGACCGGACTGATCGGTCACCGGGCAAGCGCATGGGCCCTGCAACTGGAGAAGACCACATTGACCAGCATTCCCCTGGGAAACTGGCAACTGCTCCACCCAAGCACCCTGCGATGGACCAAGGGTGCGGCCTCACTCAGCAAAATGGTCCTCACCAACCCGGTGGGGGCCCGAATCACGGCGCAGGGGCGCTATCATCCCGCAATACGACAGGCGGAATTGGGCCTGGATCTACATGCCCTGCCTTTGGATTTCCATGCGCGGAACGCGCATGCCTCGCTGCGTGGTTTCCTGAATGCGCATCTGCAAGCCCGGTGCCAGGGTGTCTGCGATGCACAGGGAGATTGGGATTTTCAGAAAACACAATTGCAATGGCGGCGGGCGGACACCACCCACCGGATTGATCTGCAACAGTTTACGGGACAGATCCGCTGGTTATCAAAAGATCTCTCGCTAACCGCCGACTTGAGCCTCGCGCAGGGATGGGGCGGCGCGCATGTCGCGCTACGCAGTCCCGCAACCTTGTCCTTGCCTTGGCATTGGAATAGTGGTGCCACGTTGCAAGGCGCGATCCAGGCCCAACTGGGTGCGCCGCTTTTCGCCGCTCTCCCTGTCGGTGCCTTGCAAATGCGTCCGCAAGGTCAGGGCTCGATAAATACCCAAATCCTGGGTACCTGGGCGCATCCGCAGTGGAAAGGAACGGCTCGGCTCCAAGGTCTGGGTTTTTTCGTTCCGCAAGCGGGTCTGAATGTGCGTGACGTAGACGCACAACTGGAGGGTGACGGGAAACAGTTGCAGATCACCCGGCTGCAAGCCACTTCCGGCAGCGGCCAGATCCTGGGAACAGGAAGTATCCAGTTGCAGCAGAAGAAGGGCTTTAACCTTCACATCACCGGGAAGCACTTCACCGCTCTCAATTTGCCGCAAGTGCAGGCGGTGGTCAGTCCGGATCTGAGCATTGCCGGGGATCTGCAGAAAGTTGACATACAGGGGGACATCCACACCAATCGTCTACGCATCCTGGGGACGGATTTCAGCGGCCCCAAACCGTCCAGTGATGTCGTTTTCGTAAAAAACATGCACAAGAGCGGCGGCATCGCCCTCCGCGGCGATATACATGTGACCCTGGGCAATGACGCCAGAGTCATCATCGGTGGTTTGCGTGCCCGCCTGGTCGGCAGCTTGGCGGTAAAAATGCGCGCGGCCCAGAGTCCCCAGGTCGATGGCACGTTGCGCATGGTGGATGGCCAATACGCCATTTATGGACATACCCTCGACTTCCAGCGCGGGTCCATTCTGTTCCATGGTGCCGCAAGCCAGGCCAATCTGGATGTGCTGGCGGTCCGTACGATCAAATCCTCGTCCAGCTTCGCGGTGGACAACACCCCCGTACACGCTGGGGTTCAAGTCGCCGGCACGCTACAAGCGCCGCAGGTCACACTCTACTCCAAGCCGGCCATGTCGCAGACGGACATCCTCTCCTACCTCGTCCTGGGTACGCCCAGCAGTGGGCTCAAGAGCCAGAATGCGCTGCTTTCCGCGGCGGCGGGAACGCTCTTTTCCGCCAGTCGCGCCGCCTTGTTCGGCAACAACCTGAATAGCGGCGGCATCGACGTTGGAGTAAGCTCGGACAATGAAAATTCTGGCTTGGCCGGCGCCATGGTCACCTTGGGTCATTACCTCACCCCCGATCTGTATCTGAGCGTCGGGCAGTCGGTGCTCGGTAGCGGTACCGTGGCACGCCTCCGCTACCGGGTTTCTCGCCACATTGAACTACAGACGGAGAGCGGTACCCAAAATGGCGCCAACATCTTTTATCGCATCGACTTTTAGGTCTATTGCGGATGGGCACTGAAGTTTCACCCCCGGCGGGCGTCCTCCTCGTCGGTGGCGGTGTCGTCGGCTTGCTGAGCGCCGTCAAACTGGCGGAAGCCGGCCTTCGTGTCACGATCCTGGAACAAGGCCGTATTGGGCGAGAAGCATCCTGGGCCGGAGCGGGGATACTCAGTCCGCTCTATCCTTGGCGCTACCCCCCTGCCCTGTTGCAACTCGCGCTATACGGCATGCAGCGATATGGCCGGCTCGCGGCAACCCTGTTTGAGCAGACCGGCGTCGATCCCGAATGGAATCCCTCCGGTTTGTTCATCCTGGATGGTTCGCAGGAAAAAATTCCCGACGATGTGCTGAACTGGGCGAAGGCATGGGGGCTGGATTGGCGTCTTGAATCCTCCAAACGCGATGACCAGTGCTCGCTTCCTGAGGCCAAAGCGCTTTGGTGCCCCGAGGTCGCGCAGGTGCGCAATCCTCGGTTGCTGGCTGCATTGGCCGCGCGTTGCCGCCAAGTCGGTGTCCATTTGGAAGAAGACATTACGGTCACGGGCTTTCGCCAGCGGCAAGGACGTCTGCGCGGCGTGGAGACCAGCCGCGGCTTCATTCCTGCGGAGCGATCCATCGTGGCCGCTGGCGCCTGGAGTGGAATGTTGCTTCGGGAAACCGGCAACCCTCCGAACATCCTCCCCGTGCGCGGACAAATGCTCCTGTTGCAGGGAAAGCCGGGAAACCTGAGCACCATGGTGATGCGTGATCATCGCTATCTGGTGCAGCGGCGAGACGGGTTGTTTTTGGTGGGAAGCACCAGTGAACTTGTCGGCTTTGATAAATCGACCACGTCAGTGGCGCGCCAGGAATTGTGGGACTTTGCCTGTGCGGTTTTTCCCGACATAGTGCATGCTCCGCTGCTCAGGCAATGGTCGGGGCTACGTCCAGGAAGCCAGGACAACATTCCTTACATCGGTCCCCTGCCCGGCTGGGAGGGTCTCTTCGTCGCCGCTGGCCATTTTCGTTACGGTCTGACCAATGCGCTCGCCACCGCGGACATACTCGTCGCATTGTTGACGGAAGCACCAACTCCGTTGGATATTACTCCTTACGCACTGTCTGCGCAGAGGCTTACCCGTAATCCTTCTCCTGAACATGAATCGGCGTTACACTTGTAATAAGTTTAGAAGTGAAATGAGACCATACCATGCAAAATAACGAGTGGAATAAGCAACGTGTGCTGGAAGTGCTTCGTGACGCGGGGGTGAACCCCACCAGTCAGCGAGTGGAGATCGGATATGCGCTTTTTTCCTCCTGCGCCCACCTTTCGGCGGAAGAGATCATGCAGCGCGTCAACGCGGACTATCCGGTGGTCTCCAAGGCCACGGTCTACAATACCTTGGGGCTCTTTGCCGACCATGCCCTGGTGCGCGAGGTGATCGTCGAACCAGGCAAGGTCTTCTACGATCCCAACGTGTCATCTCACCACCACTTCTACTATACCGACTCTGGTGAGTTGGTGGACATACCCGCATCGGCCCTGCACATCAACAAATTGCCTGAATTACCACCGGAAACGGAAGTGGAAAAGGTGGAGGTCGTCATCCGGCTGCGGCAACGCGCCACCCATTAGTAATCGCCCTGGGAGGTGAGGCGCCGGGGAGGGAACATCCGCCACGGTCCTGTCTTGATGAAGAACAGCCGACACCTCGCTCCAGAAAGAAGCACTTAATGGCACATTTCCCTGATGCCGCTTCCTCCCATCGCGGGCACCGATGGCTCCTCTATCATCGGATGGAGTGGCTCGCTCCGCTGGTGGGCTGGCTTCTTTTTGTCGCCATCGCGGGGATATTCGCCGTAGTCCGGTTGCAGGATTTCCGGGACAGCATCCGGGAAAGCACGCGAACACAAGCGATTTTGGCGATCCAGGACGTGGCTGTCCAAGTCAGCGACGTCTTGAATAGGCGATTTGCCAAACTGGCTGTTCTGGACGCAATGCTTCGAAAGAGAGGACAGCCCATCCCCTCCAAGGAGCAACTGATCGCCACTTTCGCCACCTTCCACCGCATGCATCCCGATGTGACCGCTGTGCGTTTGTATGATGCCGTTGGCAATCGCATCCTCTGGTCCACGATGCCGCCACCCAGTCGCCGCGCCGGGAGTGCGGAGATCTTTGTTCCTTTGCCGGGGAATGCCGACTGGAGCATCGGCCCCGTCCGCCATACGCGCCATGCCCAGGCCGGAGTGCTGCCCTTGCGTGTCCGGTTGCGGGATGCCGAGGGTCATACCCTGGGTTTTATCGAGAGCCCTTTCCACCTGAACACGCTACGCCTTGTCCAGGCGCCTCCCGCCCCAGGCGCCATCATTCTGTCCTTGTCCGGCGGCGCCTCTCTCGGCGCCTGGAAGGACGGCCGGTGGATGCCCGCCGACACCCCGATTCCACGACCCGCGGAGGCGGTATCCATCCCGGTTTCCGGTTATCCTTCAACCGTTCGCGCCCAGTGGACACAAGATTATCTGGACCAGGCGCTGTGGTCGGTAGAAAAAGATCATCTACCTCGCCTGGTGATCGTTCTACTGGTGGTCACGGCCTTGTTTCTGGTGATCTGGAGCATTCTCAGATCCTATCAGAGAGAAGCCCGTCGCGGCGTTCACCTGGCCGAACTCAACGCCCTTTTGGCCTCGGTAAACCAAGTGATTAGCCAGGCGGAGAATGAAGCGGCCCTGTTGCAGGCCTTTTGCGATCTCGCCATCACGCATGCGCATTTCAAGCTTGCCTGGATTGGCCGACCCGATGCCCAGGGCGTCCTGCGATTCCTGGCGGCCGCCGGGGCAACGGGCTATCTCGACGATGTATTCACCTCGATCTGTCCGGATGTCCCCGAAGGGCAAAGGGTAGCCGGGCTTGCCTGGTCATCCGGCGCACCTGTGTACAATCCTTCCTTTACGAAGAATCCCGCCATGCGCCCGTGGAGGGAGCGTACCCGGCGCTTCGGCCTGCGATCCAGCGCCACTCTTCCGATTTACCACAATCATGCGCCCGCGATGGTGCTGACGGTTTATCACGAGGAAGAGGATGTGTTTGATCGCGATCTCCAGAACATCTTGGAGGAAATGGCCAAAAACATCGGGTACGGACTGGATCGCATTGATCTCCTGAACCGGGAGCACTCTGCCACAGTCCTCAAGGAATCCTTGCTGGCCAACACCACCGCGGGGGTTGCCCTGGTGTGTTACCCGGAAAGAGTTTTTATTCAAGTCAATCAGGGTCTGCTGAGGATTCTCGGTTACCAGACCGAAAAAGATCTGGTGGGACATTCGACCCAGGAGATCTTTTTCGATGCCGAAACCCATGAAAGGGTCGGCGCGCTGTACGCGGTGGCTCGCGCCCAGGGACACGCGGAAAAAAGGGACGTCCCGTATAAACAGGCCAATGGCACCACCGTTTATCTGGATATATCCGCCGGAAGCATGCAGCGGGATCAGGATGGTCGTGAGATCCTGACCTGGACCTTGGTGGATGTGACGGATCGGCATCAACTGGCACAGCAATTGACGCATCAAGCCCATTACGACGAACTCACCGGCCTGCCCAATCGGCGCGCCCTGGATGAGGAAATGGACAGGGCCATGGCGCGGGCGGTACGCCATGACAGCCTGTTGGCCGTAGCCATGCTCGACCTCGATGACTTCAAGCCCGTCAATGATACCTACGGTCATGAAGCAGGAGACCAACTCCTCAAGCATGTAGCGCGGCAATTGCAGGAAGTCCTGCGCGAGACCGATTTCGTCGCCCGTTTAGGAGGGGATGAGTTTGTTCTGTTGGTGGAAAATCTGAACAATCTCGGTGACCTGGATCAGCTCCTGACAAAAGTGCAGGAGACCGTTGGCGCGCATATCACACTCCATAACGGAGAGCCCGTCCAGGTCACCGCGAGCATGGGCGTCGCCCTCTACCCTTTTGGCGATGTCGAAACCGGGGATCAACTCCTGCGCTACGCCGATCATGCCCTCTACGAGAGCAAGGCCCGCAAGGTCAACCGGGAGCACGCTTGGGTGCTTTTTGGTGAAGAAACGCGAAGCATCTGGCGCCGGCCCGCGCAGCAACTGCTGGACGAAGGGGCTTTGGAGGTATGGTATCAGCCGATCCTGGACAACCGCACCCGCAAAGTGGTGGGTGTGGAGGCTCTGGCCCGGTTGCGGGATCTACAGGGGAAGCTATGGTTGCCGGCGGAGTTCCTGCCCCAATTTCAGGCGGATGATCTCTTCATGCTCAGCCGGAAAACGCTGGAACGGGCGCTGGCCGACTTACCCATCCTGGACGCCCAGGGCTGGTCCCTATGGGTGTCCGTAAATATCGACCCCGGCACTGTTTCGCAATCCTGCATAGATTGCCTGCGGGAGACCTTCGCCCGGAACATGGTCGATCCCTCGCGCGTCACCCTTGAAATCCTGGAGGGTGGTGATTTCCTGGAGCAGCAGGCTGCTGTCGACTATCTTTTTGAAATAAAAGCATTAGGCGTGCATCTGGCCTTGGACGACGTAGGAAGCGCTTATGCCTCTCTACTCCGTCTGAAGGATCTCCCCATCGATAAGATCAAATTGGATCAAGGATTCGTTCGCACCCTGGAAGGACGTCCCCAGGATCTGCCTTTCGTCGCGGCTATCCAGGATCTCGCCGCCGGACTTGGCGTGACTCTGGTGGTGGAAGGTGTGGAGACCGATGACATCCTGGACGCGGTCACCGTCATGGGTGTGCAGTTCCTCCAGGGATACGCCATCGCCAAGCCCATGCCCTTGGCGGAATTACGGAAGTTTCTGACACAGCACCAGCCCTCCCATCACCCTCCGCACCCGACCGGACTATACGGCCTCTACGTCGCGCAGTTCGCCCATCATAACTTCTTGAAAAAGGCGATCCTCCAGATTCCGCGCCTCATGGATCGCATGACGCTCGCGGATGCCGCAATTTGCCCGATTCACGACGACCTGTACCGTCTGGGATTCGACCAGGACAGTTCGTTGCTGCGACTCCACCAGGAATATCACCAAGCTGTCGCGGCTATGGCTACCCTGTCGTTTTCGTCCACGGACAATACGGACTGGAGTGTCGTGGAGCAAGCGCAGGAAGCCTTTGGGAAGGCCATTCTGACGTTGTTTTGGAAACGTCGATCCGAGGATGGGCACCCCATGTAGCGATGCCTCCCCAGGCCTCGGACGACTGTAGCCGCCCCAGGGGTTTCTCGCTTCCATGGCGCCCGTCCGCGATGCCGGCGCAATTCGCACTTTGCCCCGTTAGAGGGAGCGGTCCATGGTGCGGGCATGGACCACCCCGGCGTTCATGGTGCCGCTGGTGCGATCCTGGTGATGGCGTAGCCACCGGCGGCGCTTTTTGCGAAATCGAAGCGCACGTTCTCCCCGGCCTTGAGGCCGTTGAGCGATTTCTTGTCCGGAACGGCGAAATTCATCGACATGCTCGGCCAATCAAGGGCTTTGACAGGACCCATGGCAACATTGACCGTGCCCGCCTCCGGGTTGACGCTGTTGATTTTGCCCTGCCCCCGTAACGTTTGCGCCTTGGCGCCTTGTTCCGCGCCCGTATTTTTAGCGTTGCCCATACCGCCCTTCCCCTGCATATCGCCCATCGCCGCCTGTGCCTGAATGGCGATAGCGGAAGCGCACAGCAGTATGAGCGTGAGATAAAAACGTTTCATATTCGTCTCCTTGGCTACTAAGATTGAATCGTTTACCGTGCGCAATGCCTCGTGTATCGTGAATGTCGTTTCCCTCCTTTCCGTTGACTCGGACGTATCGGCATATCGCCAGAATTTCAGCGGTCACTGCCGCAGGCCCAATCGCTGTTTTTGCCACAGGGCGTAGAGGGCGGGGATCACCAGCAGCGCCAGCAACGCGGCGCTGAACATGCCGCCCACCATGGGGGCGGCTATGCGTTTCATCACATCGG
>NZ_WNJL01000006.1 GCF_010378095.1 Acidithiobacillus ferrianus | reverse complement strand
CCATGCAGTGCATGCTCAAGGGGGTCTGCGCCCAATGTCTGCAATGGCAGATCGACCCGGAGACCGGGCAACGCACCCGCGCGGTGTTTTCCTGCGCGCAGCAGGATCAGCCGCTGGCCTGGGTGGACCTCGACAACCTCGCCGCCCGGCAAAGCCAGAACCGCCTGCTGGAATACCTGAGCAGCCACTGGCTCGACTTCGCGATGCTGAACACATAACCAGAAATGTCCACATTATGCGGCATCGGGAGGCCGGCATGCGGCGCGGTGCATGTCGTCCGGAGTACGCGGGCGGGGTTGGGCCGCCGTGGGGATTTACGGGTTCGTGCGGGGCGTCAGCGTTGGTCAGGGAACAAGACGTTCAATTCCAGCACCTCAAAGTCCCCCCGCCTTTCCATGGTGACCTTGATGTTTTCCTTGTCTACCGGGATGTATTTGCCGATGACCGCGAGGAGTTCTTCTTGCAAGGCGGGCAGGAAGTCGGGGCCGCCATCGCTTCGTTCGTGCGCGAGGATCAATTTTAGACGATCCTTCGCCACATGGGCGCTTTTTTTGCGGGAGCCGAGGAAGTAATCGAGCAAGGACATAATCTCAGCCTCCAAAGAGCCGTTTGAAGAAACCCACCTTGACAGGCTGTACAAAACGCAGGGGGCGCTCTTCGCCGAGGAAGCGCGCGACCATGTCCTTGTAGGCTTCAGCGACATCGCTATGGTCCATGTGAACGGCGGGGATGCCCTGGTTGGAGGCCTGGAGGATCACCTCGGATTCAGGAATGACACCGAGCAGGGGGGTATGCAGAAGCTCCTTCACATCCTCCAGGGAAAGCATCTCGCCCCCCTCGACCCGCTTGGGCGAGTAGCGGGTGAGGAGCAGATGCTCCTTCACGGGCTCTTCGCCCTGTTCCGCGCGCCGTGAACGGGCGGCGAGAATACCGAGGATACGGTCCGAATCCCGGACCGAAGAGACTTCCGGATTGGTGACCACGATGGCTTCATCGGCATGGTAAAGCGCCATGAGCGCGCCCGATTCGATACCTGCCGGAGAGTCGCAGACGATGTAGTCGAATTCCTTGCGGAGTTCATCCATGATGGCCGTCACCCCTTCCGTGGTGAGGGCGTCCTTGTCACGGGTCTGGGACGTGGGCAGCACGTAGAGACTTTCGCAACGTTTGTCGCGGATTAGGGCCTGCTGCAGCTTGGCCTCTCCCTGAATGACGTTGACGAGATCATACACGACCCGTCGTTCGCATCCCATGATGAGGTCAAGATTGCGCAGGCCAACGTCAAAGTCGATGACGACGGTGCGATAACCGCGCAGGGCGAGGCCGCTGGCAAAGGCAGCGCTGGTGGTGGTTTTGCCGACCCCACCCTTTCCGGAAGTTACGACGACGATTTTGGCCACGGGTCTTATTCTCCAGGATTTAGAGGTTCAAGGGGATAATATGTAATTGTTCGTCGCGACTGTAAATCTGTGCCGCTTGACCCCAGAGGGGATGGTTGGTTTCGAGGGTGCGATACAGGCCGGCGACGGAAACCAACTCTGCTTCCAGATTCGCACAGAAAATCCGTGCTTCCTCCTGGCCGTTGACGCCAGCGAGGGCACGGCCGCGCAGGGGACCGTACACATGAATGTTGCCATCGGCCATGATTTCAGCGCCTGCATTGACGGCGGCGAGGCAGATCAGATCGCCGCCGCGCGCATAGCTGCGTTGGCCACCACGGATCGGGTGGTCGATGAGGAGGCTGCCTTGGGCGATGGGGGCGAGTACCGGAGAGGCCTCCGGCTGGGAGTGAGGGGCGATGCCGCGTTCTTGACCGCGCAAAATGGGAAGATGCTGCTCCTGAGCCAACGCCTGATGGCGCGGTGCGGCATTACGCAGACCCACGGGAAACCAGTCGGCGGCACGGAGCACCTGCAGGATCTCGGCCAGGGCCAAAGGCGCTTCTTCGGGTATGGCGCTGAGGTCTAGCACTATGGGCGCATGTCGATGAAAGTCCGCGGCTGCGGGATGACGCTGGCGTTCTTCAGTGATCCGCTGGGCCAGTTGGCGGGGGTCGGCACTTTCCAGATGAAGAATGGAGAGGGTAAAAACGCCGCCAGACAGGCGCAGCGGCGCGCCGGTTTCCGCGGAAGAAGCGGGGGGGTTAGCCATGTTTCACGTGAAACATGATCGGCTGCGCACTCATGAGCGTCGCAGCCAGGAGCGCTTGTCGCCCTTGCCGTTCCAGGCTTCGGCCTCGGGCAGCGGCGCCTTTTTGCGGAGGATCACGGGCCAGTCTTTGGCGAGTTCGGCGTTGATAGCCGTGAAATCACGCTGATCCACCGGCACTTCATCGTCGGCGAAGATGGCGTCAGCCGGGCACTCGGGCACACAGGCGGCGCAGTCGATGCACTCGTCCGGATCGATGACCAGAAAGTTCGGACCTTCATGAAAGCACTCGACGGGACAGACTTCCGCACAGTCGGTGTATTTGCATTGAATACAGTTTTCGGTGACGACGTAGGTCATGAACGGGTGGCCGTCTTGGCAGGGCGTTTACGTGACGCGGGAGCCGGGCGTTCGCCGGGCGTGGTGCTTTTGGGCGGCGTCGCTTTTTTTGCCGCGGCAGGTCTTTTCACCGCGACCGTGGTTCCGGTGGCCGTGGATTTTTTGGCGGCCTTCGTCGCCGTCTTCCGGGTGGTGGCCGTTTTCTTGGGGGGCGGCGCCCGTTTTTCGCGGGGCGGCGGCGGCGTATAGCCGGGGAGCATCGCGGCAATTTCCGTGTCACTGGCGTTTACCGGAAAGTGGAAGGCGCATTCGCTCTGCGGACAGGCCAGTTGCTCACCCAGCCGTTTGCCACTTTTTTCGATCATGATCGGCCAGGCGCAGCGCGGACAGGGGCGCGCCACCGGCGGCCCCCAGACCGCGTAACTGCATTTGGGGTAGGTGTTGCAGGAGTAGAAACTTTTACCGTAGCGGCTGCGCTTCTCCACGAGTTCGCCCTCGCCACAGTAAGGGCAGGTAACGCCAGAGGATTTCGGCTGAGTCAACGGCTCGATGTGCTTGCACTCGGGATAGCCGCTGCAGGAAATGAAACGGCCATAACGCCCGGTTTTATAGACCAGCGGTTTCCCGCAGTCCGGACAGTCGCGACCCACCGGCTCGGCGGGTTCGCGCGGACCATCGACGGGGCGGGTGTAATTGCATTCAGGATAACCGGAACAGGCCACAAAACGCCCGTGGCGGCCGAGACGTAAGAACAAGGGCTTACCGCATTGCGGGCAGGCTTCGTCCAGGGCCTCGCTGGTGGCCTCGGTGCGGCTGACATGGGCCTTTTCGTCGAGCAGCGCGCGGAAAGGACCCCAGAAGGCGCCGAGCACGGGCTGCCATTGCTTTTCGCCGCGCGAGATGGCGTCGAGCTCATCTTCCATGTTGGCGGTGAAGCCGTAATCCACATAACGCTCAAAATGGTTGATCAGGAAGCGGCCGACCACACGGCCGAGGTCGGTGGGGTGGAAGCGCCGCTGTTCGACGGCGACATATTCGCGATTCTGCAGGGTCTGGATGATGTTGGCATACGTGGAGGGACGGCCAATGCCGTGCGCTTCCAGGGTCTTGACCAGGGTCGCGTCGCTGTAGCGGGGCGGGGGTTCGGTGAAGTGCTGTTCGGGGTCGATGCCGAGCACCTGAGGGGTGTCACCGGCCTGGAGCGGCGGCAGGATGCGGTTGCCCTCCTCCTCATCGCTGTCGTCCTTGCCTTCCTGGTAGACGGCCATGAAGCCGGGGAAGGTGACGGTGGAGCCGTTGGCGCGCAACGTCCAGTGGGTGCCGGCATCCATATCCACGGCGACCAGATCGAGGCGGGCCGGGGCCATCTGGCAGGCGACGCTGCGTTTCCAGATCAGGTCATAGAGACGCCAGAGATCGTGTTCGAGTACGCCTTGCAGGGATTCCGGGGTGCGTGCGATGTCGGTGGGGCGGATGGCTTCGTGGGCCTCCTGGGCGTTTTTGGTTTTGGTCTTGTAGCGGCGCGGCGTTTCCGGGACGAACGCGCTGCCGTAATGACCCTCGATAAACCCGCGGATGGAGGCGATGGCTTCCTCAGCCAGATTGACGGCGTCGGTACGCATATAGCTGATCAGGCCCACGGTTTCGTTGCCGACGTTGATGCCTTCGTAGAGTTGCTGAGCGACGCGCATGGTGCGGCTGGCGTTGAACCCGAGCTTGCGCGAGGCTTCTTGTTGCAAGGTCGAGGTGGTGAAAGGGGCGGCGGGCTGGCGTTGCCGGCTTTTGCGCTCCACCTCGCGCACCCGCAGGGGCTGCTGGCGGAGATCTTCTGTCATCCCGTTGCGAATGGCCTCGGCCTGGTCGCTGTCAGGGATATCGAACTGTTCCAGTTTTCGGTGCTGCCACTGGGTCAGGCGCCCGCTGAAATCGTTCCCGTCTTGCCGCAGACGGCTGGAGATCGTCCAGTATTCGCGGCTGATGAAGGCTTCGATTTCCTCTTCACGCTCGCAGATCAAACGCAGGGCGGCGCTTTGCACCCGGCCTGCGGAAAGCCCTGGACGCACTTTGCGCCACAGCAGTGGCGACAGATTGAAGCCCACCAGATAATCGAGGGCGCGCCGCGCCTGTTGGGCGTTGACCAGATCCATGGCGATCCCGCGGGGCGCGGCGATGGCCTCCTGGACCGCCTTTTTGGTGATTTCGTGGAAAACGACCCGTTGCGCGGGCTTGTTGCCCAGCAGGTTGCGCTCACGCAAGAGCTCGACCAGGTGCCAGGAGATGGCTTCGCCTTCGCGGTCCGGGTCCGTGGCGAGCCAGAGCTTGTCGGCGTCGCGCAAGGCCCTGGCGATGGCGGCCACATGGCGCTCGTTGCGCTCGATGGCGGTGTAGCGCATGGAAAAATCGTGTTCGGTATCCACCGCGCCCTCTTTGGGCAGCAGATCGCGCACATGGCCGTAGGAGGCGAGCACCTCAAAATCCTCACCCAGATATTTCTGGATGGTCTTGGCCTTGGCGGGCGATTCGACGATGACGAGCTGGTGTGCCATGTGTCAGTGGAGAATCCGTGTGCCATCGGCATCGAGTAAGGCGTCCACCCAGAGGGCCTCAGGGCCGGGGTCGTTGGCCATGACCATGAAGGCGACCCAGTCGAGGGTTTCCAGGTCGGTGTCGTCCAGTCCGAGGGCCAGTAGACGATCGATGATGCGCTCGCGCACCGAACCGTTGATGACGCCCAGTCGTTCCCAGTCGTGGAGCTGGCCGCGGGCGGCCACGGAGAGGTTTCGCAGTTCATAGGGATGGTAGGCGCGCAGCGCGCGGGGACTGATGTCCTCTTGTTCTTCCACGGCGAAGCCTTCCATCCAGTCGAGGGCGCGCTGGATGTCGTCGTCGGGAAAGCCGACGGCGCGCAAATGCGCCTCGAGCATCTCGTCGTCGTCTTCGTCGTCGAGATGGTCGAGCAGATAGGTAATGATGTCGATGACGTCCTCCATGCCGGGACCTTAAGGAGCGGGGAGGAGGCGACAGAAGCGGCCGCCGGGACAGGCCACGAGGTATCCTTGTAATTCCATGTCCAAGAGGATGGCGGAAAGCTCGGTCAGCGTCAATCCGCAGCGCTTGGCGATCTGTTCGGGCGCGAGGGGGTCGAAATCCATGGCCGCCCAGACTTTGGCCTGTGTCGGATCCTCGGGCTGCCACTCCGTTGAAGGAGCCGCGGGACGATGGCTTTGCAGAGCCCCGTAAAGGGGGCCGAGTTCGCTAAGGATGTCCGCCGCGCTTTCCACCAGCTTGGCGCCATCGCGGATGAGCCGATGCGGCCCGCGGGACAGGGGCGAATGGATGGAGCCGGGGATGGCGAAGACTTCGCGGCCCTGTTCCATGGCCAACCGGGCGGTGATGAGTGAACCGCTGCCTTCCGCAGCCTCGACCACCAGTACGCCGAGGCTGAGACCGCTGATAATCCGGTTGCGGCGCGGGAACAAACCGCTGCGCGGAGCCGTATGGGGCGGCTGTTCGCTGAGGAGGAGCCCGTGCGTCGTGATAGAGCGGGCCAATTGCAGATGGCTGCGCGGGTAGATGAGATCGGCACCGGTGCCGAGTACGGCCACGGTGCCGCTGTCCAGGGCGCCGCGATGGGCGGCCGCATCAATCCCCAGCGCCAGACCGCTGCTGATGGTGAGGCCAGCCTCTCCCAGGCTGCGGGCGAAAGCTTCGGCGGTGGCCATGCCGGTGGCCGTGGGGCTGCGGCTGCCGACGATGGCGAGAATGGCTTGGTTCAGGCGGGCGCGTTGCCCGCGCAGGTACAGCAACAAGGGGGGATCGGGAATATGGCGCAGCAGCGGCGGATAGTCGACATCCGTCCAACGGCAGAGATCGGTGTCGGCGCTTTCCAGCCAACGCTGATCCGCTGGCGTCAGCAGATCGGCCGGTTCCTTTTGCAAGGCGGCGATTTGCGCCACCTGCAGGCCGAGGCCCTGCAAGGCTTCGGCGCCCGTTTGAAAGCAGCGTTCCACCGCGCCGAAGCGCTCCAGCAGGGCGCGTTGGCGCACCGGGCCGAGGCCGGGAATACGGCTGAGGGCGAGCCAGATCCGGTCTGTCACCCGTTTCCTGTGGCGCGGCCAACAGCCGCCGCCGGACGGGGGTTGGCCAGGCTGTCGCCCACCCGGATACCGCGCGTCGCCGTGGTGATTACCGCATAGGAGACCGTGGGGAAGATTCGGAACAACATGGCGGTGCCGACCTTCTGCGGGGGCAGGGCAAAAGGCTTGCCGGTGACGGCGTTCCTCGTTTCTCTGCCCGCCTGCTCGATCTGCAGCACATTACCGGCACTCAGGCCATCTTTGCGGCCCCGATCCACGATGATGATCTGGCCTACCAGGAGCTCCCGGTAGTCGCTCATCGTCGCAATAATATGGGCTTTCACCGGATGCGCCGGGACGCTGGGGAAATAGTGGGGTGTGCCGCCCGCCGTGGCGGGTATCAGACGGTCACCCAGCGAGATTTCTTTGCGTGCGCTGGTGATTTCAACGGCGGCATGCTTGCCGTTGCCGCGCACGATCGCGGTGCCGAGATCGTGGAGCGCGTAGCCCACCGGCTTTTCGACCCCGGGACGGCGCAGTTCCGGCCCAAGGGCGACGATATTGTATCGAGTGCCGACGGCGGTCTGGGTGAGTCCCGCGGTATAGAGCTTGTCGCCCACCGAGAAGACAATATGGTGATCGGCGCTGGCGGCCAGATAGGGTAGCTTCTCGTAGGTTTTTTTGCTGGCGATGACCCCTGGCGTGCCGAGGAACGGCATGACTTCACCCTTGGCGACGGTGGGTAAAGGCGCGGTGGTCATCTGCGGATGCAGTGAGATGACACGGAGTTCTGGCTGCCCGTCGGCGCCGTGTATGATGACGATACGGTCGCCGGGATAAATGAGGTTGGGATTTTTTATATAAGGATTCTTGTGCCAGATTCGTGGCCAGTCCCAGGGGTGTCGGAGAAAATGCGCGGCAATGCCCCACAAGGTATCGCCGGATTTTACGGTATAGCTTTTTTCACTGCGCAGTTGCAGGCCGGTCGGCGCGGCCTGTGCCAATACCGGGGCCATGGCGCTGAGGCCGAGACAAAATAGGATGTTGCGCCAGATGTTCTTCTGCATGAATGATCTCCGCTGGACTTCCGCAGGGAATAGTATTAGTTCAAGATACGATTTTTGCCGAACTGCACATACGATTGGTGACGAAATGCCACTCCTGAAGATACTTGAATTCCCCGATGTCCGTCTCAAAGGCATGGCCAAGCCCATAATCCGTGTGGACAAACAAATCCAGCAACTGGCCGACGACATGGCCGAAACCATGTACAACGCCCCCGGAATTGGCCTGGCCGCGCCCCAGGTCGCCGCCACCCAGCGCCTGATTGTCGTGGATGTTTCGGAAAACCGCAATGATCTGCTGATGTTGATCAATCCCGAGATCGTGGCGAGTACGGGCGAGGAGGAGATGAAAGAAGGCTGCCTCTCGGTCCCGGGGGTGCTGGAAACGGTGCGCCGCGCTGAACGGGTGACGATACGGGCGACCACCGTCCAGGGCAAGCCCATCGAACTGGAAGCCGATGGATTGCTCGCGGTTTGCCTCCAACACGAAATCGACCATCTCAACGGCACGCTCCTGGTCGATCATCTGTCACGTCTCAAGCAAAACCTGATTCGCCGCAAGGCCGAAAAGCGGGCACGGATCAGTGAGTAAACGGATCGTTTTCGCCGGTACGCCGGAGTTCGCGCGGGTTATTCTCCGTGATCTGCTGCAGGGGCCGGAAGAAGTGGTCGGCGTTTTTACCCAGCCGGACCGTCCCGCGGGACGGGGCCGGGCATTGCAGGCCAGTCCGGTCAGGCAGGAAGCCTTGGCTGCGGGCATTCCCGTGTTTCAACCGGAATCCTGCAAAACCGCTGAAGCCTTGCAACTGCTCCGTGATCTGGCGCCGGACCTGCTGATTGTGGTGGCCTATGGACAGATCCTGCCGCAGGCGATCCTGGATCTGCCGACGCGGGGGGCCATCAATGTCCACGCCAGTCTTTTACCCGCCTGGCGGGGGGCCGCGCCCATCGCCCGGGCCATCGCGGCGGGGGATGTGGAAAGTGGCATCTCTATCATGCAGATGGAAGCGGGACTGGATTCCGGGCCGGTCCTGTGGACGGCGCGCGTGCCTATCGCTGCCGCCGATACTGCCGCCAGTCTTCAGGATCGTCTGGCGCAGCAGGGGGGTCACGCCCTGCGAGAAGCCCTGGATCGGCTTTGGGCGAATCGCCTGGTTCCCAAGCCTCAGGACCCGGATCTGGCGACTTACGCTCGAAAACTGAAGAAGGACGAGGCGCTGCTCGATTGGCACCAGCCTGCCGTGATTCTGGAACGCTTGGTGCGGGCCTTCAATCCCAGCCCGATTGCGCACGCCCTGTTTCGTGGAAAGGGATTGCGGATCTGGCAGGCCCGGGTGGCAACGGGTCGCGGCGATGTTGCGCCGGGCCGTATCAGCGCGGTGGAAAGGGACGGGATAGTGGTGGCCTGCGGCGAGAATCAGTTGCAATTGCTGGCTGTACAGCCGGCAGGCAAGGGGGTGCTGAGCGGCAGCGATTTCGTGCGCGGCTATCGCCCCCAGACGGGCGAAAGGCTCGGATGACGGAGGCGCGACCGGGAGCCGGGCGGATAAGGAGCGCGTCGTCCTCCGCAAGCGCCGGCAAGATTCCGGTGGGTGTGGCCGTGCGTCAGACGGCCGTGGCCGTCTTGCGCGAGGTCGATGCCGGGCAAACCGTTGACGCCGCTCTGCTGAGGGTGCCGCTCGGTGGTGCCGAGCGCGCCACTTTGCAGTGGCTGGTCCTCGGCACCTTGCGCGAGTACCTGACGTTGCAGGCATTGGCCGGAAAGCTGCTGCGCAAGGGCTGGCGCGAGGAAGACCATGTGTTGCGCTTCCTGCTGAGTTTGGCCCTCTTTGAGTTGCGTCATGGTCAGCGGCCCGCCTTCGCCGTGGTCGACGACTGGGTCGACATGACGGGCGTCGTGCAAAGAACCTGGGCGCGGGGTCTGATCAATGCGGTGCTGCGCCGTTATCTGCGAGAGCGGGCAGCGCTGGATGCCGCCGTGGCCGATTCCGATCCCGATTTCGGGCATCCGGCTTGGCTGGCGGCTCGGTTGCGCGCCGTCTACCCGCAAGATTGGCCCGCCATCGCCGCCGCCAACAATGCCATACCGCCCCTCTGGTTGCGGGTAAACACGCGGCGGATAGAGGCGAGCGCCTATCGCCGGTTGCTGGTCGAACAAGATCTGGAGGCGGTGGGCGTGGCATGGAGCGACGCCGCCTTACGTTTGCCCGCCAGCGTGCCGGTGGCGACTCTGCCG
Organism: Acidithiobacillus ferrianus; assembly: GCF_010378095.1. Lineage (GTDB taxonomy): Bacteria > Pseudomonadota > Gammaproteobacteria > Acidithiobacillales > Acidithiobacillaceae > Acidithiobacillus > Acidithiobacillus ferrianus. Next base: position 14,809 of record NZ_WNJL01000006.1, on the reverse strand, counting down.
GGCTGGGCGGCGGGCTGGGTGGCGGTGCAGGATGGCGCCGCGCAGTTGGCGGCCCATATTCTCGAGCCCCGGCCCGGGGAACGGATATTGGATGCCTGTGCCGCGCCCGGTGGCAAGACGGCCCACCTGTGGGCGCTGGGGGCGACCTCCCTGGATGCGTTGGACCGTTCGGCGGAGCGGCTGCAGCGGGTAGGCGAGGCGCTGGAACGTCAGGGCGTCGAGGCAAAACTGATGGTGGCGGACGCCGCGGATACCGGCGCCTGGTGGGATGGTCGATACTATGACGCCATCCTCCTGGATGCCCCCTGTACCGGTACCGGCGTGATCCGCCGCCATCCCGACATCCGCCTGCGCCGCCACCTGGAAGACGTGGCGGCGGCGGCGGCGCAGCAGGCGCGTCTGCTCGCAGGACTATGGCCCTGTCTGCGCCCCGGTGGCCGTCTGCTCTATGCCACTTGTTCGGTGCTGCCTGAGGAAAACGACGCGCAGATCGCCACCTTTCTCGGACGGCATCCCGATGCCCGCCACTCCGCCCATCCCCTGACCGGACAAACATTGCCCGGCCAGGGGGAGATGGATGGCTTCTATTACGCCTTGCTGGAGAAGGGGGCATGACCGCGGCGTCCGGGGGTGTGTTTCACGTGGAACATGCGGTGTTCTCATTGCCGGGCTATTGGAAATCGGAGTCGCCATGGATCGCCAGCGCACGTCTTTCCCGCTGAAAAACTGGTTGCGTGCGCTCAGCACCGGCACCATGACGGAGCGGCAACGAACGGGGCCACGCTGGAGCGCGGGACTTCTGCTGGCGGCCATCGTCGTCTTTCTGGGGGTCGATTTTTTTACCAGCGCCGAGGGGCCGCTGAGCCATTATTTTGTGCCCATGCTGGTGATCTCCGCGGGTATCGTCCTTTTTCTGCTCATTCTGGTGCTGATGTCGGTGGTGGCGTTGCTGCTGCGTCTCCGGCGTGGCGAGGTGGGCAGTCAACTCGCCACGCGCCTGGTGGTGATCATCGCCCTGCTCAGTTTTCTGCCGGCCGCCATCGTCTTCGGTTTTTCCTGGCAGTATCTGAACCGGGGGGTGGACTCGTGGTTCAGCAGCGCGGTGCAAAATGCGCTGGATCAGGCGCTGAACGTGGCGAAGGCGGGCGTGGATCGCTACCGGAACTCCACGCTGCTGGCGGCGGAAAGCATTGCCCAGGCCCTGGTCGGAGAGTCCAATAGCAACGCGGTCATCACCGTGATCGCCTTGCGCGATCAGTATCATCTCAGCAGTGTCACGCTTTTTTCCAGCAACAACCGGATTATCGCCACCAGCAGCGACAATCTCAATTTGGCGCCGCGTTTGCCGCGCCGGGAAATCCTGGCCATGGAGGAAAACCGTCCGACGGCCACCATCGAGCCGGGGCCCAACGGCGATTTGTTGGTCAAGGCGCTGATTCCGGTACTGAGCCCGCATCTGGGAGAGAGCAACCGCATATTGTATGTGGAACAGCCTATCCCGGAACAACTGACCCAGGCGGCGCAAGCGGTGCAAGTGGCCTACATGCGCTACCACCGGCTGATCTTGATGCGCGAGCCCATGAAGACGGCGTTCCAGCTCAGTTTGGCGGTGGCGTTGCTGTTGGCCGTGCTTTCAGCGGTGTGGATGGGCCTGCATCTGGCACGGCGTCTGACGGCGCCCATCGCGCGGTTGGCGGCGGGCACCCAGGCGGTGGCGCGCGGCGAATTCATTCCCTTGCAGACCGTGGCGAGTCACGATGAGCTGGGCGTGTTGCTGCATTCCTTCAACAACATGACCCGGCAGTTGGCGCGCGCCAAGCAGCAGGCGGCGGCGGCGCAGGAGCAGGCGGAACAGCGGCGGCTGTACCTGGAGACCCTGCTCGGGCAGATTTCCAGTGGCATCCTGACCTTTGATGGCGAAAACCGGCTGGCCGAAGCCAACGCCGCGGCGACCCACATCCTTCAGGAAGACTTGCCCAGGGGCTGCGCTCTGGATGCATTACACGACAGTTCCGCGCTGGAACCTCTGTGGAAGCTGGTGGCGGACTGGGTGGAGCACCCCCGGAACGGGATGCAGAAAGAGCTGCAGATCGAACGTTCCGACGGGCCGCAGACCATCATCGTGCATGGCGCACATTTCGCGGACGATGCCGGTAGCCGGGGCTTCGTACTGGTTTTCGATGATATCAGCACGCTGGTCGCCGCCCAGCGCAGTGCCGCCTGGAGTGAGGTGGCGCGGCGTCTGGCCCACGAGATCAAGAATCCGCTGACCCCCATCCAGCTTTCCGCCGAGCGGTTGCGGCGCAAATATCTGGAACGTCTGGGCGATGAGGGGGAAACCCTGGACCGGGCCACCCGCACCATCATTCATCAGGTGGATGCCCTCAAGGTGATGGTGGATGCCTTCTCGGAATATGCCCGGCAGCCGCAACTGGAGTTGCGCCCGCTCGACCTGAACGCGCTGATTCTGGACGTGCTCGACCTCTATCGCGGACAAGAAAGCGGGGTGGAGATAGGGACGGAGCTGGATGCGGGTCTGCCTCCCTTGCGGGCCGATGTGCATCGTCTGCGCCAGATTCTCAACAATCTCCTGCGCAACAGCATGGATGCCTTGCAGGCGGATGAGGCGTCCACCGAGGGCCGGCATATCCTCATTCGCACCCGCTTGACGGACAGCGGTTCCGCGAAGATGCTAGAACTGTCGGTGCTGGATGATGGACCGGGTTTTCCCGCCGAACTGCTGGCGCGCGTCTTTGAGCCCTATGTCACCAGCAAGGTGAAGGGCTCGGGGTTGGGCCTCGCCATCGTGCGTCGCATCGTCGAGGAGCATGGCGGGCAAATCCTCGCGGATAACCAGGGCTTGCAGGGTGGTGCGCGTATCGTTATCGATTTTCCGTTGAGTTAAGGCAAGCGTTCAGGAGGCGGCATGGAAGAGGCACGATTGAAGATTCTGGTGGTGGACGACGAGCCCGATATCTGCGCGACCCTGGCAGAAATTCTGGAGGATGAAGGCTACAGCGTATACACGGCGGGGAGCGCGGAAGCGGCGGAAGCGCGGCTGCGCGACCAGATGGTGGATTTGGTGCTCCTCGATATCTGGATGCCGGGCGAGGACGGCGTCAGCCTCTTGCGGCGCTGGGCCGAAGCGGGGCTGGAGCAGCCCGTGGTGATGATGTCCGGGCACGCCACCATCGAGACGGCCGTGCAGGCGACCAAGCTGGGTGCCTATGATTTCATCGAAAAGCCGTTGTCGTTGGATAAAACCCTGCTCACGGTCGCCCATGCCCTGGAATCCAGCCGCCTGCAACGGGAGAACCGCGACCTGCGCGCGCAGGCCGGCTGGGTGGAACGCCCCAGCGGCGAGAGCCCGGCGATCCGCCAGTTTCGCGAACAGTTGCAGCGGGTGGCGGCGGTGGATTCCTGGGCGCTGCTGCTGGGAGAAGCGGGCAGCGGCAAAGAAGTGGCCGCGCGCTATCTGCACCGGCAAAGCCGACGGACACAGGGGCCTTTCGTAGACTTGCGCGCCGCCGCCATCACCCGGCCCAACGTCGCCATTGAACTCTTTGGCAATGAAGCGCAGGGCAAACTGACCCGTGGCCGCCTGGAAGTGGCCCACGGTGGCACCCTCTTCATCGACGAAATCGCCGATATGGATCTGGAAACCCAGGCACGCCTGTTTTCCGCCTTGCAGGAGCGGCGCATTATCCGGGTGGGTGGAACGACGCCGGTGCCGGTGGATGTGCGGGTCATCGCCGGGAGCGCGCACGATCTGGGACAGGCCGTACAGAGCGGGCAGTTCCGCAGTGACCTCTACTATCGTCTCAGTGCCCTGCCCCTGAAGGTGCCACCGCTGTCCGCGCGGAGTGCGGATATTCCGACGTTGATAGAAGAGTTTGTCCGATTTTATGGGGCGCGCGACGGGCTGGCCGCACGCCGCTTTACCCCGGAAACCTTGGATGTGCTGCGCCATTATCCCTGGCCGGGCAACGTGCGTGAATTGCAGAATCTGGTGGAGCGTTTGCTGATTCTGGCGGAAGGGCCGGAAATCAGCGCGGCAGAGGTGGAAGGGGCGCTGGGCCTGGATAATCGCCTCATCCTCGCCAACAGCGGTTTCGACGGGGAAGATTTTGGCGGCACCCTGAAACGCGCGCGGGAGCGTTTTGAGCGCGCCTTCCTCGAATACCATCTGGCGCGTAATGACTGGAATATCGCGCGGACGGCGGAAGTGGTGGGGCTGGAGCGCACCCACCTGTATCGCAAGCTGAAGAACCTGAGTATCGCCCTGAAGGGCGAGCGGCATGCGGGCGAGGATGGGGATGAGGGGGAGGGGTAAGACGGAGCCGTTCATCCAGAATATCCATCCTCTGGAAACGCGGCGGGACTTCGTGGCTCGCGGCTTACGGGCACGGGAAGAGGCTTGGGCAAGGGGTGTGTATGTGGAAGCCAGAGAAATGTTGATCCGGCTGGATGCGTCTTTGGCGAGGGCGCGTGGCCACCGCCATGGAAAAGAACGCTCGACTCCCGAGCACACACCCGACAGGTGAAACTTCTCTCTGCATGGTTACCTGGGCCGGTGCGAATCAACGTGGTTGCCTCCAAGGAATAGCTAAGATCCCATGAACATTGACATTACCGAGTTCACGGCTAATTGCCTGAAGTTGATTGACGAAGTCGCCAACACGCATCAGCGGCTGGTGATCAACAGGGGTGGCAAACCGCTGGTTGAGGTGGTCCCCATCGTCGATGAAACGCCGAAGAGTCTGTTTGGCTATATGAAAGGCACCGTTACTATTCACGGGGATATCGTAGCGCCGTCGGGCGAAGTCTGGTCTGCGGAAAGTGGTGATGAAGACCATTTCTATGCAGACTTGCAACCCCACGGAAACGATAAGTAACCAACACGATTTTCTATCATCCAAAGTGGAACGTGAACCAATATGGGTCAGTCTTCAGATACTTTGCGAAAACCAATGGAAAAGCCTGAGTTCGTGGCGCATGTGCGTAGCGAAGGGAAAACTTGTCAGTCGTTGGAATCACATCTATATGGTGTTGGTCAGCTTTCTGCAAGAATGGCTGAAAAATTTGGTCTTTCTACTCAGGGTGAGCTACTTGGGTTGCTCCATGATCTGGGCAAGTACAGTACAGCTTTCCAGTCTTATATCCAGTCCGCCACAGGCTTGCTGAACCAGGATGAGGACGAAGAATTTGTCGATGCTGCTGGTCTGAAAGGGAAAATAGATCATTCCACGAGCGGGGCGCAATGGGTTTGGCAGGAACTGGCGCAAAAGGACGCTCTGGCGCAAATTGCTGGGCAGATTATGGCGTTGTGCATTGCCTCGCATCATTCCGGCGTGATCGACTGTCTCGCATTATCGGTGGGTAGTCCTGCCGAAGACATGTTCACCAAGCGGATGAACAAATCCGGCGATAAAACCCATCTCAGTGAAGTCTTGGGCAAGGTGAATCAAGAACTGCTTGCAACCGCACGAAATTTGGTGGCGCGCCCGGAAATAACACAGGCATTTCAGGTTTGGATCGCAAATATCCTCGGCAAAATTCCGGGCAATAACTCGCAAAGCCCGGTTTACCAGCAGCAACTGGGCCTGCTTGTTCGCTCACTCTTCAGTTGCCTGATTGACGCCGACCGCATCGACACAGCGGATTTTGAGCACCCCGGACGAGCGCGGCGACGGCTACGCGGTAACTACGAGTCCTGGGATGTGCTGATTGAGCGACTGGAAACGCATCTTAGCGCTTTCACTCCACGCCATCCCATCGACGACTTGCGGCAGGATATTTCTCGCCATTGTCTGGAAGGCGCAGCGCGGAAGAAAGGAATTTACACGTTGACCGTACCAACCGGTGGCGGCAAGACATTGGCGAGCCTGCGGTTTGCGTTGCACCACGCACGCGAGCACAAGATGGACAGAGTGATCTATGTCATCCCGTTCACCTCCATCATTGACCAGAACGCAGAAGTCGTGCGCCATATCCTGGAACCCGAAGGGGTCGAAGTGGGTAGCGTGGTGCTTGAACACCATTCCAACCTCACCCCAGAAGCGCAAAGCTGGCGTGGCAAAATCCTTTCGGAAAACTGGGATGCCCCAGTCGTATACACCACCTCCGTGCAACTGCTGGAAACCCTTTTCGGCGCGGGAACGCGCGGCGCGCGCCGGATGCATCAACTCGCCAATACAGTGCTGATTTTTGACGAAATCCAGAGCCTGCCGGTCAACTGTGTTCACCTGTTCAACAACGCCATGAATTACTTGGCCGACTTCTGCGACAGCACTGTTGTTCTGTGCACAGCCACCCAACCACTACTCGATCAGGTCGACGCACACAAAGGCGCAATTCGCGTGCCAGAGGGCAACGAACTCATGCCGGATGTAAAGCAACTTTTCGACGACCTCAAGCGCGTCGAAGTAGTCAACCGCCGCAAACCAGGCGGCTGGTCACAGGACGAAATCGCCGCGCTAGCATTCGAGCAAATCGAGGCGGTCGGGAGCTGTTTGGTCATCGTCAACACCAAAAAGGCTGCACAAGCCATTTACCGACTATGCAAGGAAATCAGCACGGCCAAAACTTTCCATCTGAGCACGAATATGTGTCCGGCGCATCGCAAAACCATCCTGAACGAAGTGCGTGCGCGCCTTGACGAAGTCCCGCCTGCGCCAACGCTATGCATCAGTACACAGTTGATTGAAGCGGGGGTCGATGTAGACTTTGGTTCCGTCATCCGCTTTACGGCAGGTCTGGATTCGATTGCCCAGGCGGCGGGGCGCTGCAATCGCAATGGCCGCGCGACACAGGGGTTGGTACATGTACTTAACCCGCGCCCCGAGGACGAGAATTTGGCTAAATTGCCCGACATTCAGGTTGGCCGAGAAAAGGCAGAGCGCGTGCTGAATGACTTTGATGCCGACCCCGAGAAATACGGCAACAACCGCATCGGCCCGGAAGCGATGGCTTGGTACTACAAAAACTATTTCTTCGATCGGGCCAACGACATGAGTTATCCAGTCGTCGCAAACTTAATGGGGCACGACGACACCCTGCTCAACTTGCTCTCCGATAACACCCTTGCAGTCGCTGACTACAAGCGAACGAAACGCCAAGCTCCGGCCATCTACCTGCGACAGTCGTTCATGACCGCCGCCAAGGCATTTAAAGCCATCGACGCCCCCACGCGCGGGGTAATCGTGCCGTATGGCGAAACGGGCAAAGCGCTCATCAATGCCTTGTGTGCGGCATACCTGCCAGACAAGGAATTCGAATTGCTGCGTCGGGCGCAGCAATTCAGCGTTAATGTGTTTCCGAACGTGCTGGAAAAACTGTTCAAAACCGGTGTCGTGCGGGAAGTTCAGGAAGGTACGGGTATTCTTTACCTGGTTGATTCGCGCTACTACAGCCCGGAATTCGGTCTGTCCGAAACCCCGGAAGGAAAAATGGAGGTCCTTTGTGTTGCACCGGAATAGCATCGAATTCAAGGTTAGTGCGCGTCACGCCCTGTTCACCGATCCGCTGACCCGCATCGGCGGCGAAAAGTGCTCGTATCACATTCCGACTTACGAAGCCTTGAAAGGCATCGCCAAATCCATTTACTGGAAGCCTACCTTCATTTGGGTGATGGACGAGGTCAGGGTGATGAAGCCGATCCGCACGCAGACCAAGGGCACAAAACCCTTGGATTTCGGTGGGGGCAATACCTTGGCGATCTATACTTTTCTCTCCGATGTCGAATATCAGGTGCGCGCGCATTTTGAATGGAATTTGCACCGTCCCGAACTCGAAGACGACCGGGTAGAAGGCAAGCACTATGCAATCGCCAAACGAATGCTGGAATTAGGCGGGCGGCAGGATGTTTTTCTGGGCACACGAGACTGCCAAGGCTACGTCGAACCATGCATATACGGCTCGGAAAGCGGGCATTACGACGATGCGGGAGAGTTGGCATACGGCTTGATGTTCCATGGGTTCGACTATCCGGATGAAACTGGCGAAAACTGTTTACAAGCCCGGCTCTGGAAACCGGTCATGGTGAATGGCTATATCCAGTACGCGCGGCCCGAGGATTGCACGATTCGAAAATTCGTGCGGGCGATGACGCCCAAGAAATTCGGCAAGGGCAGGCTGCGCGATGTCGCGCAGGACGCTACCGATCTGGGGGTCTGATATGAGCTGGGTACAGAAACTTTACGAAACTTACGGACAGAGCAAAGGCCGGGAGCCGACCGGCACCAGTGTGCTGTTACCCGTTAGCCATTCCATCCAGCAAGCACATGTAGAAATTACGCTGAATGAACACGGCAATTTCATATCCGCCAGAACAATTGGCAAAGAAGAAACCATCATCCCTGCTACCGAACAATCCGCGGGACGAACCGGCAGAATTCCTCCACCGCACCCCTTGTGTGACAAAGTTCAGTACTGCGCGGCAGATTACCCTGAGATGGGCGGCAGCAAGCCGTCTTTCTTCAAGGAATATGAAGCGCAACTGGCGGAGTGGTGCAATTCGCCCCACAGCCATGCGAAGGCTCAGTCCGTGCTGACCTACGTTCGCAAAAGGCAGGTTGTTGCCGATTTGGTGCGAGAAGATGTGCTTCATCTCGGTGCGGACGGGAAGTTGCTGACGCGCTGGGCAAGTGAAACTCAAGCACCCGAGTTATTCCGGGTGCTCACAGCGAAATCCGGCGAGCGTGACCAAGGCGACGCGTTTATTCGTTGGCATGTCCGGGAGCCCGACAATCCTTGCACGGCAGTTTGGGAAGATGCGTCTTTGCAGGACGCTTGGGCAAAATTTGATGCCAGTACCAAGGAAGCCGTCGGCGTTTGTATGGTGACGGGTGAGATGCAGGCGAGTCTCGCTTTGAGCCATCCTAAGCGCATCCGCCATTCCGGCGATGGTGCCAAACTTATCAGTGCCAACGACAGTTCGGGTTACACCTTCCGGGGGCGTTTCACCGATGACACCGGCCAGCAGGCGTGCGGCGTGAGTTACGAAGTCACGCAAAAAGCCCATAACGCGCTGCGCTGGCTGATTCAGCGCCAAGCCTACCGAAACGGCGATCAGGTCGTCGTGAGTTGGGCGGTCGCAGGCAAGCCGATTCCTGATCCGTTCGGTAACTCGCTGACCTTGATGCTGGCTGGCATCGCTGTCCAACAACAGTCCGCTACGCCGGAATTATCCCTCGGCGACGATGCAGGACAAGCTTTTGCCAAGCGCTTGAATCTTGCCCTAGCGGGCTATCGCGCTAATATCGGCCCGCCAGATGACATCGTCGTCATGGGACTGGATTCGGCCACACCAGGACGCATGGCTATTACGTATTACCGCGAGTTGAACGGTTCCGAGTTTCTGGAGCGGATCGAAGCTTGGCACAAGGCACACGCCTGGCCGCAAAATTTCGGCAGGGATCTGAAATTTGTCGGCGCACCGGCGCCACGCGACATCGCTGAAGCAGCGTTTGGCCGTCGTCTTGACGATAAGCTCAAGAAATCCACGGTTGAGCGGCTTCTGCCCTGCATCATTGATGGCCAGCCCTTGCCACGCGACCTCGTCGAATCAACAGTGCGCAGAGCCAGCAATCGGGTCGGCCTCGATCATTGGGAATGGGAAAAAACCTTGGGCATCGCCTGCGCCCTTTTCAAAGGCGCTTTCAAAAACAAGGAGTACGAAATGTCGTTGGAAACCGACCGGCACAGCCGGGATTATCTCTATGGTCGCTTGCTGGCGATTGCCGAACATATCGAAAACCGTGCTCTCTACGTTGCAGGCGAAAGACGCGACACTACTGCTGCGAAGCTAATGCAACGTTTCGCTGATCGCCCGGCAAGCACCTGGCGAATCATTGAGCCTGCGCTCAAACCTTACATCTCGCGCCTACGAACAAAGCGCTCAGGTTTTATGCACGAGATGGATAAACTGCTCGATGAAATTATCCCCAGTTTCGTCGGTGATGACTTTCTTGACGACAGCAAGCTGTCTGGCGAATTCTTGCTCGGCTACCACTGTCAACGGCAAATCCTGAATCCACCCAAGACAGACACCACCACCGTGACCGAAGACGCTCCCACCGAATAGACCACCGAGGAAACGAATATGAGCACCCTGCAAAACAAAATTGATTTCGCTGTCATCTTCTGCGTCAAAAATGCCAACCCGAACGGCGATCCGCTAAACGGCAACCGCCCGCGCACCGATTACTCAAACTTCGGCGAAATGAGCGATGTGTCGATCAAGCGAAAAATCCGGGATCGCTTGATCGAGCGCTGGGTCAACGACGGTAGGAAAGAAGACGACGGCAACATGATTTTCGTCCAATCCGATGACCGCAAAGTGGACGATGCTAAAAGTCTGCGCGCACGGGCAGAGGCCGGTTTGGGCAAGGAATTGGGTTCAGAAGAAACCGCCGAGTTGGCGTGCAAAAAATGGCTGGATGTGCGGGCCTTTGGCCAGCTCTTCGCTCTAAAAAGCAACAAGAAAGCGGGTAAGAAGAAGGAGGATGGTAGCGACGAAGACGGCGACACAGGAGTATCCATTGGCATCCGTGGCCCTGTCACGATTCAATCTGCTTTCAGTGTCGAGCCGATAGATATTACCAGCATGCAAATTACTAAAAGTGTGAGTGGTGAAGGTGATGGTACAAAGCGCGGCTCCGACACCATGGGAATGAAGCATCGCGTTGATCAAGGAGTGTATGTTTTTTTTGGCAGTATGAACCCGCAACTAGCCGAAAGGACTGGGTTTTTAGATGCCGATGCCGATGCAATCAAGTTGGTATTGCCGAAGATTTTTGAAAATGACGAGTCATCTGCCAGGCCTGCGGGGAGCATGGAGGTGTTGAAAGTGATTTGGTGGAAGCACAATTGCAAATCTGGTCAGTATTCGTCGGCAAAAGTCCACAGATCATTGGTCGTCAATCCAGATGGAACGTATGCTTTGAATCTGTTGGAAGGACTTGTTCCAGAGGAAATTGACGGTTTTTAGGAGGGCGCCGATGTCCGAAATCCACTTTATCGTTGAAGAGGCCCCGGAAGGTGGCTTCATAGCCCGTGCTGTTGGTACGGACATTTTCACCGAAGCCGATGATCTGCCCGCGTTACATGCGCTGGTGCGGGATGCGGTGCACTGCCATTTTGAGGATGCGCAGTGCCCCAGCCTTATTCGCCTGCATATTACCCGCGAAGAAGTGCTGGTGGCATGAGACTGCCGCGTGACCTCACCGGCACTGAGTTGGTGCAGAGACTTGGGCGTGTGGGTTATACCGTCACGCGGCAGACGGGAAGCCACATGCGCCTGACCTGTGCGGTACAAGGCGAGCATCACGTTACGGTTCCCCGTCATGATCCACTGCGCCTGGGAACGCTGGCCGCCATACTGGACGCTGTGGCCGCGCATCGCGGCGTCAGTCGTGAGGCGCTATTGGAAGTGTTGTTTGAGCAGTGATAACGGGGCCTGATCATGGAAGCCACCGAAGACCCCGTTCCTCTCTCTGCCCTCCAGCACTGGATTTACTGCCCGCGTCAATGCGGGTTGATCCATCTGGAGCAGCAATTTGAGGACAACGTCCATACGGCGCGCGGGCAGGCGGTGCATCATCTGGTAGATATGCCGGGATACGAGGTGAAGCGCGGTGTGCGGGTGGAGCGGGCGTTGCCTCTCTGGTCAGATCGTTTTGGCCTGATCGGCAAGGCAGACCTGGTGGAGTTTCACCCGGATGGCAGGATATATCCCGTAGAGTTCAAGCATGGGCGTAAACGTGGCCGCATCCATGACGATATTCAGCTTGCCGCGCAGGCCATGTGTCTGGAGGACATGCTCGGGCGCCCTGTACCCCAAGGCGCTATTTATCACGCCAGCAGCCACCGACGACGGGAGGTGGACATCACCGAGGATTTGCGCGCCCTCGTCAACGAGACCGCCGACGCGATTCGCGCCATGCTCGCCTCCGGCATCCTCCCACCGCCAGTAAACGATGCGCGGTGTCGGGAATGCTCACTGCGAGAAATCTGCCAGCCGGAGATGCTGGCGCAGCAAATCCAAATGGACCGGCTGAAACAATATCTGTTTTCGCCGGATGACGAAATCAGTCCGTGATGTAAAGGGACCCCACCATGCAGCAAATTCAAAACACCCTTTACGTCATGACCCCTCTGTCCTACGTACATTTGGACAATACCACCTTGCGCGTGGACGTGGATCATGAGAAGCGCCTGCAAGTTCCCCTGCACCATGTGGGCACACTGGTGTGCTTTGGCGACGTGATGGTATCGCCGGCTCTCATGCACCGCTTGGCGGAAGAAGGGAAGTCTCTGGTCTTGTTGGATCGTTTTGGTCGCTTCAAGGCGCGCCTGGAAGGACCCGTTTCCGGAAATATCCTGCTGCGTCAGGCCCAGCACCGAGGAGCGGGCGATGTTGACGTTACCAGAGACCTGGCGCGCGCCTGCGTCGCCGGGAAAATCCGTAACGGCAGAACCGTGCTCCTGCGTGCTGCCCGTGAGGCGAAAGAGGCGGACGACGCTAAACAGCTCACGGGGGCTGCCAATCACCTCGCCGCATCGCTGCGTGCTGCCGCCGAAGCGTCCACCATAGACGCGCTGCGCGGTATAGAAGGCGATGCCGCGCGCAGTTATTTTTCGGCATTCAGTTACATCGTCAAGCCCGCCATGCGTGAGCAGTTTCAGTGGGGCGGGCGTACTCGGCGTCCGCCATTGGACCGGGTCAATGCCTTGCTGTCATTTCTTTACTCCATGCTGATGAATGACTGTCGCAGCGCACTGGAAACCGTCGGTCTTGATCCACAACTGGGATTTTTACATGTAGTCCGCCCTGGGCGTGCGGCATTAGCATTGGATTTGCAGGAGGAGTTTCGCGCTCCCGTTTGCGACCGGCTCGCACTCACACTCGTGAACCGAGGGCAACTCAGCGATGGGGATTTTGAAGTGCGCGAGGGTGGCGCTGTCCTGCTGGGTGATAAAGGTCGACGCAAGGTGGTCGCGGCCTGGCAGGAGCGCAAGCAAGAAGAGATTACCCATCCCCTTCTGGAGCAGAAGGTGCCTATTGGACTGTTACCTTTTGTGCAGGCACGGTTGATGGCGCGCGCCATCCGCGGGGAAACCACCGGGTACCTGCCATACCTGAGCCGCTGAGGAGGCGTAATCATGCTCATCATCGTCACTTACGATGTCTCTACTGAAACAGCGGCGGGGCGCAAGCGCCTGCGCCGCGTGGCCAAAGCCTGCGAACGGGTGGGCCAGCGCGTGCAGAAATCTGTTTTTGAATGTCAGGTCAATCAAATGCAATACGAGGCTTTTGAGCGCACGCTGCTGGCGGAAATAGACGAAGAAGAGGATAATCTACGCTTCTATCGTCTCACAGAACCCACCGAACTGCGTATCAAGCAATATGGAACCTTCCGATCTATCGACTTCAATGGTCCCCTCATGGTTTGATGCGCGAACCCGGATCGGCGTCTCAAAGCCCGTCCTTTCGCGCGCCGCGTATCTTCCTGTTCTATCATCGTTTTTATTAGAAGTCCTTGGGGCTCTTATAGGTTTTCAGGCGGCCTTATCCGCCATTCGCGGTAAGTACAAAGAAAATTGTTCATTAACAATGTGTTGCAACAATGCAGTATCGCCCGGCTTATAAACCGGGCGTGGATTGAAACGCCAGCAGCACATCGTCGTGCTCACTGGCCGACAGTATCGCCCGGCTTATAAACCGGGCGTGGATTGAAACAAATGAATAAAATTAGCATTAATATCCCTACACAAGTATCGCCCGGCTTATAAACCGGGCGTGGATTGAAACCTTATTTTAGCCGCTCAACTGAATGCGGCAAAAAGTATCGCCCGGCTTATAAACCGGGCGTGGATTGAAACATACCTTGCCAGCACGTTCAACGCAGCATTGTGGGTATCGCCCGGCTTATAAACCGGGCGTGGATTGAAACACCACAAACGTGCCCTCGCCGGACGTGCTCCAGTGTATCGCCCGGCTTATAAACCGGGCGTGGATTGAAACACTCCCTACAAGGAAGTCCGACGTATTCTTCTGGTATCGCCCGGCTTATAAACCGGGCGTGGATTGAAACTCTTTTTGTCAAGGAGCGGTCAAATACGGTGGATTGTATCGCCCGGCTTATAAACCGGGCGTGGATTGAAACCGACCATCCCTGGCGCTGATACGGGATCATCATGGTATCGCCCGGCTTATAAACCGGGCGTGGATTGAAACCCGCGAATGGAGAAAGCACCACATCTCCTGGATTGTATCGCCCGGCTTATAAACCGGGCGTGGATTGAAACCGGTGACGGATATCGGCGTGGAGGACGTGCAGGCGTATCGCCCGGCTTATAAACCGGGCGTGGATTGAAACCTATTCCCAGTGCAGGCATCTACCCTCATGGAACGGTATCGCCCGGCTTATAAACCGGGCGTGGATTGAAACGGATACGACGATGAGGATCTGAATGCGCTTGTCAGGTATCGCCCGGCTTATAAACCGGGCGTGGATTGAAACTTAATTGCAACCCAAGAACGTCATCCGAATGCGGTATCGCCCGGCTTATAAACCGGGCGTGGATTGAAACTCTAGCTTTGAACTGCGGCCCTGGTGTATATTGAAGTATCGCCCGGCTTATAAACCGGGCGTGGATTGAAACTCAATTGCCATATCGTATATCCCACAGGTAATACGTATCGCCCGGCTTATAAACCGGGCGTGGATTGAAACGTATGTACGCAGCGACAGGCAGATCACCGCCTGGGTATCGCCCGGCTTATAAACCGGGCGTGGATTGAAAC
>NZ_WNJL01000059.1 GCF_010378095.1 Acidithiobacillus ferrianus | reverse complement strand
CCTTCTCGCAGGCCGCATCCAGCATGAAATCGGTGCGGGTCTTCCCGGCGATTTTGGCTCCATGATCTATCGACGGATTTGCCGTGCAGAAGGTCGTTGATATTGATGGGTAACGGCATGACGGCGGCTACTTGGCAGGCACAACGACTGCAGGTGCAACACCAAGACGTTTAGCGCGGCGCGCGAATCGACGGTCATCGAAGCTCATGAATTCCGTGCAATGGCTGCTGGCCAGCAAGTGCAGGGAATCGGCGAAGTCCAGCCCCTCTGTGTGCCAGGCCAAGGCATCGGCGATGCGCGACCATTCCTCGACACTGACGTTGGGCAGACCAAGCAAATGTTTGACGACTCTGACGAAATCCTCGTCCGCGAAGCCATAAAAGGCGCGCAAGACCCATTCGAGCTCAAGGATTACGGTCAGGGGTATGAACACCTGGGGGGATTCGGTCAGGAGTCTATGGGCAATCGGACGTTGTCTGGCGGACTCGGGGTCAGCCGGGTCCGCCACATAGAAACGCGCCAGAATGTTGGTATCAAGGGCAATCATCTTTGGCTTCCCGCATGGCGAGGGCGACATCGAAATCGGCAAGACGGCGTTTGCCCGGCCGCGTGCAAACCAGCATGCCAAAGCCGTCTTCGGCAGTGGTTTGAGCGACTTGGCGCTTCACCTCGGCGTGGATGACATGACCTTCCAGGCTGAAATCGAGCTGACAGCCGGGGGTGATGCCCAAGCGGCGACGGATTTCCACCGGGATGACAACTTGGCCTTTATCGGAAACAGTTGTTAACATGGCAACATTCTCCTCTTACGCGGTAAGAGTATTTTAGCACAAGCACGCGAAATTCATCATCGAGATTATCGAGAAGCTTGAGTTCATTACCGCTTTGGCTTCGGTGTGGTCGAGAAACTCTTTTTGCTGCTGCTGGTGTTGTGGCAGCTCCCGCCATAGCCGCCGTAGCGCGGTTGGCGCTGCTGGAACGGCTTGCGCGTGACGAGAGTGGTGTCACACGCCAGAGCATCAGGCGAAGCAGCGCGTCAACGGATATAGGAGCGTGGTGCTGTCAAGTTCGGACTCCAGAAATCCCTGTTTTAGATAAAACTGCTTGGACTGTTCACTCATGGCGTGGCAAAGCATCGCCCTGATTCCGACATCGTGCGCCAAGCGTGCGGTTCTGAGAATGGCATCCTTCAGTAGTCCGCTACCGATACCGTTTCCTGCCCAGCGTTCATCGACGGCCAAGCGTCCGAGAATAACGACGGGAATAGGATCAGGCATGTTTCGGCGTACCGGTCCCGGTGCGGATTCTCGTAGAACGGAACCCGTAGCGAGCGCGTAGTAGCCCACGACCTCTTGCTTCTGGCTCACCACGACAAAGCAACGCGACGCACCGCTGTACTGATTGAGCAAGGCGCGATTCTGTAGCCACCGGGTGAGTTCTGGTTCAGCGCAGCGAAAAACACCGGTCTTGTGGTCTTCGTTGAGTGGTTGCGGAGACGATAGCGGTGCGCTTAATCCCATGGAGCCTTGCGGCTCATCAAGCGGTCAAACGCATCCCGGTTCACCGGGGCATCCAGTAATTGCTGGAATCGTTCAAATCGTTCCGTATCCACCACAAATAGTGTCCTGTCCAACAGCAGTTCTTCCGCCTTCTCGCAGGCCGCATCCAGCATGAAATCGGTGCGGGTCTTCCCGGCGATTTTGGCTCCATGATCTAT
>NZ_WNJL01000058.1 GCF_010378095.1 Acidithiobacillus ferrianus | reverse complement strand
CAACACTGTTTATTTAGATAAGATGACCGGAATGGGATCACAGGGCTGATGCAGCGGATCATCGCGATCTCGAATCGGATACGAACGCATCTTTTTTCTGACGCCACGCGGATTACGCTTCCCGCGACTGGTCACCGCCCGTCGTGAGGCAATCTCAGTCAGGACGCTGCGGATCCATGCTGACTTACCTTGAG
The DNA here is from genome assembly GCF_010378095.1 of Acidithiobacillus ferrianus. Taxonomy (GTDB): domain Bacteria; phylum Pseudomonadota; class Gammaproteobacteria; order Acidithiobacillales; family Acidithiobacillaceae; genus Acidithiobacillus; species Acidithiobacillus ferrianus. Next base: position 73 of record NZ_WNJL01000058.1, on the reverse strand, counting down.
GGGAGAATAGAGCCAGCGGCGGGTAGCCGGCGATGGAGCACGCGAATGGCATGCGTGAAAGACAAATCTTCAG
>NZ_WNJL01000057.1 GCF_010378095.1 Acidithiobacillus ferrianus | reverse complement strand
CCCCCCCCCCCCCCCCCCCCCCCGCATTGTATAATTCACGTTCATAATCAAAGAGTTGAATGCTTCATCAAGGCGCTCACCGGGCAAGGCGGCTTCCCCGACTTGGTGACCGAGCCCGCAGCGGAACAACGTTGTCATTTGGGGCTCTGGCTGCGTGGAGAGGGGTATCGCCGTTATGCCAATAACCCGATGCTTTATGAAGACCTGTTGGGACGGCACGATAGCCTGCACAGACTGGCCCGGGAAGCCAAAGCATGCCACGATCTTGGCGACGCACAAGGCGTGCTGCAGAAGATCTCTGATCTGGGAAGAGAAAACCGGTCACTCATGGCATTGCTGCAGCAGACACTCCCTTAACCGTACGACAGAGATGTAATGGATGCCTCCTCCTATGGTAGGACGGACACAGCGGGGAGTGCTCCTAGAAAAGGGAG
>NZ_WNJL01000056.1 GCF_010378095.1 Acidithiobacillus ferrianus | reverse complement strand
TGGCGGACCGTGGCCACCGCGTCTTCGGCATAGAGGGCTTGCAGCCAGGCGCGGCGCAGCAGCAGCACCAACTCGGCGGACCGGCCGCGCAAGGTGTCAGCCGCTTCCCGCGCCTCTATCCCCGTCTGTTGTCCCTCCAGCCCCAGTTTGCCAAAGGAGGGAAAGGTCTGACTCAGACCCACGCTCAACATGCTCATCTGCTGCTGG
>NZ_WNJL01000055.1 GCF_010378095.1 Acidithiobacillus ferrianus | reverse complement strand
GCACGAAAATCAAATACACCGATGAGCCCATTGAGGCCAAGGTCATTCAAGATTTTCTCCCTCCACCCGAGGAACTTGCTTTCCGAGAGGAAGGGGTGAAAGTTACCATTGCTCTCAGCAAGAAGAGCGTCGAGTTCTTCAAATCCGAGGCCACAAAACACCATACCCAGTATCAGCGCATGATCCGCAGGCTCATCGACACCTACGTGGATGCCTACGATAAACCTCTAACCTCGCGCTCAACTCGGACCGCCCGCAAGCGGGCGTCCGGTTAGCCTCTACGTGTGCGCCGGGCATGGCGCGTTACTTCGCAGGTGAGAGTCCTGTGGCCAGGTATACGCAGAGCCGAAGGCAAGGAGAAGGGCAAGGGCGTCGTTGCGAGGCGGGGTCTGGAGGAAGCCCAATCCGAAGCTGCGGGGTGATGAACAAAAACCGGATATGAGGCGTGATGCATCCGGGGCGAGCGGGCACGTGACCGCGAAGCCCTCCATCTGCGAACGGGGTGCATTTTGTAAATCCGGCGTCTATGCAGTGAAGGTAACGTGTCTTACCCCGGGAGATCTCCTCGGTGCTTCGGAAGCTCGAAGCTGGGCGTTTGGAAACGAACGCTGAATACCGTGGAGAAGTCAGCAGAGGGCATAGTAAGCGGCGCCCCCGCTGAAGGCCCGAACGATGAAAGACGAAGGACCATGATGGAGAGAGACGGGAACGCATCTGACCACCTGCCAAGGCAGGCTGTGGGCATACCGCAGGATGAACTCGTCGCTGGACCGTCAGGACAACCGGAGTCGATTCACCCCCGAGCGTTGCTGGCCCAGGTGTCGGACCGCTTCATCCAGCAAGCCATTGCGCAAGTTATATCGGCCCAATGGGAACCGCATTTTCACCGCCAC
>NZ_WNJL01000054.1 GCF_010378095.1 Acidithiobacillus ferrianus | reverse complement strand
CGTTTACACCCGCACTACCAAGCGGTGGTCGCCGTTGACAAAAAGACCACGATCGCGCCCTGAGTCTGCATTCGCGGGCGCATAGCGCCCAATATGCGCTCATCCGGTGGGAGTTGTGCGCCACCGCTCGCTCGCGCCTCGCGAAGAGTGGTTTGCCAGCTAGCGTTTCACGGGAGGTCGCCGCCTGTTGCCATATGGTTGCCCTTCTGAATTCGCAGCGCGGCTGCGTGCTCTCTTTCTATGTACTCCCGTTTGCCCCGCTCCACATTGAGTTGGCCTTCGATATCCGTCAACCGCCGTTCATGACGGCGAATTTTCAACTTATTGCGGATGTGCGTGGGCAGATAGATCAGTATGCTCGCGACAAATCCCGCCACAAATCCACTGAGCAGAACCACGCCCTGAGACTGCGCAAAGGTCCATGAAAAGAAATGGATCGTGGCGGATGCACTATTCTGAACCGCGAAAATGACGGCCAGTGCCGCTATCAAAAAAGAAATGATCATCCACATAGTTGCTCCCCCTTCTCCCGGGTAGTTACTGAGTTCTGGTCACGGATGCCATCGCGCTTACGCGCTTAATCGTTTCTGAAGAATACCGCCCGTGTCCAACTGGCCCCAATCCACAAGACAATCGGTAGGGCCGTCAACCAAAACCATACGGGCAACCCCAGCAGATCGGCATCGAGCCGGTGTTCCAGTGTGGCAATGATCCCCAAGCCGACCATGATGAAGGTACCCCCTACGCTGAAAGTCAGACGTCTCAACCCGTGACGCAACTCTCGCCGAATTCCCTCGATGTCATCATTGCGAACGATCAGGGGTAGTTCGCCCTGTTGGGCTTGTCGCAGAATTCCGTGCAATAGTACGGGCAGTTCCGGTAACACCAGTCCCCATTGCGGAAATTGTCGCTTGAGTTCGGACCACCAGCCTTGTGGACCACGTTGCCGGCTCAGCCATTCCGTTAGCAGAGGCGTGGCGACTTCCCAGATATTGAGGGCAGGATTGAAGTCGCGGGCGATGCCTTCAACGTTGACCAAGGTTTTTTGGAGCAGCAGAAGTTGCGGTTGTGTTTGCATCTGAAAAGCGCGAGTCGTCTGAAAGAGACGGAGTAGTAGATTAGCAACGGAGATTTCATGGAGCGGTTTTTCAAATACGGGTTCGGCGATTGCGCGAATGGCGGTCTCAAAGTCCTGGATATTGGTGTCGGGTGGCACCCACCCCGCTTCCACGTGGGCTTCGGCGACGCGCCGGTAGTCACGGCGGAAGAAAGCCACCATATTCTCGGCCAGATAATGCTGGCTGGCATCATCCAGGCTTCCCATGATTCCGAAATCGACCGCGATAAAACTCCCGTTCCGTGGATCGATAAAAATATTTCCGGGATGCATATCTGCGTGGAAATAGGCATCCCGGAACACTTGGCGAAAGAAAATCTCCGCTGCTCGACGCGACAGTTGGTCAAAATCGATGCCGGCCTTGCGCAATGTGTCACGTTGACCGATGGGAATACCGTAAATTCGCTCCATCACGAGTACTGGGGGGGCGCAATAGTCCCAATATATTTCAGGAACGTAAAGGAGATCTTGCTCCGCGGCAAAGTTGCGTCGCAACTGACTCGCATTGGCCGCCTCGCGTAACAGATCCAACTCCCCCTGTATGGTCTTGGCGTATTCCGCGACCACGGCGCGTACCCTCAGCCGGCGGCCCTCCTGGGAATAACGTTCAGCGAGGTCGGCCAGCAGGGCGAGTATGGCCAAGTCTTGTTCGATAACCCGTTGCAAACCGGGGCGACGCACCTTGATGGCCACCTCGCGGCCATCCAACAGTTGCCCGAAATGTACCTGGGCAATGGAAGCCGCTGCCGCAGGTTGTTCTTCGAATCGGGAAAATAGGGTATTCAAGGGTGCATTCAAGGCGGTTTCAATGATTTGCCGGGCGATCTGCGACGGGAAAGGGGGCACCGCATCCTGGAGTTTGGCAAGTTCCTGGGTAATGTGTTCGGGAAGCAAATCGCGGCGCGTGGAAAGCATTTGCCCCAGTTTAATGAAGGTGGGTCCGAGGGTCTCCAGGGCTTCGCGCAAGCGTTCGGCAAATGTGCCCTGCGGGCGTGGCCCCAGCAGGGACATGGGACTCAAGCGCAGAATGGCCTGATAAGGTTTTAACAGGGGTAGAAAATAAATCACCTCGTCCAGGCGGTAACGCACTAGAACTCGGGTGATATGCAGTGTGCGCACAAAACGGAGGAAAGACTGTCGCATGGCGGCTAGTCTATCATGGAAATGCGCCTGTGCACGGAGACTTTGTCGGACAACAAAAAAGGGCGGGCCACGAAAGGCTCGCCCTCGTTTATAGTTGCAGATTACTGCACGGTCTTTTGCACCTTGATACTGGAGTTGATTTCCACGCGTTGATTCAGGAACCGACCTTGCGGGGTGGCATTGGTGGCCACCGGGTTATCGTAGGAATGACCCTTGAGCACCATACGGCCACTGCTAATTCCGTGCTGCTCCAGGTACCGCGCCACGCTGTGGGCGCGCAGCTTGGATAATTTCAGGTTATAAGCGTAACTGCCCACCTTGCTGCAATAGCCGTTGATGTCGAGCACGGCGTCTGGATGCTTTTTGGCAAAATCGGCCACTTCATCCAGTACCTTGATGTCGTGGTCCAAGAGTTTGTAGGAATCGAACTTGAAGTTGATCCCGGTGATCGTGATTGGTTTGCTGACCAATATCGTGCGTTCGACCGGAGCGATCGGCGCGGGTGGCGGTGGAGGGGGCGGCGTAACGGCTACCGGGGCGGGAGCGGGCGCTTTAGCGGGCGCGCAGTGAGCAGGTATTGGACCATCGGTAACCGGGCGGCCTCCCCGCACACAGATCCCGGTGCTGGTGACGACCGGCCTGGAATTCGCCTGGACAGCGTAGCCCACGTAGCCATTGTCGGCATAAGCAGCGCTGGCGAACAAGCCACCGCTGAGGGCGATCAGCAGTGAAACAGATTTTATAGGTTGCATTACAAAATCCTCCTCTCTCGAGCCTTGGCGAATATGCCTGGCAAAATTTATTACTACTTGCGCAAGAATGTTGTAAATCGACAACGATGTCAAGGGTACAAGTGCGGGGCTCATGGCCGCCCAGGTGGGCCGGTCGCTTGACAACGAAAAGCCCAGGCCGCACAATGCGCCGCTGATCGTTGGGAGGGGTTCCCGAGCGGTCAAAGGGATCAGACTGTAAATCTGACGGCTCTGCCTTCGGAGGTTCGAATCCTCCCCCCTCCACCATTTGCCGAGGCTGGGTTGGCCGCCGTGTTCGGGGTCTGGTGCAAAACATATATAGATTAATGTGCGGGTGTAGTTCAACGGTAGAACCTCAGCCTTCCAAGCTGATGGTGTGGGTTCGATTCCCATCACCCGCTCCAGTTGTTTGTTTAGGCCCACATAGCTCAGTCGGTAGAGCACTTCCTTGGTAAGGAAGAGGTCACCGGTTCGAATCCGGTTGTGGGCTCCATATCTTTGGGTCTTTAACTTGGGTCTGGTATTCTTGGAGAGTGTCTGATGTCCAAAGGGAAATTTGAGCGGACGAAGCCGCATGTGAATGTGGGGACGATTGGTCACGTTGATCAT
>NZ_WNJL01000053.1 GCF_010378095.1 Acidithiobacillus ferrianus | reverse complement strand
AAATTGGCCGATTTTAATGGGCACCTATTCTCGGCGGGATTAAAGCCGGTCACTTCGAAATAGCAGGAGGGCGATCCATGTCGTATCAAATGAACTCAGGCAGCGTGTGGAGTCACTTTTTCTCGCACGGCTTCATGGCCATCACCAGATAGACGAGTTAACAAACAAATTCAGGGCCAGATTTGGCTCCAAATATGTCCAGAAACGAACCGTCTATTAAACGTTGGGTTTTTGGACAGTGGGTTGAATTATTTGTAAATGCTGGTCGTTACAGTCAGGACGGTGAATTATCTTCAGCCAGAGTTAAACTTTTTGGGTCACGCACCAGCGCATATAGGACACTATCTACAATCTGACTATCTTTGAATATGCTGTACTTCAGAACACCCTCGCGCACGAAACCAACTTTCTCGAGCACGCGCATGGATGCTGCATTCCAGGCGAAGACGCGGGCTTCCAGCCTAGCAAATTCATTGCTAAATAATACATATGCAATCATTGCCTTCACGGCGGCTGTGGCAATGCCATTACCCCAATAGGTCTCACCGATCCAGTAACCGAGAGTGGCGGTGTAAACGTTCACATCATTTCCTGCCCTGATGCCAATTCCACCAATGGCTTTCCCACCAAATTCTACAGCTAGATTTACATCTCGTCCGGGTCTGTTGGCTGTTTCAACCCATTTCAATGCGTCATCTTCTGTATAGGGATGCGGGAATATTCCTGTTAGGTTGCGCCAGATTTGGCGATTGTTACCGTGCAAAATAAGTGCATTTTTGTCTGTGTCATGCCATGAACGCAGAACACAATCCGGGATATCTGTTGGTAGGCGCAAGAAAAAACCTCTGTGTACTCGGGTAAGTTAGAATCAGACAATTTGTATCAACTTGTCTTGTGGCCACCGTCCCCGTCAGGACAAGCGGCCTAATTTTGCTGGGTTCTCCGCCTGCCGAATGAGGGTTGTTTTGAAGCAAAAAGTAAGGCTTATTTTCCTCGCAGTTGGCAATTGTCCAACCTGTCGTACCGTTGCCATGGTGGTCTCTCCTGCCAGCGTGTCCTTATGAAGGAATCATAGTGCAATTCAGCGATCCACGTCATCCATTATGTGATCGGTTCCTGAATACTAAGGCATATGGGCAACCGAATAACCGTTTCCGGTCTGATTCTGCCGCATCACGCGGTCTTGCCCCGGCGGGCATTCGTTTGCATAGCACCTCATAAACCTCTGAGAATCGAGATCTCTCCCACCATGAAAGTAGCCGCAGCACCTGTGAGGGTTACGCGATCACGTTCAACACGACAATGAATTTCACCGCCACGCTGAGAAACCTGCCGCGCGCTGAGCATAGTTTTCCCCAGTCTTTCTGCCCAATACGGGGCAAGTGCGGTGTAGGCCGAGCCAGTAACAGGGTCTTCGGGAACCCCGACTTTCGGTCCAAAGAATCGCGCGACAAAATCGCAGTCTTTCCCCGGGGCGGTAATGGCTACCCCGCGCAGATCCAGCCTCTGCAACGCGGTCATATCGGGATGGATAGCGCGAATCTGCGCTTCGTCTCGAAAAAGCACGACATAGTCGTCGCCCGCCAGCACCGCCAGGGGTTTTTGTCCTAACGCATTTTCCATCAACGGGGGCGTTTCCACTGGATGCAAGGGCCGCAGCGGGAAATCCATGGAGATCTGCCCTTCAGGCATTTTTTTGACCCGCAATATGCCACTACGGGTCTCAAAGGCAATCTCGTCTCCCGGGAATCCGCGCTCCTGAAAGAGCACATGCGCTGTTGCCAGGGTGGCATGGCCGCACAAATCCACTTCAACCACCGGTGTGAACCAGCGTAAATGGAAGGTACCGGGGTTTTTCACCGGGACATAAAAGGCAGTCTCGGAGAGATGGTTTTCTTCGGCAATGGCTTGCATGACCGCATCGGGAAGCCATCGGTCCAGAGGAACAACGGCCGCCGGATTACCGGAAAAAACCTGGTGACTAAAGGCATCGACCTGGTACTGCATCAGCTTCATGGCATTCACTTTCTGAGGAATCGCATCATTTGTACCTCGCCCGCATAATCTGCGTCCATTCGAACAGCCTCTGGCTCCAGTGCGAAATCCACAAAGCCCAGCGATCGATACAGAGCTCGCGCCCGCTGGTTTCGCTCCAGAACGGTCAGATGAATGTACCGTAAATCATCGATGCCCTGTGCCCGGGAGAGCGCCTCTTGTAACAGCGACTTACCAACGCCACGGCCAGCCACTTCCGGCGCAACGAACATGCGAAAAAGTAGCGCCTTATGCCGCAACTTCACACCACGATCCCGCTCCAGACTGATGATCCCGACCAGTGCATTCTTCTCGAAAGCACCCAAGGTAAAGCTGTCTTCCGCTCCTCGCGTGGGGATACCCGCAGGGACATCGTCTCCTGCGGCTGTGCGAAAATACTGTGCATATTGTTGCAAGGCATCCCGCCAAAGTGAACGGTAAGCGGGATCGTCATCCTGCCGCAATTCCCGAACGAGAGGGGTGCGCAGATCATGCCGTTGGCTCTTATCACACAGGCTAGGCGGGATTTTCCGCCACGCACCCATCATCCGCTCACGTTCGGCGCGCAATGTTTCGGTACGGCGCCGGACGACCTCCACGATATCCTTGGGGGCATCCTCCGGCCTGCCGGCCTGGAAAGGCGGCTCCGGCGCGTATTCCAGGGCAAGCTGAATTTCTTCCGCTGCGGCTTGGCCGCGCAGCGCTGTGACCAGCACGAGACCAAAGTCTATCCCGGCGGTAACACCGCCACCGGTGATCAGATTGCCGTCCCGAACCACACGCTCCTTGACGGGTATGGCGCCGAATCGGGCGAGAAGGTCATGATAACGCCAATGCGTCGTCGCGCGCCGCCCGGCGAGTAATCCTGCAACGCCAAGCAGCAGGGCGCCGGTACAGACAGAAGTGACAAACTGCGCTGCCGACGCTTGGCGCTGCACCCATGCCTGTACTTCTTTATCGAGCAGCAAAGGGTTGATGCCGACGCCACCCGGAATGCAAAGCACGTTCACCAGCGGCCCATCGTCCAGTGTCGTCGTCGGGTAAAGGCGCATACCCGCTGAACAGGCCACCGGCTCCCGGGTTTTCCAGAAAAGATGGATATCGCCATCCGGGATCTCCATGCTCTGTTTCCTCAAATAATACATGCATCGATGCGGTCATACTGCGCACGATCATTATGCGGAATCACTCTGTAATTGCCTTCCCATAGGGACGTATATACATACTCCATCTGCTTTCAGATGATGGGCAGAATCTGGTAGATTGCCGGAAATCGCCATCCAGCGTTCCATTGGCGTCCGATCAAGTCCTATTGCGCATAGATACAGCACCTGAAACCCGAGTGCTCTTAATGCGTCACCACTTTCATTGCTAATTAACAATCGCTGATCATTTGTGACATTTGGGAACAGATCGACCCCTCCATAAATGCTCCTGTGCCAGTTTGTAATCATGGGTTGCCATTTTGCAAAATTGCCGCCGCCATTCTGGCGATAATCCATGCTTTCAAGAATCCCCTCATTGGCAATAGTGTGAATAGCGAGGTAAGTTGGCGCAGAAAGTATTCCTTCGGACAATTTAAATCGTTGGGATGTGAGAAACCCCCTAACAGAAATTAACGCAGGCAGCTTTTCGTTGCTGTAAAACGCATTCCATTCATCCTCTGCGGACGGATCGGTAAAACTGCATTCAACTGTGTAAATCATATGCACCTCGTTTGGCTGTGTTTTCATCGACTTGGACAAATTAACCAAGATTCATCCCTTATTCCCCAACAAATTCCTCTCCCGTCAGATAAACCGATCCCTTCAGCATGGGGGCTCCCGGCGACACCGCTATTTTCAAGCGAATCCCTGCCTAATGGACCCCGGATATTCCAAATATCCCAGTGCTGCACGGCATACCCGATCAACGAGTACGCGCTGATCTGACTCGCCAGCAATGCCTGCGGCGTCAATCATGCCCTTTGCAAGAGCGACCAGATCATGTGCCGCCTCCATAACCTTTGAAACACCATGTCGTTCCAGTAACGTCGCCACATATCGCACAATTTCATTCGTCAGTTTGCCTGTTTCAGGTCCTAGAGGCAGTGTGGCTTCCGCATACTCCAGCGCCCGAGCCAACGCTGGCCGGAGCAACTGGTGGGCCACCGCGATCCGGATGAGTGAACATACGTCGTCTTTTAGCGAGTCGCCGGGGGCATGCGCTATGCGGTCAATACCTGTCAGCAATATAAGGCGTTCCCGCCGAATCAGCTCGGCCAGAATCGCTGCCTTGCCTGGAAAGTATTGATAGAGCGATCCGATGCTGACACCCGCGAGTGCTGCGACCGCATTGGTGGTCAGCGCATCCAGTCCCTTGCGCTCCAGAATACGAGCCGCCGCGTCCAGAATGGCATCCACCGTGGCGGCAGAACGTTGTTGATGAGGGCGCTTGCGAGGTTCGAGTCGCATAGTTCAAACACGAGTAGAAAATGTGAGTATCTGCTCGCAAAATATTTTCTGTCAATTCAACCTGGAGATTTCCCATGACGACGCAAACCTACACCCTGTTTATGTTGCTCAAAACCACCCGCCGATGGTTAGACCTGGAACCAAAAGTCCGCTTTGCATTTATCAAAGAGAACATTAACCCCATCCTCGAAGCCCATCCGACCGTCAGCATGCGTTTTTTCGACACGGAATCCTACACCGCGCGCATCAGCGATATCGTGGTGTGGAAAACCTCTGATCTTGTTGCCTATCAGGGCGTCATAAAGGGATTGCGTGACACCATTTTCTGGGACCATTATTTTGAGGTGCTGGAGATCATTCCCGCAGTGGAAGATGGCTATGCCGCCTATTATGCGATGACTCCGCTGACTGGCAGTGCGCAAGCGGGGTAGGCAACTACCGTGGAGCTGACGTGGCAACGCGAACCAACCATTTTCGAAGTGCCGATTCCTCTTCTCGGGAAAACCCATCGGCCAGTTTTTGCTCAATACCCTGCACCCGCTCACGGCAGATCGCCAATAACGACTTGCCTGTCTCGCTGAGATCAATCCGCTGGATACGGCCATGGTAATGATGCGGCTGGCGCACGATAGCCCCGGCGCGTTCCAGGTTGGCAACAATAGTGCTGACCGTTTGCGGGGTAAGGAGAGCCAGCCGCGCCAGATCGGCATTGGAAATGCCGGGATAGGCGGCCAGCATGGTGAGCACGGAAAATTGTGGAGGCGTTACACGCAGGTCGGCGAGCGCCCGTTCCACCCGGTGCCGGTACGCCCCCGCAGCCTGCCGCAGCAGGTAGCCCAGATAACCATTTTCCCCGCGTTTGCCCTCTCCTACTTGAGGGATGAGGGGTCTTGGCGCTGCGTCGTCCATATTGTAAGCACCCTGATATATTGTTAGAGTCCTGATACTACCCGAGTCACCTCATGAGGAACAAGCCATGTCCACAGAGCATGCCCGTATTGCCTATCTCTCCTTCACCAAGACCGCGCCCGAAGTGTACGCCGCGCTCCTGGCGATGGGGAAAGCGGTCGATGATTCCGGCCTTGAAAAACCCCTGACGGAACTTATCAAGGTGCGGGTATCGCAAATCAACGGCTGTGCGTTCTGTATTCAGTATCATCTGAATGTCGCCCGTCAAATCGGTGTGGAAGCGGTCAAGCTGGATCTGGTCGCGGGCTGGAGGGATGCCGGTATTTTTTCTGCACGGGAGCAGGCCGCTTTGGCGTGGGCGGAATGTCTGACGGCGCTCGCGACCCAGGGGGCGCCCGACGCCGTCTATGAGACACTGCAGTCTCAGTTCACGGAAACAGAAGTGACGTTCCTGACGGTGGCCATCGGCGCCATCAATCACTGGAATCGACTGGGTGTTGGTTTGCGGTTTTCGCCGCCGCCCCCTCGCACGGGGGGTCACGTATGATTCAAGCGGAGAACGGCCCGGAGAACAGCGGGAACGTCCCCGCGCTGTCGAACTCTGCGTTACATCGATCATGAAGGTGACGCCCGAGTCTGCTATTTATCATTGATAGCAATTATTAGTCAGACGGGTGTATCATTTTTGTGATGATTTTCCTACACCATTGAAAGAGCGAGATCAATAAACGCGTTTGCCGCTGCACTATTTCTCTCTGAACGATGCGCCATAGCAACTTCAGTCTGCATGAGGTTCCCCTCCAAAGGACGAAAAACCGCGCCCTGGATAACCAGACATCGGAGAGAAGCTGGCACTAGTGACACACCAAGTCCTGCAGCAACTAAGCTCATTATGGCTGCAGCCTGTTTGACTTCTTGCATTATCTGGGGTTCAAACCCCGCATCCCGACACATCGCAAATACTTGTTCATAAACACCAGCACCAAGACTACGAGGGTAAAAAATAAACGGTTGCTCCGCCAATACGGATAAGGGGATGTTGTGTAATTTCGCGAGCGGGTGATTTATCGGTAATGCCGCAAGAAATGACTCACGAGACAACGGTGACAATAATACCGATGATGGACATTCATAAACTGGTGAACGGACAATTCCAATATCTAGTCGGCTTTCTACGAGCCCATCGATTTGTTGCCGACTAGTCATTTCAGTCATTATTATTCGAATTCCGGGGAACGCTTGTCGATACGCTCCCACCACTGCAGACAACGTTCCGGTATACGGTACCGTGTTCGCGTATCCGATCTCCAGAGAGCCGATTTCCCCGCAAGCGGTCCGCTGTGCTATAGACACTGCATGCCTAGCCTGTTCCAGCAATAACCGTGCTTCGTTCAAAAATCGTGACCCCGCCTCAGTAAGCTCCACCCGGCGTTTGTTTCTCAACAAGAGTTGAACACCAAGCGACTGCTCAAGTTCACGTATTTGACGACTCAAGGGTGGCTGCGCCATGTGTAGTCGTTCGGCCGCTCGGGTAAAGTGCAACTCCTCGGCCAACACCACGAAATAACGCAATTGCCTTAAGTCCATGATTGTTTATATAGATGCTTCCTGGTTCTTCGCAACCTTTTAGCGATCATCCCCTCTCGTTAACTTGCATGAAACTGTTTATACGGCGTCCTGCTCGTTATATCTGTTTTGGTCAGCGCCATCACGGCCATGTTATGGGCTGCCGGCCAGTAGTCTGTTGATCCAGGAAGCACGGCCCTTGTGCTGGCAAGTAATTATCGCTCGTGCCCAGTGGATCAGCAGGGTGCAGAGATACATATCTCCGCGCGCCGATACGCAGCAAGTGAGTGCTGCGAAACCCATGCTGTGCCATCGCACCGCTTCCCAGTCCGCATCGGCGTCCACCACGTCCGTCTTGATGGTATTGACGAAAGGGCGGACATATTGCCTAGTGTTCAACTAGACTTCGTGACCCATTGCCGCTAATTGCGGACACTAATCTGTAGCGGGCACTGCCACAGCCTTCAGGACGACCACCCTCGTTTTCCCTGTTAGCGAAGAAATTGATGACATCGCTCCGCCGTAGCAGCTTGCGGCTAATTCCCCGCAATTCCTCATCCACCCAATGCAATGCACCCACGTTCATTTGCTTTTCCGAACCTGATGGGTAAGGTGTAACTTTCCTGCCGAATTTTTCTTACTCTTTCGTTGATGAAATCATCCGTGCTTATTCTATGGTCTCATCTAACCACAACATGTGGCGTAGCATTTAGTTCCTATCATCCCCGTGCACTCTACATCTAGTAGGCGGGAATGACAACAGGATAAATACGCAATCACCATCCTGGCACTCCAGATGTCGTTGGGTTAAAGCGAGGACTCTTCTCAACGAAGAGTGGGGCTACCCCTACGATTAGGAAAGAGGCTTTGATTTTAACTTCATACTGGTTCCCTCCATGCCTAGATCTGGGTAGTGATACCATTATTGTTACAGGCAGTGGAAGCACAGCTCCGCTCCAAGGGGGTATGGGTTGCGCAACCACTCTCACCTTTTGGGGTGTTGATAGCGCTTGATCACAATGCCATCAGAGGGACCAAGGGGGACCCGCACTCCATACTCGCAGAAAATGCTCGTGCTTGGTCTCCTTGTGCCTCCAGTTGAAACCTTGTTCTTCCGCAAACAACCTGCCCATTTATCATCTACTTCTGCCACCCAACCATTCTCCGACCCAATAAGCAAGCATCTGTCTAAATAGAAATTCAAAAAAATCAGAAGTTAATTAATACTAAAAAGGTATTATATCGAATGTATATAGTATTAGACACCCATATAACCTATAGCGATAATACAGATGATCTTTCTTGTCTTCTGGAAGATAGCCGCATAATGCCCTGCAGATAGGCAGTCCTGAGTGGCACGAGAGCAAGGAAGAACTTTTCAGGAATTGATCATGCATGATTGTAACCACAAGTGAGCGGAGAATAGCGGTATTATTCAATAATAATCATGTTGTTGGCATAATTTCTGTGGAGCTGGTCCGCGGATTCATGATATAGTGGACCTCGAATGACAACCCCGAGCTTGCTGGATAGGACTCGTTTTACATATCTGACCATTATTGCAGTCGGTACGTTGTATATTCCACAACCAAACTTACCAAGAATCGCTGAGAATCTTGCTTTAAGCAGTTCGAATGCGGCACTATTAACAACCACTGCATTCCTTCCACTTATTGCAATGCCTCTCTTCTTCGGATTCATCCTGGAGATCGTTAATGTCCGAGTCATTCTACATGCCTCACTTTTATCTTTGCTCCTGACCAATATATTGATATTTATTTTTTCCGACTCCTTTCAAACAATTCTAGTGTTGCGCTTTTTTCAAGGAGTTGCGGTTTCTGGGATATTGATTTCAGTGACAACTTACCTATCAAAAAATGCTAAACCAGAGAATCTTTCTAGTCTGCTATCTCTTTATGTCGCGTCCACGATTTTCGGCGGGTTTGTTGGACGAGTATTGTCTGCCGTAATAGCAATGCTTATTAGCTGGCCATATACTTTTTTATTTGGTGCCATTAATGCCTTTATTTGCATTATAATGATTGGCCGTACTCACATTAATATTAACGAGTTGTTACCCAATGCTGAAATGCCGGCATTGCGGACAATTTATGCCCTGCTCTTGGATAAAAACATTGCTGGCGTGCTTATAATTATTTTTTGTTGTTTCTTTTCTTTTTCATCTATCGTTAACTTTTTTCCTTTTTATTTGACACGGTTGCACCCTGGGTTACCGGAAATTGAAATCGGGTTTATATATACCGGATATTTAGTTGGTGCTGGCACCGCACTATTTTCTTCCAGATTCATTCGATTGATCGGCAGCTTGCGAAACGCTGTAATTTTTGGGATGATCCTGCTAAGTATCTCTATTGTAGGTTGGTTTACTACAGCAATTTTAGCCATATTTATGAGCATGATTCTTACTTGCGCATCGATGTTTCTGATACAGTCAATCCTGACTGGACATGTTAATAGTTATTTCCGCAATCTCAAAGCTGTTGCAAACGGTATTTATATCGCGGCCTATTATACCGGAGGCGCAGCGGGATCGTTCTTTCCTGGCCTCGTATATGATCGTTACGGGTGGTCTGGGTTGCTAATTATGGATCTGCTGATTTTGGCGATTGGGATGCTTTCTGCTGGACTGCTTAAATAAGTAGTGGCGTGCGGGCTGCCTTAATTTTACCTCTTGCAGAGCCTGAGGGCCATTCTCAGATGCCATGTAGGTAACCTCAAGAATGGGTCGATTGGCACCCTGCTGCATTGTGCCGAAGTGTCGAAGACCTGCTCAATGGCTACATAAGCCGGCCGAGCCCTTCCACCGTTGCTATGGCACTTAGCATTTCGTCTTTGCTTGTCGCCTCCATGGTACCTTTGAATCGCTTATCGATAAACACTCGACCGAGGTTGATTCCATCAGTCTTTGCGCGTAAAAATCCAAGAGGTTCAGCGTTGATTCAAAAACTCCGATATTTTCACGATTCTCCTTGTATTCTTGTATTACCGTCCATTATCCGCGCCGCTTTTTGGCATCGGCCGAATGGGCCTGTGTTATGCCGCAATGCCTTCGCCCACCGGGCCAGCGTTGCCGCCAGTTTGCAAGGCTTCCTGATGTTGGTGATCGGATCGATCTCCTCGGGACTGGCAAGCCTTGTGCGGATTGACTCCGGGTTTCAGATCGCGGCGATATTTGGGTGCCTGCTGGGCATCGAAGTTTTAGCACTGCGGCTCTTGAATAATCCCCGCATGACAGCCCTTTCCTGAAGTCTCGCCGCGAGAGCGGCCACACCGAAAAAGACCAGCCTGCGCAAAGATGGTTCACTGCATGGTGAACCATCACGCTCCATCCGGCAGATACACTGCCGTCATGTCCTCACCTACTCCTACACCATCGGCCTGCCAGAGCAACGCCGAAAACGATCGTACCCTTGTGCTGGGCCGGTTCTGGCTCAGTATCGCGCTGCTCACCGCCACGGTCATGCAAGTGCTCGACATCACCATTGTGAGCGTGGCGCTGCCCTACATGGCGGGCAGCTTATCGGCGAACGAAACCCAGATCAGTTGGGTGGTGACCAGTTATCTGGTGGCCGCCGCCATTTCCACGCCGTTGACCGGTTTTCTTACCGCCCGTTTCGGGCGGCGGCGATTATTGCTGGCCAGCCTTGGTGGTTTTGTCCTGATCTCGGCGCTGTGCGGCATCAGCCAGGACCTGGCAGAATTGGTCCTGTTGCGTCTGCTGCAAGGTCTCGTCGGGGCACCGCTCCCCTCGCTGGCGCAGGCCATGCTCATCGAGGCATACCCGCCGGAGGCACGGGGTCGTATCATGGCGCGCTGGAGTCTGGCGGTGGTGGCAGGCCCGATTTTGGGGCCGGTGGTCGGCGGTTATCTGGTCATGCACCTGGACTGGCGATGGGTTTTTTACGTTAATTTGCCGATTGGCATCGTCGCGTGGCTATTGGCGGCGGCCTATAGCGCACGGGCGACGGACTATCGGAAAATATCCGTGGATATTCTGGGCTTTCTCTGTATGGCGGTAGGTCTTGGTGCGCTTCAGGTTATTCTGGATCAGGGTAATCAGATGGATTGGTTCACCTCGCGGCGGATTATTATTCTGACCCTGTTGGCGACTTTTGCCATGAGCCTGTTTGTGTGGCGGGCGTCCACACGCTCCGACAGCATCGTCAACCTGCGGCTATTGCGTAACCGGGATTTCTGGGTGGCCTCCCTGGCTTCCGTGACCTTTGGCGCGGGGTTTTATGGCATCGTGACTTTTCAGCCGATCTTCCTGGAGCAACTACTCGGCTATCCGCCTGAGACGGCGGGATGGATTTCTGCGGCGCGGGGGGTGACCGCCATGGCAGGCATGTTGCTGACCGGACGGGTGATTCATCGCAGGGGGCCGTTGTCGTTGGCTTTGATGGGCTGCGTGCTGAGCGCCATAGGCGGATACGCCATGACTGGATTCGATCTGCATCTCGATCTGTGGGCGGCCATCTGGCCAGGATTGTTACAAGGGCTGGGCCTGGGCGTGGCGTTTTCGTCCATCGCCACTTTGGCTTTCCGGTCTATCCCTAAAACGGCCACGGCGGAGGCCGCAGGACTGTTCGGTGTCATGCGCGTGCTGGGGGGTGCCGTGGGCGTGTCGTTGATGACCACGATCCTAAGCCGCTCTGCGCAAAGCGCTTGGAACCATCTGATCGGGTATATCAATCCGTTCAATCCCCATCTACACACCTTTCTCAGCACGCTACCGACAACTTCAGAGCCCTTACAAGTGGCGATTGTCCAACAGGAGGTGCTGCGTCAGGCGCAAATGCTGTCTTATATCGACGGGTTCTGGGCCTTGGGCGGCGTGTTCGTGCTCACCACCGGGATTTTGCTCATCGCACGGAGATCTTGAGGAGACGCCGCAATTCCGCTTGCCCCGTGTGGGTGACGCGCAGGACGCGGCCTTGAGGAATCCGCGCTACCCAGCCCAATTCCAAAAACCGAGCGAGGACCGCTGCGCCCAACGCGCCACCCAAATGAAAGCGTCGCTCGCTCCAATCTAGACATTTGCGGGCGAAAACGCGGCGGCTGCGTGTTGCTGGTACGGGATCAATGCCGAGTTGTCGGAACCAGTCTGCACCATGGTCGGTAACGGTAAAATCGTTTTCCGTTTCGGTGAGATATCCTCCCGCGACCAGTGCCTGGGTGAAGGCTACGCCAAGCTGTCCGGCCAGATGGTCATAGCAGGAGCGGGCCACCTGTATGGGTTTGGGCTCTGCGGGGTGAGGCGTCTGTCGTGCAGTCACCCTGGCGAGGGGCATCAGGGCCTCGATGACTTGAGCGACTTCTGTGCTGGCGAGGCGATAGTAACGGTGTCGACCCGTGCTGGCCATGAGCAGAAATCCGCCGGCGACCAGCTTGTTCAGGTGGGCGCTCGCCGCCTGCGGCGAAAGAGCGGCGCAACGTGCCAGCTCACCAGCCGGTAAGGCGCGTCCATCCATCAACGTTATCAGGATCGCCGCCCTCGCAGGCACTGCGATCAGTGCGGCGACGGCGGCGACATCAGGGTTTGTAGTCATGTTTCCACCTATCCTGAAACAGATTCCGCCAGCGATAGACTATCACATTGTTGTTCGCCGGGCGGAAGGGGTGCAGCATGAGGGCGGGGTGTAGAGTTGCTCGAAGATGAAGTGCGCAGCAAATTATCGCTATCTGAACAGCCCTAATGCGCGCAATGCCTCTTTGGCGTGTTGCGGGGATATCTTACGCCACCTATCCTGTTGACGGCCGCCCAGAATAGTTCTATATGGGACTATTTGCTTGCGAACAGTTGGGGGAATGGATGCGTGAGGAAATACTTCGGGAGACGACAATACAGTCCTCTACGGACCTGCAGGAGGCCACAACCAAGGCGCCTTTTCTCGCCGTCCTGCGAGAGCTTGCCCAAGCCTACCATGCCTTTTCCGCCTACTCCGCCGCCCACGTCCGGCAATTGGGTCTCACACCGGCGCAGTTTGACGTTATCGCCACCCTGGGCAACACCCAGGGAATGCCCCTCAGCCAGCTTGCCCAAAAAACCTTGATCACCAAGGGAACCCTGACCGGCATCATCGACCGCCTCGAAGAAAAGGGCCTGGTGCGCCGGGAGGTGCCGGTCGGTGACCGGCGCAGTTTCCTCGCCGTCCTGACTCCGGCAGGCGAGACACTTTTTGCCCAAGTCTTTCCCGCCCATATCGCCTATCTTAGACAGACCTTCGCGAACGTAGATGCGGAGGATTTGGAGCAGGTGCGGCGCACCCTGCGCGTGTTGCGGGGCCGATTCCAGGAGTAAGCCACATTTAGTTTGCATACGAACATTTGTTGTGCTATCTATATAGTACGCATTGTAACTATATGGATGCGTATCAGATGAGATGCTTGATTTTAATGGAGGTCATGATGAACCCGACACCTTACGTGATGAGCCTGGAACCAGGCAGCCACTATTTCTGCGCCTGCGGGCGCTCCGCAAACTTGCCTTTCTGCGATGGGACGCACCAGGGTAGCGGCGTGGAGCCCTTCGCCGTGGATATCGCCGAGCCGAAAACGGTAGCCATCTGTGCCTGCCGCCAATCCGCCAACCGCCCCTTCTGCGACGGCACTCATAAAAGCCTGACGGCTGAGTGACCGTCTCTCCCGAATTGATTAGGAGCATTGCCATGTTACCGAACAAAGTTTCCATTGCACTGAGGACCGCCATTCTTTCCGTCGCATTGTCCGCGACACTGGTGTCACTCGCTGATGCCGCGGCCTATCATCGGTTGGACGCCAGCCCGGCTGGCTCGTACCGGATTGATCCGGACCATTCTCTGGCGTGGTTCACCATCGGCCATGCCGGGGTGGCGGTGGTGGTGGGCCGTTTCGACAAATTGTCCGGCAGCTATACCTTCAATCCCGCGAGTCCTGCGGGAGACAAAGCGGATATCCGCATTCCCGCAGCCAGCATCAATACCAACTTCGCCCTAAGAGATCACGACTTGCGGGGTCCGGACTTCTTCAATGTCCGGGAGTTTCCGAACATCACATTCGTCAGTACGCGCTATCAACCCACGGGTAAGGAGAGCGGACAATTGTATGGGAAGCTGACCATCCATGGCTTGACGCGGCCGGTGACCTTCCAGGTGCGGGAAATCGGTGCCGGACCGGTGCCGGCGTTGCCCAAGCCCTGGGGTGGGTATCTCTCCGGCTATGAGGCCACCACCACCATCCAGCGCAGCGACTTCGGCATGGATGCCTATGCGGGCATGATCGCCAACCGGGTGCACCTGCACGTGAACATCGAGGGTGTTCGCACGGCTGGCTGAGCGGCCTTTTGGGGTGCCGAGCAGCAAGGCCGGCGCCTCCTTCCCCTTGGGAGGCAATCTTATGTGGAATCTCTGGCAATCCGGTTTCGTTCGGTCCTTGATTTTGGAGAGTGCCCTGTTTCCCGCTGCTGTCACCATGCTCATGGTGGTCGCCGCGTATTACAAAACCCGCAAATATCCCGGTTGGCGTTCTACATTTTGGGTGGCGGCCATACTGGCTGGTTTTCTAGTTGGCTACGCACTGACCTATCGCGATTTTTCCTTCCCGCCACGTACCGTGTTGTCCTGGTTGCCCTGGCTGGCCCTCGTGGGCGGAATCGTGGTGGCTATAGCCGATCGCCGTAAACATCCAGGGTGGCGCTATGGGGCGAGGGGAATGACCGCGAGCGTCTCGGCTTGGATTCTGCTGTGGCCAATCGTGCGCCAAGAAAGCGTGCTCGCCGCCTTTTTGGCCTGGCTGACGGTGGCGATGCTGTGGTCCGTACTGTGGTTTGCCCTCACCCCTGACCACCGAGATCAAAAACCCGCAGGAACCACGCTGTTTGTCGGTGCTGTCGGACTAGCGCTCGTCGCGCCATTGTTGGGCAGTATCCTGCTGGCTCAGTTTGGGGCAGCGCTGGCCGTTGTGCTGGCCGTGGCTCTTGTTTTTTCCCTCTTGGTGCATGGTTCGCGTTGGGATTCGCCGAGCGCCGATATGGGGATTCTGATCCTGGGTGCCCTAATGGTGGATTTGCGTTTCTACGCGGGTGCTTCAATGGTCGTCATGGTATGGCTACTCGTGTCGCTTGCCGCTGGAACGGGTGTTGCCAGCATCCTTCAACACCGAGGCCATTCCGGTCGATGGACAGTGCTCGCGCCCGGATTGATCAGTTCCCTGCCCATGGCCGTAGCCGGATGGATGGCTCTACAGACCTATATGGCGAGTGGCGGCGGTTATTAGTGGATGCTTTTCAGGAAAACGAGGTGAATAAATGTTACATGGCATCAACCACTTGCGGATTGCCCATGGGCTGCAAACCATTCATGGGCCATATCGTGCTGAACATGCATAGGGTCGATGAGCGCAATCAGAAGGTTTACATCGAGCAAGAAGGTCATTATGGCAATTCGTCGCGCAACTGAACCTTGAAGTACTGCGGTTGAAGAACAGATGCCGCTCTGATACTGTATAAATATACATGTGCTCCGCGCCTAAAATCAACGTAGAGGACGACTGCCCACATGACTGGCCGCCACGACCACGCAATCATTACGCTGATCGCCGTCTGCTTCGGGCTGTTCATGATCCAACTCGATCTCACCGTGGTGAACGTCGCGCTCAAAAGCATTCAGGACAATCTGCATGCGGGCGTCACGGCCCTGCAATGGGTGGTCGATGCGTATGCCATTTTGTTCTCCAGCCTGATGCTGACGACCGGCGATCTGGGCGACCTTTTTGGCCGCCGCCGAATGTATACCGGCGGAATGGTGCTCTTCGTGCTGGGTTCCATCGCTTGTGCGTTGGCGCCTTCCTATGCGTTTTTAATTGGCGCGAGAAGCCTGCAGGGGATTGGCGCCGCTGCCGCGTTACCCAACTCTCTGGCTATTTTGCGAAACGCTTTTCCCGACGCCCGGCTACGCGCGCGGGCCATCGGCTGGTGGGCGGGAGTGTCGGGTCTTGCGGTGGTCGCGGGACCGACTCTGGGGGGATTTCTGGTCGGCGCCTTTGGTTGGCGCTCCGTATTCTGGATCAACGTGCCGGTAGGGATTCTGGGTCTTTGGCTGAGCCTCGGATTTGTCACGGAGTCCTCCCATCCACAGGGACGGAAGTTGGATATCCGGGGACAGGTTTTTGCTGTTTCCGCACTGGCCAGTCTTATCTTCGCCGTCATTGAGGGTCAGCCTATCGGTTGGGGGAATATCCTGGTCATTGCCGCATTCGCCTGGGCGGGAATGAGCGGTATGGCCCTGTGGCTGGTGGAACGGCGTCATATCCATCCTCTGCTGGACTTCCGGTTTTTCCGGCAGCCGGGATTCACCGCGGCCAACGCGGCTTCTGGTCTCATGAATTTTGGCGTATTCGCGACGCTGTTCGCGTTCAGTTTATACCTGCTGCATATCCAGCAATTGTCGCCCGAACAGGTGGGTCTACGCCTGGCCGTGATGTTTGCGCCGTTCGCCTTGAGCTTGCCCTTTGGTGGCCGCATCACCGGGCATTTTGGCAGCCGTTACCCCGCCGCGCTCGGGTTGGGCGCCACGGGAGCGGGGATGCTGTTGCTCTCTTTGATTCCCCAGGTGACAGACGATGCGCTGATGTACTTCGCGTTGCTGATCATCGGCCTGGGTCTGGCGGCGGCAACCCCCGCTTTGGTGGCTGCCGCCATCAATGCCTTGCCTCCGGAAAGATCGGGAGCCGCCTCCGCCTTCAATAACACCAGCCGCCAGGCTGGCGGCGCTTTGGGCGTGGCGCTGCTAGGAGGATTGGTCGGGGTGGGGACATCCATCTCCATCGGTGGCGTTGTGGCCGCCATTCTGGGCAGTGCCGCCGCGCTGCTGCTGGGTGCCTTCATTGCCTGGCGATTTATGGCGTTTCATACGACATAGCGACTGAGGGAGTGACTTTACCGTCCAAAAGTGGCGAGCACTTGTGCGTGTCCGGGTATAACATCATTTCAGAGTCCATATTGGGGAGATTTTCATGCTGAACGCACCGCTTCGATGGCCGTTGGATCGTGTCACCACCCCGTTGGGTGTCATGCTGCTGGTCACCGACACGCAAAACACCTTGCGTGCACTGGACTGGGCGGACAGCGAGGCCCGCATGCTGGATCGACTCCGCCTGCTCTACGGCTCCGACGAGGTAACGCTGACATCGGGGACTGCTCCGCAGCCCATTCGCAATGCTCTGGAAGCCTACTGGGCGGGTGATCTCAACGCCGTCTCCGCCATTCCCGTAGAAACCGCGGGCACCGAGTTTCAGCGGGACGCCTGGGCCTGGTTACGCAGCATTCCCGCCGGAGAAACCCGCAGCTACCGGGAACAGGCGAGGGGCATGGACCGGGCATCGGCGGTGCGTGCCGTGGGGCGTGCCAACGGCGCGAATCCCATCGGCATCGTGATTCCCTGTCATCGCGTCATCGGCGCCGATGGCACTTTGACCGGGTACGCGGGCGGCATGGAGCGCAAACGCTGGCTGTTACGCCACGAGGGCGGCGATTTCTAGGGTTGCGCCCACAGACGCATGGCCGCGTAGGCCCGCCATGGCCGCCATGCTTCGGCGAGCATCAGCATTTCTGCGGGGCTGGGGCGCCCACTCTCCGTTTCCAGCGCGCGCAACAGTCCCAGGTCTGAATGGGGGAAGGCGTCCGGATCACGGTAACCGCGCATGGCGATGTAGTGCGCCGTCCACGGACCGATACCCGGCAGTTCGCAGAGGTTTTTGATGATGCGGTCGAGGGGATGCGCCGAAAAAGCCAGGCGACCCCCTTGCGCGGCCACAGCCAAAGCCCGCAACGCTTTTTCTCTGGCCCGGGTCAGGCCGATAGCGCTGAGGTCGGCGGCCATGACGGCGGCGGGCGTCGGAAATACCCTGGAGATTCCCGTGCCGGCTGAAAGTCGCGCCATATCCTCTGTGAGCGGTTCCCCAAGGGCGGCAACCATCCGACCCGATAGCGTGGTCGCCGCGGCTACGCTAATTTGCTGGCCCAATATCGCGCGCACGGTGAGTTCGAACAAATCCCATGTGCCTGGGACGCGCAATCCCGGCCGCGCTTTGACGCGTGAAGCCATAAGCGGGTCAGTGGAAAGATGCTGGTCGATCCTAATGATCTCCGTATCCAGATCAAACAGGCGGCGTAATCGCGCCACGATGACGCCTACGGGGGGAATTTTCGTTGCGTGCAGGGTTGCCAGAAGCTGGTCGGCCGCCGGATCAGGATGGACTTCGACAAGACCCTGTACCCCCTCCAGCTGAAAGGCGCGCCAATACTGTCCGGACTGCACGGCCTCCACCCCAGGGATGGCACGGCCTGCCAGAAATTCCAGCAGTGCCACCCAATCATAAGGCGGGATATAGGGCAGCTTCAAGGTGATACCCGCCGCCATATCGCTCTTCGAAGCGGAAGTATGGCGCAATGCGCTGGGTGCACACCCGCAATGACGCTGCATGACCGCATTGAAACGGCGGACGCTGCCGAAGCCTGCGGCAAGGGCGACATCGGTCATGGAGAGCCCGGTTTCTGCGATCAGCTTTTTGGCCAGCAGAATGCGCTGCGTCCGCGCCAGGGCCGTCGGCGTACCCCCAAGCACGCGCGCAAACAATCGCCGCAAATGCCGTCCGCTGACACCTGATTGGAGAGCCACCTCCTCCAAACTGGCGCCACTGAAACCGCCGTCGGCACTCATCCGCTGCAAAGCCCGGGAAACCATCAGGGCGCTCGCCTCTGCGAAGGGTTCGCCTCCCGTCCATTCCGGGCGGCAACGCAAACAGGCTCGAAAGCCCAACTGCCGGGCTATCGCAGCACTGGGTACAAAGAGACAATTTTCCAGCTTGGGGGGTCGTGCGGGACATGTCGGACGGCAATAGATGCCCGTGGATAACACCGCCGTGTAAAACTTGCCGTCAAACCGCGCGTCCTTTGCCAGAACGGCGCGATAGCACGCTTCCCGATTCAGATCCGATGTGTTCATAGGCTCTTTATAAGCCAGACGACCGCGGGCGTCTCGTCATTTTCGGACGTCGATATGGAGAAGACATCCCGGACAAATTGACATCTGGACACGCGTTCGTCGCAGCGGCCCGGTTGCCGCCCCTCATGACTCTCCCAGCGGCACCGCATGCGCCAGAGGCCGCCACTGCAAGTGCTGGAACATCTGCAAATAACGGCGGGCGGCGCGGTGGTCGGTTTTGAGCATGAAGCGCCAAAAGCCGAAAATCCGGGCCAATGTCATCATCCGCGTGGCATAGTGGCCCCAGGTGTAGTGGGCTCTGACCCGGGCTAACGCGCCGTCGGAAATCGTCTCCCAGACGCCGATATCGGCAGCGGCCGCCCCCAGGAAATCCGCCAGCCGCGTCGCGGTTTCCTGCTGGTTGTTGGGGTCGATGTGGAATCCGGAAATACCGTCCTCGATGATCTCCAAAGGTCCGCCGAATCGGGTGGCGAAAACCGGAAGGCCGGAGCTCATGGCCTCGATCACCGTGAGTCCGAAGGCTTCAAAGAGAGCGGGCTGGACAAAACAACCGTGCGTATCGCCCACCACCCGATAGAGTTCCCCCGCCACATTTTTGTCGAGTAAGCTGCCGATCCAGCGCATCTGTCCGTCGAGCTGATACTGATCCATGATACCGTGCATCCGGTGAATCTGCCCCCGCTCCTCCTCGTCCTGCGAGTCTTGGGGATTGACGTGGCCGCCGATGATCACGAGGTTGGCCAGTTCGCGCAGGCGCTCCGAGGCGCCGAACAACTCGGCCAGTCCACTGAGATTTTTGATGTGATCCATACGCGCCATGCTGAAGATGATAGGCTTGTTCCTGTCCTCCAACACGCCACGCCGATCCGCCGCAGGCTCCTCGCCAAAGAGCAGCGCGTCGATGTCGGGGTGCAGAAAACGCAACCGCTCTTCACTGACGGAATAGGGAAAATAATAACGGGCATCGGCACCGGGAGAGATGATGTTGAATTTGGTATCGAAGACATCGATGCCGTTTTCCACCCGATAAAGTCCAGGGAGACTGTAATTCTGATGCCCTTCGTACTGACCCACCTCGTGGTCGTTGCCGGCAATTTCCTGATAGGTGCTGGTGACGATGATATCGGCGGAGTTCATGGCGATGAGGTCCGCCGTGAATTGACAGGCAAAATGGTGGCTGGCGTCGTGATCGCGCCAGTAGAGATCGCTGTACAGATATTTGCTCTTCTCCAGCGCGTGGGCGATGTTGCACTGGGTGACGTTCAGCCGTTCGCTGAGCATAGAAGCCACCAGATTGCCATCGGAATAGTTGCCGATAATCAGATCAGGGCGCCGGCCGAATTCCGCCAGGGTTTCCCGTTCGAGATCTTCGGCGTAATGTTCCAGCCACGGCCAGACATTGAAACGGGAGACCCAATGCGGCAGTATTTCGCCGCTGGGATGGCGGAAGGGCACGCGGAGAATCCGCACATTATCCGCGCCATGCACGGATTCCAGACGCTGATCGCAGGTGGTGCCATCGGCCTCGGGGATCAGCCGGGTGGCAATGAGAATGTGCGGCACGATATCCACACCCTGATGCGCCAGCCGCTGCCGCATCTCCTGTTCCAGGGCGCGCGCCTGGTCGAGAATGTAGACGACCTGGCCACCCGTATCCGGACGTCCGAGCACCTTGTCCTGCGCAAACCAGCCATGAATGGACACGATCAGTATCCGTGAGATCATGGGGATGCGGTCGATGAAGGCTTCCAGACTTTCTGCCGAAGGCGCGTCGAGCAGGTCCATCAGCAAACGCATGGTCTCGCGCACGCGTCCGGCGATATCGCCCCAGCCAGGGGCAAAACCGCGGCGGCTCATTTCCGTGGCAAACTCCGACCAGGGTTTGGTCTTGGGCAAGGTCGACAGATACTGCACGGTTTGGCGCAAGGTCTCGAAATCCGGTGGCTGGTCCCGCACCATCAGCGATTGTCCATTGAGTTTGTGCACGGCCAAAAAGTCGAGAATACTCTGGCGGCCGGCTTTGATGTCCCGGAAAAGTTGTCCGGCCAAGCGGCGATTCATATACACGAGCCCCTGCCCGATGGTGGCCTCATCACGCAGGCGGTAGGGGGCCGCGCGGAAATCTTCAAAATCCACGGTGAGTACCGGTTCCTGATCATTTGCGGGGAGTACCTGCTTTTCCTTGAAGGCGAGATAGTCCCCCGGTGTCAGGGTTTCCAGATGGAGCTGCTCCCGATGGAGCCGCAAATAGTTCCAGCGGCCGGGACCGGGGCGCCAGGCCAGACAAATCCATGGCTCGGCGAGCACCGCCTCTTGTAGTCTGGAGAAGAATTCCTGCAGCACCACAAGATCCGCATCGTTGCCATAATCCTCGGCAAAGTGGCTGAACGCCTTTTGCAAGTCGGTGTAGAGCAGAAAGGGACGTTGCAAATTGAACAGATGTCGCAACAATCCGGACACACTGTGGGAATTCTGGCTGATATAGCGACGCAACTCGTCAGACATGAAGGTCTCCTGAGAAGTGGTAATGTTGAATCCCTTCGAGAATGCCCCAAGCGTGGCAGGCGCTCGCGAAATAAATATGATGCCTATCTCTCAGCCCGTGCAACTCCGGACTGTGATTGCCGACGACGACCCCGCAAATTTCGCCGCCCATCATGTCGGCATCGTTGCCGGAATCCCCGGCGGTGAGCACCGCGTGCAAGGGCAACCCCCAGCGAAAGGCCAGGAAACGGATGGCGTGTCCCTTGGAAGCACGAATGGGCAATACGTCCAGATAGCGCGTATGAGAGAGCACCACATGGGCGGCGATCCGTTGCTGGTGCAGGCGCTGTTGCAGGTCCTTCGCCGTCGGCGGGCGTTTGGGATCCACATAGTAGCTGACCTTGAAGGTACTCTGGGCCGGTTTTTCCTGTAAGCGTAGGCCAGGTATTTCGGCCAGCGTTTGCAACACCCCTTCGCGCCACCAGCGATAGTGCAGATGAGCCGCCCAGTCCTGATCTTCGTGCAGCGTGTTGCCATAGACGATGCGCGTGCCGACGTCGGTGATGCAGATGTCCGGACGGGGTACCTGGTGCGCGGCCAGCACCTCCATGGTCTGTTTCAGATTCCGGCCGGTGGCGACGCCAAAGGCCACCCGGGGATGTTCCCCTAGCCATTCTATCAGCGCGGCGAGTCCCGCCGGATCACCGATCAAGGTGTTGTCGATATCGGATATCAGCAGGTGGTCCGCTGTCGGCAAGGCGCGGCGCACACCCTGGCGGGCGGCGGACTCCCGCCGCAATTGTTTGCGCTGGCGCCGGAGAATACGCTCCACTTCCGCCAGATAACGGCGTGCATGGGCCTCCCAGCTATAGACGCGACGCACGCCCATCAGCCCGGCGCGGCTGGCGCGCTGCCAGCGGCGGCGATCGAAGAGCATTTGCCGGAGGGCGTCCTGCATTTCCCCGATATTCAGCGGGTCCACCAGAATGCCGTTGCGGCAATAGCGGATGATGTCCTGCGGACCGCCGTGCCGGGTGGCGACAACCGGCAATCCCGATGCCGCCGCTTCCAGCAGGGTCAGACCGAAAGGCTCGGTGAGCGCCGGATTGACGAACACTCCCTTATAGATGGCCGCATAACGGTAATATTCGGGAATCTCTTCAGGTTCATGATGCTTGGGCAGGGCGACCTGGCCATAAAGATCGTAATCGTCGACGGTCCGCAGCACGCTCTCGATCACTCCCCGCGCCCCGTGGGGGATCTGCTCGAAACGGTCGCGCTGGCCCATGACCAGAATCAGGTTGGCTTGCTCCCGTAAATCGGGGGCCGTCGCATAGGCTTCGACGAGGCGTTGAAAATTCTTCCGCTCGTCGGGGCGGGCGATGGCCAGAATGGCGGGCTTGCGCGGCGCTTCCAAAAACCGGCGCAAACTGGGCAGCAGCGGTGAAGAACGCTGCCGTCCCGGCCGGGAGAACCGGCGCAAGTCCACGCCCGGTGGTAGCACCACAAAATGCGCCTGCGCGGCGTTCTCGTAGAGCGCATATTGTTTATCCACTTCCTGGCGGGTGCTGGTCAGGATCGCGGACGCCTCGCTCAGCACGGCTTCTTCGGCGGCGATGCGCCGCGAAAAACGAAACTGCCGGTCGATGCTCTCTGCCTTTCGGCCAGCGGCGATCAGCCTTTCCCGCTTGTCCCGCCCGAGGGAGTGACCGGTGTGGATGAGCGGAATGCCCAGCAAGCGGGAGAGTCGTACCCCCACGTAACCGGCGTCGGCATAGTGGCTGTGGATGATGTCGGGAATACGGTTTTCACTGCGGATGAACTGCAACGCACCGTCCACGAACGTGTCCAGATAATCCCAGAGCCGCTCTTTTTGCAGGTATTTTTGGGATGGGCCGGCGGACAAACGGATGATCCGGGCGCCGGACCCCAAAGATTCCCGCGCTTCCCCATAAATGGGATGGGTGGCGGGATCGCTAAAACGGCGCGTCAGCAGGTCGATCCGGGCGACGCGCGGGTCTCGTGCCAATGCCCGCATTTCGTCAAGGACGTAACCAACCTGGCCGCCGGTATCCGCATCGACGCCGAGTTCCGGTGTACCGCAGATACGGCCGTGGATGCTCAGCATCAGAATGTAGAGACCCTCGTGATCGGGCAAATCAATCCTCCTTGGTCCAACGCGCCACGATGCGCTGATAAAAGTCGGGCTGCTCCGGCAGGGCGCCGGATAATGCGCAAACGGCCGCCGCCAATTCCACGGCTCTTTGCAAACGCCGCTCCACGGCGTCTTCGCGGAAACTCCCCCAGATCCAGCCCGCGGCGAAGGCGTCGCCCGCGCCCACCGTATCCCGAACGGTCGTCGGCACCGCCTTCGCTTCGTAAAAATGAGTCTCATCCCCATACGCGGCGCCCGCCGCGCCCTGGGTCACCAAGACGGCGCGCACGTGAAAACGACGGGCTACCGCCTCCATCGCCTCACGCAGGGTGGAAGTCCGGGGCAGGTCGTAAGTGCGCATGATCTGCTCCAACTCCTCGACGTTGCACTTGAGCACAGACGAATCCTGCATGACTTCCGCGAGTATTTCTGGGTTCCACCACGGATCTCGCAAGTTGATGTCCACGAAACGCCAGTCGGCGCGCGCGCGAAGCTGACGCCATGTGGTCCGCGATGGCCCGTCCTCCCGCACCGCGAGGCTGCCGTGGTAGAGCCAAGGGATGCGGTCGGTGACCTTGACGGGGAGAGAGATGGCATCGTACGCCTGATGCGGCAGAATCTCGAAGCGGTGCCCCTGCCGGGCGTCCACGATCACCCGCACCCGGCCCGTGGGAAGCGCATCATCCTCCAGCACACCGTGCGTGGGCATCCCCCAGTCCCGCATCCGCTGCAGGATACGCTGTCCCGAGGCGTCCCGTCCCACTCGGCTCACCAAGATGGACGCCACCCCCAAGGCGTGGAGGTGCTGCGCCACATTGAAGGGTGCGCCGCCGAGGCGCTGCGCCGTGCCGAAGTCGTCCACCAGGCACTCGCCAAAAATTACTCCGGGGGTGATCTCCGTTTTCATGGTATGGCCCTTTCTCGCGTCCGCGGATTCATCTCACTCGTCATGTCGTGGCTGGATTTTCACTTCAACCCCCCTGCCAGGGCAGGCGTACCGCCTCGACGCCCCGACACTCACCATAACGTAGCCAATGCGAACGAGTAAACCCACGCACGAACGGGGCTCTGCGGATCACCATCGCTGATCCGGAGTACCGGGGCCAGAACACTGGCTCCACTCAGCGGAATCATCGTGCTAATCAGGTTTCCAAATACCAGTACCAGTTGTATCGCTGCGTCCTGGAATGCACGCACTAAAAAGGTGCAACGCACCATTTCGTGGCCCCAATTGTGTGCGTTGCTGTCGGTTCTGATTCTTTGGTAATCACTCTTTAAACATCTTAACTTTATGTTTTAATTAGCAGTTTGATCGATGCGTTCCTTACAGTTGACTTGGCATAATATATGCTGCCATCCTTTTTAAGGTTAAATACGTGTACGTCTGGCATGAAAATAGGCATATTGCAATGACAAACAATTGCTGGGGCTTCAGAAAAGATATCAGATGGATAAGAATAGCTGTTTTTTGGGGATTGGTTGGAATCTTTTCTCAAGCAATATTCGGTCATCCAGTAACTATAATTCAAATAGTTTCCGGATTTTTTGTGGTTTATACATCAGCGCTTTATTATCGATGGGCAATGGTGCAAGCCATTTCAAAAATGAAGACAATAGTCATGAATGAATCTGAACAGATTGAAAGTACATTACCGGAGATCGATCTGACATTGATTTGTGGCGGTGCAGACAGATCACACCACCCATTGTTTGATGATGTTGTTGGAGATATGGCTTATTCATTAGAGTTCGCGTTGGCTGATCCTGAATTTTTTCTCTGGATTTGGCTGCTGGTGCCATGGCAGGTGTGTTGGAATATTATAGCTCTCACAGATGAGTGCTCCACCGCTCGGCACTGGCAGCCGCATTCATTTGCACTATGGTCTGAATACGGCTTCCTTACGTAACCTCACTGCCCGGCTCAGCAGTCCCACGGACAAATATCTGGCCTTCATGCCATATGGCCATGGGGTATGGAGCACCGTCGTGACCTTGCCCAAGAGTTTCTCCTGGAAGGTGCAGAAACACACCGAAAGCGTCAAGAACGCCGCCGGCGCCTTCAGCGAAAGCATCGATCCCTTGAGCCCGGAGCAACTGCGAGTCCAGTACCACATGGAACTGGCCCACATGGTCTACAGCCCAGAACAGTATCCAGATCTTTATAAGCTAGTCAGCGAGGCCTATGCCGTTATCCAGGAGGGGTGATAAATAATGTTTTATATAGACAAAAAGATACTTGCTTTTTTTTCAGGGCTATGCTGATCTGTTTTATCATAAATATGATTTATCAAAAACAATATTGGTTGCGGTTATGGTAGTAATATATTTTGCCATAAATCTATATTTATTTCTTGTTGTTGGGAAAAATTATTATTACGGAATTTTTTTTATGGCAGCACTGATCGGGATCATGGTTTCACGATTACAGCTTTCCGGAAGATTAGATCTAGACGATTTAGCAAGAATCTTCTCCATCTTTCTTTTTTTATGTGGATTTATTTACATACTAATAATAGATAAATCGATAGGCTCTATTCTTGATACTTTTTTTATGATGCTATATATAATTTCACTTGTTTATATATTATCAACCAAAGACCATACCAAGAAGAAAAAGAAAAAATTTGGCATGCAGAAGCTGCATAGTGAATACTCCACCGACTAAAAATCAGGAGGGTTTGCGATAGAGAGGTTAAGATACAAGATTAACTTTTGTCTGGCTTCAACTGCGAGGTCTAGGCAAAATCCCGGGCAATTGCCCATTTGTAATGTAAGGAGATATGCCGTGATGAAAGCGTTGAATGTTACAGAGTTCGATGCGTGAACGGTGGGGCTGCAAATAGTGTTGATTGGGGTGACGTACCTCTCTCCGCCAGGAACTGGCCAAAACAGCGGGGGGACACTCCCTGGTGCTGCGGGCACTTTCTTCCGGGTGGGTATCGGCCTTGACCGTGACGGCCGGACAAGCCGCCAGTGCCGGTTCTCCCGTCTTGTCCCTCATGCCCCAAGGAGATCCTTTGGTCGCCCAGTTTCTAGTTCCCAGCCGGGCGGTGGCCTACCTGCATCGGGGAACCCGGGTCCTCTTACACTATGCCGTTTTTCCCTATCCTCGACCGGATCCGGGCGCATTCGGGGGTCCCTAGGTCATCCGGGAACCAACTGGAAAAAGTCTTATCTGAATACCTTTATGCGTGGCGTGAAATGATGGAATGACCGTCCGGAGAATGATACCAGGAGGAATCATGACTGATACCCACAACCCTAGTGCATCCATGGACAACGCGGCTGTCGCCGCTCGTATGCAACTGGCGCGAGGTCACCTAGATCGCTGGCGTGCCATCCTGAAGGAACCCAGCCACTGGGTATCCATCTGGTTTTTCGCTTACACCCTGTTGGGCGCCGTCTCTTCGGGGCTGCTCCCCATCCTATTGCCCCTGATGATCGTCGCCCTGACTCACCACCTTAGTTGGGTCGCCTACGTCATGGGCGGATTCAATCTCGGCCTGTTGACCTCCCCCCTGTGGGGGACTCTGGCCGACAAAAAACACCTGCATCGCCCCATTTTTTTCGGAGGTTTTCTGGTGCTGCTGTCGGCACTGGCCGCCATGCCTTTTTTGCCGAGCATCTTCACCTGGAGTGGACTCTCCCTGCTCGCTGGTGCGGGGACTTCGGCCGTGGCCACCATGGCCAGTCTGTTCGTCGTCGAATTCGATCCGCAAAACGAATGGGAACCCCGGCTGGGTTGGCTACAGACCTTCAACGGGGGCGGACAGGTCGGAGGGCTCCTGCTGGCGGGTATTTTCGTCGGCAATTTCAAACTCGGTCTGATTTGCTCGGCCCTGGCGCTGATTCCCGCCATTTGGCTGGGTGCCAAAGGCCTGCCCGTCGCGGCCAAGCGGCACAGTTGGAGGACAGAGGTGGGTGATCGGATGCGGCGTGAACTGGACTGGCGCTTCCTCGCCCATTTCGGCCGTCCGGAACTGCTGGGGGGTGGGCTGCTGCGCTTTTCGCATCATCTGTCCCTACGTGGTGCGCGCCGATGGGCGGATGTCCTGCATACCCGTTTCGGCCGCTTTCTTCTGTCCTGGTTCGCCGTGGCCTTTGGCGTCGCGGCGTTTTTCGCCTACTTCCCCGTAGCCATGCAGAAAGCCTACAACGTGGCTCCGGCACTGACCTCCAGCGTCTACGCCCTGACCGCCGCCATCGCCCTGGTGCTCTATTCTGTAGGCGGACAGTTGTCCGGGCGTTTTGGCGCCGGGAAGGTATACCGCTGGTCCCTGGTGCTCCGCTTCCTGGGATTCGGGCTCCTGCTTCTGGTGTTTTTCCTGCCCATATCCAAGACCTTGCTGGCTGTGGCAGGCTTCGTCCTGATTATTCTCTCCTGGCCATTGCAGAGTATCTCCGGGACTACGCTGACGGCCCGTTTGACGCCTTTCAGTCAAGGCGCGGCGATGGGTCTTTTCAATGCCAGTGGTGCGGTGGCTACGGTGATCGGTACTTTTCTCAGCGGGCCGTTGGTACACTTCATCGGTTATCCGTCCCTGTCGGCCATCGCCCTGATCGGCATCCTCCTCGGCTGGCTGATGGGACACGGGTTACAAGCCCCGGATGCCGTGCCCGCCACCGTCGACAGTCTGGCGGCGCAGAAGGCATGACCCGCGCACCCGATCCTCACGAGACCTCCGCCTTGAGGCGACACGCCGGGGCTAGCGGTTCCGCATGAAATCGGCCGTGCGCTGGAAGGCGTCCCGCAGGTGGACATAGAGTTCAGGCGCCATTTCCACCTCGCGCATCGCCTGAAGCATACAGGCCATCCACTGATCCCGCGCCCGATCGTCCACCGGGAAAGCGCCGTGCCGTGCCCGCAAACGGGGATGGCCAAAGCGTTGCACATACAAATCCGGTCCGCCCAGCCATCCGGACAGGAAAAGAAAAAGCTTCTCTTTGGATTCGGAAAGATCCTGCGGATGGATAGCCCGCAACGGGGTTTGCCACTGCGCTTCGCTCTCCATCAAATCATAAAAACGATTGACCAGTTTGCGTACGGCATCCTCGCCGCCGAGGCGGGCATAGGGTGCGCTTTCGGGTTCGGCTCTCAATGATTTTGCTCCAGGTTAAGGACTACACATCTTCTATGACCGCTTACGATAGCGCATTCCCTCCCCGTGGAGTAAGGGCCATAGGGAAGCCTGCGTCGTTGCGCGCTCTGCCGTGCCCCCTCCGTAAACCCGGCGGCCAGGACGCTTGGCGCGAGGCCGTCGGAGCAGGTATGGCACATGTCTTGCTTGATACCCCGGGCATTCTGGACAGCGACGTCCTCGCCCTCACCATGGGGGCGAGGATTTTTTGTCGAGCCCTTTCCTTTTTGGAGGATCGTTACCATGGCGCATGAACACTTGCTCGGCATAGGTTATGTGGCGTTGGTGGACAGCGCGCCATTGATCGTCGCGCGCGAAGGCGGCTTCTTTGCCCGGCAGGGGTTGCAGGTGATCCTGCAGCGGGAGCCCTCCTGGGCGAGCCTGCGCGACCATCTGCTCTTTGGCGATCTGGTGGCGGCACATGCGCTGGCACCACTGCCATTGGCCGCGACACTGGGGATCGCTTCACCGCGGATACCGGTGATGACGGCGTTGACACTGTCATTGAATGGCAATGCCATCACGGTGAGCATGGCGCTGCACCGGCAATTGACGGATGCGGGCCTGACGGGTGGCGACCAGCCGCTGATGGCGGCCACCACCCTGCGCCGGATCATGCAGGCCGAGCCGGCCCGCAAACCGCGTTTTGCGGTGGTATCGCCGGTGTCCAATCATCACTATCAACTGCGCCACTGGCTGCGGGCCGCAGGCATCGATCCGGCGACGGAGGTGCAAATCAGCGTGGTACCACCGCGCTATATGGTGGAAGCCCTGCGGACGGGCGAGATCGACGGCTATTGCGTTGGAGAACCCTGGGGGAGCCTGGCGGCGGTCGAGGGTGTCGGGATGCCTATCGTCAGCGGTTACGCATTGTGGAACAACATGATGGAAAAGGTGCTCGCGGTACGGGAGGATTGGGCGCTGACGCGGCCCGAGATCCATCAGGCCTTGATTCGTGCCGTACTGTCGGCGAGCCGCTGGCTGGATGATCCGCAACATCGTTTGGAAGCGGTACCCTGGGTGGCGGCAGCCATAGACGTGCCCGCCAAGGTGGTGGCGCTGGCTCTGACCGGCGCGGTCCCGGGTTTGCCGCAATGCGAAGACTTTCATGTATTTACGCGCTACTCCGCCAATTTTCCGTGGCATTCCCATGCGTACTGGCTGGTCCGCCAGATGCAAGCGGCGGGTCAGTGGCCGAAGGACGCCGATGCCGCAACCCTCATCCCGCGGATCTACCGCAGCGCCGAATACCGGCAAGCGGCGCGGGCGCTGCAAATCGCCGCGCCACGGCAGGATTCCGTGGCGTGGGGCACCCATGTCCAACCGTGGTCGCTGGTGGACGATCAGGGGAATCCCATCCGCATGGGTGCGGATCGCATTTTTGACGGGAGCGAGATCCTGGCCTGAGGCGGGATTGCCACATGATTGGGCACCATTTTGGTGACATTGCACCAAAATTGGGCGATGTGTTCGCGGGCTGCGATGCCGGTTTTTTCTTTCTAGAGATGGTGCCCGCGGGTATTCTTGCGGTGCACGGCGATAAAACGGGGCCCGTCGTCACAGGTCGGTAGCGTTTTTGATGATGGCACGATAACTGCTATGCCGTGCATAAGCACTGTTCACCGACGGACAGCGTTTTGGAGCGAAGGCGTTCCTGGCCCACCGGCCAGGAGCGCCTTTTTTCTGGTCCATAACCATGCCTTCCAGGGAGGTCCCATGAAAGAACTCTTCACGCTGCTGCGCACCGGCAATTGGCGAGCCTTGGTTGCCAGCTTTCTCTATTTCGATACCGGATTCACGGTCTGGCTGCTTTATGGGCCACTCGCGCCTTACATGATCAAGACGCTGGGCTTGTCGCCCGCGGAGCAGGGTTTTCTGGTGGCGGTGCCGGTGCTGGGGGCGGCGATACTGCGCATTTGCATGGGCAATCTCTATCAGACGATGGATGGCCGCTGGCTGGCGCTCGGCGGTATCGCGCTTTCGGCGATCCCTCCGGTGTTTCTGCTCTTCTATCCCGCCGTGCCCTCCTTCTCCTTATTGATTGTACTCGGCATCTTCCTCGGGGTGGGGGGCGCGAGTTTTGCCGTGGCGTTGCCGATGGCGGGGAGCAACTACCCCGCCAGAGTGCAAGGAACCGTGCTGGGCATTGCGGCGGCGGGCAATATCGGCGCGGTGCTCGATGGTTTTCTGTTCCCCCCCTTGGCAGCCCGGTTTGGCTGGGCACACGCCACCACCGCCGCCTTGCCCTTGCTCGCACTGGCAGGCGTGACCATGTTCTTCTGGGGCAAGGATAGCGCGCCGAAAAACGGGTCTGCCGGACAGGCATTGGCGGGATTTGCCGTGACCCTGGCCGGATTGATCTTTCTGGCGGTGGCCGCTCCCCTGGGCTGGCTCGGGCTGCAAGGCAAGACCGCCCTGTTGACGCTGCCGGTCTTCGGGGTGCTGCTGGTGGGCGCGGTGTTACCGCAGCGATATCGTTTGGCGCTGAAAGAGCGCGATACCTGGATCATCATTCTGATCTACGGCATCACCTTCGGCGGATTTGTGGGGATGTCGGCTTATGTCACCCTGTTGCTGGTGAGCCTGTATCATCTGCCGAAAATCGACGCGGGCATCGGGATGGCGCTTTTCGCCTTTACTGGCGCGATGTTGCGCCCCTTGGGCGGGATCATTGCCGACCGGATTTCCGGGGTCATCGCTTTGCGCTGGTTTCTCGGTGGTATCGCCTTGACGGACGCGGCTTTCGCCCTGTGGACACCGCCGCTGGCCATCGCCGTCGCTCTGCTCCTCTTCCTCTACGCCTGTTTCGGCCTCGGCAACGGGGCGACTTTTCAACTGGTGCCCCTGCGCTGGCCGCTGAAAACGGGAATCATGACCGGAATCATCGGCGCGGCGGGCGGCATCGGCGGTTTTTATCTGCCGGTGATTCTTGGCATTGCCAAGGAAGAAACCGGGACTTATCACCTCGGCTTCGCCGGGTTCGCCTTTCTGACGACGATGGCGCTGGGTCTGGTGCTCGCCATGCGTCGCCACTGGCTGCCGTGGTCTCGGCATCATGCGGTCGCCACCGCGGATGCCTCCGGCAATCCCCCTTTGCAGCGTGTCAGCGCTATGAGCGAATGAAGCGCGGCCGCCTGCCGTAACCCACTCGGAAGAGATTTTTTCAGCGCGCGGTATGCGTGTTGGGGCCACTTTTGCCCGAGCCCACCGCAACTACCGCTGAATCCACGCAACACCCTGGAGAAACCCATGTCGCACTCTGCGCTATTTCGCCGTCATTATTTCGCTGTCGCGCTCTTCACCCTGCTGGCGGCCACCGCCCACGCCAACACCCTGACGCATGCCATCAGCGGAGGCCGCATCAGCCTCGACATGCGTCCGCGCTACGAGATCATGTCACAGGCGGGCAAAACGGCCGCCCATGCCTTCACCCTGCGTACCCTGCTTGGTCTGTCGAGCAAACCCATAGCCGGTGTCAGCGCCGACCTGCAGTTCATCAATGTTGCCGGCATAGTCAATGGCTACAACAGCCTGACCAATGGCAAAACGGCCTACTCGGTGATCCCCGATCCACGGGAAACCAACGTCAACCAGGCTTATCTCCAGTATGCGGGAGTGCCCGGACTGCGCCTGCGTGCGGGCCGGCAGGCGATCAACCTGGATGACGACCGCTTTGTCGGTAATGTCGATTTCCGGCAGACACCACAGACCTTCGATGCCGTTTCCATGCGCGATCGGCCCGCGCCCGCGCTGACGCTCTATGGCGCATATGTCTGGCGGATCAAAAATATTCTGAACGAAACGATGCCTTCACGGATTTTTCTGAGCGAGATTAGTTGGCTTCCATCCCCTTTGCTCCACGCCGAGGCTTTTGGATACTGGTATGGCAACCAAGCGCAGAGCACGATCCCGGGGGCGGTGACCTGTTTTCTGCCGGGCGGTCCGCAGGTCTGCAATAGCGGCACGGTGGGCGCCCGGGTGCAGGGAACCCTCCCGCTGGGCGGTCCCTTGCATCTGCCTTACGATCTCAGCTACGCCAAACAACTACCCTACGATGGCGGGAGTGCACTGGTGAATGCACCGTACTACCACCTTGGTGCCGGTGTGGCCCTGCCGGATATCTGGCTGCATGCCGATTACATGGTGATGGGGGCCAATGATCAAGGCAGTTACGGCTTTCAGACGCCTCTCGCCACCCGGCATGCCTTTAACGGGTGGGCGGAGGTTTTCCTCGTCACGCCACCGGAGGGCTTGCGCAGTCTCTACTTCACGCTCGGCGGCACAGTGATGAGCACCCATCTGGCGCTCCTCTATTATGACTTCCATGCCGCCCGCGGGGGCATGCGCTATGGCCATGAATGGGATCTGTCCGCGATCCACCACTTTTCCAGACATTGGAGCGCGGGGGTTCAGTATGCGCATTACCGGCGGGTCCAGTATGGGGTGGACACCCAGGGCGCCTGGGTGTTTGTGACCGCGAAATTCTAGATCGGCGGCGGTGGAATGCACCATTTTAGTGCGATTCGACGTCCAGGTGCACCAGGATGGATCATGACCACCGCGATGGCACATTATAACATATTGTTTCTATTGATAAGACAATCAGGCATGGCTATTGCTTGCCTGCACCGTGGCGGTCCATAGCGATCGCCAGATGCAAAACGGCAAAGGCGTCGTCAGCAATTGGGCTGACTGCGCCTTTTTTCTTTTTGGGAGCATCAAAAATATGAACCCGGTATCTGTACAACCGCGCAAGGCGCGTCTGGTGGTGGTCGGTAACGGCATGGCTGGAATCCGCGCCGTCGAGGAGCTTTTGAAAATGGCGCCGGATCTCTACGAGATCACCATTTTTGGCGACGAGCCCCATCCCAATTACAATCGCATTCTCCTCACCCCGGTGCTCGCCGGGGAAATGGCGCTGGAAGAAACCATCCTCAATCCCTTGGATTGGTATGCCGAACACGGCATCACCCTGCACACCGGCAGCCGGGTGGCCATGATCGACCGGGTGAAGCGGCGAGTGGTGACAGAAGATGGACGGGTCGCGCCCTATGACCGTTTGCTGCTGGCGACCGGAGCGGCGGCGGCCATCGCCCCCATTCCCGGAAATGACTTGCCGGGCGTGGTCAGCTATCGGGATATGGCGGATGTGGCCGCGCTCATCCGTGACAGCGGGCTTGGCGGCGAAGCCGTGGTCATCGGCGGAGGTCTGCTGGGATTGGAAGTGGCGCACGGTTTACGGGCGCGAGGCATGGGGGTGACGGTGGTGCATCGCCGCGCCTGGCCGCTGGACAAGCAACTGGACGCACGCGGCGGGGCTTTGCTGCAGCGCGCCATGGAGGCGCGCGGCGTGCGCTTCTTGCTGGGCAAGGAGAGCGCCGCGGTGCTCGGCGATACCCGCGTCCGTGGTTTACGATTCACCGACGGCGGTGAAATCCCGACGGATGTGCTGGTGATGACCATCGGCATCAAACCACGCATCGAACTGGCGCAAGCGGCGGGTTTGCAGTGCGAAACCGGCATCTTGGTCAATGACACCCTGCAAACCTATGATCCACGCATTTACGCCGTCGGCGAATGTGTGCAGCATCGCGGGCAGACCTATGGGCTGGTCGCGCCCCTCTTTGAACAGGCGAAAGTCGCGGCCAACCACCTGGCCGAGTATGGACGCATGCGCTATCAGGGCTCGGTCACCAGCACCAAACTCAAGGTC
The DNA here is from genome assembly GCF_010378095.1 of Acidithiobacillus ferrianus. Lineage (GTDB taxonomy): Bacteria > Pseudomonadota > Gammaproteobacteria > Acidithiobacillales > Acidithiobacillaceae > Acidithiobacillus > Acidithiobacillus ferrianus. Next base: position 22,159 of record NZ_WNJL01000053.1, on the reverse strand, counting down.
ACCGGGATCGAGCTGTTTTCCGCCGGAGATTTCATGGGCGGAGACCACTGCGAAGAGGTCACCTTGCTTGATGGCGGGCAGGGGGTCTATAAAAAGGTCATCCTGCGGGAAAACCGGGTGGTCGGCGGCCTGCTCTATGGCGACACCGGCATCGGCCCCTGGCTCTTTCAGCTCATGCGCGACGGTACCGATGTCTCGGCCTTCCGCGACACCCTCGTCTTCGGCGAGACTCATCTGGGCGATTCCGGCCATGCCGGCGAGAGCCAGGCCGCGCGATTAGCCGACGGCGCGGAAATCTGCGGCTGCAATGGCGTGTCCAAGGGCAGCATTGTCAAGGCCATCCGCGAGCAGGGCCTGTTCACCCTGGAAGAAGTCCGCAAATGCACCAAGGCCAGCGCATCCTGCGGTTCCTGCACCGGATTGGTGGAGCAGTTGTTGGCCAGCACCCTCGGTGGCTTTTATGACAGCACCCCGAAGAAGAAGGCGCTCTGCGGCTGTACCGACCTCAGTCACCAGGAAGTCCGCGACGCCATCCTCGAGGAAAAGCTGCTCTCCGTGCGCCAGGCCTTTGCCTATCTGGACTGGCGCCATCCGGGCGGTTGCGCCACCTGCCGGCCGGCGGTCAACTACTACATCCGCACGGCCTGGCCGGCGGAAGGCGTCGACGATGCCCAGTCCCGCTTCATCAACGAGCGCGCCCACGCCAATATCCAACGCGATGGCACCTATTCGGTCGTTCCCCGCATTTATGGCGGGGTGACCAGTCCGGCGGAATTGAAACGCATCGCCGAAGTGGCCGAACGCCACCACGTCCCGATGGTGAAATTCACCGGTGGTCAGCGTCTGGACCTGCTGGGAGTGAAAAAAGAGGATCTCCCGCGGATCTGGGCGGAACTGGACATGCCCTCGGGACACGCTTACGGCAAGGCCCTGCGGACCGTCAAATCTTGTGTCGGCACCGAGTTTTGTCGCTTCGGCGTGCAGGACAGTACCCGCCTGGCCATTGAACTGGAACGGGGTCTGGAGCGTATGTGGGCCCCCCACAAGGTCAAACTCGCCGCTTCCGGATGCCCGCGCAATTGCGCCGAGAGCACCATCAAGGATTTTGGCGTCATCGGGGTGGATTCCGGCTGGGAACTGTACGTGGGCGGCAATGGCGGCATGAAGGTACGCGCCGCCGACCTCCTCTGCAAGGTAAAAACCCACGAGGAAGTGTTGGAAGTGGCCAAGGCTTTCTTACAGATGTATCGGGAAGATGCCCAATATCTGGAGCGCACCGCTCCCTGGGTGGAACGGGTGGGCCTGGACTCTATCAAGGCGGTCGTCGTGAACGATCTGGAATCCCGTCGCCAACTCGCCGCGCGTATGGATTTCGCCCTGTCGCAGGAAAAGGATCCCTGGGCGGAGGCGATTTCCGGTCGTCTGGATATTCACGCCGCGCCGTTGCGCCGCATCCCCGCTTGAGGTGACCCTGATGGAATGGTTGGCACTGGGCAGCATTGAAGAAATTCCCGCCCTCGGCGGCCGTTATGTGGAGACGCCACAGGGGCAGATCGCCCTTTTGCGCAATGAGAAGGATGAGATCTTTGCCGTCCGCAATCGTTGTCCCCATCGCGGCGGGCCGCTGTCGGAAGGCTTCGTCTCCGGTCACACCGTGTTCTGTCCACTGCACAACTGGCAGATCGATCTGGAGAAAGGCGAGGCCATGGCCCCCGACCACGGTTGCGTCAAAACCTTCCCGGTGCGGATCGAAGATCAGCAGGTCTGGCTCGGCCTGGAAGAGGAGGCTCCATGACCCTTCTGCGGCCACAAACCACGCAACCGCTACGCCGGTTGGAGAGCAAATCGGCCTGCCCTTACTGTGGGACCGGCTGCGGGGTCATTATCGAGCACGACGGCCAGCACATCACCGGCGTGCGCGGCGACCCCGACCATCCCGCCAATTTCGGTCAACTGTGCAGCAAGGGCAATACCCTGCATCTGAGCAGCGCGGGCGAGGATCGCGCCCGTGCGCCCCTGCAACACCGGCGTGACAGTGAGGACTGGTCGCCCCTGGCCTGGCCGCAGGCACTGTCGCGGATAGCGCGGCAATGGGCGGAGATCATCCACACGCAAGGCCCGCAGGCCGTGGCCCTTTATGTCTCCGGGCAATTGTCGACGGAAGATTATTATGTGGCCAACAAACTCGCCAAGGGCTTCATCGGCACCAACCACATCGATACCAACTCGCGGCTGTGCATGGCGTCCGCCGTTACCGGCTACAAGTCCAGCCTCGGTATGGACTCGGTGCCGTGCAGCTACGAGGATCTGGATACCGCCGATTGCCTGTTCATCGTCGGGGCCAATGTCGCTTACGCCCACCCCATACTCTTTCGCCGGATCGAAGCCGCCAAACTGCGCCGTCCAGAACTCCGGATCATCGTCGCCGACCCCCGGCGCACGCCGACGGCGGCCATTGCCGATGTCTTCCTGCCCATCCAGCCGGGTACCGATGTCGCGCTCTTTCATGGCATGCTGCATATTTTGATCTGGGAGGGACTCGTCAACCGCGCGTTCATCGAGGCGCACACCGAAGGCTGGGAAGAACTCAAGGCGCAGGTGCAAAATTATACCCCGCAATGGGTGGCGGAGATCTGCGCCATCCCCGTCGCCAATCTTCGCGCCGCGGCGCTGACTTTCGGGCAGGCTCCCGCCGCCCTCTCTCTCTGGTGTCAGGGACTCAATCAGTCCAGCCATGGCACCGACAAGAATGTCGCCCTCATCAACCTGCACCTGGCCACCGGACAGATTGGCCGGGCAGGCGCGGGTCCCTTCAGCCTGACTGGACAGCCCAATGCCATGGGTGGACGCGAGACCGGTGGTATGCCCGCCCTCCTTCCCGGCCACCGCGAAGTGGTCAACCCGGAGCACCGGGCGGAAATCGCCGCCCTCTGGGGTGTGGAACGCCTGCATCCGCAACCGGGTTATACGGCGGTGCCTCTTTTCCAGGCGATGGAACGCGGGGAGATCGAAACGGTCTGGATCGCCTGCACCAACCCCGTGCTGTCCATGCCGGATCAAACGCAAGTGCAGCGCGCCCTCGAACAATGCCGTCTGGTGATCTTACAGGACAGCTATTTGCATACCGAAACCGCCGCCTATGCGGATATCCTGCTCCCCGCCGCCAGTTGGGGCGAGCGCGAGGCCGTAGTCACCAACTCCGAACGTCGCATCACCCATCTGCAGGTGGCGGTGCCCGCGCCGGGTGACGCCCTGCCGGATTGGGTCATCTTTCGCGACTTTGCCTTCGCCCTAGGCGCCGCGCTGGACACCCTCGATCATCCTCTGCCGAGCGCGAAAGATGCCTCCTGGACCGCGCGCGCGCGACGTATGTTCGATTTCACCGACTCCGCCAGCATTTTCCTGGAATACCGGGAATGTACCCGGGGGCGCGATCTGGACATCACCGGTCTCGACTTCGCCGTGCTGGATGCGCGAGGACCGCAGCAGTGGCCCTATCCGCAAGGCGCGCAGGCCGGACAGGTGCGCCTCTACACCGATGGTGTTTTCCCGACCCCCAGTGGACGTGCCCGTTTCCGCAGTCCGGAATATCTCGGCGTCGCCGAAGAAATCGACGCCCGTTATCCCCTGCGCCTGACCACGGGCCGTCTGCGCGACCAGTGGCACAGCATGAGCCGCACCGGCAAGGTGGCAGCCCTCTTCACCAGCGACGAGGAGGCCTTCCTCGAGATACATCCCGACGATGCCCGGCGCTTCGGCCTGCGTGCCGATGCGCTCGCCAAAATCCGCAGCCGGCGCGGCAGCAGCATCCTGCGCGTGCGCCTCAACGCCGATCTGCAGAGCGGTCTGGTTTTCGCCCCCATGCACTTTGGCCGCCGCTATGCGCCCGCCGCCCTCTGCAATCAACTGACTCTCGCCGCCATCGACCCCCTTTCCGGTGAACCGGAGTTCAAACATACCGCCGTGCGGGTGGAACCGATGCACTTCCCCTGGCAGGGCACGATCCTGCGCCTGCACGACGAAGACGGTCATTTTTATGCCGCCCAACGCATCGCCCGGCAATTTCCTTACGCGAGCCTCAGCCGCATCCATCAGGGGGAACGCGAGGGTTTTGTCCTGCGTCTTGCGCACGAACAGGCTCCGGCGGCCAGCGACATCCCCGCCTGGGATCGGGCGTTGGGTATGGATGGCATCGACATTCTCGACTATGATGATGGCCGCCGGGAGGTGCGCAAGCGGCTCTGCATCCGGGGCAACCAGCTCTACGCCGCCCGTCTCTTCGGAGAGGATGCCACGCGCGACTGGTTGCGCGAGATGCTGTTGAGTGCCGCTGACGTGCAGTCCTACCGCCACGCCCTTTTCGCCCCTAAGGTGCCTGCCGATAGGGACGCATGGGCGCGATCGCGGGGGGTCTGCGCCTGTACCGGCGTGAATGAACGCACCTTGCGGCAGAGCATCGCCTCCGGCGCAGTCACCCTCGACCAGATTGCGCAGGTGTGCGGCGCGGGGAGCGAATGCGGTTCCTGCAAACCGGAGATTCTCGACCTGATCCGCAGTGTACGCCAGGAGACTTCATGAGTTCGCCGTTGCCCAATCTGACCCAAGCCGTCGCGCGCGTCGCCCGGGGACGAGAACATGCCGAAGACCTGTCCCTGGAAGAGGCCCAGTCTCTTTTTGCTCTCTGGCTGGCGGACGAAATCCCCGAGATCACGGCCGGGGCGCTCTGGGCCGCCTATCGCATCAAGGGCGAATCGGTGGACGAGTTGCGCGGTTTTGTCAGCGCCAGCGAAGCGGGACTGAAGACGCTTACCCTCGATAGCCCCTATCGGCCCATCGTTTTTCCAAGTTACAACGGGGCACGTCGCGGCGCCAATCTGCTGCCCTTGCTGGCCTTGATCCTGGCCCGCTGCGGCCTGCCGGTACTGGTGCATGGCCCCGCGGAATCCACGGCGGAAAACGTGGTGGCACTCAGGGATCACGACCCGTCGGGCCGGGTCCACAGCGCACAGATTTTTGCCGCCTTCGGTCTGCCCATCGCCAGTGATGGCGACCAGGCCAGCGCGCATCTGCGGCGATGGGGCCTTTGCTACCTACCCATAGGGCAACTGCATCCGGGGATCGATAGGATGCTCCGGATCCGTCAACAGCTCGGCCTGCGATCCAGCGTGCATACCGTCGTCAAACTCATCAACCCCTTCCTGATACCCGCGGTGCACTGCGCGGGGGTCACACACCCCCCTTATCTGGAACGCTTGCAGGCTTTCTTCACCGCAACCGCGCGTAGCGCGCTGTGTCTTCGCGCTACCGAGGGGGAGCCCTTCGCCAATCCCAAACGCCGCCCCGATCTCTATGCCTGCGCGGCGGGGAATCGCTTCCTTCAGATCCCCAAAGAGGTCGCTCCGCTGTCTCGAATTCCGGCCTTGCCCGAGGATCACAGCGCAAGTGCCACCTGTCGCTTCATGGCGCAAGTGCTTGCCGGCCATACCCCCCTGCCCGCACCGCTGGCGGACCAAGCGGCGTGTCTGTTGTCCCTCGGCGGTCGTTGTGCCGACCTGGAGAGCGCCCGCACGCTCTTATTCCAAACCCTTTCCCACAACACGGCATGAACGGAGAACTCCTTATGCAAACGCCTCCCCCTGCCCACAAGGTCGCCATCGTTGGCGCCGGTCCCGGTGATCCCGAACTGCTCACCCTCAAAGCGGCGCGCCGCATTGCCGAGGCGGAGATCCTGTTCTACGATGCCCTCGCCAATCCACGGATCCTCGATTTGGCTTCGGACGTCTGCCGTAAAATTGAAGTCGGCAAGCGTGGCGGTCGGATCTCGACCCCGCAACTGCTCATCCACGAACAGCTTATCCGCGCCGCGCAACTGGGTCTGCGGGTAGTGCGTCTGAAAGGCGGCGACCCCTTTCTCTTCGGTCGTGGTGGCGAGGAATGTCTGGCTTTGCGCGCCGCCAATATCGACTATGAAATCATCCCCGGCATCACCAGCGGCATGGCGGCGGCGACCTATGCCGGCATACCCCTCACCCATCGCCATCGCAGTCAGTCAGTGCTTTTTCTCACCGGCCATGAAGCGCGCGGCGGGAGGGCCCCCGATTGGTCGCGCTACGCCCGGGCGGCTGATACCCTGGTGATCTATATGGGTATTGAACGGGTCCAGCAGATTTGCGCGGGACTCATGGCCGGCGGCCTCGCGGCGGAAACCCCCTGCATGGCCGTACAGTGGGCGACGCTGGAACAAAAACAAGTACAGGCCAGCTTGGCAAGGCTCGACACAGCCGTCTTCCATGCGGGGTTGAGTAGCCCGGCCATCCTGATCATCGGCGCTGTGGTCGAACTTGCCGATCTCTGCGCGTGGTTGCCGAGAACGGAAGGGGTGGCGCGCCAATCATTGCAACGATCTTAAGGGAGGCTCCCGTGCCTGAAGTGCAGTTCCTGCTCGCTCACGGCTCACGCAATCCACAGTGGCGACGGCCTTTCGAGGTAATCGCCGCACGTCTGCAGGTCGCTCAGCCGCGACGGCGGATCGTGCTCTGCTATCTGGAAATGTGGACCCCGAGTCTGGATGCGGCCATGCGCGAAGCCTATGCCGAAGGGTTGCGCCACTATCGCATTTCACCGTTATTCTGGAGCAGTGGCCGACATTTGCAGGAGGACCTACCCGCCGTGGTGGCGCGCCTCCGGACCGAACTTCCCGGTTGCGAAATCGCCGTCGACGGTCCGCTGGGCGACTCGGAAGTCATGATCAGCGCCGCCGTGCAAGCCCTGCGATGAGTTCATGCATCGCATCGTCCTGATCGACAATGACCTGGAACGCGCCCGCATCCTGCGCGCCGCGCTGGTGAAGGAGGGGCATCAGGTGGTCGATATCCTGTCCTGGACCGGCTTATCCTGGCAACGCCTGGAGGCACTGCAACCCGAGGTCATCATCGCCGAGGCGGGCACCCCTGAACGTGATGTCCTTGAGCATATCGTCTTTCTCAGCGAAACCCTGGAGTTGCCCGTCGTCATGCTCGGCGCCCCCGAGGATGAAGACACCATGCGCCGCGCCATCCGCGCCGGAGTCGCCGCCTATGTCGCCCACGGTATCTCGGCACGCGACATTGCGCCGATTATCAAGGTCGCCGCTTTGCGTTTCGTGGAGTTCCGTCAGCTGCGCAAGGAACTCAAAGAGACGCAGAACGCCCTTTCCGAACGTAAACAGATAGAAAAAGCCAAAGGCCTGCTCATGCGCGACCTGCGGATCGACGAAGCCGAAGCCTACCGCCGCCTGCGCCGCCTCGCCATGGATAAGGGTAAAAAACTGGTGGAGATTGCCGAGATGGTCCTCACGATTGGAGAAATCGGAGGATCATAGACTACTCCAGATACGTGTAACCCTGCAATCCAGCCGCGAAGTGCCGCAGAAACATGTCACGTTCCACAGGATTGAGGTGGGTGCAACCCTCCAGCTTCTGTTGGTAGCGCCCCAACAAGTCTGCCGCGGAAAACTGCACGGACTGGAGGACGGATTCCACCGTATCGCCCGGTAAAGGTTGCTCCAGACGCAAGCCCCCCGCGGCGTCGCACAGCACGTTGACCGAGTCGGTGTCGCCAAACAGGTTGTGCATGTCGCCGAGAATCTCCTGATAGGCTCCCACCAGAAAAATACCGAGCAGGTAAGACGCGCCCGTTTGTAGCGCATGTACCGGCAGCGCGGGCATCAGGCCCTCCGCCGTCACATAGGCGTCAATGCGGCCATCCGAGTCGCAGGTGATGTCTTCGATGCGCGCCCGCCGGGTCGGTTCTTCACCCAGTCGCTGGATGGGCAACACCGGAAAAATCTGGTCGATCGCCCAGACGTCGGGCAGCGATTGGAACAGAGAAAAGTTGACAAAATATTTGTCTACCAGCTTTTCGTTGAGTTCGTCGATAATCTCGCGGTGCGCGCGATTGTGTGGATCGAGGAAACCGCGCACGCGCCAAAGCAGTTGTGCATACACCTTTTCGGCTTCCGCCCGTCCTTCGATAGATATGAGGCCGAGGTTGAACTGCTGGTGCGTCTCCGCCAGCAGGTAGAGCGCCTCCTGATATACCTCCAGCGCCGCCGCGGCGTTGCCTTGATCCAACCGGGTCAGCAGACGACCCCATTCTCCTACCGGCGGGACAACGGCTCGGGCCGGCACCGCAGGCTCCCCCGCGGCCAGTTCCACATCGATGACATTGGTCAGCAAAAGGGCGTGATGGGCCGTCAGCGCCCGTCCCGATTCAGAGATGATGCGCGGTTCCGGCAAGCCTTCCTGACGAGAAACCTCCGCCAGTGCCGCGACGATCGCGTGGGCATAGTCGGACACGTGGTAGTTGGTGGAACAGTACGCGCGGGAGTGCGTGCCTTCATAATCCACACCCAGCCCACCGCCCACATCCACCACCTCCAAGGCCGCGCCCAGGCGCCGCAATTCGGCATACAGGCGCGCGCATTCGCGCATGCCGCTCTTGATGATCTGGATATTGGGAATTTGCGAGCCCAGATGAAAATGCAGCAGTTGCAGACTGTCCAGGGCCCCTTCCGTGCGCAACCGCTGGATGAGATCCAGTATGTCGGCCGTGGAAAGACCGAATTTGGACTTCTCTCCGCCGGTGTTCTGCCATTTGCCCGCGCCCGCGGAGGCCAGTCGCGCCCGCACACCGAGGCGTGCCTTGACCCCGAGCTTGCGTGCCTCCGCGAGAATCAGCGGCAACTCGGAGGGCTTCTCCACCACCAGATAAATCTCCAGGCCCAGCTTTTCACCCATCAGGGCCAGACGCACGTACTCGCTGTCTTTGTAACCGTTACAGATGATGGTACCCCCCAACGGCATCAGGGCAAGGACCGTCAGCAGTTCCGGCTTGCTACCCGCCTCCAAGCCGACGCTGCCCGCCCCGGTACGCAGGATCTCCTCGACGACGCGCCGCTGCTGATTGACCTTGATGGGATACACCGGCGTATAGCGGCCACGATAGTCCAGGGCGTGCATGGCCTGAGCAAAGGCGCTGCGCAGCCGCGCCACACGATCTCCGAGGATTTGCGGAAACCGCAGCAGGCAGGGCAGTCTCAGCGAATGCGCGCCCAATTCCGCCGCCACATCGGCCAGTCCGATGACCGCGCCCGGCGACCCGGCATCGGGGCGAACCACCACCTGCCCGTCCACGCCGATATCGAAGTATCCCTCACCCCAGTGCGGCAGATTGTACAGATGGCGGCTATCCGCGATCGACCAACTCATGCGCTTCACTCCCCGATATCCTGCGCGCAGTCTAAGGGGTCATCCCGTCACGAGACAAGACCTCACAGAGCCTCGTTGGCGAAGTCCGCCAGCCGCGAACGTTCACCGCGCCGCAAGGTGATGTGCCCGCTGTGCGCCCAATCCTTGAAACGATCGACCACGTAGGTCAGGCCCGAGGTGGTTTCCGTCAAATACGGCGTGTCGATCTGGGCGATGTTCCCCAGACAGACGATCTTGGTGCCCGGCCCGGCCCGGGTGATCAGCGTTTTCATTTCCTTGGAGGTCAGATTCTGGGCTTCGTCGATGATGACGAACTTCTCCAGAAAGGTGCGTCCACGCATGAAGCTCATGGACTTCACACGAATCCGTTTGTTGATCAGATCCTGTGTCGCGCTACGCCCCCAACCGCCGCCCTCGTCACTCCCGCGCGCCAGAATTTCCAGGTTGTCTTCCAGCGCCCCCATCCAAGGCAGCATTTTTTCTTCTTCCGTTCCCGGCAGAAAACCGATCTCGTCACCCACCGGGACCGTCGCCCGGGTGATGATCACTTCCGAGTAGCGCTTCTGCTCGAAAATCTGATGGAGTGCCGCCGCCAATGTCAGCAATGTCTTACCCGTGCCCGCGTGGCCGAGCAGCGTGACAAAATCGATATCCGGGTCCATCAACAGATTCAAGGCGAAATTCTGCTCGAGGTTGCGCGCCACGATACCCCATACCGCATGGCGATCGCCCCGGTAATCGGTAATGCGCTCGATGATGGCATGTTCGGGATGCACCTCGCGGACAATCGCCGCGAAATCTTCGCTATCCTCTGTCTGGGCATTGAGCGCGATAAACTGGTTGGGGTGCCAGCGCTGAATGGCCGGACCACTGATTTTGTAGTAACTCCGACCGCTCTCCTGCCACGCGTCCAGATCGCGGCTGTGATGCGCCCAGAAATCCCCGCTGAGGGATTCCGCGCCAGTGTAGAGCAGGTCCACATCTTCCAGGGCTCGATCATTCTGGTAATCCTCTACCCGAATGCCGAGAGTGCGCCCCTTGATCCGCAGATTGATGTCCTTGCTGACGAGAATCACGTCCCTATCCGCATGGCGATTCTGCAAGGCCAGGGTGACGGCCAGGATTTCATTATCCGCCCTGCCGCTCGCCAGATCCGCCGGCAAGATCTGCTGATGGGCCGCGGTCTGAAAGTAAAGCCGTCCCTGCGCGTAGGGCAGCACCAACCCCTGGTCCAGGTCGGCGGTATCCGTCAACATCTCGTCCAGATGGCGGCTCACCTGACGCACGTTGCGCGCCTGTTCAGTCAAGCCCTTTTTGTGCTGATCCAGTTCCTCCAGCACGACCATCGGCAACAGAATGTCGTGTTCCTGAAAGCGAAACAGGGCCGATGGATCGTGCATCAGCACATTGGTGTCCAAGATGTAGAGACGCGCGCGTGCCCTGCTCGGGTCTACCAAGACCGGCCGGCTCATGGCAGTTGCTTGACGATTCGCAGCATGGCGGCGGCATGCCCGGCCGCCTTCACTTTGCGTTCGATGTAGGCAATTTTTCCTTCCCGATCCACTATGAAGGTGCTGCGCTCGACGCCGATGCCGACCTTGCCGTACAGGTTCTTCTCCTGGAGCACATCGAAGGCCTTGCAGAGTGTCTCATCGGTATCGGCCAACAACGGGAAGGGGAAATCAAACTTGCAGGCGAATTTTTCGTGGCTGGCCACGGTGTCTCGGGAAACCCCGAGAATTTCCGCACCGGCTGCCTGAAATTCCGGGTAAAGCGCCGTGAACTCCCGTCCCTCGGTCGTGCAACCGGGCGTATCATCTTTGGGGTAGAAATACAGGACCACGATTTTTCCGCGCAGCGCATCGAGACTGACGACGGAAGGGTTCCCATACGCAGCGACGCGAAACTGGGGTGCGGGTTGACCAACGGCAAGGGTTTCTGAGGACATGAGGGACTCCTGAGTGGGACTGGATAAAATCTAGCGCGGCAGACAGGGCGCTGTCCAGGGAAGCGACGCGCCGGCGTCACTTGCGCCCCGCCCGACTTCTGCTCTAGCATGACCGCATGGCGCACCCATCTCACTTACGGCCGCTCGCACCGGCGATTCCAGACGCTGAAGCAACGCAGCGCATCCGCGCTCTGGGACAACGGGTCACCCGCTTGCGGGTAGCGGTTTTCAAAACCCTGCTGGAAGCGGAACAGCCCCTGAGCCATCTGGAAGTGCGGCAGCGTCTGGAGACGTCCGCGACCGGCGCGATCGACCGGGTCAGTCTCTACCGCAACCTCGAATGGCTGGTGCAGGCGGGGCTCGCCCACCGCATCACTGCGGATGACCGGGTCTGGCGATTCAGTGCGCGACACGAGGAAAGCACGGCACAGCACCCGCATTTTCATTGCATCTCCTGTGGACAGGTGTTTTGCCTGCCCGAAAGCCGCGTATCCGCGCCCCAGTTGCCCGCCGACTATTCCGTGATTGAAATGGAGTTCGTGGTCAACGGGGTCTGTGCCCACTGCGGCCAAGAACCCGCGAAGAAACCCGCCGAACCCTGAAGCGCTCCGGATCTCACTGGCTTGTCCATCCGGTCCGTCAATCCTCTAACTCGCGCACGTTCACCTTGGGCACGTTTTGCGCGGGTGGGCGCGTCCAATCATAGGTGCTGGCGCCGCCCCCGCGTTGTGCATCCTTCTGATACCGCTGATAGGCGTTCACCTTCGCCAACTCCCTCTGCAATTCCAATTCGGCGCGGGCGAAATCCATGGCCGGAACGGCCGCTTTTGCCAGCGTGGTTTGCGCGTTTTTGATGCGCTCCTTGCTGTCATGGATATCGATATCCATGATGCGGAGGCTGGCGTCTGCGAGTATGGTCACGATATCCGGCTGAATCTCCAGCAACCCGCCCTCCAGAAAAAGGATCTGGGTCTGGCCATCGGCCTGGGTGATCCGTAGTTCACCGGCACGCAAGCCCGTGAGCAGGGGCGCGTGCCCCGGCAAAATCCCGATCTCCCCCAGTTCCGCGGGTACCGCCGCAAAATGCGCCAAACCGGTGTAGACTTCGCCATGGATATCGACAACGTTCAAGCGGAAGGTTCTGGACTGCGGCATCATGATCCCTTCTCTGAAAGCATGGCCAGGAACTGCGCTTCGGTGAGCGATTCCAGGCCCAATTTTTTGGCTTTTTCCATCTTGCTGCCCGCGTCTTTCCCAACGACCAGATAGCGGGTTTTAGCGGAAACGGAGCCGCTGACTTTGCCGCCCGCCCCTTCTATGGCGGCCTTGGCCTCTTCCCGGGTCATGCTTTCCAGGGAACCCGTGAGCACCAGGGTCATGCCCTGAAAGCAACCGCCTGGGGGGGGGGCAACCGGCTGCCACTGTACACCGGCGGAACGTAGCGCCGCAATGACTTCCCGATTATGCGGCTGGGCGAAAAAGTGGACGATGGCTTCGGCGACTATGGGGCCGACATCCGGGACATCTTGCAGCGCGTCCACCGTCACCGCCAGCAGGGGGGCCAGATCCCCGAAATGGACGGCCAAGGATTTGGCCGTGCTTTCTCCCACCTGACGAATACCCAAGGCGTACAGGAAGCGCGGCAAGGTGGTGTGGCGGGAATGCTCTATTTCTGCGAGGAGCTTTTGCGCGGAACGGCTGGCCATCCGCTCCAGCCCACAGAGCGCGGCCTCATTCAGATGATAAAGATCGGCGACGGAATGCACCAGGCCATGCTCGACCAACTGCCGCACCAACTTCTCGCCCAGGCCCCGAATATCCAGGGCCTTGCGCGAGGCGAAATGCTCGATGGCCCCCATGCGCTGGGCTGGACAATAAAGACCTCCCATGCAGCGATGCGCCGCCTCGTTGGCCAGGCGCAACACTTCCGAGTCACATACCGGACAACGCAGCGGCATCCGCCAGGGTTGCGTTGCGGGGGGGCGCGCTTCCAGGATGACCAGGACGACTTCCGGGATCACATCACCCGCGCGGCGCACCAGCACGGTATCGCCAATGCGGACATCCTTGCGATCCACCTCATCCTGATTATGTAAGCTGGCGCGGCTGACGGTGACGCCTCCGACCTGCACGGGTCGCAACAGGGCCACGGGGGTAATCACGCCGGTGCGCCCTACCGATGCGAGAATGTCCTCGACCACGGTACGTTCCTCATGGGCGGGAAACTTGTAGGCAATGGCCCAGCGCGGCGCGCGGGCCGTAAATCCCAAGACTTCCCGGGCGGCCAGGGCGTCGACCTTGAACACGAGGCCATCCATCTCGAAGGGCATACCTTCGCGCAACTCTTGCATTTCACTGAAATATCTTTCGCATTCAGCAAGGTCACGCATGTCCTTCAAGTAAGGAGTCACCTCGAAGCCCCAGGCGGAGAAGCGTCGCATAATGGCGCTATGCGCAGTACCCAATGGCAGACTGCTCTCCCCCCATCCCCAGGGAAAGAAGGCCAAGGGTCGTTTCGCGGTTATCTGGGAATCCAGTTGCCGCAGGCTTCCCGCCGCCGCGTTGCGCGGGTTGGCGAAGGGACTTTCTCCCGCGCGCGAACGCTCTTCGTTGAGACGCCGAAAGGCCGCCACGGGAATCACCACTTCACCGCGTATCTCCAGCAAGTCGGGCCAGTCACCGCCGAGCAGTTGCAGCGGAACATTGCGAATGGTGCGGACATTGGCCGTGACCTCCTCGCCATTCTGACCATCGCCACGTGTACCGGCCTGCACCAGCGCGCCATCCACGTACCGGAGATTGACCGAAAGGCCGTCGAACTTTGGTTCGGCACTGAGAGAAATCTCCTGCCGGCCGAGTCCCTTCCGTAAACGCGCGAACCAGTCGCCGAAACCGGCGGCGTCGAACACGTTGTCCAGCGAGGTCATGGGCACGGCATAATGCACTTCCGCAAACATCCCCAAAGGGGCCGCGCCCACCCGCCGTGTCGGTGAATCCGCCCTTCGCCACTGCGGGTGAGCCTCCTCCAAAGCGTGTAGCTCCCGCAGCAGGGCATCATATTCGGCATCACTGAGGCTGGGAGCGTCCTTCTGGTAGTACGCCTTGTTGGCGGTCAGTAACTCGGCATGCAACTGCTGCATACGCTCGAAGTCAGCATTCGTGACCTGCTCCACCGTCTGCTCCTTTTGCGAACCCGGTAACATGGCGACCCGACCCGTACGACCTCCTCCGGCGGCTCCAGGTGCGCCAGCATATCGTAAACGGACTTTCTGGTATAATCCGCACCGCACCCCGATCGCCCATCATCCTGGACGGAGAACCCATGACCCTCGCTCTTTTCGATCTGGACAACACCCTGCTTTCCGGCGATTCTGACCACGCTTGGATGGAGTTTCTGGGTCGCCGGGGCCTCGTCGATGCCGCACACTTTAACCGCCTCAACGACCGGTTTTATACGGAATATCAGGCGGGCACCCTGGACATTCAGGCTTTCCTGGACTTTCAGCTAGCCCCCCTGGCGGCACATCCCCGTGCGCAACTGGATGCCTGGCATGCCGAATATCTGCAAGAACGCATACTCCCGATGATTTCCGGCCATTCCCGCGCCTTGGTCGAAACGCATCGACAGCGGGGTGACACGCTGGTCATCATCACGGCCACCAATCGGTTCGTCACCGCCCCCATCGCCGAAGTGTTCGGCATCCCCCACTTGCTGGCGACGGAGCCCGAGGAAACGGCTTCCGGCGACTTCACGGGTCGCACGGTAGGCATTCCGTGTTTCCAGGCCGGCAAGGTGCGGCGTTTGCGCGCCTGGCTGGAGACGCAGGGGCGGGAATGGGAACCCAGTCTGCGGGACAGCACGTTCTACAGCGACTCCCACAATGACCTGCCTCTTTTAGAGGCCGTCGCGCGACCGGTGGCCGTCGATCCCGATCCACGCCTGCGCGCCCTGGCCGAACAACGCGACTGGCCCATTCTCTCCCTGCGCTCCGCCCCGGCGGAAGACCATACCTGAGCGTATCCGATCACGGCGCGGCCGGTTCCCGGAGACTCGCCTGCGTCAGAGTTTCCGCCACCTGCACGGGTACTATGCGGGAGATGCCCGGTTCGGTCATCGTCACCCCGATCCACTGTTCGGCGACCTGCATGGTCAAGCTGCGATGGGTCACCAGCAAAAACTGGGTTTGCACCGCCATCTCCCGCACCAGGTGGCAGAAACGCCCCACATTGGCATCATCCAAGGGCGCGTCCACTTCGTCGAGCACGCAAAAGGGCGCCGGATTCAGGCGGAACAAGGCGAACACCAGGGCGATGGCGGTGAGTGCCTTCTCGCCTCCGGAAAGCTGTTGCAACGTGGCGTTCCGCTTGCCCGGCGGCTGCGCGCGCAGCACCAGTCCGGCATCCAGCCCATCCTCACCCACCAGACGCAATTGCGCCTGACCTCCGTCGAAAAGTATGGCAAAGAGTTCCTGCAAGGCGTGATTCACCTGGTCGAGGGTATCGCGAAAGCGGGTGGAGGTTTCCTGATCCATCGCCGCCATGGCTTCTTCCAGGCTCCGCAGAGCCGACTCCACATCCGCCAATTGAACGAGCAAATGGTTGCGTCGTGTGTCCAATGCCTGCAACTCCTCCTCGGCGGCAAGATTCACATTGCCCAGGCGGACGATATGCGCGCCGATGCGGGCCAGGGCTTCCTCGCAGCGGGTGGCGTCCGGGCAAGGTCCGGGATCGTCGCCCAAATCCTGGATGATTACCGCACTCTGCTGCCGTAGCTCCTCCAGGCGCGCCTGCAGACCAGCCAGTTGTTGTTCGGCGGTGGCCTTCGATTGTTGCAGAGCACGGTGCTGCGTCTCCAGATGGTGACGCTGGCGCTCTTGCTGGCGGACCCGCTCTTCCCCCGCTTGCGCCGCGGTCTGCAGTGTGGCCAGCGCGGCGCTCTGCTGCGCCCGCGCGGCGGCGATGGCATCACGGGCGGCAACGATCCCTGGCTGGGCCGCCTGTAGCCGAAGCCGTTCTTCGTTCCCTTGCGTGAGAAGGGCCGTAAGCTGTTCCCATTGCTGCCGCAAATCCCCCGCCCGGGCGGTGGCCGCCTCCGATTCCGCCTGCAGTCGCTGTTGTTGAAGGTCCAACGACTGACGCTCCTCCCGTAACCGTCCATAACCGGCGCGCAGATCATCCACCCGGCGCCGGAGCGCATCGCTCACGCGCCGCGCATCGAGCACCGCCTGGTCCAGTGCCTGCCATTCGGTCTCGCTGGCGACCAGATCCTGCCGAAGTCCATGCAAACGGGTGTCCACTGCGTGGCGTTCGCTCGCGAGTCTTTGGGATTCCTTTACGCTTTCCGCACGCCGCTGATCTTCCGCTTCTACCCGGCTGCGCAAACGCGCCAGGGCTTCCCGTTCCTGCGCATCCTGTCGATACAATCCCTGCCAGCGGATCTCTGCCGCCCTGGTGCGCTCCTCCAAGGACCGGCATTGCCGTTCCGCCTCCGTCAACACGGCCTGGGCCGATGCCGCCTGTGTCTGTGCCAGCGCCAGGGCTTCGCCATTTTCCTGCAATTCGCGACGGCATTGCAGAAGGCTGGCACCACCCTCGTGCTCTGGGAAAACCATACCCGAGCGATGCACCACCACACCCTGCGGGGTGATCCAGGCTTCTCCCGCCCGGAGCTGCGCGCGCTGGCTGAGGGCAGCGGTTAAGTCCGGAGCCAGACGCAGCCCCCAGAGCCAGTCGTTCAGCGCCACATCGAAGGTTTCCGGCCTCTCCACCACCTGCACCAGCGCATCTTCCGCCAAGGACGGGAGCATTGCGACGCATCTCCACAATACCGTGCCTTGCGCGACCACTGCCTCCTCGTCCACCACCGCAGCATGCAGCCGGCCGCGTAACACTTCCTCCACGGCCCGTTCCCAGCCTGGCCGCACCTGAATGTGATCCATCAGCCGAATTTCCCCCGGAACCTCTTTTTTCGCGGGTGGTTGCAGTCGTTGCAGCAGACTTTCCAAGGCGCTCTGGCGCGCCGCACGCTCCACCTGCCGCGCCTGCGCCGCGTCACGAGACTCCCGTGACTGCATGACATATCGCTGGGCCGCTTCCAGGGCCACGCGTTGCGCCTGGTGTTCCGCCGCCGCTTCCCGCAAGGCGGTTTCGCCTTCCCGGCAGCGCATCTCCAGCGTTTCCAGTGCAATGCGTTCCGATGGGACTTCCGCGGACTGTAATTGCAAACGGCGCTCGATATCTCGCAAGCGCGGCTCCATTTCCTGGATTTGGGCCGCTATCACATCCCGCTGGCGGCGCATATCCGCCAAGGCGTGCTCCTGTCGCTGTCGCGCCTGATCCTGTCGCTCCCAATCCCGCTCGGCCAGTTGCCGTGCGTGACGGACATGCTCCTCCTCATCCATCAGCACCCGTCGGCGTTCGGCCAGCGACTGAGCACGCTGTTGCCGCCGCGTCTCGTGGTCGTCGTGTCGCGTCCGTTCGGCTTGTATGGTCTGTCGCTGGGCGCGTTGTTGCGCCCGTTGGCTCAGACATCGCTGGACCGCCTGCTGCTGTTCCCGATACCGATGCTCGACATCGCTTTGTCGCGCCTGGATGGCATAGAGTTCGCCCTGCATCGCCGTGATGGTCTCCTGGCCGCGCCGCCCCTCCTCACGTAGTTGGTCGAGGAGTCGCACCGCCGTGCTCAGACGATCTTCCTCCTGCTGAATTTTTTCCTGCAGGTCCGCGTACCGCATCGAGGTCCGCTGATGTTCCGCCGCGAGAGATTCCAGCCGGAGCACCAGACTCCACCACTGCCACTGACGCTCTTCCCGTCGCAGGGTACGCAGTGTCCGGGCCGCCTGGGCCTGCCGCTGCAGATGCTGCCACCGACTCTCCATTTCGCCATGAATATCGTGCAGGCGCTGCAAATGCTCCCGGGTCTCGGCGATGCGCTGTGCCGTCTCCCGGCGGCGCTCCTTGTAACGGCTGATACCGCCCGCCTCTTCGAGAATGGCGCGCAGGTCATCGGGGCGAGCCTCGATGATGCGCCCGATGGTGCCTTGTTCAACGATCGCATAAGCGTTACCACCCAGCCCGGTGCCGAGGAAGATATCCCCCACATCCCGGCGCCGGCAGCGCGCGCCATTGATCCGGTAATGGCCGTCCCCCTTACGATCCAGACTGCGTTTGATACTGATTTCGGCCACGTCGGCAAAGGCGCCGGGCGCCGCTCCATCGGCATTGTCAAAGCGCAGTTCCACGGTTGCCACCGACGCGGCGGGACGGCGGCCTCCCCCGTTGGAAATCACATCGTTCAAAGTCCCCCCGCGCAATTGTCGGGCCGAAGACTCGCCCAACACCCAGCGAATGGCATCCACCATGTTGGATTTGCCGCAGCCGTTGGGTCCGACGATCACCACCGGATTCGCGTCAAGTCGGATGTGGGTATTTTCACGGAAAGATTTGAAGCCTTGGAGAACAATGGCCGAGAGGCGCATGGGCGGGAGTTTTTGCTATAGTGTGGCGAAAGGCGGACGATAGATCATGAGGAGTTCCAGATGTCCAGTCAACCCGGCAAAAGCTTGCAAAGTTTCCCCAATCCCCACCCCGAGCGCGACTACATCATTCACATGGATCTGCCGGAGTTCACCTGTCTCTGCCCCTTGACCGGGCAACCGGATTTTGCGCATTTCATGCTGGATTTCATCGCGGACCAACATTGCGTGGAGCTGAAATCCCTCAAACTGTACCTCTGGAGTTTTCGCGACGAAGGCGCTTTTCACGAAGCCATGACGAATCGTATCGCCGATGAGGTGATCCACCTGATTGCACCGCGTTACCTGCGCCTGCTGGGTCGCTGGTACGTACGCGGCGGCATCACCACCGACGTGCTCATCGAGCATCGTCAAACGGGCTGGAGGAATCCGGATCTCCTCAGTCAATTGCCACCCGTGCACTGGACACAGCACCATCCGGGCTACTGACGGACATCATGCACCGCTCACCGCCATTGGCGTCCGGATCGACTAAAAGTGATACATCAAATCCGCCGCGGTGATGGTATTGAATTTTTTATAATAACTGATCGCGGTGAACTCATTATATGTGGCGGTGTAGGAAAATTGCAGACTAAAATTCCCATACAGACGAGATTGAACACTGGTAACCGATTCATAAGTATTGTTGTTGGCCGTTGATAGCAACGTGGTTAAAGCTTCCTTGAAATCCGCGTGGCGGGTGAGATGCCATTCATAGCTCACCGCCAACCGGGCGGCTGGATTGACTTGGGATTTCCGGCCTATGGGGTGATCCTCCTGAGCACCGATGCCTCCTTGATAGTCTATGGACATGGTCCTATTGAGATGTATGATGTTCCCCTCGCCGATGATTTCTATCAGATGATAAAAATATCCATTAAATTGATTCCTATCATAACGGATATCACCGAAAACATAGTGAATCTTTGGCTTGAAGTAATACCGAGTCTGGTTTCCCAGCACGAGGCGATTGGCATAAATGGTCGCTGATGCGGCAGTATAATTGTAGCTCATATGTGCCCGATTCTCCCAATGGTACTTTCGCCAGCGTATCCAATCATCACTGTGAAGATTTAGAGATGGAAATGTTCCGGTGACACTAGAAAATCCAAATGCGGCACTGCCTGACCAGGGTTTTGAAGTTTTGGCCACAGCGCCTGTGCTTGACCCCATCCATGTAGCAATACTTAAAATAACAAGACACATTACGTGTCGCCCATACTGCTTATGGGAGGGTGCTGGGGAAACTTCTGACCATCTCATATACTCTCCTGTCCATTATGTCTGGGTGATTGTCACTCACAAAGATCGTCGTGGTCCGGATCATGATTAGGAGTTGTGCTAATCCACATCCACAATATATCAATGGATCCGATGGTTTTTTGCAGATACCATTCGCCAGTCCCGCCAATTAGACAGCGCATCGCTTGCTGGATTTTAAACCACGAACACAATAAATTCTACTATACCAGAATACCGATAATTATTCTTTTCATCAAGACGGTGGTTTCGAGCAATACAAACAACGCCTTCACAATATGAGCAAAATACGCAAACTATTCCGATCATCGAATAAAACGTCCTGGTCTTTTGTAAATGGTGGCGGATGATTGACCGGAGGAGTGATCCCTCGTCAGGCGCTTCGTACCGATGCACACTGGTGCGAATTCCACGGGCTTGCGGGCATTCAACGATCCCGGATCGTGTCACCGCATGGCGGGCTTGCAAGCATGCCGTCAGGGACATATTTTGTGGTCGAACTCACGGCCTATCGGCTTTGAACCTGTCGAGATCCCGGGCGCTGGACCCGGATGGCGAATCAGTGGTTATTTCTTTTTGGGGCCGCCATCATGGCTCCCGCTCGGTTGCCGGCCGTATACACGTTCGTCCGGAGACAAGCGACTGGACGCCCGGCTGGTTGTAGTTCAGCAGAGTCATGCTATAGTTCCCCTGGCAACAGGGGACCAGGGCATAGCGACCGCCATCACCAAGCGGTTGTCCCGGTTTTATTCCCCGGCCAACGGTAATTAGCGGTAATGGGGAGCTAAAAACAGTACAGATATCTCATTGAAAAATATCTCTGTTCAAATTTGCCCAGGTGGCGAAATCGGTAGACGCAAGGGACTTAAAATCTCTCTCCGAATGGAATGCGGGTTCGAGTCCCGCTCTGGGCACCACGTTGAAACATAAGGGTTTTTTCCTTACGGAATGGCCCTTTTTCTTTGCCATATCTTTGCCATATTGAATTTGCAGCGTAATTGCAGCACACTAAGGTCAGTTTCGGTTCGCTCTGGAGGGGAGCAATGGCGTCAATTACACCAAGCTACGACAGGGAAGGGGAGCACATCGGCTGGAAGGTCTCTGTCCGCAAAAAAGGCTTCCCGTCTCAATACCAGACCTTCAGGACGCGGAAGGAAGCAGAAGCCTGGGCGGTGATCATAGAGTCAGAGATGACCCGAGGCGTCTGGCGTGATCGGTCAGAGTCGGAGAGCACGACACTCAAAGAGTGCATAGAGCGGTATCTGTCAGAAGTCACCCCACACAAGAAAAATCAACATCCCGAAGAACTCAAGTTGCAGCAATGGCTCCGGCGGCCCATCTCCAAGCGGTTCATGGCTTCGATTCGTGGAAAAGACGTCGCCGACGTGATCAAGGATATGGAAAGCGAGGGTAAGAGCAAGAACACGATCCGCCTGCACCTGGCTGTCCTGAGCCACCTATTCAAGGTGGCGAAAACGGAATGGGGCATGGAAGCCATCAGCAACCCATGCGAAGCGGTGCGCAAGCCACGATTGCCGCAAGGTAGGGACCGGAGGCTGGTTGACAACGAGGAAACCCGCCTTCTGGACGCCTGCCGTGATGAAAACCCCGACATACTCTATATAGTGCGAATTGCGATTGAAACCGCGATGCGGCGATCGGAAATATGCGGGCTGCAATGGGAAAACGTGAATCTGGCGAGGCGGGTGGCCATGCTTCCCGACACTAAGAACGGCACGGTCAGAAGAGTGCCGTTGTCGTCGGATGCTCTGGAAGTGCTGTCCGCCCTTCCCCGCCGGATTGATGGTCTGGTCTGGGATGTGAATGCTGACACGGTGACACGAGCATTCAAGCGGTGCTGCAAGCGCGCCGGCATCGAGGACTTGCGCTTCCACGATCTCCGCCACGAAGCCACTTCCAGGCTCTTTGAAAAGGGCCTGAACCCAATGCAGGTGGCCGCCATCACCGGCCACAAGACATTGCAGATGTTGAAACGGTACACTCATCTAAAAGCGGAGGATCTAGCCAAATTATTGGGGTGAGCGCGGTCATGTTCGCTGGCTATTACCTTTCCCCCAGATCCCTTTCCCCCCGCTCCTCGTCCTTTTCCCATTCCTCCCCCACTTCCCCCCGGTTGTACCATTCCTCCCCCACTTCCCCCCGGTTTTCCCCCCGCTCCACTTCCC
>NZ_WNJL01000052.1 GCF_010378095.1 Acidithiobacillus ferrianus | reverse complement strand
CCATTCTGGCTTTAAGGTTTCTGAGGAGGCTCAATGAGCACACTGACCGTGACAGCTAAGGGACAAGTGACCCTACGAAGGGATGTTCTGCGGCATCTTGGTGTTCACCCTGGCGAGAAAATCACCGTCGATAAGCTACCCGACGGACGCATCTCCGTGCAGGCCGCGCGGCCGATGGGCCAAATCTCAGATGTTTTCAACTATCTCAAGCGGGAGAGCGGACCATCCTTGTCGATTGAAGAGATCAACAACCTGACTGCTCAGGCGTGGGCTGGTAAACGGTGAAAATCACAGCCGATACCAACGTCCTTGTTCGGGCTATCACCGGTGATGACCCACAGCAAAGTGAAATCGCCCAGGCCGTATTGGCGAATGCCTCTGTGGTCGCGTTGCCACTACCCGTACTCTGCGAATTGGTCTGGGTTCTGTTGACAGGAAAGCGGTTAAGCTGATTGAGGCGCAAGGAGAATCCGCGCGATTGCTCTCTTGAAACCATGGCGCGCTGCATGTTGTTGACCATCGCGCCAACGCGGTGAGCGGGCAGAATAATCTTGAGCTTGGAGTAGCGGCTTACGCGCCGCAATTCGTCGATCTGCGCCGTCGATGTCACCAGATCGAAACGTGCCGCGCGCCAGGCGCGGTAGATCGCATCCGGTGAGCCGTGCGGCGAAATCAGCGCGCCGAGCAGCACGTTCGTGTCCAGGATGGCGCGCATCAGTGCTCACGTGCCCATTGCACCGCCTCGTCGATGAGGTCGGTCAACTCGGCCTCGCTCATGCCGGCAGCGGCAGTCTTGGCTTGATCGACGGCCCGCTCCAGCAGATAGGCGCGCACAGCTTCCTCGATGAAGCGCGACAAGTCGCCCCTGCGGCCGCCGCCCTGCGCGGCGATGAACATGCGCACGGACTGATCCACCTCCGGCGACACGGCAATGTTCCAGCGAACGGTATTCATAATGCCTTCCAACACGGTGTTTGCGTACATGGGTGTTTATGCACCTTTTTACGGGACGCTGCAATGGTTCGACAAAACGATCGTTTTATAAAACTCTACCGAGCATCTGGCGTGAATCCGTCAAGGCCGGGGCAATCGGTTCATAATAGTGGTTCGCGCAAACAAAGTTCGATATTGTCAGAACTCAATGAGTAAAGCGGAATATTGCGATGAAGATCGGCTATACGCGCGTCTCCACGCGCGACCAGAACCCAGCCTTGCAGGTGGATACCCTCAAGGCGGCCGGTTGCGAGCGCGTCTATCAGGACGTGGCGATCGGGGCGAAGACCGTCCGCCCGGCGCTTGATGAAATGCTGGACCTGAACGACCCCATCGACACCACGAGCGCACAGGGGCGGTTCACTGAGAGGTGCAGTCATAGCACTGGCAGCCACGGCACCTCGCCGCGCGCCAGAGTTCGTGGATTTATAGGCGCACTGAAAGATTTGGCATCACCAGCACGGCGTTACTGCCAATCCTGTTCGGCAGATCAATTGAAGGCAATGTCAGTTTGCCTTCCCATTCTGGCTTTAAGGTTTCTGAGGAGGCTCAATGAGCACACTGACCGTGACAGCTAAGGGACAAGTGA
>NZ_WNJL01000051.1 GCF_010378095.1 Acidithiobacillus ferrianus | reverse complement strand
GGATCTCAAGGCGGGTGATCGTGTCCTCTTCGCCAAATACGCCGGCACCGAGATCAAGGTGGAAGGCGAGGAACTGCTCGTCATGCGTGAAGATGACGTGATGGCCGTTGTCGACAAGTGAGTCGATTGCTGAACCCCTAACTCTAAATATTTCCCAATTCATTAACGATGAGGTGCATCCATGCCAGCTAAACAAGTAGCCTTTGCTGAACACGCCCGCGAGAAAATGCTGCGCGGCGTCAACATACTCGCCGATGCCGTAAAGGTCACCCTCGGTCCCAAGGGCCGCAACGTGGTGCTTGACAAGTCTTTCGGCGCCCCCACCATTACCAAGGACGGCGTCTCCGTCGCCAAGGAAATCGAACTGGCTGACAAGTTCGAGAACATGGGCGCGCAGATGGTGAAAGAAGTCGCCTCCCAGGCTTCCGACGAAGCCGGTGACGGCACCACCACCGCCACCGTTCTGGCCCAGGCCATCATCCGCGAAGGCCTCAAGGCCGTCATCGCCGGCATGAACCCCATGGACCTGAAGCGCGGCATCGACAAGTCGGTCATCGTCATCGTCGAAGAGTTGAAGAAGCAGTCCAAGCCCTGCAAGACGCAGAAGGAAGTGGCCCAGGTCGGCACCATCTCCGCCAACTCTGACGACTCCATCGGCAAGATCATTGCCGAAGCCATGGAGAAGGTCGGCAACGAAGGCGTCATCACCGTCGAAGAGGGTTCCGGTCTCGCCAACGAGCTGGACGTCGTCGAAGGCATGCAGTTCGACCGTGGCTATCTGTCCCCCTACTTCGTCAACAACCAGGACAAGATGGTGGCCGAACTGGAGAATCCTTACATCCTCCTGCACGACAAGAAAATCTCCTCCATCCGCGACATGCTGCCCATCCTGGAGCAGGTGGCCAAATCCAGCCGTCCGCTGCTGATCGTGGCCGAAGATGTCGAAGGCGAAGCGTTGGCCACTTTGGTCGTCAACACCATGCGCGGCATCATCAAGGTGGCCGCGGTCAAAGCCCCTGGTTTCGGTGACCGTCGCAAGGCGATGCTCGAAGACATGGCCATTCTGACCGGCGGCCGCGTGGTTTCCGAAGAAATCGGCATGAAGCTGGAAAGCACCACCCTCGCCGACCTCGGCCAGGCCAAGAAAGTGATCATCGACAAGGAAAACACCACCATGATCGATGGCGGTGGCCAGCAGAGCGAGATCAAGGCCCGTGTCGAGCAGATCCGCCGTCAGATGGAAGACGCCAGCTCCGACTACGATCGCGAGAAGCTCCAGGAGCGCGTGGCCAAGCTGGCCGGTGGCGTTGCCGTCATCAAAGTGGGCGCGGGTTCCGAGATGGAAATGAAGGAAAAGAAGGCCCGTGTCGAAGACGCCCTGCATGCCACCCGTGCGGCCGTCGAAGAAGGCATCGTCCCCGGCGGCGGTGTGGCGCTGGTCCGCGCCCGTCATGCACTGGAAGGCTTCAAGACCGCCAACCACGACCAGGACATGGGTGTTGCCATCATCCGTCGCGCCATCGAAGAGCCATTGCGTCAGATCGTCGCCAATGCTGGCGGTGAAGGCAGCGTAGTGCTGAACAAGGTCGTCGACGGTAAAAACGGCTACGGCTACAACGCCGCCACCGACGAATATGGCGACATGTTCGAGATGGGCGTCATCGACCCGACCAAGGTCACCCGTACCGCGTTGCAGAAGGCCTCCAGTATTGCCGGCCTGATGATCACCACGGAAGCCATGATCACCGAACTGCCGAAGAAGGATGAGAAGTCCGGCGGCGACATGGGCGACATGGGTGGTGGCATGGGCGGCATGGGCGGCATGGGCGGCTTCTAAGCTTTACTCCCCGACGTCTGTAGCGTCAGAAAGCCGGCCCTTCGGGGCCGGTTTTTTATGGGTCATGCGCCAAGGGTTAGGCGTCGACGCCACAGCGACATTCAACTGCCAGAAGTAGCACGGCGTTTTGTCGCGGGGCGGCTTGATTGCTGGGTTGTGCGCGGCTCGGCCAGACGGCCTGTAACGTACTTGTGAAGAACGCTGGCGATAAGCGTTTGGTACGGCATACCTTCCTCAAGCGCCTTAACTTGAATGTCGCTCAAATCGCCAGAAGACAGGCGGATGTTGACCCGGCGATCCTTAATAGCCGTAGCGCGCGCTGCTGCCTTGAATTTCGCTAGCTCGGCTTTCGTGGCAACAGACTTCAGTTGGCCTTTCTCAAAGGCAGTGAGAACTTCATCTTCGTAGGCATCAATTTTCGGCATCTGTTTCACCTTGATTCAAATAGTCCCTGGTTGCCTTGCGGTTCGGTATTACGGTCTTGAGAAAGAAATAGTCTTCCTCTTCGGCAAACGGCACCAAATAGACGTAGTTGTCGCACGCGACTACGAGAACGCGCTGCCTGGGGTATTTCGCCTGGTTCGGGTGAACCAAGATGTCCAGCAACCCGCCGGCTTCGATTGAGACAACAATACTCTCAAACGAAATACCCCGCTCTGCTTTGACGGCCTCGTTCTTCTCCGAACTCCAGCGCAATGGTTTCATGAAAAAAGTTTATGTCACTGTGTGCCTTTTGTCACCACACCACCGTGCGTACGGGACCATACACGGCCCCAGGGAGACCTCCCGGGGTAAGACACGTTACCTTCACTGCATAGACGCCGGATTTACAAAATGCTCCCCTGCGCAGATGGAGGACTTCGCGGTCACATGCCCGCTCGTCCCGGGTGCATCACGCCTCATATCCGGTTTTTGTTCATCGCCCCGCAGCTTCGGATTGGGCTTCCTCCAGACCCCGCCTCGCAACGACGCCCTTGCCCTTCTCCTTGCCTTCGGCTCTGCGTATACCTGGCCACAGGACTCTCACCTGCAAAGTAACGCGCCATGCCCGACGCACATGTGAAGTTGAGGGGCGGCGCACTTTTGCGCCGTCCCTCTCGAACGTAAGGTTAGAACTTCTTTGGTTCTGGTATGCCAAGGTCACGGCAGATTTTAACTGCCAAGTGATTATTGATTTCGTTGTGTCTTGGGACGGCGCTTCGCCTGTTTGTGCTTGAATGACGCCACCAAGAGTGGCTGCCGCCTTCGCGGAGCAATGCGCAACCATGTGCAGTGAGATGTAACAGTAAATCTCGCCGTTTCATACGGCGATAGATAGCTCTTCAAAGCCACTACCGACAGCTTCCAGCGCATCGGCTCGATTTAATTCGATTGCCTCGGCCAGCGTTTCTCGAAGTGACTTTAATAATTTCTCACGCGACGATTCTTGGCAATTAACGCCGGGTACTTCTTCAATCCAGCCAATCCACCAATCAGCGTCTTGTTTAATTACGGCAGTGTAAGTTGAACTCATGGCTTTATCTCCTTACTGACATCATAGCAAAAGGCACGGGGGGAAGTTCTAAATCGGGATAGGGAGAAGCCTCACGGTTCCCCCCCTCCCACACCACCGGACATACGGGTCACGTATCCGGCGGTTCGATGAAGTAAATTCCTACCGCGGCGCAAGGCTGGGTAGTCCCAAGTCATTGAAGTAGCGCCATGGTAACGCAATAGTCAATGCCGGTGTCTTCGACAGCCGCCATGGACCGTGAGCCGACTTACTGGTATTCCACGCTTCGCGCACAGACACGCCACGC
Organism: Acidithiobacillus ferrianus; assembly: GCF_010378095.1. Classification (GTDB taxonomy): domain Bacteria; phylum Pseudomonadota; class Gammaproteobacteria; order Acidithiobacillales; family Acidithiobacillaceae; genus Acidithiobacillus; species Acidithiobacillus ferrianus. Next base: position 1,331 of record NZ_WNJL01000051.1, on the reverse strand, counting down.
TTGCGCAGTTGCCGGTAACCGGCCGATCCCCATTGTTTCCAGAGATAGCAACGTAACTTGCGTCGTACCCACTTGTCGATATCGCGCAGAGGGCTCAGCACTTCGGCGATGCCGAAGTACGCTTTCCAACCAAGCAGGGCTTTCCTCAGCTCTGCCACGATAACGCCAATGTTGTTGCCTCGCGTACGACGGGTCAGTTCCCGCACCCGGTCCTTCAGCTTTGCGATGGCCTTGTCGGCCACCTTCAGCCTAGCTCCGTTGCGGCTGACCGTGAAGCCCAGAAACTTGCGGTGCTTGGGCCTGTCCACCGCGCTTTTCAGCGGATTCACTGTGAACCTCAGTGTGTCGCTGACGTAGCGTGTCACGCTGCCCATCACCCGCTCTCCCGCACGTTTGCTTCGGACCAGAATATTGCGTCGAGTCGCCCCAGGGAACCTCCCCCCGAGGCGCTCACGGAACCGGACGTGAACGTCTCCGCTCATCCGGCTCTTCCCATTGAAGCCTGCCCCCACAATAACACCCAGTGCGCAAACAGACGTGTTTCCTTGCGTGTCACGCGTTCCAGCCAGTGACTGGCTCGTCGGCGATGCCCTCGGAGACGTTTATGCTTGCGGGTAAGCCACAGTACGAGTTTGCGATCAATTTGCCGGAGCGTGGGATAGAGCGCGGACTTGTAGAACGCACCATAATAATTCACCCACCCTCGAATCTTGGCATTGAACATATGCGCCAGATCGGTTAGAGACTTGTCGCTGCGGTTTTGCAGATTCCAGCTTCTGATCTCCTGACGTATCGCTTTCCCTGCCTTGGCGCTGATCGCCGGACTGAAATTGACAAAGGTCTTGCCCCATCGGTTCTTCGACAGCCGTGGCCTAAACGTAAAGCCCAGAAAGTCGAAACTCGTGTCGGCGTAACTCCCTCTCCGATCTGCATCCTTACAGTAAACCACTCGGGTCTTCAACGGATGCAGCTCCAGTCCGCATTGCGCAAATCGCCGCCCCAAGTCCCCCATCAGCGCTTGGGCCTGCGATTGGCTGTGACAGTGGCAGACAGCATCATCGGCGTACCGTTCAAATGGCACGTCGGCATGCTCACGCTGCATCCACTTGTCAAAGACGTAGTGCAGAAACAGGTTGGCCAGTAGGGGACTGATGACGCCACCTTGCGGCACGCCCATCGTCGTCGGCTCAATGTGTCCACCGACGCTCACGCCCGCCTTCAGGAAGCGATTGACCAGGCGCAGCAGGCCGGTATCAAGGCAACGGCTCTTCAGTCGCGCCATCAGCCGGTCATGGTTGACCCGGTCAAAGAAGGCTTGCAAGTCCATGTCC
>NZ_WNJL01000050.1 GCF_010378095.1 Acidithiobacillus ferrianus | reverse complement strand
CAAGCGAGGACTCTCTCAAGAAACTCCCCGCTGCCGGTCCTGTGTAGGGGGAGGCATCCATTACATCTGCTGAGGCAGCATTTCCCAGTTTGGGAGTAATCGAATCAGATCTCCCGTGTCGATCAGATCCTGGACCAGCCAAGCGGGAGCACTACCCAATCCTTTACCCTCAAGAAAACACTCGCGCAAAGCGAGCGAGCTGTTCACGCGAAAGCGTCCCTTGGTCAGGACAATGACGTTCTCGGTATTGTTGGAAAATTCCAATCGGTTTCCGAAGGTTAACCCAGCAAAGCGAAAATACTCGTGCTGTGCTAAGTCCTCAGGTTTGTTGATCTTGGGGGCGCGTTCGACATACTCTCTCGTTGCAACCAGTACGCGTGGCGAAAACGCAATATTGCGGGCAATGACATTGGGTGGGAGTTCATCTCCCAGCCGTATGGCCATGTCAACGCCTTCCTCAACGAGGTCAATCACGCGATCATTCAGAATCAATTCGATTTCGATCTCGCGGTATTTCGCCAGAAATTCGAGAATTAACGCGTTCAGACGTAACTCACCCAGGCCCACGGGCGCGTTTATCCGCAATGCACCGACAACCATGTGCGTTTGCCCTCGGGCATCCGTCACGGCATCGGCATATTCCTCAACTATCCGCTTACTTCGTTCGTAAAACCGTTTGCCTTCCTCTGTGAGCGTCAAACTGGTGGTTGTTCTTTCTAGCAATCGAACCTTCAAGTATCGCTCCAGCGCAGCAATCATCTTGCTCACCGTGGGCTGGCTGGTGTTTTCCTCTCGGGCGACTGCTGAAAAGCTGCCTAACTCGACGGCGCGCGTGAAGAGTCGCATGGATTGAAGTGAGTCCAAGTCATTCCCTTATGGAATAAGTTATATTCAATAATTCCATATTCAGTGGTAATTTGGAATAGCGTAATGTCTTCTCTGTCGCACTCGCCCATCAAGGAAACCACATGGACATCAGCACGCAAACACCCCTTAACGGAGCACATGTCGTTGTATTCGGCGGAAGCTCCGGTATTGGCCTGGCAACGGCGGCGGCTGCAAAAGCCAAAGGAGCAATTGTCACCCTTATAGGCCGAACGCCGGCAAAGCTTGAAGCTGCTGCCCGCACAATCGGAGGGGCGCAAACGGCAATCGCCGATATTGCAGAACGAGAAAGTGTCGAGGCTGTATTTAACGGTATGACGCGGGTAGATCACCTTGTGATTACTGCCGGTGGCTTGCACGTGGGTAAACTGGCCGATTCCGATCCGGATCAATTGCTTGTCGAGATCCAACAACGTATCGCCGGGGCTGTTTATGCCATCAAGGCCGCGTTACCCTCAATGCCGCCAACCGGGTCAATCGTGTTAATGGGCGGACAGTTTTCGGATCGTCCCCCGGCCAATGGGGCCTCGATCACAGCGGCGGCAGTTCGTGGTATAGAAGCACTCGCGCGCTCACTCGCTCTCGAACTAAAGCCCATTCGCGTCAATGTCATCGCACCAGGCCTCATTGATACGTCGTTGTTCGATGTTTTCGGCCCCGAAGGTCGGGCGGCGATATTCGCACAAGCGGCGGAGCAATTGCCGGTCGGTCGAGCCGGGCGTGCGGATGAAGTTGGAGAGGCGATCACCTTCCTGCTCAGTAACGGCTATATGAATGCCGAAGTCCTCCACATCGACGGCGGTGGTCGCTTCGTCTAATCGCCTCCGATATCTAATTTAATTTTTTCCAACCTCTGCATATAACGATTTCAAGTAACGGGGCTGCCACACGCTACGAGTGCATCAGCCTCTCTTGTAGCGTCTATGCTGGTATCCATTTTAAATTGCCGACTGGCGCTTTGGTCAAGATGGTGATGCTCGCGCGTGGTAGAGTGGAATTGCGGGCCGAGTTTGAATCGGAATCGGTGGGGGTTTGTCACGGAAGAGTGATGTGTGAGGTGTCCTGTCAATGGCGGACAGAGCCGAAGGCTAGGAGAACGGCAAGAACGCTGTCGCGAGGCAGGGTCTGAAGGAAGCTGAATCCAAAGCTGCGGGGCGATGAACAAAAACCGGATATGAGGCGTGGCGCATCTGGGACGGCGCGGTAGATCGCCAAGGGAAATCGTTGACTTCATCCGGGAACGGATCAGACTCTATTTCTAATGACGATGGAGGCCCATCATGACGAAGATCGCAAAGAACACGATTTGCCTTTGGTACGAACGTGATGCGGAGGAGGCGGCGCGATTCTACGCCAAGACCTTTCCCGATTCGTCCGTCGGCGCGGTGCATCGCGCACCGGGCGACTTTCCGTCGGGCAAGCAAGGGGACGTATTGACAGTCGAGTTCACCGTGATGGGTATTCCCTGCCTGGGGCTGAACGGTGGGCCCGCGTTCAAGCACAATGAAGCGTTCTCGTTCCAAGTTGCCACGGAAGATCAGGCCGAGACCGATCGTTATTGGAACGCAATCGTCGGCAACGGCGGCCAAGAGAGCGAGTGCGGTTGGTGCAAAGACCAGTGGGGTGTTTCCTGGCAAATTACGCCGATCGCGTTGACCAGGGCGTATACCAGCCCCGATCGCTCCGCCGCCAAGCGGGCGTTCGATGCAATGATGACGATGAAAAAAATTGATATCGCCGTGATCGAGGCAGCGGTTCGTGGCTAAAAGTGAGGAAGAAATCGTTCTGCTGGATCAGAGCGTTCTGTTCTCGTAAGGAGTGCTCCATGAGTTCCGATACCGCATACTGCGTCGTCTTGACCACCACTGCATCCGCGGAACAAGCAGAGGGGTTGGCCAAAAAGGTAGTGGCCGAGAGGCTTGCAGCGTGTGTGCAAGTACAGCAGATTCAAAGCTATTACATGTGGAAAGGCGAAGTGCGCAGTGATCCCGAGTGCCTGCTATTTATTAAGGCACGCCAATCACAATACCAGGAGCTTGAAGATTTCATACGGAAAAATCATGCCTATGAAACGCCAGAGATTGTGCAATTACCGATCACGGCTGGCTTTAGCGGCTATCTCAAGTGGATAGACGAGGTCACAGGGGCTTGAAGGCAACGATTTCATAGATGTAGCTATTCGTTAAGGTTTGCTTTCTTTTTGTGTTAATCTTTTAAGTCCGCACTGAGGATGGAGGTAGGCACGCATGATTAGCCTGGAAGAGATCAAGCCGCAATACCTGACCAACGACAGGGGGGAGAAGATGGCTGTGGTCATTGCGATGGCCGATTTTCAGGCATTGTTAGAAGACATTGAAGATCTGGCGGCGGTGGCGGATCGGCGTGAAGAGCCGGCCATCTCCCATGAAGATTTCAAAGCAGCATTAAAGCGCGATGGTTTCCTATAACCTTGTCTGGAAGCGTTCCGCGCAGAAAGAACTCAAATCCCTGGCCGTACTGTCATTCCTAAAGTTTTGGCAGCCGTCGAAGCCTTATCCAGCAATCCCTATCCTACCGGCGTTAAAAAACTCATGGGTTCAGCGCATACGTATCGCATCCGTGTGGGTGATTATCGCATCGTGTATACTGTTATCGCGCAGGAGCTTGCTATTGACGTTATCCGCGTGGGGCATCGTAAGGAAATCTACCTCAAACCCTGACGAGGCATTCAAGGGGAGTGGCCCACAGTGCCGGTGTTTGGGGCTATACTTCATGTCAATACTTGGGCTTTGGTCGAATCCTGCATGGCCGGCCCCTCAAGCTGCACGTTAGCATTATCGATTGTGTAACGCCAAAGAATTTGCTGCTTAGGAGGAAGTATCTATGATCACTTGCTATCTGCGATACGTTATCGACCCCTTCAAACTGAAGGAATTCGAAACCTATGGAAAAATGTGGATCCCCTTGGTCGAAAAATTTGGCGGCAACCACCATGGGTATTTCCTGCCACACGAAGGCCCAAATAACATTGCAGTCGCCATGTTCTCTTTTCCATCCCTAGCCGCCTACGAAACATACCGTGCCGCCGCTGCTGACGATCCCGACTGTCAAGCAGCTATGCGTTATTACCAAAAAACACGATGCTTTCTGAGTTTTGAGCGCTCATTTATGCGCCCGGTTTTTAATTAGCAATGCCTAACGATTAAAACAACCCCATCAACGCGGGCAGTGAAAAACAGTGTGCTTTCGTCGCACCGCACCGCGCCGCGGCTGAGATGCTGGCGGTTTAACATTCGTTAGAGCCACATGGGTTTAATTAAAGACTCTAAAGGATCGATGCGCGCAAGTTGACGATGAAAGGACGGCAAATGCCGCACAAGGTCGCCGCTATTTCCAGCACCCCGCCGCCCGCTATGCTATGTTGGATATTTAGGGTACGGATTGATCAGCATGGGAAAAATCAAAGTCATCACAAACGTGACGCTTGACGGTGTGATGCAGTCACCGGCCCGTCCAGAGGAAGACCCGCGCGACGGTTTCAGGCACGGTGGCTGGGGAGCGCCCTATGCCGCCATGCAGCAAGCGGAAGCCGGCGAAGCGTTCGCCAATATGGGGGCTCTGCTTTTTGGCCGTTGGACATATGAATCGTTCTACGCCTACTGGCCGAATCAAACCGACAGATACCGTCTTGAACCGGTTTATGCAAGGGCATGATTGGGATTGAATGGTTGCCCCGATTTGAGCACACCGAAGGCGATATGCAGCAGCCTGCGCATGGCAGCCACAATGACCTGCATAGGGCATTTACCCCGTGCCAGCAACCGGTCGCAAAAGGCGGCGATCACTGGATTGTACCGTTTGGCTACTACGGCTGGCAGGTACAGCGCCTTGCGTAGAAGAACATTGCCTGCCTTGGCAATATGGCTTTTACCGGCCCACTGGCCCGACTCACGAATACGCGGGTTGAGTCCCGCATAGGCGACGACCTGTTTAGCGGAATGAAAGCGCGTGAGCGGACTGAGGAAAGCCAGCAGCATGGCTGCGGTGGCCTCGCCGATGCCGGGAATACTCAGCAGGAGCGCCTTTTGGGATTTCAGGTCCGGGTGATGGTCCATATGATCCTGGATTTGTCTGCGGACGGTATCAATTTGCTGATGGATGGTGAGCAAAAGGGCTTCAATGGACGCGCGAGCGGCAGGCTCTGCCATTTCGAGGCGATTGTTTTCCATGTTCTGCATACCCAGAAGATCATCCAGACGCTGTACCAAAGCCTGGAGGGTAACGATTGCTTCTGTCGGCGGTACCCATGGGGCAGGTCTGTGCATCTGGCAATAGCGGGCAATGAGCCGGGCGTCCGCTTTGTCTGTTTTGGCCCGGGACAGCTCGGTTTTACCAAAGGCGTGAATCAAGGCAGGATTCATCACACTGATCAGTAACTGTTGTTGCGCCAGAAAGCGCGCCAGGCTTCGGCCATAGGCGCCAGTCGTTTCCATGCAGATGTGAGCCTTGAGGGCCTCCTGCTTCTCCAACCAATCCCGGAATTGCCGGAACCCCTCAGAATTATTGGGAAAGACCTTGCTGCGATATTTACCATGGGGTTTCAGCAGGGCAACATCGAATTTAGCTTTGGCTACGTCAATACCAACACAGGAAACGGGATCCATCATCATAAGCCTCCTTGCCTAGCATAATGGCGATCTACGGACCATGCCGGTTCATCCTTATCTGTGCAGGCTCATGCGCAATGCAGGCCTCGGATACCGTCCGAACTGGGTGGCAAAGTTGAGGCAAGTGATTAATCTGTCGGACAGGATCAATTCCTTGGCCTACTAACAATCTATCTTGCCTCGCTCCGGGGATCAGCCGAAGGGTACCAGTACATACTGACTGGCTCCAAGACATAAGGTCTATGTGATTCAGTTGTACCGGGAGCACCAGAAATGTGCTCCGGCCTGCTGGAACGCGGAGGGCTTCCATTGCGAGTGCTCCTGCATGGGGGAGAACCACGGCGGTGGCCACCCTGGCGGAAGCTGGTACGAGGTATCAGAAACCTTCGCCGTTTCTTGGGGTGCGCAACGCTACTCATGTCGACATCTGAAGGTGAAGGGCACATCCCCGCCGGCGAGACTGGACGGCGACTGACCGTCGCGAAATTATCGAAATTAGTGCCATGACAATTACTTGCGGCTGATCCGCCCAGGCGAAATCAGCGAAAAATCCCCCCGCGCTACCCCGCCGCCAGCCGGTACACCCGCAGCGGCGCGCCCGGCGCACCGTCGGCACGTTCGCCCCATTGCACGGTGATCTTGGGTGGTGTGCTGACCAGCAGGTGCTCCAGGCTGGCGTCGATTCGCGCCTTGGGCACCTTGCCCCGGAAGCACTCCGCGCTGATCTGGCTGCGCGTGGCTTGGCCGCGCTCGCGCAGGAAGGCCAGCGGTTCGATAGCTCCAGCACCTGCGCCTGCTTCGTTTTCTCGGCGGCGCTGACGAACACGAACCGAACGGATGCCGTGGCGTGCCGAATCCATGCCATCGCCGTATCGATGTGTTCGGCGTCGATCCGGGTCTGCAGATCGGTCAGCGCCATCAGCATCGCCAGCCGAAGCAGCATCGGGGCGCGGCGCTCCAGTAGCGCGCTGACGACGCCGTCGCCAAGATCGTCGTTCAATTCGCCCCGGTAGAGCTGTGCGTAGCGCCACGGACAACATCGGTCGCCATCTGGCCGACTACATCGCCGGCTTCTCCGAGAACATCCGCAAGATCTTCGAGCGCTTCGAGTTCGACAAGGAGATCGAGAAGCTCGAAGAGTCCAACCGCCTGTATCAGGTAGTCGCGCAGTTCGCGGAAATCGACCTGCACCCCCGCAGGGTCGACAACATCACCATGGGTCTGGTCTTCGAGGACCTGATCCGGCGCTTCAACGAAGCCGCCAACGAAACGGCGGGCGATCACTTCACCCCGCGCGAAGTCATCCGGCTTATGGTCAACCTGTTGCTGGAGCCCGATACCAACATGCTCACACAAGCCGGGGTCATCGTCACCATCTGCGACCCTGCCGGCGGCATGCTGGCCGAGGCGCAGAACTGGATCCGCGCCCACAACGAGCAGGCCACGGTCAAAGTGTTCGGGCAGGACTACAACCCGCGCTCCTACGCCGTGGCCGCCTCCGACCTCTTGATCAAGGGCCACAAGGATGGCCAGGTGGTGTTGGGCAACACGCTCACCGACGACCCGTTTCCGAGCCAGCGCTTCGACTACCTGCTGGCCAACCCACCCTTCGGCGTGGACTGGAAGGCCGAGAAAAAGACCATCGACCGCTGGCCCAACTTCCGCGGATACAACGGCAAGCTGCCGCGCATCAACGACGGCGCCCTGCTATTCCTGCTCTACATGATGAGCAAGTTCCAGGACTACCAGGCCGGCGACCGGGACAAGCCCGGCTCGCGCACTGCCATCGTCTTCAACGGCTCGCCGCTGTTCACCGGCGGCGCCGGCAGCGGCGAGAGCGAAATCCGCCGCTGGAGCATCGAGCCCACCCTGCCTCCGTCAACCATCCACCACCAAATAAAACAATGACCCAGGATATCAACCTGAGCCGTTTTTCTTGCCAAATTGACTTTTCTCGGCAAAGACACGCCACTCACGTGCTGATCGCGCATCAATGCGCGATGCAACATGGTGGCCATCGATCCCAGATTCAATAAAGACGGTCACCATGGGCCACAAGGCATTGCGGATGCCGAAAACACTGCGAGCTACAGGCCGCCCCATGGCGCGTGATAACCACCGTTTCCCCGTTTTCCACCTGATGGGGTATTTCGCTGAGGCGCGCCTTATTGTTTTTTCGATACCGTCAGGCCGCACCGGGCGTTACCCCAATGCCCGCCGTGCGTTCACAAAAATCTGCATCCATGGCGTAGCCTCACCCCACTCCGGTGGTCGCCAGCTCATCTGTAAACTGCGCACGGCCCGCTCCGGATGCGGCATGAGGATGGAGATCCGGCCATCGTCATTGCAGAGGCCGGTAACGCCCTGGGGGGAGCCGTTGGGGTTGGCTGGATACCGCACTGCCGGTCGTCCCTGGGCATCCACAAAGCGCATGGTAACGGGCGCCACGGCCGGCTGATCCCCGGCGAAGCGCGCCCACCCTTCGCCGTGGGCGATAACGATGGGCGCGCAAGTGCCCGCCATACCCGCGAACCACAGCGACGGCGAATCCACGACTTCGACCATGGCCAGCCGCGCTTCGAACTGCTCCGAGCGATTGCGCGCGAAGCGCGGCCAGTGCGCCGCGCCGGGGATGATGTCCCGCAGTTCCGCGAGCATCTGACAGCCATTGCAAACGCCCAGGGCCAAGCGTGCGGTATCGGCGAAAAAGGCGGCAAAATCATCCCGCAGACGTTCATGGAAAAGGATCGATTTGGCCCAGCCCGCACCGGCACCCAGCACGTCTCCGTAGGAGAAGCCGCCGCAAGCGGCCATGGCCTGAAAATCCGCCAAACGATGACGGCCAGTCGCAAGGTCGCTCATATGCACGTCCACGGCGGTGAAACCGGCACGATAGAAAGCCGCCGCCATCTCGATCTGACCATTGACGCCCTGCTCCCGGAGGATCGCCACGCGGGGCCTGGCCCCGGTCTGAATCATCGGCATCTGCGGGGTAAAGGACAGATGGGAGAACAGTGGCGCATCCTCGCTGGCCACCATGGCAAAAGCCTCTTGGGCGCACAACGGATCATCGCGCAGGGCCTGCATCCGGTTACTGGTCTCCGCCCAGGTACGCAGCAGGTCAGCGACGGCTTCGTTCAGGACGGATTGGCCGTCCTGCCGCACTTGCAAACGCCAGTGGTCGGTCTTTACCTGACCAATGACCTGAGCCCTTCCGTCAAGGCCGGCGTCGGCAAAAATCTGCGCGATCCGTTCACGCCGGGCCGCCGGGGTCTGAATGACCACTCCCGGCTCCTCGGCGAAGAGAGAAGACCAGACCTCTTCGCCCGCCGGCAACCCGATGTCCGCCCCGCAACGGCTGGCGAAAGACATTTCGCAGAGGGTCGTCCAGAGACCACCATCGGCGCGGTCATGGTAGGCCAACACCAGTTCCTGCCTGCGCAAAGCCCGCAATGCGGAAAACAGGCCGCGCAACAACCCCGGAGTATCCAGATCGGGCGCACTGTCGCCCATCTGCCCCAAAGTCTGGGCCAGAATGGAAGCGCCGAGCCGGCCACACCCCAAGTCCACCAGCCAAAGATCGGTATCGGGTTGGGCAGACCACTGGGGGGTCCAGCTCTTCCGCAAATCCGCCACGGGCGCGAAGGCCGAGATGATCACCGACAGGGGCGATACGACGGCCTTTTCCACATCTCCTTCCCGCCAGGTAGTGCGCATGGAGAGGGAATCTTTGCCTACCGGGATGGCAAGATCCAGCGCCGGACAGAGTTCCAAGGCCACCGCGCGTACCGCGTCATAGAGCGCCGCATCCTCTCCCGGATGGTCCGCCGCCGCCATCCAGTTGGCCGAGAGCTTGATATCCCCCAGCGCGGCTATGTCGGCGGCAAAAAGATTGGTGAGGGCCTCGGCAATGGCCAGTCGGGCGCTGGCCGCGGGATTCAACACCGCCACCGGGGCACGCTCGCCGATGGCCATGGCCTCGCCGTGATGATTCCAGAAATCCGCGGCGGTAACGCCGCAGTCGGCCACCGGCACCTGCCACGGCCCCACCATCTGGTCGCGGTGAACCAGGCCGCCGACACTGCGGTCACCGATGGTGATGAGAAACTCCTTGCTGGCCACCGAGGGATGACGCAGGACGGCATAGGCGGCAGCGCGCAGGTCGACACCGGACAGGTTCAGAGGCCGCAAGTCGGGCTGTGCATGCCGACTGTCCCGTTCCATGCGCGGCGGGCAGCCCAGCAAGGCGCTGAGCGCCATATCCACCGGCCGGTCATGGAACAGGGAATCTTCCAGAATCAGGGCATCCTCCGCCGTGGCCTCTCCCAGGACCGCGCAGGGGCAGCGCTCGCGGGCGCAGATCTCCGTGAAACGTGGCAAGTCTGCTGCCGCCACGGCCAGCACGTAACGCTCCTGCGCCTCATTACTCCAGATTTGCATGGGGGACATGGCTGGTTCTTCATTGGGTACCGCGCGCAACTGCAAACGTCCGCCCCGACCGCCATCGTGCAGCAATTCGGGAATGGCGTTGGAGAGTCCGCCCGCCCCCACGTCATGGATGGACAAAATGGGGGAATCCTCTCCCAGAGCGATACAACGCTCGATCACTTCCTGGGCCCGGCGCTGCATCTCCGGGTTGCCGCGCTGCACCGAGGCAAAATCCAGTTGTTCATCCCCGGCCCCGCTGGCCACGCTGGAAGCGGCGCCACCGCCCAGGCCGATGAGCATGGCCGGACCGCCGATGACCAGCACCTTGGCACCTTCCGGCAGGGCTTTCTTCTCCACCAGCAAGGGACGAATCTGACCCAGACCGCCGGCCAGCATGATGGGTTTGTGGTAGCCGCGGTGCAGCCCGTCCTGATCACCTTCGAAGACCCGGAAATAACCGGCAATGGCCGGGCGGCCAAATTCGTTGTTGAAGGCCGCGGCGCCCAGGGGGCCGTCGCGCATGATGTCCAGCGCCGAACGGATACGCGCCGGTTTTCCGTAAGGATTCGACTCCCATGACTGGATATAACCGGGAATCCGTAGATGCGACACAGAAAAACCGGTCAACCCGGCCTTGGGCTTGCCACCCCGTCCCGTGGCACCCTCATCACGGATCTCTCCGCCGCTCCCCGTCGCCGCTCCCGGGAAAGGAGAAATGGCCGTTGGATGGTTATGCGTCTCCACCTTCATCAGAATCGCGGTACGCTCCTCTGATACGGTATATTCTCCCGTCGCTGCTGCCGCGAACGGTTGACTCAAGCCTCTCCCCGCCATCACCGCCGCATTGTCCTGATAGGCGGATAACGTCCCCTGCGGATGCAGGCGGTGGGTTTCGCGGATCATGGCGAACAGGCTGAGCGGCTGATCGTGGCCCTCCAACCGGAAGTGGGCATTGAATATCTTATGCCGACAGTGTTCGGAATTCGCCTGCGCGAACATCATCAGCTCGGCATCGCTAGGATCGCGGCCCAGGCCCGCGAAATACCCATGCAGATACTCCAGTTCAGCGGGAGCCAGCACCAGTCCCATGCGTGCATTGGCGGCGCGCAAGGCGGCGAGACCATCCTTTTGCAAGGAGATGCGCTGCAACGGCGCGGGCGCCGGACGTGCAAAAAGCGCCTCCGCCGCCGCCCAGTCGAGCAAAACGGATTCAGTCATGGGATCATGTAAGAATCGGCCCATCGCCCGCAGTTCTGCCGCACTGAATACCGCATCGCCGGACTGCATCAGGCGGTAGGAAATACCCCGCTCCACACGCCGCACCGCGGTCAACGCGCAGTGCTCGGCGATGTTCGTCGCCTTGCTCGACCACGGTGAAATCGTCCCGAGGCGAGGCACCACACAGAGTTCCTGCGCCCCATCGCCCGCACCATCCAAAGGCTCCCCGTAACGCAATAGAGCCGCCAGCACCTCCATCTCTGCCGCGGTCAAGGGCGCTCCGAGGTCGATCAGATGGACATACTGAGCGATCACGCCCTGGACGGGAAAGCCCCCCGCAACCAGGGTATCCACAAGGTGTTGCAAACGAAAAGCGGACAACGCCGCAGAGCCGCGAAGCAGCAGCATGGAGTGATCCCTCATTCAAGAAACGCGGCGAGACAACCCCTAAAGCCATCCCGCCGGGAAAGAGCACGGCTTCATGATTCCAACGCGAGCGGCACACCCAAGCGGCGCGCGACTTCCCTGTATGCGTCAACCACCCCGCCCAGATCGCGGCGGAAACGATCCTTGTCCATCTTTTCCAGACTCTGGGCATCCCAAAGACGGCAGCCATCCGGGCTGAATTCGTCGCCGAGATACAGTTCGCCGTCAAAGCGCCCGAACTCCAGCTTGAAATCCACCAGAATCAATCCCGCCTTGGCAAACAAGGCCGACAACAGCGTATTGACGCGCAGGGTCCAGCACCGCATGGCCTCCACCTCTTCCGCCGTTGCCCAACCGAAGGTACGAATGTGGGAAGTGTTGATCATGGGGTCGTGCAAAGCGTCATTCTTCAAAAAAAACTCCAGCGTCGGCGGCTGCAAAATCTTGCCTTCCTCAACACCGAGGCGCCTCGACAAAGAACCCGCCGCACGGTTGCGCACCACGCACTCCACCGGGATCATTTCCAGGTGCCGGACCAGGCTCTCTCGCGCATTGAGACGGCGAATGAAATGCGTCGGCACCCCCTCACGCTGCAAATACTCCATGATGAAGGCGTTGAAGGCGTTGTTGATCTCGCCCTTATGCGCAAGCTGCTCCACCTTTTCGCCATCAAAGGCCGAGGTGTCATCCTTGAAATGGAGGATCAGTTCGTCGGGAGATTCGCTGCCATAGACGATCTTGGCCTTGCCTTCGTAAAGGGCGCTGCGCTCGCTCATCGGGGCTGTCCTTCCGGGAAGACCCGGGCGAATATGGCGTCAATATTGCGGACGTGGTAGGCCAAGTCAAACAGGGCCGCCAGTTCCTGCGCATTCAAATAGGGCTGAATCTGCGGGTCTGCGGCCAGCAGCGACTGAAAATCCGCCCCCACCTCCCAGACCTGCATGGCGTTACGCTGCACCACCCGGTAAGCGTCTTCACGCAGCATGCCTTTTTCGGTGAGCGCCAGCAGCACCCGCTGCGAGAAAATCAGGCCGTGCATCTGGTGCAGGTTCCGCAGCATCCGCTGGGGATAAACCACCAGCCGCTCCAGCAGGCCACTCGCCCGATGGAGCATGAAATCCATGACGATACAAGCGTCCGGACCGATCACCCGCTCCACACTGGAATGCGAGATATCGCGCTCATGCCAAAGGGCGATATCTTCCAGGGCCATGGCCGCATAACCACGAAGCAGGCGAGCCAGCCCCGTCAGATTCTCGGAGAGGATGGGATTACGCTTATGCGGCATGGCGGAACTGCCCTTCTGCCCCGCCGTGAAGGGTTCCTCGGCCTCCAACACCTCGGTCCGTTGCAAATGGCGAATCTCCACCGCGATCTTCTCTATGGAGCCCGCAATCACCGCCAGCGTGCCAAAAAACTCAGCGTGGCGATCCCGCGAGATCACCTGGGTTCCGGCCAGTTCCGGGGTCAATCCCAATTCCGCGCAGACGGCCTCTTCAACATCGGGATCGATGTTGGCGAAAGTGCCCACAGCGCCCGATAACATGCCCACCGACACGGCAGCGATGGCCTGTACCAGGCGCTGCCGGTTGCGCTGTGCCTCGGCGCACCAGACCGCCACCTTCAGGCCGAAGGTGATGGGCTCGGCGTGGATGCCGTGGGAGCGACCGATCATCGGCGTATCCTTGTGCTTCCACGCCAACCGCGCCAGCGCCTGATAAAGGCGATCCATACCCGTCAGCAAGAGCGCGCCGGAACGCTTCAGTTGCAGCGCAAAACCCGTATCCACCACATCCGAAGAGGTCAGACCCACATGGATGAAGCGGCTGGACGGCCCCACATGCTCGGACACCGACGTCAGGAAGGCGATGACATCGTGTTTGACTTCCCGCTCGATCTCCTCGATGCGGGCGCCATCGAAGGCGACCTTCGCTTCGATCTCGGTCAGGGCTTCGACGGGAATCCGCCCTCGCGCCGCCAGCGCCCGGCAAACCGCGACTTCCACCTCCAACCACGCTTGATACTTGGCATCCTGCGTCCACAAAACCCCCATCTCCGGGCGCGTATAGCGCTCGATCATGTGTTGTCCCCCGGCTTTGGAGACAACGCCGACTGGAGCCTGTCGAGAATCTCCACGGACCACTTCGAAGCCTCCTTACCCACGCCGGGCACCGTCTCCAGCACACTCCCCGCGTCATTCTTCATCCGCAGCAGTTTCACCTGCACGGAGAGGGGTTTCCGCTTCTGCGGATTGCTCCAGATCGCCTGGATACTGTCCCAAGTGCGATGAAGAATACCACCTAGGAAACCCCGTTTCCGGGCCGCCTGCGCACGCCCTTCCTGAACCTGGACACGCCATACCCCCATCCCTTCACCGTCCACGGGGTAACCCAGTTCCTGCAGGGCCGCCTGCACCGCTGGCTGCGCCTTGGCGGGCGCGGCATCCAGCACCAGGTAAGGACCGCGATCATCGCGGTAACGGGTGACTTTGATTTTCGGCATCTCCGCCAGGACGGATTCCTGGCTCAGACGCTTTTGCACCGCCTCCATAATCTGCCGGCTATGATCCGCATCGGCGGGCACATGCTTCCAATCCGTGACGCTGCTGCCGTTCGGGTCATTCCAAATACGTTCCTGCTGGATGGAAAGCCATTCCACCCCGTGATCGCCAGAGCTCAGATGGAAGGTATACTTCTCTCGATGGGTAGGCGCCACCGTGTTGCCCAGCACAAAAGCCAAACCGCTGCGGAAGTCCCGCCAGTGGGTCACCAGTTCACCCTGTTCGGGGGAGAAGCGCGCCACCGGTATTTTGTCTGCGGCCAAAACCGCCTTCAGCGCGGCCCAGATCTGCACGGGTTTCGCTGTCGTGCGCATACGCAGATCCGCGCCAGTGCCCAGAATCTGCGCGCTGACACCAGGCAGCGTCTTCTCTTCCAGCGGTTGCTGGCCCGATGCCTCGTGTGGCTGGAACAGCCCATAACCGCTGGCGGTCTTCGCCGTGGGGATTTCGCTGGGGGTCACCGCCCCCCCTGGTATGGTCACTCCCGGTTGCGGCACTTCCGCCAGCAGGTTGGGCGGCACGGCCAAGGGCTTCATCGCCTTGGCATCGTCATATTTCGGACCGTTGTTGGAATGAAAAAAGGGAATGTAGGAGCAGCCTCCCAAACCCAGACTGGCCACAACGGCAAGAGTTACGTAACGGCGCATGCAAGACTCCACTGAGCGCGACGGATCGCAAGATGATTTAAATACACCGCGCCTGACGCAAACTCGCACGCAGGCGCTCATGATAAACCGGCGATAAAGGCGTGAGTGGGAGACGCAGATTCGGCCCCATGCGGCCCATCTCGTGCAGGGCCCATTTGACGGGGATGGGATTGGATTCCAGAAAAAGGTCCCGGTGCAATCCAACCAGTTGGGTGTTGATCGCGCGCGCCGCGGCGAAGTCTCCGGCCAGCGCCAGATTGCACATCTGCGCAACCAGCCGGGGCGCGGCATTGGCCGTAACCGAGATCACTCCGTGGGCACCCAGCGCCATTGCCGCCAGGGCACCACCGTCATCGCCACTGTACACTTGCATCTGGTCTCCGCACAGCGCCAGGATCTCGGCGACCCGCTCAATTTTGCCGCTCGCTTCCTTGATCCCCACGATACCGGCCCGTGGGGCCAGACGCGCCACGGTCTCCGGCAAGATGTCCCCGGCTGTCCGCCCGGGGACGTTATAGAGGATGATGGGGAAATGGCATTGGTCGGCAACGGTCGAATAGTGTTGGAACAAGCCCTCCTGCGTGGGTTTGTTGTAATAGGGCGTGACCAGCAGGGCCGCATCGGCCTTGACCTCCATGGCCGCACGGGTCAGCGCAATGGCCTCGTGCGTCGCGTTGGCTCCAGTCCCGGCGATCACCGGAATTCGCCCTCTCGCCTGCTCCACCACGACGCGGATGACCGCCACGTGCTCCTTCATCTCCAGAGTGGCGGACTCCCCCGTCGTACCGACGGCGACCAGCGCGTGCGTCCCTTCGGCAATATGCCATTCCACCAGATCGCGGAGCGCGGCATCATCCACCACCCCGTCCGCATGCATAGGGGTCACCAATGCCACCATACTGCCATGAAACATGATTCAGCTCCCGCTCTTACCCATGCCTTTTCTGCTGGGGATGTTACTTGCCCGACGGCGGGCTTGGCAAGGCAAGAATGGTCGGACCGGGCCACGCGCCATCACATGGGCCTGACCTGACCCGTCAACGGGTGGCTTTTTCGAAGCGGGTTGTCGGGAAACTGAAGCGGCAACGAAAATGGCGCTCCCAAGGGGTTTCGAACCCCTGTTACCGACGTGAGAGGCCGGTGTCCTGGACCACTAGACGATGGGAGCGGGCGCGCCGATTATAAGCGCTTTCCGGCCCAAAAGCCAAGCCGGACGCCACCGATTCTGCGGAATGCCGCCACATCCATCCGGCCAACGACCAAAACGCAAATCCAGCCACGGAACCCGCCGCGTATCAGCCAGCGTACTGAAGGATCGCCCAGAATTGCAAGGCCGTCCCCGCAACGACAAAAACATGCCAGATGGAATGAAAATATTTCCAACGATCCAGGAGGAAGAAGAGCACACCCACCGTATAAGCCACCCCGCCTGCCGTCAACCACCATAAAAACCAGCCCGGCGCGGCATCATAGAGGGGGACCGCCGCAAAAATAGCCAACCAGCCCATCAGAAGATAGAGCCAGAGAGAGATCGACTGAATACGCGCTCCGCCGAACGCCAGCAGCACGATACCCCCTGCCGCCAGACTCCACTCCAGCGCCAACAACACCCAACCCCACGGATCATGCAGGACCATGAGCGTCACCGGCGTGTAAGTGCCGGCTATCAGCAGATAGATGGCGGAACGATCCACCAGTTGAAAAATACTCTTGGTTCGCCCCGGAGGGAGGATGTGATAGATCGTCGAAGCCAGATAGAGGATCAGGATGGTGCACACGAAGATGCTCACGCTCAGCACCGCAAGGCGAGTGCTGTGAATGCCGGCGCCCACCAGCCAGAGCACATACACCGACAGCGCCACGGCCGCGCCCGCACCGTGTAGTAGACTATTGATCCATTCCTCTATCCGGGTCTGATCCCGGCGAGTCGCCTCGGTGGTGTTTTGCCTCATCGCATCCGCCCCTATCGCCGCCTGCCGCCCTCCCGGGCGGGGTGATTGTAACACGCGGGTCGGGCGTGGGCCATGACGGCGCCGGCGCTCAGGTTCCGACTCACCTCAAGCCCCCATGACCGGTACGCGCAGAAGCCCGCCGGGCTGCCCCCCCTCTCTCGGGAGATTATTGGCTAGTCGCAGCGCTTCCACGCTCAATCCATAGCGGCGCGCGACATCCGCCAGATTCTCTTCCTTGCGCAGAACGTGCTGCGTTACCGACCAGGCGCTATCCGCGGGCGGCGCCTTGACGAAGTGGGCGACCACGGCATCGTGCATGGTGCGTGCGAGCAGCTGACGGAAATCGGGGTCGCGCAAGCGCTGTTCCTCTTCAGGGTTGGAAATGAAAGCGGTCTCCACCAGCATGGAGGGCACGTCCGGTGCCCGCAACACCACGAAGTTGGCGTGTTGCACAGCGGCATTATGCAAATCCTCCACTCCGGCCAGCCCGCGGATCATCACTTCGGCGGCTGCGGCCGCCGAGTTCATGGCGGCGGTCTGTGTCATATTGATGAGCACTTCATTCAGTATCGGATCATGCACTCCGGCCTGAACATGCCCGAGAAACGGATCGGCGGCGTTCTGTGTCTTCGCCAGCCAACGCGCCGCCGCATTGCTCGCCCCCCGTTCCGATAATGCCCATACCGTCGAACCGCGCACGCTGCGCTCCGGAAAAGCATCCGCATGGATGGAGACAAAAAGATCCGCGCGCTGCCGCAACCCCAGGTGCATGCGGTCCATCAACGGCACATAGCGATCGGAGGCCCGGGTCATGAGCAAGCGCATTCCGGGCGTCTGGCGAATCAGTTGCGCCAACGACAGTCCGACATCCAACACCACGTCTTTTTCGCGGGTTCCCCTGATACCAATAGCACCAGGATCGTGGCCGCCGTGGCCAGGGTCCAGGCAGACCATGATAGGCCGCCCGGTATGGTCCAATGGATGGACGCGGGGGGATTCCGCCATCGGCATGAGATCCAGCACCACCCGCTGCGAGGCCCCGTTGCCCGGTCCCAAAGAAAAGCTGCGCCAGCGCACCGCTTCCCTGAGCGGCAGGGTAAAGATCAGGCCATCGCTACCCAAAGTCATCCTGGAACCGCCACGCAGGGGACCCAGCGCAGGCACCTGGGGGCGACTCACCCAATGTTGTACTTTCGGCAGTTCCACATGGAGGACGTCACCGGAGCTACGAATCCGCGGCACGGCAGCCAGCCGCTGATCCAGATCGAAAACCAGACGCACTCCCCGGTGATACGTACCCACACGCACAGCACGCAGCCGCGCGGCGGCGGCCAGATCCCAAGTACAGAGCAATGCGCCCCCGAGCACGGCTTGCCGCAGGAACTGCCGCCGCGTGGGCCTCCCATCTTGTTTCAGGACCAACGCACCCTCCCAATATTTATTAGGAATATCGTGTTATGAGAGTAATTTAGAGTATATTCACAGGAAGTCAAGGAGATACGCGCGTCGTTGGCGGGCAGGGCCCCGCCATGCCCCGATTCAAATACCCCGCCCCTTCAACCAGCGTTGCAGCTCTGCCGACGATCCCATCGCGCCGCTCACTCGCGCCAGCTCATGGCCCGCCCCGAAAAGCACCATGGTGGGGATGGAACGGATCTGGTAGCGGCTGCCGATTTGCTGCTCTTCCTCGGTATCGACCTTGGCGAAGAGTACGCGGCCCCGCATGTCCCGGGCGCACTGCTCGAATACCGGCGCCATCATCCGGCATGGACCGCACCAGGGCGCCCAAAAATCCACCAGTACCGGCAACTCGTTTTTTTGGATATATGCGAGGAAATGGTCGTGACCCAGATGGACGGGGTGATCGGGAAAAATCCGCGCATGGCACTTGCCACACTTGGGGTTTTCCCCGAGACGCGCTTCAGGCACCCGATTAACCGCGCCACAAGCGGGGCACAACAAGAGTTTGGATGTCATTTCTCCTCCAGACCACGCCGTCGGCAGCTATCGATCATCCCTTCTGCCCTCCATCCTGAAGCAGCGGATCCAGAGCGCCCTGGCGATCGAGCGCAGCGATATCGTCATAGCCGCCGACATGCCGGCCGTTGATGAATATTTGCGGAACGGTGTGCCGTCCCGAAGCGAGCTTTTGCATAGCCTGCCGCTGCATGGGATCGCCATCCACCCGGATGATTTCTGGCGTAATCCCCTTGCTGCGCAGCAGCATCTCGGCCCGGCGGCAATAAGGGCAGGCACCCGTTGCGTACACCCGCACCATGGCCATCCCCTTCATGATCACTTCTCTACCGGCAAACCGGCACTGCGCCAGGCGCTGATACCGCCTTTCAGGCTATAAATCCTGTCAAAACCCGCTTTCTTCAGGCTGGCCGCAGCGCGCATCGAACGCATACCACTCGCGCACTGGCAAATGACATGATGGCCACGGTGTTTCTCCAAGGACTGCATAGACTTGGACAAGTCCCCCAACGGTATGTGCCGGGCACCGGGCAGATGCCCTTGCGACCACTCATTCTGCTCGCGCACATCGATAATCACGGCGTCTTCATGGTTGATCAACTGCACCGCCGCCACGGGATCGACCTCCTGGACGCCCACGGCCCGCCGGGTCAGCGGTCCCTTGAAAATCATGAACATCAACACCCCTGCAACCAGCAGCAAAGGCCATTCGGACTCCACGAAGAACAGGATTTTATCTTCCATGACTCAACGTCCACAGGCCCCGGAGCCTGGCACTCCGAACTTCAGCAGAATACGGTCCAGCGGACAGAAACAGGTGAAGCCGCTTTGCAACAGGTTAAACCCCACAAAAAGGGTAAAAGCCAAAAACCATTCACTCACAAAGATCGGGCTGGCAGGAGCACCCAACACCACACTGGCCAGTACAAAAAGGCCAGCCACCACCCGTACCCAACGTTCAGTATTCATCGGTTATCAAACCCCTTGTGTCTGTCCTTCCAGGCGCCTTTCCCAGAGGAAATAGAGCAATGGAATCACGATCAATGTCAGCATAGTGGAGGCGAAGGTGCCAAAAATCAAGGAGACGGCCAGCCCGCCGAAAACCGGGTCCGGCACCATGATGGCAGAGCCAAACATGATGGCCAACGCGGTGAGGAGGATGGGCCGGAAACGCACCGCGCCCGCTTGCAGTACCGCCTCTTCCAGGGTATACCCATGGCGTCGATAATCTACAATGAAATCAATTAGTAATAGAGAATTTCGCACCACCACCCCGGCCAGGGCGATGACCCCGATCATCGAAGTCGCGTTGAAGGGCGTATTCAACAGCCAATGCCCCGGAAAGACCCCGACCAGCGTCAGGGGAATCGCTCCCATGACGATGACCGGCATGACGAAGGACTGGTAGTACGCCACCAGCATCAGGTAGATAAACACCAGCGCGACGATAAAGGCGGCTCCGAGATCGCGAAACACATCCAGGGTCAGACGCATGTCCCCCCCCCAGAGGATCTGGTAATGGGTGATATCGTTGGGCTGTGCCGGAGAGAGACCAAGATTACCCGTAGTAAGACGCACACCGTCGATGCGCTTGCCATCCAGCCAGCGGTTGAGGCTAAGCACGGCATAGACCGGACTGGAACCCATGAGATCCCCAGTCACATAGACCACCGGATGCTGATCACGGCTATATATCGGTTTGGCCAGGGTGCTACGCTGAATCCGTACAATACTCGCCAAAGCCACCTCCTGACCGCTCTGGCTCTGCACGTGCAAATCGAGAATCTGCTGACGCCAGGCGCGATCGGAGCGGGGAATACGCAGAATGATGTCCACGGGCTCCTGGGCATCTTTGACGTGCAGCGCCCCGAGCTTGGTTCCAGAGACATAGTCATGCACCAGTGTCGCGACTCGTGCGGGTGCGACACCAGCCAACATGGCCTTCCGCCGATCTACATGGAGCAGGTACTCGGGCACCGTCGCTGTCACCGAATCATCCACATTGATCATGTCGTGGATCTTGTGGAAGTCCTGCTCGACTCCGCCTGCCACGCGACGCAGCGTGTCGTAGTTGGGGCCGTAGAGCTCTGCCACCACCTGGGCGCGTACCGGCGGGCCCGGCGGCACCGCAAAGATCTTGACGATACTACCGGGAAAACGCTCCCGGACCGACCGTAACGCCTGGTACACCTCCACGAGGACCGTGTGGGACATGGGTCGCGCGTCACGTGGCACCAGATTGACCTGAATCTGGGCATAATTACTGCCTTTGCGCATCAGGTCACCGCGCACCAATCCCGCGAAATCCACCGGCGCGGAACGCCCCAGATAGGTCTGAAAATTTTCGATATACCGATTCTGGCTCAGCACATTGTCCACCGCCTCCGTGACACGTCCGGTCTGATCCAACGCGGTTCCCGCCGGCGTATCCACCTGGATCATGAAATCACTGACGTTCCCCTCGGGCAGCATCTTCAGGTTGACGCCGATGGCACTCAAAGGGCCATTCATCCCCTGCGGGCGGATGAACTGCCACATCGGCATCAGCATCGCCAACAAGAGCAGCACAACCACCACCGCGAAAAAAAGATTGCGCCGCCCCGGGGATCCGAGCAACGGCTTGAACATCCGAACATACCCCCGCTGCAAAACGTCCGGCTGCGTCACGGGTCCGTCTTCCACACCATCGACCGACCTGGCGGCCTTGCCCCGCAGAAAGCGATACGCGCCCCACGGTACCACCGTGTAGGCGAGCAGCACCGAGACGATCATGGCGATGGGGACGAAAATGGGGATGGGGAGCATGAAAGGCCCCATCATGCCCGTCACAAAGGCCATGGGCACGAAGGCGAGGATGACCGCCAATGTGGCAATATTGGTCGGATTACCGATCTCATTGGTGGCGTTGACAATGCAGCGGGCAAAACCCTCCTTGCTGCAACCATGCAAGTGGCGGTGGATGTTTTCGATGACCACGATTCCGCCATCCACCAGTAGTCCCAACGACAGAATCAGCGCAAAAAGGGTGATCCGATTGATGGTCTGCCCCAGCAACCAGCCGACGCCCAATACCGCGCCCAGGGTCAGGGGCACGATCAGAATAACGATGCCCGCCTCCCGCCATCCCAGAAAAATCATCAGGATGACGGCCACGACCCCGATGGCGATACTGAGGTGCTCAAACAGCGTACGCACCGCGTCATCAGCGCGCGCGCCGTAATCACGGGTAACGGAGACCTGCACCCCCTGCGGCAAGGCCTCTCGTTCCAGACGACCCAGCTTGGCCCGCACCGCGTTGGCCACGGTCACCGCGTTGGTCCCCGGACGTTTGGCCAGCGTGATGGTCACTGCGGGCCTGGTCGTACCGGCAGGTACGCCGAAACGGTTCGCACGACCCGCCGTATCGCTGGTCGCCGTGCCTTCCTCCGCCGCGCCCTCCTCGACTCTGGCCACATCCTTCAAGAATATCGGCTGTCCGTCATGGCTGCCGATGATGAGGTCACCCACACCGCGCGCGGAACCCACCGCCCCGCGGATACGTAGGGGAATCTCCTGATTGTTGCGTACCAGGTTGCCACCCGGCAGGATGACATTACCGCCTTTCAGCGCTCGCCGGATATCCTGCAGACTGAGGCCCACGCTGGCCAGTTTGGAGGGATTCAGCCAGATATTGACCGCCATGGCACGGCCCCCGATGACCTCGGCATTAGCCACATCGGGAACGTTCTGCAGTTGATCCAGGAACCGCACGCCCACCTGACGCAACGCCAAAGGCGTCAGGTGACTGGAACTCAGGGTTACCGACATGATGGGAACGTCATTAATCCCTATCGACTTCACCAGGGGCTGTTCCGTACCCGGCGGCATCTTGTCCATATTCCGGCTGAGTTGGTTATAGACCTCCAGAAGGCTCTTTTCTTCATTCGCCCCCACCCGGAACTCCACCGTGACGACTCCCATGTCATTGACGGCATAGCCGAAGGTGTGATCCACCCCAGGCAAGGAAGCCATCAGAGATTCCAATGGACGGACGACCAGACGATGAATCTCCGCGCTGTCGGAACCCGGCCGCATGACGAATATTTCCGCCGCGGGCACGACGATCTCGGGGTTATACAGACGCGGCGTCACCAGTACGGCCAAGGTTCCGAACAAGGCAATGGCCATCATCATCAATGCGGTGATCTTCGACTGATGGAACGACTGCGCGAGCCGTCCCGCCAGATTATGCCGCTGCGCTGGTTCAGCCATGGACACGTCTCGAAGGCGCAATGCGATCCCCATTGTTCACTGCGCCGAGGTTCCCCACGACCACGGTTTCTCCAGCGCCCAGACCGGCAAGAATCTCTACGCCTCCCGGCACGCTTTGACCCGCCCGCACCATGCGATAATGCGCGATCCCTTGCGCGTCGACCACGAAAACGCCGGGAATGCCGGCTCGATCCAGCAACGCCGCAGCGGGTACCACGATGACCGGGCGCCGGGCAACCGGTATCTCCACGCGCACATAGTCACCAGCCTGCAACGCGCCACCCGCGGCTAAATCGAGCTTGACCAGATGACCGTGGGTCATCGCGTCCGCCGCGCCGACCAAATCGAGGACCGTTGCGGACACCCTGCGCCCCTCGGACAGAACCGCGACACGCTGGCCGATGTGCAGGCGTCGATACAGGTCGCTGCTGACACTGCACTGAACTTCCAGCTCCGACAGATCGGCCAACGCTAGGATAGGCCGGCCCGGGGACGCGAGATCGCCATTTTGCATGAATTTGCGGGTGACGATACCGGAGAATGGCGCGGTCACCCGCGCATAGCGCAATTGCGATCGCGCGATAGCGATGGCGGCTCGGGCGGCGGCGGCCCGGGCCCGCGCCATGGCATAACCGGACTTGACTTGATCCCACTGTTTTTCCGGAATGGCCCGTTGGGCGTAGAGCGCCCCAAACCGTTCATAGTTGGAACGGGCCTCCGTGAGCGCGGATTCCGCCTCACTCAGTCCCGCTTGCGCCTGCCGCAACTGTCCCAGCACATCCGCCGGATCGACTTCAAAAAGCAATTGCCCGGCCTCGACGGCCTGCCCGTCGCGTGCGCTCAGATTGTGGAGGTACCCACTGAGGCGCGAACTGAGTTGTACTTGCCGGCGCGCGGTGACGGTACCGGGGACCTGGGCGAAAGTAGCGAGGCTTCGGCTTTCCGCCTGGATCACCGGCGCCTGGACTGCGCTCGGGGTCGGCGGCGGAGCTGCGGGGGGTGACCCGCTGCAGGCGGCAAGACTCGCCATGGACATGACCCATATAAACGGCAGTGCGACCCGCTTCCACACAGACATCAGGGAGCTCCTTCTATGGCGAAGATCGGGCGCGCACCGGTGATTGCGCGCGGATTCAGCTGGCCGACGGCCAGCAACAGCGCGGCGCGATCCATCGCTTGCGCGTAGCGGGCCGCAACGAGTTCCGCGCGCGCGCGATCCAGTTCCGCCTGCCCGTGCAACAAACCCGTCACGGTTTCCACACCATGCTCATAACGCAGGCGCACCAGACGCTGCGCCTCTTTCATCTGGGCAACGGCCAACGTGCGCATTTTGACACGCAGCGCGGCTTCCCGGGCCTTGCGCCAGATCTGCGCCACCTGTACGCGCAGCTTACCCTGGGCCTCCTGCAGGGCGGCCATGGCCTGCTCATGCTGGGCCCGGGCCCGGTCCATTCCGCCACCTCGCGCAAAATCCAGGATATTCCAGGTGACTTCTCCACCGATGGTATAGGACGGCGCCGCGTTGCCCAAAGTGCGGCCATTCCACTCCTGGTCAGCCATGGCATTGACATGCGGCAGATAGGCTGCGCGAGCGACATGGATACCGTCCTGTGCCGCCTCGGCCCGATGACGAAGGGCAATGATGTCGGCATTCCGGGTCATCGCGTCGCGTTGCAGGACGATGAGCGGTGCCGCGGGCAGCGCGGGCTGGACCGGTCCAGCCACGGTCAGCGTCATACTTTCAGGCCAGCCGATGAGCGTGGCGAGGGTGTCCAGCGCGTTGGCCCGGGTGTCCTGGGCACTTTCAACGGCAAGTTCGACCTTTTCGAGGTGAACTTCAGCGGAAAGCAGGTCGCTTTTGACCAATACTCCGCGCTCCAGCAGCGCGCGGCTGGTCTTCACGTAGGATTCGGCGGCCCGTTTTGCCTTTTCGGCCACCGAGATGCCGGCATTGGCGGCAATGACGCCGTCATAGGCCCGCAACACCGCGAAAACGAGCTTCTGTCGCGCCATCCGGTTGCCACTCTGCGCTGCTTGCAGCATAGCCCGCATCTGACGGAGCCGTCCCCAGACGGCTCCGCCGTTCCAGATGGGAATTTCCAGTTGCAGCTTGGTGCCGAAGTTATGATAGCTACCCGGGTGATTCAGTTCATTCGGCGCTATATCCAAACCGGCGGGATTGTTCGGGTTGAATTGCCCCGCACCAAAATCATTGAAGGTCGCTTGCCGCTGTGACAGCCTCATGCCGAAAACAGTCAGGGCATTGTTGGATTGGCTGGCGGAGAAGGCTGCCGAGAGCCTGGGCAGCAGGTGACCGCGTGCCTCGGATACCGCGCCCTTGGCCTCTGCCTGCCGGGCACGCGCCGCGAGCATCCGCGGATTTTGCTTCAGGGCAAGGTCAACGCACTGGTTAAAGTCCAGAGCCGCCGCAGGCAGCGCGGCGATCGTGCCCATCCATAGGATCACCAAGACGGCGCATGTTTTTTTGTGGGAACGCAGAGACATAATCTTTTCCTCACCGCGACCAGCGACACAAAACGAACCGAATGACACCACGACACGTCCACGTCACCCAGCGCTGCCACGAACCATTGTAGACACGTTCTGCAATTCCATGCACAGCGCGTGTCCGCCCACGCGGACCGCATTCAACAGAGTATATTTTATAATATTATTATATATTGTCTATCCGCGCAAGCGCCCTCCGCCTGGAGGCCCGCGCCTCTCCATATGCTACATGGCCTGATCCTGTGTTCCCACGTTTAGCGAAGGTTACAGAAGACATCACTCATCATGGAAATCAACCGCAAGGTGCGAGGGTCACCCACACGGTAGTAGACCTTGTTGGCGTCTTTGCGGGCGCGGAGAATGTCCTTTTCGCGCAAGATGGCAAGATGTTGGGAGATATTGCTCTGGGTCGTGCCGACGGCGGAAACGATGTCCTGCACGCTCATTTCTTCTGAACCCAACACGCACAACACCTTGAGGCGCAGCGGGTGGGCCATGGCTTTCAGGGAACGGGAGGCCTGCTCGATATCCTCTTCCCGGGTTGGTAACTGATCCATAATCGTGCCTCTTAGTGTAGTATATTATTGACTTTGTTTATCATTACCGGCAATCGCAATGTTTGCGGCCACCTTGCCTTTTTTTGTATGTCCGCATAGAATCCGACCCATGCGGGTGTAGTTCAATGGTAGAACCTGAGCTTCCCAAGCTCATGGCGTGGGTTCGATTCCCATCACCCGCTCCATTAAATTTCAAGGGCTTAAGCTTCACGCTTAGGCCCTTTTCCTTTGCCGTGGGGCACTGGTGGGACACTAAGCCGGAAACAATCGCAACCACTCGCAATTAACAATAACCCTATATGCTGATTTTGGGAAGCGAACCCTGTGCATTTTCCATCCCTGTCAGTGCCCCATGAGTGCCCCACAAACGCCCCATTTTTTCGCGCACTGCCCCATGAGTGCCCCATATCCTACTTTATGGCTTAACTATCATATATAAATCATTGCGTTGTTATTCCACATATTGCGCTTGACTAGCTCATGTTGCCATTTTTTGCCGTGTTTGCCATAATAAAAACAGGCCGGGGGGTGTTATCAGCACCAGCCCCAGCCTTACCACCGCAAGCTGAGAAGGAGCCTGCAAAATGGATAACGCGATTATATCAGTAATCTCATGGCGTAGTGCTTAACATGGCCGCCATAGAAAAACGCACCGCCAGCGACGGCAGCACCAGCTATCGGGTAAAAATCAGACTCAGGGGGCATCCTGTCCAGTCTGCCACCTTCGCCAGTCTCACCAAGGCCAAGCAATGGGCCACCCAGACAGAAGCCGCCATAAGGGAAGGCCGATATTTCCAGACGGCAGAAGCCAAGCGGCACACCTTGGCGGAAGCAATAGAGCGATACGAACGGGACACCTTGCCCAACCTTAAAAGCGCCGCACACCGCCGCCTGCATTACGCATGGTGGAAGGATAGGCTAGGCGCTCTAACTCTGGCAGATTTAACTTCTGCTGCAATCAACGACGCGCTGCACGAACTCACCAAAGAACGGCAGCTAGGGCCGCAGTCAGTGGCCCATTATCGGCAGTCACTTTCAAGCGTGTTGACTCAGGCCGCGAACGTCTGGCAGTGGATAGAGCAAAGCCCCATGCACCGCGTGCCCAAGCCTACCTTGCCCCGTGGCCGCGTCCGGTATCTCAGCGACAACGAACGCACCCGGCTGCTGGAAGCCTGCAAGGCGTCTGCCAATGCGGACTTGTACCTTGCCGTCCTGCTGGCGCTGACAACTGGCGGCAGGCAGGCCGAGACAATGGGCGCGACGTGGGCGCAAATCGACTTGAGCCGCGCCACCTTGCAGCTTGAAGAAACCAAGAACGGCAGTCGCCGCGCTCTGCATTTAACCGCGCCTGTGCTGGCGCTGCTGAAGGAACGGGCCAAGGTGCGACACCTGCACAGCCCGTTGCTGTTCCCTTCCCGCGTGAATCCGAAGCAGCCCGTGGACTTGCGCCAGCCGTGGGAGAAGGCGTTACAGGTGGCGGGCGTTGAAGGCTTCCACTGGCACGATTTAAGGCACACGTTCGCCAGTTATGCCGCCATGAACGGGGCCAGTCTGCCCGAACTCGCCGCGCTGATGGGACATAGGACATTGGCAATGGTGCAGCGATACGCGCACTTATCGCCTGCCCATACTGCAAAGCTGGCGGAGAAAGTCGCCGCCCAAATGGTGCGGGCATGAGCGCCGGGGATATGGAGCGCCGGGAGTTTGCCGAAGCCTTCGGGCGTGCCCATGCTGCGGGAATGGTGTCAGACAAGCAGTTTGCCCGTGCCCGCATTGAAGGAACGCTTGCACTGTGGCACTTGCAGGCATGGGAAGCGGCAGGCAAGCCCGAACCCGTACCCGACAACATCACGGAAGGCAGGCCACCAATAGAAAGCGTGGGCGTGCCTGTTGTGGATAAAGCCCTACGGTATACCAACATACCCGCGCCCGTGTTTCTGAACGCCCTAGCCTACCTGTTGAGAGAAAGCGACGACGCCTTAGAGATTGCCGAGAGCAGGAGCAAGGATTGCGACGAGGCCGCCCGACTACTCGGGAAAACCGCCGCGTTGCTCAGGAGGGCCGATAACGAGCCTTTAGCACATGCGGTGGAAGCGCTAGCACCTTGGGCAGAGCGTGGCAAGTATGGGCGCATATACTTTCACGGCATGACAGGCGCGCGCGTGCACGCAAGCCAGCATGTAGACGCGCTCACCGCCGCATTAAAAGGCAAGCGGGGAAGCCCCAGCCGCAAAGCCGCCATTGTTCGCGCCTTGGCGGAGTGTTTCACCATAGACGGGCCTTTTGTTGAATCGGGGGGATTTACCATCATCGCCGGAATAGCCAACCTTTGCGAGCCGCGCACTACGCCCGCCTTCGTCCGCTCAGTGATGGAGCAGGCAAAGCGCACGACAGAACCAAAGCCAGAGCCGCGACGGGATAGCAGCATAATCGGGCTATTGTCCAAGCCTAAAATATAATCGCCATTTTACCCCCCTAAATATTTTAGCCCCTTAATTGGGGCTTTTCCGTTTATGCGTTGCTGTTTTTTATGCTCCACAAATCGCCGCAATAACGCGGCAATGCGGAGATGCAAGAATGCAAGATTTGCCAGAATATTTGACAGTAAAACAATTCACAGAAAAACACCCGGCTTTCACCGCTGGAGGCCTACGTTCCGCAATCTATTGGAAACACGAAACGCTGGAAAAATCAGGCGCAATCAGTCACTTGTGCCGCCGCGTGCTAATTAATGAGCCCGAGTTTTTGCGCTTTGTCCAATCGGGCGGGCTTCGCTCTGTTAGGGGTGCGGCATGAAACCCCGCAAGCCAGCACCGGAGCAGCCGGACTTATTGGCGGATATTACGCGCCTGTCCCGCTTTCCTCAGCATAAGAACCGCCAGCCGGGACAATTCCAGGGAACCGAAAACCCGCGTGCATTGCGTCTGCTGCGGGCACTGCTGAAACAGCCTTTAACCCGTGAGTCTGCGGATACCATAACGGGGGCAAGTAATGGGCCAGAGGAAGTCCGCAAACTTCGCGAGCAGGGGCTTGAGCTCCCATGCTATCGCTTGGGGGTCCACGACCGGGACGGATTCTGGACCCACCGGGGGCTTTACGCTCTGAGTCACAGGGACAGGCCGCAAGTGGCGAGGGCGCTACCTAGGAAGGGTGGCGGGCAAGCCACCCAAGGCACTACAGGCGAGCAGGCGACCACCAAGAAAGCGGAGGCCGACCATGCCGAAGGATAGCACATATAAGCAGATTCGCCTCAATATCGCCCGCATGTTCTGGTACATGCGGAAGCTGCGCCGGGCAATGGGGGTGCGCCATGACTGACCCTCGCATCGAGTTTTTCAGTGCCCTGCAATCGGGTGGCGTTGGGCCTGCCAACCCGTCCGCATTGGTGGCGGATGGCCTCTTGCATCGTCACCGAATTGAAGGCGACCGACCCGGCACACTAAACGGGTGGCACGTCCTGCACTTGGACAACCCGGCCAGTGGTGCGGGTGGAAGCTGGAAGGCAGGCCATAGCGTCAAATGGTGCAGCAAGCGTCTGTCAGCCCTCACAGCATCCGAACGTGCCGAGATAACCAGACGCATCACCGAGGACAGAAAACGCGCTCAGGAGGCCACAGAAGCCCGTCACAGGGACGCTGCTGCAAAGGCTGCGCGTATCTGGACGGACTCAGCACCAGCCGCCGCACGGCACCCTTACCTTGACCGCAAAGGCATAGCGCCAGGCATTGCCCGCCAGTCCGGGGGCGCTCTGGTCCTGCCTGTCGTGGACTTCACAGGCACGCTTCACGGGCTGCAATTCATTGATGAGCAGGGCCAAAAGCGATTTATCAGCGGCATGGCCAAGGCTGGGCATTTTATCCCTTCTGGTGGCACGCCATCGCCCGACCGCCCGTTATGGATTGCCGAGGGACACGCCACCGCTTGCACTCTCAGCGCGTTACAGCCGGGCGTCGTGGTCATCGCCGCCTGCGATGCTGGAAACCTTCTCAGTGTGGCCACGGAAGCCCGTAAACGCTGGCCTGCGCTGGATGTTGTGATATGCCCGGACTTTGATGCCATAGCCGCCAGAAAGGGCAGGAAGCAGCTATTGCAGCCCGTGCCCGCATCTTGAAGCCGGACAAGCTCCCTGCTGATATGCCCGCGTCCTGCACCGATTGGAACGACTGGCAGCAATTCAGGCGGCAGGGGGTGCGGCATGGCGCTTGATGGCGACGACTGGACCCAAAATATCCCGCCGTATGGCGACGAGTTCGAGCAGCCGGTGCCGCGCCTGTCTGTTGTGCCTGCGGGTCCGTCTGCTGGTGCTGATGCCGCGCTACCGGAGCCAGAGGCACCCAGACCGCCGCTATTCACCCGCATAGGCGAGCTCTTGGCGCATCCTCAGCCCGTGGACTGGCTGGTTAAGGGCTGGCTTGAACGGGACACCACCGCCGCGCTGATAGCAGAGCCGGGGCGTGGCAAGAGCTTTGCAGCCTTGGATATGGCCTGTTGCGTGGCACTCGGTCGAGACTGGCACGGGATACCAACCAAGCAAGCGCCCGTCCTGTTTCTGGCGGGTGAAGGACGTGCCGCAATGGTGCGCCGGGCCTGCGCGTGGAGCATCGTTTATGAATCCCTGAGCACGGCACCCCTGCACCTGAGCAGCGGCGCTGAATGAGCCGGACGCTCTGGGAATCATGCAGGCCGAGATTGACGCCATGCCGGAGCCGCCGGGGTTCCTGATAGTGGATACCTTGCAGCGTGGGCTATCTGGTGACGAAAACAGCGCCGAGGCCATGAATGGCTTTGTAGCGGCACTGGACACCCTGCGCCAGCGGTATCATTGCACTTGCTTGGTAATTCACCACCCGAGCAAGGCGACACCCGGAGAACCGCGCGGGCACTCCGCGTTGAAGGGCGCGATTGACACAATGGCGACGCTGGAAGCGCGGGAAGGTGGCGTTATCGTGCTGATAAACAGCAAGCAGCGCGGGGGCGACACTGCCCGCCCTCTGGCCTTTGGCTTCCGTACCGTGGAACTGCCGCCAGCGTGGAGCGACGAGGACGGGAACCCTAGCGAAAGCGCGGTACTCGCACCTTGCGACCTACCGAACGCACCCGCCAGACCGGAGAAGGGGCTAGGCGACAAGCAAAGGCTGGCGTTATCCATCCTCAAGCGCATTGTGGCAGAGCATGAGCGCAACCTGCTACAGGCTGGACGGGATGCCAAAGCCGCCAAGGTGGAATTGTCCACATGGCGGGCAGCAACCAAAGAGGAGGCCGGGGTGGATACGCGGAACTTCTCAAAGCTGGTGCGGCGCATTGAGGACCGGGGGCTAATTGCCATAGACGGGGCTTTTGTCTCTCTGATTCTGGCGTCATCCGCGTCATCCGCGTCATCCGCGTCATTTGATGCAGGTGACGCGGGTTCCCGTTTTGCGTCATCCGCGTCACATGCCTTTAGGCGTGACGCAGGTGACGCGATACCTGACGCTGAAGCAGACGCAGGGGAAAATTATGAAGAGTTCTAACCCTTCCCTATTGGTGGAAGAACTCAGGGCCGAGGGTTTCACTCTCACCGCCGAGGGTTCCCGTCTGCGGGTGGCACCTGCTGACTCGCTCACCGATGAACTACGCCGGAGCATCAAAGAGCACCGCGCCGGAATAATCGCTCTATTGGCGGCAGAATCAGCGCCAGCCATCGAAAGCACTACTGTGTGATGCCACCCCAGCCCTCAGCGTGCATCCTGAGCAAGATATGGGGCCTTCCCGCGTGTCCTGCGGTATGTGCCTGCACTTCCTTCCCGATACCATCAACCCAGTCCAAGGGGTAGGCCGCTGCGGAGTCACCGGAGCGGGTCCGCCGTCCGTTGCCTCTGGAGATTATGCAGCGTGTTACCCACGGGCACCGAGGACGTGCCCCAGCTACGAACAGAAGGATACCGAGATATGAAAAACGAAGCGTTACGCAAAACGATAGGGCAGCTATTCGAGAGCCTTCTCGAGCTGGAGAACATCGAGCTTACCCATGGCGGCCAGCGATACCGGGCCGAACGTGCCAGCCCTTGGGTTCTCATGGATACCAAAGCAGCGCGTGGCTGGAAGCGTTGGACTGAATGGCCGCTCCCTGAGTACCACCAATGGAGAGCCAGACGGGAACAGCAACCATGAAGCCCCGGAAATCTGCCCCTACCGTTACCCCCGCATATTTGGCGGCATGGGCGCGGCTGTTCACTCGCTCCCCCGAAGAACTGGACGCCGAGCGCCAATCTCAGCAACCAACACCAGCACCACAACCGCCGGGAATCCGTAGAAACGCCCGCCAAGGCCCCTAGAATGCCCTGTGCTGCACGCTGGCGGACGGGGTGCTAACCCATACAAGGAGCGTAAACCATGAACGACGACGAACCCACTAAAGTAGTACCGATTACTGAAAAGCGGAAACCGCCCCGCGCAGGCATGGGCAGGCCGAAGGGAACGCAAAATCTTATCACCAAAACCCTGAAGGAAGCCCTTGAAGAATCCTTTACCCGGCTGGGCGGGGTGGAATGGCTCATGGCGCTGGCCGCTGCGGACCCATCCACCTATGCCCGACTGCTGATTAAGCTTTTACCCACCAAAATTGACGCGGAGATTAACTATGCCGAACTCACATTGGAAGCGATACTGGCGGCGACGCCTGAGCCGGTGGAAATTGTCTTTACCATCGTCCGTCCTGACAGAACCATCGAAGGACACCTGTTGCGGCAACCGGGCGGCGAGTTGCGGGAGCTCTATGTCGCCGAAATCGCCGCCATGGGGCTGGAACCCGTGACGCCAGAAGTGAGTCTGGGGGAGCGGTCACAGTGACACCCCGCACCCCCATTTTGCAAAATACCCCATGAACGGCCGCAAACAGGGCAGAGCTACCCTAACACCACCCAAGCCCATAACGTGCAGCGCAGCGCATTCTAGGCCCCTTCCTGAGCGTTTGTGAGAACAAAGCCCATGAATGGCCTCTGCTTTGCAAAACAAACCCCATGAATGGCACGCCCCCTGTTTTGAAAATTAACCCCATGAATGACCCTGTCAAGCCCCTGCCTCATGCGTCGTTATGGGGTGCTGGCGCCGGTCCCGTGACGCCCCACTGACTCACCGCCCCGTGGGGCACTCATGGGACACTCAGGGGCAAAAAACGGGAGTTATCCACAATCAACGGGAAACAGCGCTAGTGCGTAAGATACTGTTTTATTGCTTATATTGTATTGCCGAGAGTTGCGGAGAATTGGCCTGCAGGCGCTTCCCAAGCTCATGGCGTGGGTTCGATTCCCATCACCCGCTCCACAAAACCGGGGGTTAGGCTGAGAGCCTAGCCCCTTCGTTTTGAGGGCTCAGGGCACCCGGCTTCCCATACATCAGTGATTGAGAATAACCCCATATGGGCATTTTAGGAACCCCGCAACAACGGATCAGAACAAAGGCCGTTCCAACGTCGCTAAAAGCGCATCCACACGCTGGCGCACCGCATCGGTCATGCGGATCGGACGACCCCATTCCCGAAGCGTTTCTCCGGGTAGTTTGTTGGTGGCGTCCATGCCCACCTTGCCGCCCAGTCCGGCAACCGGCGAGGCAAAATCGAGATAGTCAATGGGCGTGTTTTCTATAAGCGTGATATCCCGCACCGGGTCCATGCGCGTGGTCATCGCCCAGATCACCTCCTCCCAGCGCCGCACATCGATATCATCGTCCACCACAATGATGAATTTGGTGTACATGAATTGCCGCAGAAAACCCCAGATACCGAACATGATCCTTTTGGCGTGGCCGGGATACCCCTTGCGAAGGCTGACCACGGCCAGGCGGTAGGAACACCCCTCCGGCGGCAGATAAAAATCCGCTATTTCCGGGAACTGCTTTTGCAGCAAAGGCACGAAGACTTCGTTGAGGGCCGCACCGAGTACGGCGGGCTCATCCGGCGGGCGACCGGTGTAGGTGCTGTGATAAAGCGGGTTTTCGCGATGACTGATCACCTCAACGGTGAACACCGGAAAGCGCTGGGTCTCGTTATAGTAACCGGTGTGATCTCCAAAGGGGCCTTCCACCGCCATGTCATCCGGGTAGATATGCCCTTCCAGCACAATTTCCGCGCGCGCCGGCACCTGTAGCGGGACGCTTACCGCGTCGGCGAGTTCCGTCCGGCCGCCGCGCAACAGGCCGGCGAACTGATGCTCAGAAAGGGTGTCGGGAATGGGGATAACGGCTGCCAGGATGGTCGCCGGATCGGCCCCATAGGCTACGGCAACGGGGAACGGCGCGCCGGGATGGGCCTTCTGGAATTCGCGCAAATCCTGAGCGCCGCCGCGGTGCGCCAGCCAACGCATGATGACCCGGTTACGGCCGATGACCTGTTGCCGATAAATACCCATGTTGGCCCGTCGTTTGTGCGGACCCTTGGTGATGGTCAGCCCCCAGGTCATCAGCGGAGCGGCATCTTCCGGCCAGCAGGTTTGCACCGGCAGGGCGCCGAGATCGACCTCCGCCCCCCTCCGGATGATGTCCTGGCAAGGCGGACGGCTCAGAGTCGTCGGAGCCATGTAGAGGATTTTGCGCAGGGTAGGCAATTTTTCCCAAAGATCCCGCAGGCCGCGTGGCGGGTCCGGCTCCTTGAGATAAGTCAGCAATTGACCAATCTGCCGGAGGTCGGCGAGGGATTCGCCCCCCATCCCCAAGGCCACCCGTTGCGTCGTTCCGAAGAGGTTTCCCAACACCGGCATGTCGTGCCCAACGGGCTGAGTGAACAAAATGGCGGGACCCGCCGCGCGCAGCGTCCGATCGCAAATTTCCGTCATCTCCAGCTCGGGCGAGACAGGCCGGTCCAGGCGCCGCAATAAATCACGTTTTTCAAGATCGGCCACGAAGGCCCGCAGGTCACGATAGCTCATGAGGACATTGTAACCGCAGGTGGATTATCTTGTCCCGCTGTCAGGATCCTCACGCGCCACGATGAAAACACCATCCTCCATGGCCAAAGAAGAAGTCGCACGCAAATCAATGGCCTCATGGCCACTGATGTACTCGTCCGCAAGTGTGGTCAGGCAGGCGATCTCCTCTTCGGTGACCGGGACGAAACCTGAAAAGCCGATATCCCGCAACAATACCTGTCCACGCGCTTCCTCATTCATCTGACAAAGCACCTGGGTAAGCAGCGCCTGCTGCGGCAACAGTCGCGGCCCGATACAGAACGCGTGGAACGCGAAGGCATCGTCGGAACGGTCTATGATGCGCAGGCGGTCACGAATCAGACCGCTCGCCCCGGCATAGACTTCGTCAAACAAAAAACCGACATCGGCCTGCCCTTGCAGGATGGCCTTGAGCACCCCCTGGTAACTGCCGGTAAAAACAAACTCCAACCGGGCCCGGTCAATGTCCGCCTTGTCCAGTAGAAACAACCCTACCATATGAATCAGCGTGGCGGGGTGGGCGGAGGCGATGCGGATGCGCGGCGGAAAATCCGCGGCTTCCCGTATCGGGCCAGCCGCCGCAGTGCATAAGTATACCTCGTCAAAATGGTCGCGGGGTTTGGCGATGGGCACAAAACCCAGCTTTTGCACGTACTGCACCCAATCGAAAGGATTTGCGTACACCAAATCATAATGGTTGGCGAGCACCGCGGCACGACAGGTATCAAAACCATCATGCGGCTGAAAATGCATCGTTTGTCCAAGATGACGCTGTAAATAGGTATTCACCAAAAACCATCCCGGAAGATTTTTTCCGGAATAGTTGGGATCCACCGTAAAATTCAGCGTGGTTTCTACGGAGGCATCGGAAGGTAACATAGCGCAGGCCCTCAAATATCGAAATCTACCGGAATCTCACCAAGAATATTGAGGTGGATATTGAAGGGCGTCATGTATTTCATGGCCGTCATCATAGACCCTTTGAATTTAAGCCGTCGCGTCATCAACGCCGATTTTCCACTCATCTCTCCGGAGAGGATCTGTTTCCAGTGCTCCATCGTCGTCCACATGATGAAATCCCGGCGGCGCCCGTCCGAAGGACCCGCGTAAATGATCCTGCCCGCCTTGCAGAAAAGCATGACATGCGGGATGTCCGGACGATCTTCAATGTAGTACTCCCAGGTTGCATTGAAGTTTTTGAGGTCTTTCTGGATCTCCGGATACACGTCCCATTGTTTGCCCACCAGACGAATCCACTCCGTACTCATAAATTTTGTCGTCATGACCAGCGCCCCTACTCTCATTATTGCAGTCAATACAATCAATAAAGGTACGCAGATTATCATCGTTTAATTATATTTTCATGTAACAGCGATGATCTCTGTTCCCTCTTATTTAGGCAATATTGAGATTTTCGCCAGTCTTTAACAAATGTTGGAGAATAAGGCCGGACAATATCACACCGAACAGTGCGGGCATGAAAGAAATGGTACCATTGACCGTCTTCGCCCGCGCGCCCGAACCGGACACTTCCGCGGGAGGGGCTGCCGGGCGCGGCGACTCGTCGGAAAATACCGTCTGGACGTCCAAGGAAGCGCCATTCTTACGCAATAAGGCGCGCAACTCACGGGCCAGTGGGCATTTTTCCGTTTGATTGAGGGTGGCGATCCGTACCCGGCGGGGATCAAGGCGATTACCCGCGCCCATGCTCGAAAAGACCGGCAGCCTCAGGCGTTGCGCCTGCTGGATCAGTATGGCCTTGCAGGCGATGGCATCGATGCAGTCCGCCACAATCTCGGCTCCGCTGTCCATCAGCAAAGCGGGCGCATTGTCGGCACCAATGAACACCTGATGCGTTTTGAGCACGCAATCGGGGTGGATGTCACGAATCCGCGCGGCCATCACCTCGACCTTGGGCTGGTCCAGGGTCGAGTGCAACGCGACCAGTTGACGATTGAGGTTGGAGATGCTGACCACATCATGGTCGACGAGGGTGAGATGCCCTATCCCGGCGCGGGCGAGATTCTCCGCGACATAGCCCCCGACGCCACCGATCCCCGCAATCAATACATGACGGTCACGCAGGGCTTCGACGGCGGGCGCTCCCAGGAGGATCGTGGTACGGGCAAAGGGGTGCGTCATTGCGGGATTCCCTGCAGAGAAAATAAGGAGCGGGCGTTTTGCGCGGTGATCCGCGCGACCTCTTGGACCGAAGTATGCCGCAACCGCGCGAGACTGGCGATGACCATCGCCAGATAGGCCGGCTCATTACGCGTGCCAAGGTGCGCATACGGGGGCTGCCAGGGGGCATCGGTCTCCATCAGAAGGGATTCCGCGGGCAACCGTTCCGCCGTCGCGCGCAGGCGCCGGGCGCGCGGGTGCGTCAGTGCGCCACCGAGTCCCAGCAGAAATCCCAGATCGATCAGGCGCTGCGCCTGCACCAGGCTGCCCGAAAAACTGTGGAGCACCCCACGCAGATCAGGAAAGCGTCGCAGGATGAGTATCACTTCTTCTACACAACCCCGGGCGTGGAGAATCACAGGCAAACGCAACTGCCGCGCCATGGCGAGTTGGGTCGTGAAACAGGCACGTTGGCGGAGCGCGTCGGGCGCGCCCGCACAGGTATCCAGTCCGATCTCCCCCAGAGCCACGGCATCGGTCAGACAGTTGGCCAACACATCTTCCCAGCCCGCTTCCCGATCCTCCAGGTACAGCGGATGCACGCCAAAAGCCGGATTCAATTCCGGATAGCGCGCGCAGACTTCTCTGACGCGGAACCAATATGAAGGACTGTAGGCCGGAACGATGATCGTGTGCACGCCCACCGCCGTCGCGCGACGCACGACGGCGTCGCGATCCACATCAAAGGCCGCGTCATCCAGATGGCAATGGCTATCCACCAGCCCATGCAAAGGAAGCGCCACCGCATCGTTCGCGGCATCGCGAGTGAGGGATTCCATGCCCCGATCTTACAACTAGGGAACCCCAGGGTAAACGGACATCCAGCGTCGCCACGATACCGCCGGGACTTGCTGTATGAGGTGTCTTGGTCTTAAATGGCCGGATATGGAGATTTCGCCGGAGAGATTATGCGTACGCTGAGCGCCGACTTGGCCATTCTCGGAAATGGTCCGGTGGCGCGTAGTCTGGTCCTCGCCTTGGCGGACAGCCCGTTACACGTGGTTATGCTGGATACCTCACCGCTGGGTCAGTCCCGACCATCGCAGGCCGATCGTACCGTCGCGCTGGCGCTGGGCAGCCGCCGGTTGCTGTGTCGGTTAGGCTTGACCATGCCGCTGACCGGTGCCGCCGCCATTCAGATCGTGCAGATCACCCAGCAAGGCATCAGCGGACAGGTACGTCTGGAGCACAGCCTGCTGAATGCGCCCGAGCGGCGACTGGGGGAAGTCGCCGGTCTGGAAACCTTGAATGAAGCACTCGCGCTGTCCCTGGCACGCTGCAGTCGGCTCCAGCAGGAGTCCCCCGGACCATTACAAACTCTGCAATGGTTTCCGGACCGGGTACAATTGGACTGGCCAGATCTGCGTATCGAAACGGCACTGGTAGTGGTCGCCGATGGTGGCCACGGTGACTTGGCGCGCCTTGCCGCCCTGCAGCGCATGGGTTGGGACCATAACCGCCACGCCGTCATCGCCACCGTCACTCCACGACAACCCCTGCCCGATGTCGCCTTCGAACACTTCCTGGAGAGCGGGCCATTGGCCTTCCTGCCTATCGGCAATCATCAATTCTCCATCGTCTGGAGCTTACGCCCGGGCGATGCCAGCCGAATATTGGACCACTCCGACGCGGCCTTCCTGGAGGCATTGAATCGCCAGCGGCCACCGCATTTGCCGCCGCTGACCTTGACGGGTCCACGTAGCGTCCACCCGCTGTTTTTTCAGCGGCTGTGGGCCGAACCGAACCAGCGCCTGGCGCTGGTGGGTAACGCCGCGCAGACCCTCCATCCGCTGGCGGGACAGGGTTACAATCTGGGACTGCGCGACGCCATGACCCTTGCCGCCCTGCTGCGGGAGGCGGCGGCGCGCGGTAACGATCCCGGAGAGGCATCGCTGCTGCGCGATTACGCTCGCATCCGCCGCCGCGATCGGCTGGAGACCATTGTTTTCACCGAGACGATGAACCGCCTGTTCAGCAGCCCACGTCTGCCGCTGCGACTGATGCGCGCCACCGCGCTGACCCTGCTCGACCAGATACCGTTCGGGAAACGCGAACTCGCCGCACGACTCGCTGGCGTTCACCTCCCGGCGCAGAGCGCCATCCCGGATTTCTCCATGGACGAACACCATGTCTTCTGAGGCAACCCACTACGATCTCGTGGTTTCCGGCGCGGGCCTGGTCGGCGCCAGTCTCGCCCTGGCGGCCCACCAGACCGGATTGCGGGTTGCCGTGTTCGAGAAGCGCAGCGCCGCGGCCTGTACCGCACCAGATCCCTTTGAACGTGCCAGTCTGATTACCCTGGGTTCCCAGCGATTTCTTGACCGGCTGGGCCTGGATGTCAGCACGCTGGGTAGCGCCGTGGAGCGAATGCAGGTTTGGGATGCGGAAGGTCCGGGCAGCATCCGCCTGGATGCCGCGGAAGGGGATGCGGATCACCTCGGGCACATAGTCGAGAATCGCCGTCTGGAACAGATCTTGCGCATGGCACTGGAAAAAACCGGGCTCCGCATACACTATGACCGGGAAATCACCAGCGCTTGCGCAGACAGCAGAGCCATGCATCTCATCGACACCTCGGGGACGGAGTTCCACGGCACGCTGCTGGCCATCGCGGAGGGACGGCAGTCGTCCTTACGCAACACGCTCATTCAGGCGCCGGTGTTCCGGGAAAGCTATGGGCAGGACGCGATTACCGCGACAGTCTGGATAGAAAAACCTCATCGCCACACCGCTTATCAGCGCTTCCTCCCCACCGGACCGTTGGCGGTACTCCCCTTTAGCGGCGATGCCGACGGTAAAGCCCGAGCCTCCATCGTCTGGAGCGCGAAACATGCGCGTGCGCGCCACCTGATGGCCTTGGATGATACCCAGTTTCTCCACCAGTTACATCAGGCCTTCGGCCCGCAACTGGGGCATTTTCACCGTATAGGACGCCGCAACAGCTATCCACTCTCCGGACTGCACAGCAGCCGTTACATCGGAGCACGTAGCGTGTTGGCGGGGGATACCGCCCACGGTGTCCATCCGTTGGCGGGGCTCGGTGTGAATCTGGGCTTTCGCGACGCTGAACAGTTGATGAAAGTCATCGCAACAGCCCGCCAGCGCCATGAGGATTGGGGCGAAGCCCACGTGTTGCGTCGCTATCAAAGTGCACGGCGGCCTGATAATCTCTTTACCGTGCTGACCTGCGGCGCCCTCAGCCACCTTTTTTCCAACCGCAGTCGCGGGCTTGCCCGACTGCGCGACCTGGGGATGCTGGGAACGGGGATGATCGCGCCCGTCAAACGTTTTCTCATCCGTCAGGCCATGGGCCTTCAAGGAGACTGACATGCAACACCGCATTGCCGACGATATCGCCGCCGCTCTTGGCGACACCCTCGCCCGTCTGGGGACAGTCAAGGAAGATATGGATAAGCAGGCGCGCGCCATGCTCGCCAATGCGCTGGATCGTCTGGATCTGGTCACACGCGACGAATTTGATGTGCAACAGGACCTGCTTTCCCGCCTCACCGCGCGCGTCGCGGTGCTGGAAGAACGCCTCAACGCGCTGGCGGCGCCCGCGGCCGTGGTGGACGAAGACACCGGCAAGGGCTGAGCTTGCCACTGGCGACAGTCCATAGCCGCGCACTGACCGGAATACACGCAGCAGGCGTGACGGTGGAGTGCGATCTGGGTCCCGGGCTGCCCACCTTCGCCGTGGTCGGTCTCGCCGAAACGGCGGTCAAAGAAGCGCGCGACCGGGTGCGCTCGGCCATTCAGAATAGTGGTTTCGACTTCCCGGCGCGGCGGATGGTCGTCAATCTGGCGCCCGCCGACCTGCCCAAGGAAGGGGGACGCTTCGATCTGCCCATGGCCATCGGCATTCTCGCCGCCAGCGGACAACTCCCTTCGGCGGCATTGGAAAAATTGGAGATGATCGGTGAACTGGCCTTGGACGGCAGTTTGCGTCCGGTGACGGGTACCTTGTCCAGCACACTGGCGGCAGGGCAAGCGGGACGCACCATTCTGGTGCCGCAAGGCAATGCCCAGGAAGCCGCCTTTGCGCGAAGCACCTCCGTTCTTGCCTGCATGAACCTGACGGAAGCCGTCGCCCACCTGCGCGGCACGAATCGTCTGCCCGAGGTCGTCGCCGAGGTGGAGGGCATGGAACCCACTCTGCCCTACCCCGACTTGCGCGACGTGCGCGGTCAGGAATCCGCCAAGCGAGCACTGATCGTCGCGGCGGTGGGCGGCCATCACCTGCTCCTGTCCGGCCCGCCGGGCACTGGCAAGAGTATGCTGGCGGCGCGCCTGCCGGGCCTCCTGCCGCCCCTGCGCCGCAGCGAGGCGCTGGAAGTAGCCGCCATCCACAGCTTGCAAGGGGGTGGCTTCGATATGCGCCACTGGGGCAGACGCCCGTTCCGTACACCCCATCATAGCGCTTCTTCAGCGGCACTGGTGGGTGGGGGTTCACACCCGCGCCCCGGCGAAATCAGTCTGGCGCACCACGGCATCCTTTTCCTGGACGAAATGCCCGAGTTCCCCCGTGCGGTATTGGAGGTACTGCGGGAGCCGCTGGAATCCGGCGAAATCCATATCGCCCGGGCGGCGCGGCGGGCCACTTTTCCGGCCCGTTTCCAGTTGGTCGCGGCGATGAATCCCTGCCCCTGCGGCTACCTCGGTGATCCGCAGCGGGTGTGCCGCTGCACCCCGGCGCAGATCAGCCAATACCGCAGCCGGCTCTCCGGTCCGCTGCTGGACCGCATCGACCTCCAGATGGAAGTGCCCGCCCTGCCGGTGAGCGCCTTACAAGAGGCGGCGCCGGGCGAGAGCTCCACCTACTGGCGCGCACGCGTTGCCGAAGCCGTTGAACGCCAGTGGCAGCGCCAGCAG
Source organism: Acidithiobacillus ferrianus (assembly GCF_010378095.1). GTDB lineage: Bacteria > Pseudomonadota > Gammaproteobacteria > Acidithiobacillales > Acidithiobacillaceae > Acidithiobacillus > Acidithiobacillus ferrianus. Next base: position 85,905 of record NZ_WNJL01000050.1, on the reverse strand, counting down.
ATGCGCAACGCGCAACTTCAAGGCGATCTGTTCGACCAGTTTTGCGCGCTCGATGCGGTGGGCACCCGCCTGCTCAGCCGCGCCACCGAGACCCTGCACCTCTCCGCGCGGGGCTACCATCGGGTGCTGCGCGTCGCCCGCAGTATCGCGGATCTGGAAGGGAGTGGTCCGATCAATACCCAGCATCTGGCGGAAGCCATCCAGTACCGGCGCCTGGCGCAGTAACTCAGCCGAAAGAACCATGGCTGGTCATTACACCAGCGGCCCGATGGGAAGAAACCCCATCGGTCTCACCGAGATGATGCAGGTCTATGATTCCACTTCGCCAAGATCGATACCCAGCCCATCCGCCACCCCTTTCCCATAGGCCGGGTCCGCCTTCATAAAGTGGCCAATCTGGCGGATCTGGATAAACCTGGGCACCTCACGCATGGCACCGACAATATTTCCGATCAATTGCGCTTTCTGATCGGCGTTCATCAAGCGAAATAAATCACCTGCCTGCTGGTAGTCCTCGTTGCCTTGGCGATGATCATAACGATCGGCATCCCCGGATATTTTCAGAGGTGGTGCACGATATTCAGGAGCCTGTACGGGTCCGGAGAAGCTGTTCGGTTCATAATTTACCGTTCCTCCGGAATTGCCGTCGAAACGCATATGGCCATCGCGATGATAAGTATGCACGGGACAATGCGGCTGGTTCACCGGCAGGCTCGCATAATTAATGCCGATACGGTACCGATGCGTATCGGCATAGGATAACAGGCGTGCCTGCAGGACCTTATCCGGCGACACGCCCAAGCCCGGCGGCAAATTACCTGGTTCAAAGGCCGCCTGTTCCACCTCGGCAAAAAAGTTTTCCGGATTTCGGTTCAAGGTAAGAATGCCTACTTCTTGGGGCGGATAATCCTTATGCGGCCAGACCTTGGTTAAATCAAAAGGATGAATCCCGTAAGTCTCCGCATCTTTTTCCGGCATGATCTGTATCTGTACTTGCCAACGCGGGAATTCACCGCGGGCAATGGCGGCGTGGAGATCACGGCGATGAAAATCGGGGTCCTCTCCGGCAATGCGCGCCGCATCTTCTGCCCTTAACGTTTTAATCCCCTGCATGGTTTTGAGATGCCATTTTACCCAGTAGCGCTCACCCTGATCATTCCAGACGCTGAAGGTATGGCTACCGTATCCGTTCATATTCCGGTAAGAGGCGGGAATTCCGCGATCAGAGAACAAGATGGTGACCTGATGCAAGGATTCTGGAGATAGACTCCACCAATCCCATTGCATGGTATTGTCGCGCAAACCGGTATCCGGACGGCGCTTCTGGCTATGAATGAAATCCTGAAATTTGAGCGGATCCCGGATAAAAAATACCGGCGTGTTATTGCCGACAAGATCCCAATTGCCTTCTTCCGTGTAGAATTTGATGGCGAAACCGCGCGGATCACGCACGGTGTCCGCATAGCCTTGCTCTCCGGCCACGTGGGAGAAACGCAAAAACAGGTCACAACGATTACCGATGGCGGAAAACAGATGGGCACGGGTAAAACGGGAAATGTCGCCGGTCACCTCAAACTGCCCATAGGCACCCGCGCCCTTGGCATGCACCACGCGCTCCGGCACCCGTTCGCGATTGAAATGCGCCATGCGCTCAAAGAGTTGGTAGTCTTCCATCAAGAGCGGGCCACGCGGCCCGGCGGAGAGACTGTTCTCATTGTCAGCAACGGGAACCCCGGCGGACGTAGTCATTACAGGACATTTGCTCACGTGACACCCCCTACAGAGTTGTGAATGCGTTCCGAACGCCCCGGCCCGATCCCCTGGGGAAGGACTCACCATGTTTCTAGGCTGGATTGAGACCCATGTCAAATAGGCGGCGACGGCTACGGACTCCCCTAATCCTTATGGATATCCATGTGCTGCCCCAGCCGCGGCGCTTGCCGATGAGGGCAACGCCGTCTCCATGCGGGCTATGGCCGCCATTCGGGAGAAATACATTGCGGCACGTTGCGGATCTTTGGCGACGCCCAGACCCTTTTCATAGGCCAGACCCAGATCAAAATCCGCCCGGGCACAACCCAGGCGCGCAGCCCGACGATACCAGCGCAGGGTCTCCGGCCAACCCTTGACGACGGTATTTTCCCGACGGGTGATCAGCGGCGAGTAGAGGGTGCCCAGGTAAAAAGCCGCCTTGGCGTTCTGCGATGCCGCCGCCTGCCGCAAACGCACCAAGGCGGCGGAGTCCTGCTCGGCTTGGTTACGTAAGGATTCCAGATCCTGCGCCGTGGCAACGAAAGGCCACAGACCAGCCATCAGCAAGCATATGACACGTAGAAGCATGGCTTCTCCTCCTCCAATCCAAGGCACTATGACCCCGCATGCTCCCGGGTGGCATGGAACGCCACTTGCGGCCAGCGCTCCATGATGAGATCCAGGTTGACACGACTAGGCGCCAGATAGGCGAGACGATTCCCGGCGTCTTCCGCCAGATGTTCCTCCTGCTTACGGGTAAACTCGGCGAGCATCTTGAGATCATCGCACTGAACCCAGCGCGCCGCCTGTACCGCCACCGGATCAAACATGGCGTCAACGGCATACTCGCTCTTCAACCGCTCCGCCACCACATCGAACTGCAACACGCCCACCGCGCCCAAAATCATGTCTCCGCCCTGCAGCGGTTTGAAAACCTGGGTCGCCCCCTCTTCTGCCAGTTGTTGCAGGCCCTTTTGCAATTGCTTGGTCTTGAGCGGATTCCGCAGGCGCACCCGGCGGAACAACTCCGGCGCAAAGTAGGGAATCCCGGTAAACTGCAAGACTTCACCCTGACTGAAACTGTCGCCGATCTGAATGCTGCCGTGATTATGCAATCCGATGATATCGCCCGCGAAAGCCTCCTCCACCAGTTCCCGCTCCTGGGCAAGGAAGGTGATGGGGTTGTGCACTTGAACATCCCGCCCCAAACGCAAGTGTTTGATCTTCATGCCTCGTTGAAAACGCCCGGAACAAACGCGGAGGAAGGCCACCCGGTCGCGGTGTTGGGGGTCCATATTGGCCTGGATCTTGAAGACGAAACCGCTGAAGGCTTCTTCTTCAGGCCGCACCGTCCGCCCCGTGGTGGGACGGGGGCGCGGCGAAGGCGCCCAGTCGATGAGCGCGCTCAGCAATTCCCGTACCCCGAAGTTGTTGATGGCCGAACCGAAAAACACCGGCGTCTGCTGTCCGCTCAGGAAGTCTTCCAGGGTAAAGGGATGGGAGGCGCCACGCAGCAATTTCACCTGCTCCCGCAATTCGGGCATTTCTGCGGGAAAGCGGCGATCCAACTCCGGGTTGTCAATCCCGGCGATGCGCTCCACCGCCTGCTCCCGGGTTTCTCCGCCCGCAGCGAAAACCAGCACCTCATCGCGCAGCAGGTGGTACACACCGCGGAAACATTTGCCCATCCCAATGGGCCAGGTGACGGGTGCACATTGGATACCTAGCACCGACTCCACCTCATCCAGCAATTCCATCGGATCGCGACTTTCACGGTCGAACTTGTTCATGAAAGTGATGATGGGGGTGTCACGCAGGCGACAAACCTCCAGTAGTTTCACCGTTTGTGTCTCGACTCCGTTACCGCCGTCAATCACCATCAGCGCCGAGTCCACCGCGGTCAGTACCCGATAGGTGTCTTCCGAAAAGTCCTGATGGCCCGGTGTGTCGAGCAGGTTGATGACGTGCGCATCATATTCGAATTGCATGACCGAACTGGCGACAGAAATGCCCCGACTCTTTTCGATGGCCATCCAGTCGCTAGTGGCATGGCGGCTGCTTTTGCGCGCCTTGACCGTCCCCGCCAACTGAATCGCGCCTCCGAACAGAAGAAGTTTTTCGGTCAGTGTCGTCTTGCCGGCGTCCGGATGCGAGATGATGGCAAAGGTGCGGCGCCGCTGAATCGCGTCGATGGACGCGTCGGCGGAGACCGCGGTAACAGGGAATGACGGCATGAACGATCAACCTTCTCCGAGTGAGTCTACGGACGGCAGGAGCGACAGGGACAAAACCAGCGCATCCTCCCGACCCTCTGCATTGCGATAATAATTCAAACGTACCCCGATTTCATGAAAACCCTGGGAGCGGTACAAACTCTGAGCACCCACATTGGACACCCGCACCTCGAGAAATGCTCTTTGCGCGCCCAGTTGCCTGGCCCGGCAGAGGAGATGCCGCAGCATACGCCGCCCGAGACCCCGTCGCCGCAATGCGGGCGCCACACCGAGATTAAGGATGTGCGCCTCGGCAGCGCCCGTGGACAAGACCCCAAAGGCCGCCACCACCCCGACGTCATCTTCCAACACCCAGGCATCATAACCCGCCTGCAGGCAATCACGGAAAATACCCCATGTCCAGGGCCCCGGAGAAATGTGCGACTCCAGCGCCGCCACCATATCCAGATCCTCTACCTGCATGGGACGTAGATTCACTGTCGCCCCTCTTCAGACAGGGAAGGACGGATGTAGTGAGGCTCCAGCAATACCGGGGCGATTCCCCGATCCCCCGCCTGGATACGCGCCCGCGCAAGACGCAACACCGCCCCGGCCCGCGGAAAGCTGTCGCCACTCCAGCCCAGCACCCCGGCATCCCGCCAGTGCGCATGATACACCTGCCAACCGGTACCCAGTCCCCACCAGTGGCCCGTTGCGGGCCAATTCACCGCTTCAGGGGCACAGACTTTTTCCACACCCTGCAACCGAGGAATCGCTTGCGCATCTTGCCGAAACACCCCGGCGTAGACTTCCCCTCTGCGTGCGTCCAGCGCCGCCAGCACCTGCGGCCGAGGAACCGTCGCCGCCAGCGCCTGCAAGCTGGAAACCGGATAGACCGGAAGCCCACGGGCGATGGCCAGTGCCTGCGCGGTACTCACCCCAATGCGCACCCCGGTGAATCCACCCGGACCCACTCCACAGGCAATAGCCCCCACATCGGCAAGGGTACAATCAACGCGATCCAACACCCGCTGAATCATCGGAAGCAGCAACTGGCTATGGGCATTGATCGCCACGACATATTCTTCGAGCACCCCCCCGTCCGCCGTGTCGACGGCCACGGAACAAGCCTCGGTGGCGGTATCTATGGCCAGCAGGCGCAACGGTCCCATCAATCCCCCCCCCGCCAGAAAGCGAGCAGCGCATCGAGACTGGAAACACGCCGCATGGGCGGTAGACTGTCGAGGAAAATCTGTCCGTAACGCTTGCTGCGCAGGCGCGGGTCGCAAAGCATCAGCACGCCGCGATCCGTCTCCGAGCGGATCAGTCGTCCCACGCCCTGACGCAAGGCAATCACCGCCTGCGGAATCTGCAACTCATGGAAGGGGTCACCGCCCGCCGCCTGACACTGTTCCGTCCGCGCACGCAAAATCGGATCCGAAGGATTGGCGAAGGGCAGCTTGTCAATGATGACGCAGGAGAGCGCTTCACCCTGCACATCCACCCCCTCCCAAAAGCTGGCCGCGCCCAGCAGCACCGCATTACCCAAATGACGAAAACGATCCAGAAGGCGGGACCGCGGCATGCTCCCCTGCACCAGGATGGGGAAGGATAACCGCTGCGGCAAGGATGCCGCCGCCTCCCGTAAGGCCCGGTGACTGGTGAAGAGAAAAAATGTCCGCCCACCACTAGCCTCGATGACGGGCGCGGCCGCCCCCAGACAGGCCTCGGTATACGTGGGATGATTAGGCTCAGGCATCGCGGACGGCAGGTACAACAGAGACTGCCGCGCATAGTCGAAAGGTGATATCGCGGTAAAGGTGTCCGCCGCAATCAAGCCCAGAGCGCGCTCGGTGCTGGCAAAACTGTCGTCCACCCGCAAGGTCGCGCTGGTGAAAATCACGCTGTCCACCGGCTCCAGCAAATGCCGCTGCAAGGGAGTCGCCACATCCAGCGGGGTTGCGTGGAGTTGTACGGTACGCGCCTTCTTTTCCTGCCAGAACACCACGTCCGGGGTGTTCTGCGCCGTGAAGAAATCCATCGTCGACAACAACGCCGCGCCGCGCGCCGCGCATTGCTCCAGGCCTTTACCGCGGGACGCGGCCGCATTCAGGGCCCGGGTCAGATCCGCCACCGCCTGACGCAAACGGGCAAAGACGGGGGTTTGCGCGCTATCCGGGTGCAAGGTCCAGGACCCACGCTCCTCACCCGGACCCAGCGCCGTCCGCCACGCCGTCGTCTGCGTTTCCACCTGTGCCGCCGCCGCCAGCAACTGTTCATCATCCCCGGCTTCCGTCAGGGTCTCGGCACGGCTGTCTCGCCCCCAATCCCAGAGTTGATGGCTGCTCAGATGTCGACCGAAATAGCGCCCCGCCAAATCCAGTACCTGGTGCGCCTCATCCAGCACGATGGCGTCGACCCGCGGCAACAGGTCACCCATGCCGCTGGCCTTCAGCGCCAGATCGGAAAAAAGCAGATGATGATTCACCACCAAGATCTCCGCCTCGTGCGCCTGCCGTCGTGCTTCAATGACATGGCAATGCCCATATTCCGAACAATCACTGCCTAGACAGTTGTCTCTGGTCGAGGTGACCAAAGGCCAAACCGGCGAATCTTCGGGCACCGTGGTCAGTTCACCGACATCCCCCTCCCGCGTTCGTCCGGCCCAGTCGGCTATCCGCGCCAGGGGAACCGCCAAAGTGGGCGCCACCCCCTCGGTGCTGAAACGGTGCAGACGGTACCGGCAGAGATAATTGGCGCGCCCTTTAAGGCGACTTATCCGCAATGGTGTTCCGATGGCCCGCAACAGCAGCGGGATGTCTTTTTCCAGGATTTGATCCTGCAAGGCCTTACTGCCGGTGGAGATCAGCACCTTGCGTCCGGAAAGCATGGCCGGCAGGAGATAAGCGAAAGTTTTGCCGGTACCCGTCCCCGCCTCAATCAAGGCGACACCGCCGGTGCGCAGGGTGCGGGTCACCTGCGCGGCCATGGCCTGCTGCTGTGCCCGCGCCCGGAATTGCGGCAGCACCTGCGCCAAGGCCCCCGCCTCCCCCAGCAGGGCGGACCAGCCCTCTTCCTCCTCGATCATTCCAGATACCCCATCGCCGCTCCCGTTTTGTCTTCCGTTTTGCTATTTTTACATAAATTCATAATAAGGAGGGTATTACATGTATAAAAGGCGCGCGCGCGTTCTGTTCTGGCACCCCACTGATCCGGCAAAGGCCCGCTACGCCGCTACTCTGGCGGGAAGCCTGGGTGCGGATTGGCTGGAAGCGCGGGCGGACGCAAGCGATCGTGCCTGGCCCGACCTCCTCATCGCCCTCGACTGCCACACCCTGCCAGAAATTCCGCGCGCCGAACACACCCAAGGCAAATACTGGTCCCTACCCCAGGACCAATGGGAGGTCGCGCTACGCGCCCGTATCCTCAGCGTTATCGGTGGCTTCCGCCTGCTCGCCCGCATGGATCGGAGTCCGGCGCCCGGTCATGCGACGGCGCGCTTTGACAAAACACCCAGACTGGGCTAAACCACTGGGGAGTGGGCGCCCCGCATGCGCCATCACAAGGATGTTACAGACTGGCGCAACCATGCATCGGCAGACAGGTGTCTATGGGCTTCAACAGGAGAACACCATGGAAGTCATCCACAAAGACGGGCAAAGCATCACCATCCGCTTCGACAAAAAGGATCTTGCCAAAATAGTCGAACCCATCGTTCAACATGCGGAAAGCTTTGCCAAGGACACTTTGGATATCGCCTACCTATTGGCCGAACAGGACTACCGCACGGACGACCATTTCAAACAACCACCCCACGTTTTCGACTAACGAGGAGAAACCATCCATGCACATTCGCGAAGAGAAAGAGCAGAGCGTGGAAGTTGTTCTGAGCGCGCACGAGGCGACACGAATCGCCGACAACATCCTAAAAAATCGGGCGGTGGCGGGCCCGGGTGCGGTAGCGCTGGCGGAACTCCTCCAGAAGGAAGGTTTCACGGCCGCCCGCCCCCAAGTATCCGATCGCTACGAGTGGAAGACGCCGGATGACATGGAGCAAAACGCTTAACATCGCGTGTGCCTTACCAATCACCCTATCCTCTTCGTCCAACCCGATCTCCGCGGAATGCGCGAATCCACAGAAGTCAGGAGAGGCTGGATATCGGCAGGCGGCGCGCACCGTCGAAACGGGCGGCCCAATAAGGATCATTGAGGCTCGCGATCTGGACCCCTGTGCTGGGCGTCTGCGCACTGACAAAATGCTGGTGGCCGATGTAAATTCCCACATGGGAATAAGGTCGGTGCATGGTGTCAAAAAATACCAAGTCCCCAGGCTTTAGATTCATCCGGGAAACTTTCTGCAACTCCGTCGCCTGGGCGTAGGAGGTACGCGGGACTCGAATGTCGAACTTCGCCAAAAGGTACTTGACGAAACCGCTACAGTCGAATCCGGAGGTGGGACTCATCCCTCCCCAACGATAGGGGGTTCCGATGAATTTGAGCGCGGAAACCACCAAAGAGCGGGGCGAGAGCCAGGAATCGGCACCCGAAGGATTCTCCGACACCACAGACCGACCTTCCTGAGCAATGTCATCCGCCAGTTCAGTGGCGGCTCGTGTGCCTACGGCGACATCGCCGCTGGATTCCAGCGCCTGCAGGGGGTGACGCGCCCAATGATAGGCTTGACTGGCCAACATCTCCAAAGCCAGCCGCAAATGCGATTGCGCGGGTGTTGAGGCGGCGATCATCACTCCCGTCGGCGCGACTCCGGGTCGCTCGAAAAGAACGGCTGGGCTACCGCTAGCCGCCATACCGGTCTTCATGCGCAGTAAGGACTGGTCGACAAAAATCGGACTGGTGATCTTGGCCGGATCCCTCGCGGGGAATGCGCGTATTTTGAACACATAAGCCGAGGCCGTCCGTGGCGCCGCGCCTACCCCGGCAAACTCCACGGGCGCGAGGTGCAACAACTGCAGCGCCATCGGCGTGAGTGTCGTGTAATCCCCCCCTTGAGAGCGATGGCTCACCCGATGCGCCTCCCTGTGTGCGACCGCATACGGCGCCGCCTGACAGACACCGATTCCACCGGCCAACATCCATGCACACACAGCGATCTGCCAGCGATGCTTCTGCTTCATTCCTTATCTCCCGGACTCTCTGGGAATCGCCGCTGCGTAATCTGCCCATTGGTTGATTACGCAGGGACATTGCCATTTCTCATCAAGAAGCGCGACTTCGCGGCCGTCCCCTCACCCATAAATAAAAAAGCCGAACAAGTTCGGCTCGACACGCACTACGCTCTGGCCACGCACGCACGGTAGCGATCCTGTACCCCGCACGGGCAGATCCCTGTACGAAAACGCACTCGCCAACCCCCTTGAATATTAGCCATTAGTAAAATCAATGCGCCATAGCCCACGTTTGGGACTATAGGTCGTATCCGTCCCCGAGGCAAGACCCAATCGCTAGTTATGACGCAGCACGGCGGCCATCCCGAGAGACGCTGGCCCGACAATTGCTTAGTGTAAGGTTGGATAGGATCCTCACGGAGCGTAAAGCGATGCATACTTCGACCACACAGAGGCGGAGGCAAACACTTGTCAGTCATATCCTGATGTGGGTCGGCGGCAGACGCTGGACGTGGTCTACACTCTGGCCTGGCTTGTTCGCGCTCGTGTTCTTCTTGGTGCCCGTTCTGGCGGTGGCTGCCCCAAATGGCACAACGCGGGACACCGCGCCCCTCCTCCAACGGCTGGATCACGCCCGCTGGATCGCCCAGGGACACGGTCCGCGCATGCTCTATATCCTCTTTGATCCCAATTGTCCTTACTGTCACCTCCTCTATAATGAGCTGCAACCCTTCATCCGGTCGGCCCAACTCACGGTTCGCTATGTGCCGGTCGGATATCTGTCCCCCTCCAGCTTCGGAAAAGCGGCCGCGATACTGGAAGCCAAAAATCCCCTGGCCGCCCTGCAAAAAAACGAAACCGGCTTCAACGTGAAGACTCATGACGGCGCCATCGCCGAAATCCTGCCTGACGCGGCCAGCACCAAGGCCCTCCAGTCCAACATGAGCATCCTTGAGGCCACCGGACAAAAGGTCGTCCCCACCATGGTCTACACACGCCGCGATGGCACCGTGAAAATCATCAAAGGCGCCCCGGGCAGGGCGGATTTGCCCGAGGTGCTAAAGGAGATTCGCTAAATCCCGGCAAGGTCCGGATCGCGGCCACAAAGGCGCATGACACACGCCGCGTATGCGGCGGATAGCAAGCGGGTCCGGACAAGACCGTTGACAGACGCATTCGCTTGTACCATATTGAGAATGGTTCTTATTATATTTTCAATGGTGCTCCATGCCTCTGTCGTTTTCTCACCATTCCGCTACGGCGCTCCTCTTCTGCGCCAGCATCCTCGGAGCATTTTCCGATACCTGCGCAGCGGTGGATTTCGCGTCCCCGGACGATGAATCCGCCCCGCCCATCTCCGGCATTTCCCCCAAATATCTACCCGCTTACAGCCCTCCTGCGGACGGCGTCTCGTGGGCCGGGCATGTGGATAGCGAGTTGTTCACCAATCTGTCGGGCGGCATCCAGCGGGGTAGCACGGGCCATATCGTTGGACAGTTCGGCGTGAGTTACGACACGCAAAAAGCCGGGTTCTGGAAGGGCGGTAAGTTTACGCTCTCCCTCATGGGCATCTACAACAGTGCGGCCCAACAGGACTACAGCGGTGACATTCAGACAGCCAGCAATATTTGGGCCCCCGATGCGCTGCGCTTTTACGACGCCGCCTTCCGTCAGCACTGGACGAACTGGCTCAGCACCCGCGTCGGCTACATGGATGTGAACTATGACTTTGACGTCACCACCAATGCCCTGCAACTCATCAACAGTTCTTTTGGCATGACCCCGACCATCACCGTCAATGTCCCCGGCACGCCCACCTATCCCTACTCCGGGTTGGGATTCCTGGTGGAGGCCCACAACCAGCACCTGAGCAGCCGCATCGCGATCTTTCAGGGTGATCCCCGTCATCAGACCTCCGCCTTTACGCGCGGCTACATGGCCCTGTGGGAGGGCGATCTGCGCTGGGACGGACCAAAAGGAGGCCATCGCGGGGTCGGTACCGAAGACAACGGTCGCTACATACTCAAAGTGGGTGCTTGGCATTACCAGCAGAGCAATCCCCATCGCTACGGACTTTCCCCCACCACCTCGGGGGTCTACGCGATCGCCGAAGGAAACTGGGATTGGTCCGATGAACGTCAGATCGGCGCTTTTGCACAACTGGGCGGCGCACCGCAGACGCTCAATCCCGTCCCCTGGTACCTGGGGCTGGGCTTGCGCCTGAGTCATCCTTTCGTCAACCGTCCAGACGACAGCTTGTCCATCGGCATGGCGCGTGCCTGGCTGCGCCCTGATTCGGCGGCTGACAGCCTCGGTGTAGCCGCGGAACGCATCCAGCACGCTGAAACGGCCTACGAAGCCACCTACGTCGCACGACTCACGGAGCACGTCACCCTGCAGCCCGATCTGCAATACATCCAGCATCCTGGCGGTCACCATCCCAACGCCACGGTCGGCATGATGCGTGTGCACATCGAATTTTTTTGAACCCGTCGAGAACCCCTATGGAACGAATCGCCATGCATGAACCAGCAAATCATCATCCCGACACCTGGTCCGTCGTCGACCTGAGACAAAACGACAGCGCCAGAGTCTGCAAGCTCACAGGAGATAGGGGCATGCTGCAACGCTTGGCCATGCTCGGCATCCGCCGGGGCATCGGCATCCGCGTAGTCCATGGCCCGGGCAAGCGGGGGGCCATATTGCAGGTAGGTGGGGCACGTATCGCGCTGGGCTGGGACGTGATCCAACATATTGAAGTGGAACGGCTGGGGATCGACCCCCACGGTACGGGAGAACCATCATGAGCGCATGTCACACAGAACATCGGAAGATCCAGTCCGCAGAAAATATACCCGTCATCGCTCTGGCTGGAAACCCGAACTGCGGCAAGACCACGCTGTTCAATCTGCTGACGGGCGCGCATCAGCATGTGGGCAACTGGCCTGGCGTCACCGTCGAACAACGCAGCGGCACTACGCAGTTGAGGGCGCGTAAAGCCTCGGTAATGGATCTGCCCGGCATTTACAGCCTGCTGGGGGGAGGCGGCGAAGACCAGACCGTGGCGCGCGATTTCTTGCTCAACGGGCGGGTTGACCTGATCGTCAACATCGTCGATGCCTCGAATCTGGAACGGCATTTGGTCCTGACCGCGGAACTGCTGGAAACGGGGCGCCCGATGATTCTCGTCCTGAACATGGTCGATGAGGCGGAGGCCCGGGGGCTCGACGTGCTCACGACGGCACTGTCACACAGCCTGGGCCTGCCGGTAGTGCCCATGGTGGCCCGCACAGGCAAAGGACGCCGTGACCTACTGGAAACTTTGGCGCAGGCCCTCGAGACTCCGCCCCGCGGGACCCCACCCACCTATGGCCCACTGCTGGAATGCGCCCTCGACGCGTTGGCAGCGTCGATGCCCGGCGGCAGTCCCGGGTATCGACGCTGCGCGGCGTTGCGCCTGCTTGAGGGCCATGTCGATCCGGCAGACGCTGCCATAAAGCAGGTTTTACATCAGGTCACCACCGACATGGAGAGGCACGGCGGCGAGATGCCTGCGGATCTGATCATGGACCGGCGTTTTGACTGGGCGCGAGAGGGCGCCGCCAGCGCGTTACGGCACAATGGGCGCGCAGGCATGCGCCAACGGATTACCGATCTGCTGGACCACGTGGTCCTCAACGACTGGTTGGGTGTACCTGTCTTCCTGTTGACGCTCTATCTGATCTTTGTCGTCAGTTTCAGCGGCGGCAATATTTTTCTGGATTTCTTCGATCAAGCCTCGGCCGCCCTGCTGATCCACGGGGTTGGTCATGTACTGCTGGAGGCGGGGCTGCCTCCCTGGTTGGTCTCCATGGTCGCGGGTGGCGCAGGTGGTGGATTGAATCTCGTGATCTCCTTTATTCCACCTATCGGCCTGACCTTCCTGTTCCTGGCCCTCCTCGACGATTCGGGTTACATGGCCCGGGCCGCCTATGCCATGGATCGTCTGATGCGCCGCCTGGGATTGCCCGGCAACGCCCTGGTCCCCATGATCATTGGCTTCGGCTGCAATGTGCCGGCCATCATGGGCTCGCGCATCATTGAAGATCCGCGTGGGCGCCTCCTGACCGTGCTGATGCAGCCCTTCATGTCCTGTTCCGCGCGTCTGACCATCTATATGGCCTTTGCGGTGGTATTTTTTCGCAGCAATGGTGGCCAAGTGGTCTTCGCGCTCTATGTCTTGGGTATCATCGTCGCCCTGCTGACCGCCTGGCTGCTCGGTAAAACCGCCCTCCCTGGCGAAGCATTGCCTTTCGTCATGGAACTGCCGCCCTACCGTCTGCCCAGCGTGCGGAGCGTGTTGCTGCAGAGCTGGCAACGCCTGAAAGTCTTCCTCTTCCGGGTAGGGCGAGTCATTGCCGCCATCGGCGTAGTGCTTTTCATCCTCCCCGGCGTCGGCTGGACGGACCACGGTTTACAAAATACCGACATAAACCACTCCCTGCTCGCCCAGGGCAGTCGCGCCCTGGTCCCGATTTTTGAACCCATGGGGATTCGTGCGGATAATTGGCCCGCCGTTTCCGGCCTGATTGCCGGAGCCGCCGCCAAGGAGATTGTGATCGGCACGCTCAATGGCATTTATCAACGGCAGAATGCGGCCGACCTGATGGCCAACTACCGTGATCCCGACATTGCCGGGCAGCTCTGGAGTGCCGTGAACACCATCCCCGCCAATGCCCTGACCTTTGTCACCACGCTGAACGATCCCCTGGGACTGTCCGCCATGGGGTCGGTTTCCGCCATCGAACAGTCCTCGGGCGCGGAACGCGCCACCCTCCGAGCGATCGCATCGGGCTTCACGACGCTCTCGGCCTTTGCCTATTTGGTCTTCGTTCTGCTCTATGTGCCCTGTGCCAGCACCATGGGCGCTCTTCGCCGCGAAGTCGGCTGGGGGTGGATGGGCTTTTCCTTGTGCTATGGCGTCTGCCTCGCCTGGGGTGCGAGCACAGTGATTTATCAGACAGGCACCTTTGTCGAGCATCCGGCATCCTCCGCAGCCTGTATCGCGGGGGTATTGGTCGCCTTTGCGGCGCTGGTCCTTGGCCTGCGCATCCATGGACGGCGGCGTGCTCGATCCCCAGAGCCGGGGCTGTTTCGGGGGGCCGCCATATGAATCCCTTGTTCGCGGTTCGGGAACTCCTACGCAAGCGAGAGATGGCGACCGCCAGCCAGATGGCTGCCGAATTACACCTTTCTATCGGGCTGATCGAGGATATGCTGGCCTACTGGCAGCACCGCGGCGTGGTGAAGCAGATCTTCGCGGCTGCTGCCCGCGGCGATTGCGCCAGTGCTTGTGATACGGGGAGTTGCCACCGTTGCGCCCCCGCCACAGCGGCCTCTGTTCAAGCCTATCGCTGGTGTGGCCACCCGGAAAGTGCGGCGGCTACACCGCCTACCCATGTGCTGCACTTTCGGCACCCCCGGCACGGTGTCACCCGTTGACACGACCCCGTTACCGGGGTTCCCCTTATCCCGGGACGGAAAGGCCACTCCCCTTATTGAGCTGAGGCGCAGGAGCCTTTATCTTAGATCCCGTAAACGGCATTCGTCCGAAAGCGGCGGGAAAGGTGGCAGATGCGGGTAAAGGTGGCAGCCATTCAAATGGCCGTGACAGCAAATGAGGCAGACAACATCGCCAAGGCCCTGCACCAAGTGACGCGAGCGGCGGAGGCAGGCGCGCAAATCATTCTCCTGCAAGAACTCTTCAGCACGCCCTACTTCTGCAAGGATCAGGACCCCGCCTTTTTTGCGCTGGCGCAGCCACGCGATAACCATCCCGCCCTGCTGGCCCTGCAGGCGTTGGCGTGGCAACGCGGGGTCGTGCTCCCGGTCAGCTTTTTTGAACGGGCCAACAACGCCTTCTTCAACAGCCTGGTGGTTTTCGATGCCGATGGCACCGACCTCGGGCTGTATCGCAAAGCACACATTCCCGATGGTCCCGGCTATCAGGAGAAATTCTATTTTAATCCCGGCGATACGGGATTCCGCGTTTTTGACACCCGTTACGGACGCCTCGGAGTCGCCATCTGCTGGGATCAGTGGTTCCCGGAAGCCGCGCGGGTGATGGTGCTGCAAGGCGCGGAGATACTGTTCTATCCCACGGCCATCGGCTCTGAACCCCAAGCCCCGGAACTCGACAGCCGTGGTCACTGGACTCGGGTCATGCAAGGCCATGCCGCCGCCAATCTGGTCCCCATTGTGGCCGCCAACCGGGTGGGCCGGGAAGTCGGTCGGGAAAATGAAATCACCTTCTACGGCGGGTCTCTGATCAGCGATGCGACCGGGGCACTCATCGCCCATGCCGGTCAGGAGGAAACCATCCTCTACGCCGACCTCGACCTGCAGGCCCTCGCCGTGCAGCGGGCGGAGTGGGGGCTCTTCCGGGATCGCCGCCCCGAACTCTATGCGGCCATACTGACCGCCGACGGCAACCCACGCCGTGGATGATCCCCGAGTGACGGGCGCCACCTCCACGCCGCCCGTCATCGCGCTGAGCGCCTACGAACGAAACGGGGAGGCTTATTCCCTGGCTCCCCAATATGCCGCCGCCGTCTGCCAGGCAGGCGGTTTACCCGTGCTGTTCCCACCCCAATGCCCCGAGGCCCGGACCGTCCTGTCGCGTTGTGATGCCTTGGTGCTCACCGGCGGCGGTGATATCTCCCCCAACCTTTACGGCGCGCCGTGTGACGACAGCATTCACGCCGTACACCCGGATCGGGACACTTCCGAGATCGCACTGGCACGGGAAGCCATTGCCCAGCGTATCCCGGTGCTGGGTATTTGCCGGGGTCTGCAAATCATGAACGTCGCCCTGGGCGGAGATTTGCTCCAGGACCTGCCCAAAACCGTGGGCGCCCGTATTTGCCACCGCGACGCGCGGCACGATCCGGTCATGCACAAGGTCATCGTCTTGCCGGGCACGCTGCTGGAAGCGATTGTCGAGAAAGACACCTTGGAGATCTCTTCCTGGCACCACCAGGCAATAGCCAACATGGCGCCACCTCTGCGCATCAACGCCATCGCCGAAGACGGCGTCATCGAAGCGGTGGATATGCCCGGAAATCCGGATGTCTTCGCGGTCCAATGGCATCCGGAACATACGGCCGCCGGTGACCCGCATCAACAGGCCTTGTTCGACTGGCTGGTACGACGTGCCGCCCGGCGCATGGCACAGACACGGGTAGTGGAGAGATACTAGCGGGAAGCATTCCCCGTGGGCGGCCTGCGCTGCCGTAACCAAGCCAGCAGCGCGGGCAGCAGAGAAATCGCGATAATCATCACCAGCACCATACTCAAATGGCTTTTAACCCAGGGGAAGCGTCCGAGAAAGTAGCCTGCGCCGAGCAATCCTCCCACCCACAGCGCCGCGCCCGACAGGTTAAACCCGAAGAAGCGGCGATAGGGCATGGCGGCAATCCCTGCCACAAAGGGGACAAAAGTGCGGATGATCGGCAAAAAACGCGCAATGATCACCGCTTTACCACCGTGTCGCACATAAAAGCGCCGAGTCAGGTCGAGGTGGTAGGTGTTGAGCAAACGCCCGCCAAAGAGCCGGACCCCCCAGCGCCGGCCCATCCAGTAATTCACCGCATCACCGAGCGTCGCCGCCGAGATCAGCACGCCCAGCAACCACGGCGCACTCATTACGCCCGCCCCCGCCAGGGTACCGCAGACAAAGAGCATGGAATCACCCGGCAGGACGGGCATGATGACCAACCCGGTTTCCGCGAACAGGATCAAGAACAACAGGACATACACCCAAATGCCATATTCCCGCAGGAAGAGCACCAGATATTGGTCAAAGTGCAGTAGCACATGAAAAATACCGGATAAACCGGACATTAGGAGTGACACCCATCGAGGAGCGGATTCACGCGTCTTCCGGCTCACCCCGGTAACGCTGATAGTGGCACTGGAACATCACTTCCAATTCGGCAATGACCATTTCCGCCGATGCCCCGCCCATCACATGCTTGGACACCAGGCTGGAGGTATCGTTGAGCATCGTCCTGGCATCCAACATGGCGTAGCTTTCCCGCAAGCGCTTGATGGCCCCAATGACCGTCTCCCCCGCTTTGGCCGGCAGGAGACACGGCTCCTGAAACACACCGCCCGCCTCCTGACAGGTCTTTCGCCGACTGTCCAAAAAGTCGGCAAAGGCCAGCAACTGTTCCTGCTCCGCCTCCCCCAATTGGCGCATCACGCGCAAAAAATGCCGTTCCCGGCTATTCATGCGTCATCCCCGGTGTCCATCTTGAGGGCGAATACCCGTGGCTTGCGTTGCTCCGTCATCAGTGCCAGTTCGCGGACCAAGGCAACCACCACCCGATCGGTGGTCTTCTGCATCTCCGGCCATAGCACCCGCGCCTGCTCCAGCAATTCACCAATATTCCCGGGCGTGTCGCGGTCTTCTTCCATGAGAATGTCTTCAATCAGCCCCGGCTTCATCTCGGGCCGAAACAGCAGACCCACGGCGCCCTCTTCCGGGCGGAAAGCAATCCAGCGGCCCGCATCATCCACCACCAACGGCGTCATGCCTTCCGGCAAAGTGGCCGTCCCTGGAGACCAGACCATCACTTGAGCGCCGTCCACCGCTTGCGCCAGCGGATCGTCACGGCCTGCCTCGGTCGCGTGGGCCGTGGTGAAATAAGCGTTGTGGTAAGGCGCCAAATGCAACTCGGCCCCTTCATACTGCGCCAGCAACAACGCGCCCAGACCAAAGCCCACCACCGGCCGTTTCGCTTTGCGAAACATGGCGATGGTATGGAGTTCCTGGTTCAGCCAAGCATATTTACCCGATTCCAGGGGCGACATCGGTCCACCCAGCAAAAACAAGGCATCGAAAGTGAGTGCGTTGCCTGGCAACTCGTTGCTCAAGAATACCCGGAAATAACTGAAACCGATGTCGCGCTTTTCGAACTGACTCTCGATAGTCCCCAGAAATTCGGAGTAACTATGCTGCACAACGGCAAAATGCTTCATGTTTAACCCTCTCGGCGCCCCGGCATGGACAGCATGTCCCTGCTACAACGGTCCTTGGCAAACTCGAGAAATTCATCCATCACCAGACTGCGGAACTTCTGCTTCTGGTAGACGAAGAAATACGGACGGTTAAGGGGCGGGTTCAAAGGACGGGCCAACAAAATCCCCAGTGCCAACTCCTTGAGCACTGTCGTCTCGGAGACGACGGCTATCCCCAAACCGCCTTCCACAGCCCCCTTGACCGCTTCCGGGCTACCCAATTCCATCGTGATATGGAGATCCTCCGCATCCACCCCCGCCTGATGCAAATATTCCATGGTCACTTCACGGGTACCGGATCCTTCTTCCCGGGAGACAAAGGGATAATCCAACAGCTCCTGCGGCGTGACACTTTCATGGATGCTCAGGGCATGATCGGGCTGGGCAATGACGATCATAGAGTCCATGCAGCACTTGAGGGTGGCGAGACTCTTGTTGGTCACCACACCTTCCACCAGCCCCAGGTCGATGCTGTTATCCTCGATCATGTGGACAATCTTATCCGTATTACCCACATGCAGACGCACCTGCACATCGGGATACTTCATTTTGAAGTCGCCCAACACCCTCGGCAGCATATATTCGGCGATGGTCGTGCTGGCGCCAATCAACAGGTGGCCGCGTAAATCGCCCGTCATTTCTCCTACGCGATTGGACATCTCACTGTAAAGCGAGATGATGCGCTCGGAATACTCATAGACCACCATACCCGCTTCGGTAAGACTGATACGGTTGTGGGTGCGGTCAAACAAGCGCGTATTGAACTGTTCTTCCAACTGTTTGACCTGGAAAGTCACCGCCGGCTGGGTCATGTGCAGCGTATCCGCCGCCTTGGTGAAGCTGAGCAGTCTCGCCACCGTGTGAAAAACCTGTAAACGCCTGTCTGCCATGGAAATCCTCAAAGTCGCCCGCGACTTTTCACCAGTTTAGGAGTAGTATCTGAGCGCTTCAATACAGTATTCACGGAGGATAACCCATGCCCAAGGCTTGGGAAAAGCTCGATCTGCACGGCGCCGGGGTACAGAGTCTACAAATTCGTCTGCAAAAACTCCAGAAAAAATCTCTATGTGCCTATCTGTACTGGGGCTTGTTCCCGATCGGCGCCCATCGTTTTTATCTAGGGCGGGCCTGGGCCTGGGCTTTCCCGCTGGCCAGCGCCGCGCTGGTCGCGCTGGCCTTTCTGGGTTTACGCTGGGAGGCCGTCGGTCTCGCCACCCTCCTCTGCGCCATCGCACTCTGGGACCTCAGCCGCATCGGCCTGTGGATCAGCGCCTACAACAAGGAGTTACGCAAGGCAAACTGGTTCGCCAAGCAGACACCGGCCGCCCCCGCTCACTATCAAGGACGGGCGGATACCGACGCGCCGCCGGCGCAATGGCAACACGAATTGCATACCTATACTCAGACCAAGGAAAGCGAGCGCGCCGGCCATCCCGTCGCCGATGCATCCGGCAAAAAAGGGTTTGCGCCCGGCCAGCGCCGGCTTTCCTTCGCGGAACAGGAACGCCTGCTCGCGGAAATAGCCCAGTCCTCGAAAAACACGGCGGCGCAAAAACCGGCGGATTCCACCCGAACATAGGCGGAGTCCGTCGCATTCAAGCCTACTGCTGCTCCTTTTCAAACATGGCCAGATAACGCGCCTTGGGAAGCGGAACTTGTCGGGCCACCGCCAGGAAATCGGCGAGATGCAAGGGCGTGCTGAGCCCCACCAGTGTCACCCCGATACCCGGGGTGGAGCGCACAAACTGAATGGCGCGCTGCGCGGCGTTGGCCAGTTCCGGCATCGCTTCCCGTAAGGTAGGCACCTCTTCCCGCGCCAGCAGCCCTTTGCCGAGAGGATGGCTCGCCATGATGGTCAGCTTGAGCTGAAAGGCCGCCTGAATGGTCGAACCAATATTGCCCTGCCCCGTCACCTGACTGAAGCGCGTGTACGCTTCCGGCATCAGCGCGTTGAAAGGGAGCTGTACCACCCGCAGATGATGGCGATTGCCTTGCCCTGCCGCCTTCTCGGCCAGTCCGATCAGGCTCGTCAGCGACTGGAACGCGGGATGGTCCGTCTCTACGCGGCAGGCATTGAAGGTAGCAATGCCGTAGTAGCGAATCTTGTTGGCCTGCACCGCCGCCTCGAGCATGGTGAACACATCCAGCAGCTTGTGGTACATCCGTTCCTTGCCGATCCCCGGGATATGCACCTCCGGCTGATCCACCAAGAAGACATCCAGGGTCTCCAGCCCCGTCTGTTCGCGCAGCGAATCCAGTTGGTTGGCGATATATCCCGGACTCAGACAGTGCACGCCCTGAACCAGATCCGCCTCCCCGCCCAATCCCTTAGCCACCACCTCCTCGCGAAAGAAGGTCAGCGGGTCTGCCGGTCGTCCATCGGGAAACGTCAGAAATCCCCCCTTGCCGACCACGAAAAACTCCTCACGCCGGATACCCGCCGCCATCGCCTTGGCAATGCCCACGCCCACCGCCCGCCCGGCCCGCCCAAAGCGGTAGTTGGCTCCGGTGTCAATGACATTGATGCCCGACTGCAGGGATTGCGCGACAATAGCCGCCACCCCCACATCGGTGACATCATCCACACCGCCAGGAAAGGTGCCGACTCCCAGGGAGGACAGCTTGATACGGGTGTTTAAAAAGTCACTGAAGTGTGCGTTGGCGAGCGTCTCGGCAAAACGCGCCATATAGGCGTTGGTGCCGACACTGTTGGCGGCCCCCGGAATCAATCCATTTTCCGCAGCATGCACGCGGTGTCACTCCTGTTGGCGAAGAGGGGATGCTGATGCAGCAAAAAATCCAAGCGTTCACGTATTTCGGCGCGCACCGGCCCCGGCTGGGGCGTGTCTTGCAACATCAGGAACTGTTGACCATAGCCCGGTGCGTCCACGTCGTCCAGATCCCATTCCACCGCCTCGAGCAGGGCCTGCCCGGTAGCCGGTAGCGCCGCGGGCAACGAGCGTCCGCTCAGAATGGCCCAGAGGCCGGTCCAGCAGCGCGCCAAGGCGATGGGATGATATCCTCCCCCGCCGAGCACCAGCAGGCGCGGGCTTTCCGCCACAATCTGGCGCACAACCTGCCAGAACAATCCGTTGGAGACCCGGAATTTACTCAGCGGGTCGGGTGCGAGGATATCGGTGCCCGCCTGCAAGACGGTGACATCCGGATCGAAGCGCCGCACAACGCGCGGCCACAACGCCGCAAAGGCCAGGGCATACTCACTGTCATTCACTGCTTCAGGTAAAGGCAGATTCACCGCCGATCCCGGCCAATCGCTGAGCTTACCGCCCTGGGAGGGATAGGCGTAATCCGTATCCATGTGCAGGGAAACCGTCAGCGTGTCGGGATCCTCCGCAAAGGCCGCCTCCACCCCATCACCGTGGTGGGCATCCATGTCCCAGTACAGCACCCGCAACCCGGCGCGGCGCAGGCGCTGAATAGCGAGCACCGGGTCGTTGAGATAACAGAAACCGCGGGCCTGCCCCGGTGCGGCATGGTGCATCCCGCCCGCGGGGCTGAAGGCGGTTACGCCTTCCAGGACGGCTTCCGCCGCGAGCACGCTGGAACCGGCAGCCAGGGCAGGGATATCGAAAAAGCCGGGGAAATACGGATTCTCCAACGTGCCCAAGCAATAACGCTGGCGATCACGATCCTGCACACCGCCACGAAACTGCGCCCGCTCAAAAGCCTGAATATAATCTTTCGTATGAAAACCGAAGAGTTCCTGATGGCTCGCCGGACGGCCCTGTCGATATTCTTCCGGGGCCATGGCGCCGTAGCTGTTGATGAGATCCAAGGTCAGCGACACCCGCGGAATGGCCAGGGGATGGTTGCTCCCATAGCTCGCCCGCCGATAATGCGCCGCTCCGACGAAGACCGCCGGACAGGTCGCGGCGATTTGCGGCTGTAGCATTTCCCGCTCGTTCATTCTGCCAGCGATCGTGTGCGCTTCACCCATCACACGCTATGGCCTCGCAGTCGCAAATAAATCTCCGGGAGACGTGCCGGCAGGCTGTCGAGATGGGGTAACACCAGATAATGCCCGGGCCCGAAAACCCGTGGCAGATATTCGCCGCCCCGCGGATCGAGACTGACGCAAAAGGCATGAACACCCAAATCCTGCGCCTCCTTCACCGCCATCCGCGTATCTTCCTGCAAATACCGGACATCGCCGCCGTCATCATAATCGGCGGGGCGACCATCCGACAGGATCAACAGCAAACGCCGCTGCCCCGGACTTTCCGACAGGCGCCACGTGCTGTGGCGGATGGCTGCCCCCATACGCGTCGCCAGCCGTCCAGACAGACCGCCGAGCAAGGCCCGCACGCGCGCATCGAACTTATCGGCAAAGCGCTTGATGGGATAGAGCACTACCTCATCGTGATACTTACTGGCGAAACCATACAGCGCAAAAGCATCTCCCACCTCTCCCAGCGCTTCGCCAAAGAGCAACATCGCCACGCGCAGGCGATCCACCACCCGCACTCCGGAATCTCCGGCCTCCGCCATGATGGATGTAGACAAATCGGCAAGAAGCAGTACTGAGGTATCCCGGTGTTGCGGTCGCCGTTGCCGGTAGATGTCGGCCTTGGGCGACCGCCCAGCCCGCCGTTCCACCACAAACTGCACCACCGCTTCCAGATCCGGCGCCTCACCCTCATATTGGCGGCGACGCGGGGACATTCGTGTCGGTTTCTGTGCCTGCAAGGCGCGTTTCAACCGTCTCAGCGTCCCATCATATGCCACGGCGATCGTGGTGGCCCTGGCCGCGTCATGTTCGCGCAGGGGACGCTCATGTACCCGTGCCCAGTTCTCTTTATAGCGCTGATGCCGATAATCCCACTCGCGGTAGGGCCAGCCGCCTGGAGGGCCTTCCACCCCGCGTCTCCTGCCGGTGACCTTGGCGGCTACGGGCATACCGACCCCGACGCGCCCGCCGGCTCCCTGAATGTTCTCCGGCGGGATGTCCGTATCGGGATCGTTGCCCTCCGCCCGCTGCGGCGCCTCCCGCAATTTTTCCTCACGGCCCGTGCTACCCGGCGCATCACCGCTATCCATCTCGGGCGTGTCGCTGGCGCGCTTACGGCGCGGATATACCGGCCGCGCCGCATTGGGGGAATGACCGGGCAGGTAAGCACGCGCGCGCTCTGACAGAGAGACCGGTGGCAAGTCCGTCGTCGCATACCAGGTCAACGCCGCCCGGAAGGCATCGACAATACCTGCTGGTGCCGTCGTCAGGGCGGCAAGGTCTTCGGGCAATCTTCCAGCCATGCCATCCTCCAGCATGGTCATGGCCCTCCGGTAATAATACCCGGCGGCCCCTTCTGGTGGCGTGCGCTGGCGGGATGCCCGCAACACCCGCGCCAGATAGCCGGGCATCTCGCGTTCCAGCGCCGCATCCACCCGCAAATCCTCGCAAAGATCAAAAATGAGCTGGAAACGGATCAAATCCTCGCCAAACCGGGCGAAAAGTGGCCGCCAAGTAATCCGCTGCTCGGCATCCAGAGGTGGATGCTCCATGCCGATTTCAGCAAACAGGAGGCGAATGGCGCCTTGTTCGTAACTGTCAAAAGCCAGATGCGCACCGGTATGGTAGAAGGCCAGCAAAGCCTCTTCGCGGTCCGGCATGACCGCCGGCACAAAAAGACTGCGCCCATCGGTCTCCAGAAAACCACGCCCGCCCTCCTGGCTCCAGTCACCCTCTTCCAGCGGCGGCTGCAGCCCGGTCCAAGCCTGAAGCAACAACCCGAAGAACCGCTTGTGGATCCCCGGATGAAAGCCCGGCACGACCTCCAGCAAGAAACCGCGCGCCTCGTCACTCTCCAGCCGGAACCAAGCCTCGCCGCGCGCCCGCCCCGCCGCGAGCACATCCACACCGCGCTGCGTCCACTCCGCCACGCCGTCCAGTCCGCAGATCGCGCGTACTTTGATGGCACCTTCCAGATATGTCCCCAGTCCCAGGCGACTCCTCACCAGGGCATCAGCGGGAGCCAGCAACGCCCGCAACCCCTCGATGCCCGCATCGCCGAACAAGACCGCTGTAGGCACCCGAAAGTAGGACGCCGCACTATCCACATGTCGATCGATCCAAGCCGCGCCAAGCGCAAACCAGAGCGCTTCGCCTTCCACACCCCAGCCCCGGCGCACCGCTCCGGCCTGTTCGAAAAATCCCACTGCCGCCCGAAAGGTGCCGCGTTGCGTGAGAAATACGCGCGCCTGCTCCAGCCAGGGGTCCAAGCCCCCAAAAGCCTTGACCAAATCGGCAGTGGCGTGGAAAAAACCCTTGCCCGCTTCCCGGTCATAAAAAAACAGATCCCGCCCGGTCTCCAGATAACGTACAGCCGCCGCCGCGCCCAGGGACGCCACCGCGGGCAAAGCCGCGCGCGCGTCCCGCCCCGCCACAAAACTGATGGCCGCCAAGTGTTCGAGGATATCCTCCGTCGCCGCTGACATAATCGCCCCTTTCAGGGTTGCTCCGGAAAGAAGGTGCGGAAAATCTCCAACAGCGCTTCGGTCAACTCCGGATCGTCCGTCTGCGGATGGATGATCGCCGCGGTGCACGCTTCCAGGGCGTCCAGTCCCGCCGCCATCAGCGAGCCCGCATAGATCAGCGCGCGGGTAGAAGTCACCTCCTGCAAGCCCTGATCCTTGAGATTACGCGCCTTGCCCGCCGCAACCACCAGTGCCTGGGCCCGCTTTTCGTCCAGACCCGCCTCCTTGACCACAATCCGCGTCTCCACATCGGCTGACGGGTAGCTGAAGTTCATCCCGACAAAACGCTGTTTGGTGGAAGGTTTAAGATCCTTCAATACCGTCTGATAACCCGGATTGTAGGAGATCACCAGCATAAAACCGGGATGCGCCGTGATCTCCACGCCGAGTTTCTCGATGGGCAGGTGACGGCGATGATCGGTCAGCGGATGGATAATGACCGTGGTATCGGTACGCGCCTCGACGATCTCGTCCAGGTAGCAGATCGCCCCTTCCCGCACCGCTTTGGTCAGCGGACCATCCTGCCAGACCGTCTCGTCGCCCTCGATCAGAAAGCGTCCGACCAGGTCCGAACTGGTCAGATCTTCGTGGCAGGCGACAGTCACCAGTGGTCGCTTCAGACGCCATGCCATGTGTTCCAGAAAACGGG
The DNA here is from genome assembly GCF_010378095.1 of Acidithiobacillus ferrianus. Lineage (GTDB taxonomy): Bacteria > Pseudomonadota > Gammaproteobacteria > Acidithiobacillales > Acidithiobacillaceae > Acidithiobacillus > Acidithiobacillus ferrianus. Next base: position 60,613 of record NZ_WNJL01000050.1, on the reverse strand, counting down.
TTTTGCCGCAACCCGTCGGACCCTTGAGCATGACCGGCAAACGCCGGCTCCAGGCCGCCATGAACACCCCCACTTCATTCGCCACCGGCTGATAAAAGGGCTCCTCGAAGAGCAAGCGCAAGCCATTACTCTCCGCCATTTTCATCTCGCTCATACTTGGCCTCCACCGTGTTGCTCGACATAGCTGCGTAGGTACAGATGGATATGACGCAGGGTATGCATCACCATGCGATCCGGTCGTGTCGGCAACGCATCGCCACGCTCCGCTCTCAAACAGTTTTGGTAATAGATCAGTTCACGACAGTTGTCGCGGATCGTGTTCCAGTGCGGCGATCCCTTCACCAGAGCTTTCCACAGCGCCAGCAAATCCGCATCGCTGGTGTATGATTTGTGTTCCGCGGACAGCATGATGCGCAACATCGCCGCCGCTTCCTCCACAGCCGCAGCCACCAGCTCCGGCAACGCCATTCCGGTCGCCTGCCGCCGCGCCAACACTTCGATACGCCCATGTACCGCGTCCAGTGCGCTCATTAATTCGCTTGACTCTGGCATCATCACTCCTGATTCACTTTCCGACCGCGGCCGGCTACCGCCCCACGCCATTTTCGTCTAGGATAAAAGAGTTTTAGCTGAATGCGTGTACAATTCATTTTATAGCGTGATTAAGAAGGGGCCACCATGCGTACAAATCTGATCAAGATGGTCAAACTCAATAACCTGCAATACAACGCCAACCGCGACCCGCAAGTCTATCGTCGCGTCACGGGCCATCCTTTCCGAATCCAGGCCATGCTGGAAGGCAAAGGCGCGGCGAAAGTCAGCATTACCTGCGAAGGCAAGACCTTGAAAGAAGCCAACCTCGAATTACCCGGCATTTTCTCCTACGAAGTCACCTTCAAGGACGCGGGCACCCGTATCGTCACTCTGACCGTGAGCACCGACGGCCAGAGTGAAAGCCGCGACCTGCTACTGGATACCGAGGCCCACGCCAAAGTCGGTTAACGCCGCGCAGCGGGTAACGCCCCTCGGCCTTCCGGTCGATGCGCGGCGCTTCCCTGCCTACCAGCCAAACTGGGCAAAAAAATCCGGCAGTCGCCGTAAGCCTGTAGCCTGGTCAAAGAAACGATCCGCCCGTACCGAGCGGGCCCTGTCCTGCTGTTCCTGACTTCCACCCAGGCAAAATATCGCAAGGTTCAATTGGTATTCCCGCCGCAAGATATCAATGATTTCGATAGGGTCCTCAATCTCCGGATCTTCCAGATTCAGCAGCATGAAACGATGCAGCAGCACGGTTTGCCAATCCCCCAGACCATCCAGGTCCGTGCTTTCCGTCATCTCCCAGCCTTCAGGCGTCGCCGCCACGACGGCCGACCGCAGTTCCGGATCACTTGCCATGAGAATAAAACGCTTGCGCATCCGATCACTGATACTCGGCATCCGACCACCTCCAATAGGGTATTCCATCCGCGGTAGCACCAGCGGATTCAGTCTGTCCAGACGGCCGTCTCCCGCAGGCGTTCGCCCCAAAGCGAAGCTTCGCTGCGGGCGATGTCGCGCAACCGCTCATGCAGCCGGGCCGAGTCGGGCCGCAGACCCGCCCATCGCTCCCCCTGTTCCGTCGGCCAAGCCGAACAAGCGACGCGCCGAAAGGCGCCATTTTCCGTCCACACCCGTAGCCAGTGGCCATCGGACCAGCGCCGCTCCGTCAAAAAAGTGTCCGCCTTGAGCTTGATGCCGGCGGGCACCCGACGACGGACCGGCTGCTCCCAATCCACCTCCTCCAGATCGGCCTGCGCCATCGCCCGCGACTCCACCGCCCGGGGCCGCGTCGGAAGCGCCGGTGCCCAACCCGCTTCCGCCAGCAATGCTGGACAGGCCTCCAGCACGGCTTCCGGCTCCACCACTCTGTCCAATAGCTGCGACCAGCTACATAGACCTTCCTGCAACGCCTCCGCCAGCCATGCGCGGAAACCTTCCGAAGGCGCCACCACGCAATCCACAAAGGATGTCCATCGCGCCTCCAGGATGAAGCTGCCGCCGAGCACCAGACTATGCCCGATGGTCGCGGCCCCGGTGCCACCGATTTTGCGCCCCTGGCACCAGAAATCATGGCCATTCCGTGCCTCTACGGTCAGACCGAAATGCGCATGCATGGCGATTACCCAGGGGGCGATCCGGACAAACAGATCTGGCGCGCGGCGTATTCCCGCCGCGGCGGGGAAGATGAAGAAGTAATTCAACTGGCCCGGGTCCACCCAAACCAGGCCGCCACCCAAGCCCCGCAGCACAACCGGGATTCGCAAGCGTTCGCAAGCCACTCGGTCCAGTTCCGCAGCCGGCCCCTGCGCGGCCCCCAGACTCAGATGCGCGCGCGATCGCGCCAGCAGCAAAATCGGCACGTCCTGCTCATCCTGCGCCTCCGCCAGACCCACATAGGCACGGTGCAGGGCCTCCGGCGCGAGCATCCCCAGATGAATCAGGCGAATCCGCATCCCTGACAAGACCGCACCCCGTCGCCACGATTCACCCGCTCGATCACTCTTGCGGAATCTTTTCCTGCGCCCTCTCCTCTCGCGGACGGTAGAAAGCCGAAAAATAGAAGTCGCGCGCATTGAGAGCCTGGTACCAGCGCACCCGCTCTTCCACGCCCGCCTGCATGATGCCCGCCATCGCCATGGACTGCTCACTGTCCAGGATCAGAATGCCCTCCTGCAGATCCTCGTCCAGTTCGATGAAATGCGCTGCCAGTCCTTGCGGCGCCTGAACATGCACCAGAAAAGACTTGCAGGATGGGTCTTCCGGGTCCAGCGGCGTCATCACCAGCCGTCCCATGTAAGCCATCCGTGCCAGTTGATTGAACCGGGGGATCTCCAGCTTCTTTCCCATCTTATATTTGTTCAACTCGTTCTTCAGGCTGCTCACATCGGTAATCGGTATCGACTTCATGATAATCCCTAGTAATGTGATCGGCTATATGTTCCCCCAAAAGCGCCTCCCCATGCAAGGCGCCCACAAAAAAGGGAGACGGTCACCCGTCTCCCATATACTCCGAGGAGGTTTTTTAGAAATCGTAACCGACCTGAACGCCGTAGGAGTTTTCGTACATGGTGGCGCTGGCGGGCATCGGTCCACCAAAAGGAGAAGAGCCGGCCGGACCGGTATTGGTATTGGAGAACGCGTGCATGTAGGCCTCCGTCAGTTTCCACCCCATGCCCAGCTTTTGCGTGGCGCCGACAGTGACGGCATTTTGCACGATGGCCGGGAAGATCAGATTGGAGGCGATCGTGTTGTTGTTGATGGGGTTGGAGCCCCAGGTATACCCGGCACGCACCTGCAACCAGTTGTTCACGTCATACTGCGTACCGAAATTGGCCACCCACTGGTTGCTCCAGTGCATCGGCAGCGCGATAGAGGATACACTACCCGCAGGGGCGCCACGATAAACGGCATTCCAAGGACCGGACACCTTAAAGTTATTCATCGTGCTCGCCCAGTTGATCCACTGCCCCTCTACGCTGACCAACCACCGCGGGATCGGGCGGATCGCCAGACCAAACGCCACCTGCTGGGGATAATTAAGCGTACCGCTATATTGGCCGGGAGTTCCGTATACCCCAGACATGGTTTGAGGATTTACCTGATTTTGAACACCCGCCTGCCAATTTAGGGACGTAAACCAAATGGGTGATTTATAGGTCAGACCCAGGGTCACCATATCATTCACCTTGTAGAGCGCGCCCAAAGTAAATCCAGCGCCATACGCCCACGAAGGATTAGCGAGATTCAACCCCCCCGTATTCAACGGACCCATTGGCCCAGAGGCAGACGCATATTGGGTGAATGTCTGCTGGAAAGATGCCTGTTCGGCGGCAATGTTCAGCGTAGCACCCACGGCCAAATGAGGATTTACCTTCATGGCAATGGAAGGCGCCATTTGCATAAAGGTGATGCTGCTAAAAGCTTGCGCGTATCCACCATTGGGCAAATGAGGATTGGCAGGCACATTCTGCAGATAATTCACACCCAGGCCGGAGGTGCCATACACGCCACCGCCGAATACAATCCCATCCCCAAATGCAGGGGCCGCCCAACCTATCGCGGGTACGCCATATACATTGCTGTGACTGCCAATCTCGCCAAATCCCAAATTCGTCTTGCGAACCGGGTTAAAAATCTCCGCCGAGAACGCGGCTTGCGGGGTCATCAAAGCCAATCCGGCAGGATTGTTTATAGCGGCGGACAACGGATCATCGGGAGCGGCAACAACGGCACCCGCCATACCCATGGCATACTGACCAATACCGATCAACTGATAACCATCTGTTGCAAACGCACTGGCCGACAGACCCATCGCCAACGTCGCGCCAACCGCGATTTCTAAAATCCGTGATTTTTTCATTTGGATCCTCCACCCTCAGTTGTGTCTCTAATGACACATTGATTGTGTCGGACTTAGAACAACGTTGCAAGACCTGGGTTCTATCAATTTTTTAATCCATTTATCAATACACAAAATATGGGTTTATTAGCAATAATAAACATTCTGAAATTTGACGAATCCCACGCCCGATGCTTAATAAAAAGGGGCCGAAGCCCCTATGCGCAGGGTCATAACTCACCCCGATGCGAAGTGTAATCTTGGCGTCAGTCGCAAAACCGCAAATCCTGCAGTCGCATCTGACGCCGCACAATCTCCACATCCTCCTGATTCAGGGCGAAGGGGAAGGAACGGATATCCGAGGGCGACGAATCCCCATAAGGCCGGTTGCAGGCACTGATTTCTTCGTCCTCCTTGCCCGGGCAGCCGGAAGTTTGAAAGGGCTTACCGGAGTTGATGATATCGTCCAGTTCGGCTTGCGGATATCCGAAATCTTCGATCCGGCCATGGACATCAAAGCCCATATCCTCGTAGCGGCCACCCGCATAATCGATCAGGAAGCGGCCCAATTGCACTCGACGCCAATGATCCTGGGGCACGGCATCCCAGTCTTCCATCATGGAGCCCTTCTCGGGGAAGAAGGCGAACATGTGATTGTGGCCACCCATGTCTTTCATCTTCTGGCAGACGGCGAGAATTTCCTGCTCGGTCTCGCCCATGCCACAGATCAGATGCGCGCCGAACTTCTCCGGCCCGTAAATCTCTGCGGCCCATTCTATCGCTTGCCAGTATTTATCCCAGGAATGCGGGCTCTGCACCGTCTTGCCACGGGTACGTTCAAAGATTTCCGGGGTCACGGCATCCAGCGCCACCGTGAAGATATCCGCTCCCATCACCTTGAGGTCGATGAGGTCCTGCTTGTCCATGGTGGTCGGGTTGGACAGAATGGAAACGGGAATATGGGGTGCCACCTCCATCCAGCGCTTCAGCATGACCTGTGTATCATGATCAGAATCAGGGTGGGTAATCATGCTGATGCACATGCGTTGAAACTGCCCCTTGTCGCTGTTCCGGGCCATCCGCTCCAACATTTCGTCCACGCGCACCGTCGGCCAATCCACCCGGATGAAGTTACGGTCGGCGTAATCGCGGCTCTCTTCACGATGGCGGGCCAGGCCGCAATAAGTGCAGTTGGCACGGCAACCTTCCGGATACGTCATCAGCAGGTTCAGGCAGTGCGTACAGGAGGTCCGGTGCATCACCCCGGGCACCAGGCCGAGCGTGATCGCCGCCGCGGTGCTGAGCTGCACATACTCCGGCGACCGCATCGTCGGCGTTTTGACGAAATAATCCGGGCGATAAAAATTCAAGGTCTGGGAATGTTCTTGCGCTACCGCACTCATGGAAGTTCCTCCTGTCATTCCGCCTCAAGCGGCAAAGTATTCATCAAAGGCGATCCAACCGGACCGCATTACCCTGTCTTCCCGCGCCGCAGGCTGTCGCCAGACGGCCTCCAAAGCCTTTCTCCGTTGCATCGCGCGCGCAAGGGTGGGACCAAATTGATCCCGCATATCTTCTGCGTAACTCTCCAGCGCGCCCATATCGCCCGCCAGATAGTCGGCCGCCGCCGCTCCCGCCCTTTCGCCACTGATCACGGCCGCAGGTATCCCCGCACCCGTGATCGGATGAGTGAGCCCTGCCGCGTCCCCGGCCAACACGACATTGCCATGCACCATGGGTCGAATGCCACCCACCGGAATCGCCCCACCGGTCCGTCCAAGTATCGCTGCGCCGACCAGCCCGCGCTCCAGCACCTGCCGATGCAGTTGCTCCAGCGGCAATTTGAGGTTCTCCTCGAACCGCCGGTCCGCACCCAAACCGAGATTCGCCACCGGCCCACGGGGAAACAACCAGCCATACCCCCCTGGAAAGGCATCCGAGAGAAAAATATCCGTATCCGCATAGGGGCACAGCAATGGCACCGTATATTGGCGGGTATACACCACCTGTTGACGTGGCAGTCCCACGGCCTCCGCCACCAGGCTGTGTGGCCCATCGGCACCAATCAACAAGCGGGGACGCACCACCAGCGCTTCGTCGGTGCCACGGCGCAACCGCGCCACTTCGCCATCCCAGTCGAGAAACTGGCAACGTGTCTCCACCTGCGCGCCCGCCGCCTGTGCCAACTCCGCCAACCCTTGATCGAAACGCGCCCGATCGACCATCATGCCGGGGAAGGCGCGGCGGTGCCGCAGCCCGGATGGCAACACCGTCAGCATCCCTTCGACATCCTGCACTCGCGAGTCCGTTTCATGTACGCTGCGCAGGAGCGGCATGGGGACGAACTCGGCACATTGCACCGGCACGCCAATCTCCGCACGGCGGTCCGCACAGATCACCGTAAGTCCCTTACCCGCGGCGGCGCGCGCCGCCGACGTGCCAGCCGGACCAGCACCAATCACCAGTATATCTATGCGGGAAGAAGTCATCCGTCCTTTGCCGCCATCCGTAACACGGTCCCGAAGTGCTCCGGCTGCAAACCAAAGCCATCGACCTTCTGTTGCTCAAACAGTCCCTCGATAATTTGATCCACCTCATCCAGGTGGACATTCCGCAGCGCCGCCTCCAGATCGGCGATGGCACGCTGCGGCTGCACAAAATAATCCCCACTGAAATGGACTTGTCGTACCCTGTTCCCATAACTGTCCCAGAGCATTTCGGCTTGCAGCGTGCCACCAGGAGCGCGCAGCGTCGCCTTGCGCAACGGCATCCCGTCACGCGGACGTCGATTGATTCCCAGCCATTCCGCGCCGCGCACCTCGGCCAACGTCTCGGGCAGCAGAGCGCTCACGGCCTTGGGCAAATCCCCAAAGGTAAAGGACAGCCCCATGTGCGCGCGAAAGCCCTCCAGCAAGGCATCCTGCACGGCCGCCAGATCCGGCGCTACGCCCAATAAGATTTTCAGACTCGTTACCCGTTCCGCTACGGAGGAAATCGCATGGGCGTCCAATTTTTCCAACGGCACACGCAGTACCCGCAACATCCGGGGAATGTCCAGGTCGACAAGCACCGTGCCCTGAAACAACAACACCTCGCCATCCATGATCCCGCCGGTCCCCGAAATCTTGCGGCCCTCTACCTCAATATCATTACGCGGACGAAACCGCGCCGTCACGCCCAAGCGAGAAAGACCTGTGGCAGCGGCTTCGCAAATCCATCTCGAAAGCGCCGCCATATCGCCTTTAGGCAGGGCATCCCGCCTACAGATCAACTCCCAACCCATCTGCGTGGGATCGAAGATAAGCGCGCCGCCGCCGGTGAGGCGACGTTGCACGGCAATTCCATGCGCATGACAGAACTCTAGATGGAGTTCCTGCTCCGGTGACTGATGAAAGCCGATCAGCGCCGATTCCTCAAAACGCAAAAAACGGAACATCTTCGGCACCTGGTGTTCCGACATCGCCAGGAGCAAGGCTTTGTCCAATGCCATATTTTCATCCGCTGGACGCAGCCCGGTGTCGACCACAAGCCAATCCGTGGAACTGTACGTTGTGGTCATGACGCACGTAACCCAAAAAACAAGAAATCCAGAAACAGCGCCACGTTCTCAGACCGTGAACACGATGGGGATATCCCGCAGTCGCGGGCGCCGCTTCGGGGCTGCGGGCACGTAATCCAAAGGCATGGTGGCCGTCTCGTCACCCAAGGTCAGCACCTCTTCACCGACAATCATGGAACAACAGGAGGGCGTCACGAAGACATCCCGCTCCAGGTGCTTGGCGAGGGCCAGCATCCCGTCGGAAGGGAACGCCACACCATTGAGCCCCGCCATTACCGCATAGGTGTCCGTGATGGAGCGATGCACACCGGATGGCCGTGCACAACCCAACAATACCGGCGTTTCCGGCAACGCAGCCCGCGCATCCATAAAAAATTTACCCACCTCATCCGTTGCTGGCGTCGCGAAAGGCCGACTCGAAGAGGCATACTGCGGCATGATCACCACCAACACCAGCGCGCTGGGCAGGTGCCGCTGAATGATTTCCAGCGCGTTCCACTCACCGAGCAATTCGCCATAATGCAGCCCGATGACAATGTGCGGCACTACTTTCATTTCCGTGGCGACCAGCGCCTCCAGAGCGGCCTCGAAGTCGTCCACGGAACGCCGCAAATGATATACCTGATGGATGGTGTCCTGCGCGCCGATCACATCCATCATCGCCACATCGACACCAGCGTCCTCCATCCCTCTCGCAAACCCCGGCGTAGCGATCCCGGTGTGCATGGCAATCTGTAGATTCGGATAACGGTCCTTGATTTTACGAACCGTCGGAAAGTAGGGTTCGTAATGAACCACATTCTGGTGATCAGACCCCCCCGAGAGCAGCAACCCACGGCCACCGTCCAGCACGATCCGGTCCACCAAGCGATCCAGTTCTCCGGGTGTCCGCACGGAGATCATCGGTTCCAAAATCTTCGCCTTGCAATGATCACACTGTAACTTGCAGTCTCCACCCGTAATGGAGATCGCCGGAAAAGCATTCTTCCCACACGCGGAGACTTCCGAGGTTTCATGGTGCTTGAAAGAAGGCGTATAAAAATTAATACGGCCCACCTGGCTGCCCGACAAACCGGACCACCGTTCACACATAGAGTCCACCAAATCCGCATTGAGGACCAGGTCCTCCAAAGCCTCGACCTGAGAAACGGCGTCTAACCACGGGTTCATACGAATCTCCATCCCTTCACTGAGAGAAAGCTAGACGGCCGCAAATGCGGCCGTCTTCCTGGATCGTCACCGCTTTTGCTGATCAGCAACCGCCAAAACCATCCGCCGTCATCTTTTCTTCAAAAGCCGTCAACGCATCGGCACCCGTCTTCAGTTCACCGGAATCCCCCGCGAAATCCGTCGGGGTCAATTTGGCGATCCAGCCGCTACCATAAGGATCCTTGTTGATGAGACCCGGATCCTTGGCGACCTCGTCGTTGCTCGACACCACCGTGCCGCTGACCGGGCTCTTCAACGGGCCTACCCACTTGCCTGATTCCACGGTCGCGGCCGACTTATCTTTCTTGATATCCTTACCGGCCCCCTTGGGCGTGTAAGAAACAATCTGACCCGCCAACGCGCAGGCATAGGAGGTCATACCGATGGTCACGCTGCCATCATCCTCCTTGCGCAACCACACGTTGTTATCGACGTTGTACATCAGGTCTTCGGGGATTTCACAGCCACGTACGATGCCCATCATTCTCTCCTTCGGATTTACATTTCAAACAAATAAAATCTGCTGCCCAGCAGTGTTCATTAAAAAAACAGCAGCCGATCCACGGACAAGATCAGGTCGGCGAGATCGCCCGCGGATGCCACGGCATCCACCTCTGGGATCAGACTATCTGCCTCGATCTCATAACCGGGTAACGCCGGACGGCACACTTGAATCTCGACTCCGGCACTCTTCGCATCGCGAATGAAGTCAATGATCCGCTTGCCGCCGTCCATGGCGGAAAGGTGCTCCGCAACCCCCTTCTGCATGAGCCGAACGGCTTCCATCGTGCAAAAAATCTTAACCTCTGCATCCATGGAAGACAACAGAGAGCCCAGATAAAACGGGGTGGCACAGCGATGCACGGTGCTAGGCCCACTGGTCATCACAATCACCACGGATTTTTCACCCTGGTCATCCAGATAGTGATCCGTCATCGCATTCCTCGCTCACAATGAATATCATCCCGCAGACAGCGTTGCCGATACAGATCAAAAGCAGCGTCCCCAGTAAACAGCTTTTTGAGCGCAACGTCCACGGTGGCCAGAGGACGCACCCGCGCGATCCACGCTTCATAGGGTTCAATATTCAGGAGATTGGGGTCCTCCAATACATCCTCATTGGCCAGGTCGATCACGCAGTCGAAGACGTTCGGTACCGGGCCGGCCCATTTGGCACTTTCAATGGTAGCCACCGGCTTGCCCATCGGTCGCCGTGTCCCCGGTCTGCGCACGCGGACATGCAAGATTTTCCCCGCTATCGACTGGGATATGTCGGTCATACCCACGGTAAGCGCGCCATTGTCTTCGCGTCGTACCCAGATTTGGCATTCCCGATCGTAATATAGTTCGGCGCGGAATTCGCAACCATTACATTCCATGGCCTCCCCCCGGGGTCAGCGGCAGGTAAAAAAAGCGCCCTCAAAAGGGGCGCTCTTCCACGCCTTAGAGAATACCCTTGGCAGCGAGGAGATCCATAGAGTCGCTGACATTGTCGGGGATACCCACCTTACGCGCAGACAAACCCATGGCCAAACCCAGCAACTGGGTGAAATAAATCACCTTGACATTCGACTTGATGCCGAACTCGGTCTCCGCACGGACTTGATGCATCTCCAGGCCAGAGTGGCAGGTAGGACATTCCGTGGCGATAACCTCCGCACCGGCGTCTTCCGCGGCTTGAAGAATATTTAACACCAACTGGGTGGAGGTATCCGAATCAGATAACGTGTGGGCACCACCGCAGCACGCCGTTTTCAACGGGAAATCCACATTGACCGCACCAGCGGCGGACAATAAATCATCCATGAAATGTGGCGCATAACTCGACTCTGAACCCGGTCCTTGGTCTTTTTCCGGGAATATCTGTCGGGGACGGGTGTACATACAGCCGTAGTAGTTGGCGATCTTCAGGCCATTCAAACTCTTTTTGACCCGGTTCTTGATGCCATCCGTGCCCAATTCTTCCATGAACCATTCGAGGGTATGCAAACTACGCACATCCCCTTCATAAACGGGATCGCCAGATTTTACGGCGAGATCCTGAACCGTCTTCATGGTCTCTTCGGAGGTGGCACATTCGTACTCGGTCTGCTTCAGGTTGCGGTAGCAACCATTACACGGTGCCATCACTGTATCGCAGCCCTGCAGTTTGCTGGCAATGGCGAGGTTCCGCGCGGACATATACGTCTGCAACATGGGGTGAATGTTCTTCACCTCCATCGCGCCACAGCAGTTGTAGTCTTCGAGATTCTCCATCTCCAAGCCAAGTTCCTTCACCAGAACGCGGGTGGACTTGTCATAGGGTCCGCCGGAACCCTCCAGCGCACAGCCGGGATAGTATGCAACCTTAGCCATGATGAGCAGCCTCCTTTTGTGCCTTCACGTACTCGGCGAGGACTTCACCGGTTTTACCCCAAGATTTGGTCTTCGGACGAAACACCGTATTCATCCCCATTTTAGCCAACTGACCCAGGGGCATATGCTTGGCCAGACGCTTGCCGAATTCCACGATCCAAGCCTGCACCAGAGGCTGACCGGAACGTTTGAAGAACCCCACCATGACCTCAGTGTCTTCAATACGCCCAAACTGGATGCATTGATGCGTGAACTCTTCATCGAAATGTGTCGACAGCGTCTTGGGTGTCAAACCGTTATCTTCCATCCAATGCGCCGTCGCCTTCATCACCCCCTCAGGGCGGACATCCTTGGGGCAGATGTTCGTACATTTATTGCACGACACACATTGCCAGATGATATCCTTATCTTTCATCAACTCGGCTTTCAGGCCCAAACGAATCAGATAGATCCAGTAACGTGGATTAAAATCCACATTCTGCGCGTACATGGTGCAGGAATTGGTGCACGACCCGCACTGCCAGCAACGATGGACGTTCTCACCACCGCTGTAACTCTGGATGATTTCTTCGAAATGCTCTTCGTAGTCCGTCAGCGTACGCGGAGTAATCATGGTATTCCAGGAACCAGAAACATCCACCCCATCCACTACCAGATGATCATGCTGCAAAATTCGATCGGGATCGATCAGTGTTTTTTCATGAATAGCCATAGCCACTCCCATACCCTAAATTCGTTAATGAATGTCGCCTCTCTTAATACGAGAGCCACCCATCCGCCGGTGTACCTCTACACCCAGCAACTTACGGATCTGCTCCGTAAAGTCTGTTTGACCACCAAAATCTGAACGCAAAAAGCCTTCTGCCATAGCCCGCACATATTGCGAATACAAGTGGGCCAGAATGATGTCGACCACATACGGCAGATCACGATACACTCCCAACTCTGTCAGTGCTTCCCGCATCCACTGACGCAAACCCTCAAACATCTCCGGACTCTCGCCGAACGGGAAATGGGTCAGATAGTCGCCCCCACGGATGAACTCCCGTACCGCACCCGAAGCCGTACCCTGATCCCAGACCCAGCGCGTCATCAGTGGATATCGCTCAGGGTCGCTGAAGTGCAGCACCTCGGCCCCCATATCCCTGATAACCCGTTTCGCCTTTCCCGTGGCAGGCAGAGCCTCTTCAAAACGTGTGGTGCGCTGCCTCAGGTCGCCGTGGCCACTCAGCAGATCACGCATCATCTCTCCTATCCGTGAGGCCCCCTGCTCCTGGATGACCGGCCAGATTCTGCGCCTCACCGTAAACATCTGTTCAATGAGGTGTTCCACCTGATCGTTCGTCAACGGCTGCTCGTCTTCCAGCAACAGTCGGCGGAAACTCGCCGTCTTTTCTGCCAAACGGCTGACCAAATCAGCAAGCCCCTGCTGCCCGTCGAAGGCCTCTTCGACCTCATAAAAAGACCTGTTGAGCAACCCTTTGTCCAACTCAATGGGCAACGGAGCGGGAACGATATGCTCTTCATTCCCGACGTGGCGGTTCTCAACTGGCAACTTGCTGTTGTCCGTAGAGATCCGCCACCGCGCGCGAACCCGCCGCTTGCCCCTGTGCGATCGAGTCATCGATGGTTTCCGGGCCGGTGGCGGAGCCACACACGTAAATACCCTTGCGGGTCGTTCCTTGATTGTTGGTATATTGCTCCGCACGATCAATGAATCCGTGCTTCTCAAGACCGATACCAAAAACTTTGGCGATTTCCGGATTCAACGCATTGGGGTCCATGCCGATGGCATGCACGACAAGATCCATCGGAATGACGATCGGGCGCTTGACCAGGGTATCTTCGCCCTTGACCAGCAAACGGCCATCGGGAGATTTGGTCACCTCGGCGATGCGTGCCTTGACGAACTTGGTCTTGTATTCTTCTTGGCTTTTCCAGTAAAACTTGTCTTCGTAGAGTCCGAAGGTACGAATGTCCATGTAGTAGATGAACACATCCGTGCTCGGTGAAATTTCCTTGATCTCCATGGCGAGATTAGTGGAAACCGTGCAGCAGATCTTGGAGCACCATTCACGGCCAATCTGGCGGTCACGCGAACCCACACACAACAGAATGGCCACACGTTCCGGAACCCGGCCATCCGAAGGACAGCGAATCTGGCCAGAACTGACCATCTGCTCCATCTGGGTGGTCGTGAGTACGTCCTCGTAGGTACCGAAACCCCATTCGGGCTTGTTGATGGAGTCGAAATGGGTGAATCCGGTGCCCAGCACAATAGCACCCGCCTCCACCTTGTCGCCATTGCTCAGGGTGGCCGTGAAGTTGCCGGCCTCGCCCGTCAACTGGGTCACTTTGGTAGACTTGTGGATGCTGATGTTGCCGTTGCCTTCCACACGACTCACCATACGACCAATGGCGTCTTTGGCCCATTCGCCGGAGGGCACCAGCTTGGCGTAGCCCGAGATGATGGGGGCACCGCCAAGGATGTCTTCCTTCTCGACAATGACCGCCTTCCTGCCCATCGAGGCGATGGTGGCAGCCGCCGTCAGACCCGATGGCCCCGCCCCTACGACTAAAACCGTATCTTGTGCACTCACTTGAACTTTCTCCTTAAGCGCCCGCTTTCATGTTGGCATTTTGGTTGGTGGCGAGTTCAGGGTTGTAGAGGTATTCCACGTTGCCCTGTTCCACCTGTTTGAGGTATTCCTGGAAGTCGGCTTTGGCCTGGTCCCAACGGATGCCCATTTTCTCGACGAGGTCTTCGCAGGGGGAGGCGTGCCACTGCAGTTGCGCGATCTTGAAGGGGTCGGCGCCGCAGGCCAGGGCGGCGAACTGCACGTCGGCAATGACCGGAACCGAGTAGTTCATGTCATGGGCCTTGCCGATCCACTGGTTCTTGTCCATGGTGGTGATGCAGCCGGTATCATGGCCCACGAGCACATCCGCGTTGGCCTCTTCCCTCACCACCTTGATCTTGCGGTTCATGGTGAAACTGCGGGTGAACTCGCGCTCGGAGATGATGTGGCGAAAGCCAAAGCCGCAACAGTCGTACCAGGTGGAGTAGTCGATGACCTGCGCACCCAGGGCCATGGCCACCGAAGTGGTCACGGCCAACCGGTTGCCGCCGAGGATCTCCGGATCATAGACGGCGTCCTCCGGCACCATCTTGTATACATGACAGGCCGGATGCACCGCCACCCGGATGTTGGACACGTCGATGGTCTGCAGTTCCGAGGCGATGCGCTGGCGCATGACGTGCAGCCATTCGCTGTAATGCACCACTTCCTCGGGGATGACGATCTTGCCGTCGACCAGGCGCCCCAGCTTGCCCAGAATCTTTTTGACCTTCTCCCGCAATTCGGCGGACTCGACGAGGTACTTGCGGATCTCCTTGTAGTTGCCGAAGGAGGTGCCACAGTGCACCAGGGGGAAGAAGTGGCCATACTCGAAACCGTGCTGCTTGCCGGAAACGTAGGCCTGATGAAAGTTGCGCAGGAAGACGGCGGCCAGGGATTCGACATTGCCGATGCCGGAGCCGTGGTAGTTCCAGGCGGTGCAGGAGGTCTGATCGGTCTCGTCGAGATAGTCGACGCCCAGCTTGTTCATCAGCCACAGGAGGCTGGTGGGATAGCCGGGAATGTTGCCACACTGCCCGCAACTCTTGTGATGCCAGAGGTTGTTGGTGGGAATCTTCTTGTCCCAGCCATAGAGGGTCTGCACCGTCGCGGCGCGATGCTCGGGGGCGATGCGGTGGACGATGACCTCGCCTTCCTTCTCCAATTCCCACAGGTGATCGCGAACGTCGTCCATCCGCTCCCCCAGGTCTATCGTGCGCCGGTCAACGTGGCTGCGCACCCAGGCCGTCGCCGCCTCGGCCTCGGGCGCCGAAAGATGCGTGTCCTGAAAAAAAGCGCCATGACCCGCTACACCTTGCGCACTGCTGTCGTCGCTCATGATGGTCTCCTTGGCCGCCAGGCCATTCGTTGCGAGTGAACGTTGTTACCTTTCCCTATAGTAGACCAGTATGGTCTACAATGATTCCGTTGCCAAGCAAATGGTTTCATGATTACTGCCCGGGAAGGGCGCGGCGTGGGGGCGACGGGAAAGACCGTTTTGTTTATCATCTAATTTAAATCAAAGTAACCAGGTGCTCATGGGACAATCGGATCTGACACGGGTGGTGCCGTTACTGGCGCGTGTTCTGGAGCGTCGCCGCGCATTCTATCTGGCACCCGCTGTGCGGGGTAGAGGGTGGTTGCCCAAGCTCGTCTGGCGCCCCGCCACGCGGGATCACTCTTCAGGGACGCCGGGCCGGGCTGGATTTATTGAACGCTCCAGCGCGCGCGGCGGATTACCACCGCTGAACTGTCGGGAGTATCCGCTCTGAGCGTTCGGACCGTGCCGCGTGTCGCGATCCTCTCACGCCATGCCGGGCTCTATTCGACCCGACGGTTGCTGGACGCTGTTGCCGCGGTGGGGGCCGAACCTGTATTGATTCAGCCCGAGCGGTGCCTGCTCCTGCTGGATGAGATGCAGGCCCATCTGTACTACGGACCCGCTCTGGTGGCGCCTTGCGCGGCGGTGATTCCGCGGGTGGGGGGTCCGATCACGCGTCTGGGGTCACGGCTGTTGCGTTATTTCGCCGGGGCAGGAAGCCGTTGTCTCAATACGGCGGAGTCACTGGAGCTCTCTCGCGACAAGTTCGCCTCTTTGCAGGCTCTGGTCACGGCGGGTGTCGCCGTGCCGAAAACGGCCTACTTCACGCAGATGGAACAACGCGATCTCGCGATATCGGTCTTGGGCACACCCTTGGTGCACAAACTGCTCCATGGTTCTCAAGGGGTGGGCGTCCATCTTGCGGATACACCCATGGTTGCACGGGGGATGCTGGATACCTTCCTGCATCTGCAACATGAAGCGATGGCACAGCGCTTTCTCGGTGGACGCCAGGATTTCCGGGTACTGGTGCTGTTCGGCGAGGTGATCGCGGCCATGCGCCGGGAGGCTTCTACCAAGGATTTCCGCAGCAATCTGCACTGCGGAGGGCGGGCGAGGGCGTTGCCGGATTTGCCGGAGGAGTGGGCCGCCATCGCCCGCCGGTCGGTTGCCGCACTGGGTTTGGGTTTTGCCGGGGTGGACATCATGTTGGATAAGGATCATTCGCCTTTGGTGCTGGAGGTGAATCCGGTGCCCAGCCTGGAAGGGATAGAGCGGGTGACGGGCCAGGATATTGCGGGCAGGTTGGTCAAGGCGCTTTTGGATGAGATTCCGTTCCCATCTCCTCGACCGCCGCCGTGATCCAGTTTTGGGCTTGCTGGTTGAGAACGGCGGCTTTGCCTTCGGCGGCCAGAACGGGTCCGATGCGTAATTCGACCACACCGGGCCGTTTGCGCCAGTCCGCGCGGGGCCAGAAACAGCCGGTATTGACGGCAATGGGCAACAGGGGCGCGTGCGCGCGGATGGCCAAACCGGCAGCGGTGCTGCTGAAGGGGCCCACCGCTCCGCAGGGGTGGCGGGTGCCCTCCGGGAAGATCACCACGTTGAAGCCCGCCGCCAGGCGAAGCTTGCCTTCTTCAATCACCTGCACCAAAGCGCGTTTTCCGGCGTCGCGGTCGATACCGATGGGCCAGGACAGGCGTAGGCCCCAGCCAATGATCGGGATGCGGAGGAGTTCCTGCTTCAGTACGTAGGAAAGCCGCGGGAAGATGCACCAGAGCAACAAGGTTTCCAACGCCGATTGATGATTGGCCACGACGACACAGGGCGTGGCCGGGATATTTTCGAGGCCGGAAATCCGATAGCGCAGACCACAACTCCAATGGAGCCAGCCGACGCCAGTCCGCGCCCACAAACGGCTGTTCCAGACCCGTGCCGACAACGGCAGCAAAGCTACGGGCAGGGCGAAAATGGCCCAGATCAGGGTCCAGGCGGTGAAACCCACGTAGAACAAGCTGCTGCGCAGGGTGCGTATCATGGGACGCCGAGGAGGGTGTGCACCGCCGCGCTGAGGTCGGCGAAGACCGGGTAACCCGCCGCTTCCGCTTCCCGGCGCGCACTTCGTCCCTTACCGGTGAGCACCAGCATGGGTCGCGCACCCGCGTTGCGCGCCGCAACCAGATCGCGCATGCTGTCACCGATGGCGGGAACCTGTTCCAACGAGACTTGTAGACGTTCCTGTATTTCCTGAAACAGGCCAGGCGCCGGTTTACGGCAGTCGCAGTCTGCTTCCGGTGTGTGGGGACAGAAGAAAATGGCCTCCACCCGGCCACCTACCGCCGCGAGCTCCTGACGCATGCGCAGATGGATGGCGGTCAGGGTGCGAATATCGAAAAGTCCGCGCCCTACACCCGATTGGTTGGTGGCTATCACCACCTGATAACCCACGCGATTGAGTCGCGCGATGGCCTCCAGGCTGCCGGGAATGGGACGCCACTCGGCGGGGGATTTAATGTAGGCGTTACTGTCCTCGTTGATCACGCCGTCACGATCCAGAATGACCAATTGCCCCATGTCAGTTTCCCTGTAACAGCGAAAAATCCGCAATATGCAGGAACGCTTCTTGGATTTGGGCGAGTAGCGCAAGCCGGTTTTGACGCAGTACGGGATTTTCATCCAGGACCATCACTGCGTCAAAAAGCTGATCGACCACGGGCCGCAGACCGGCAAGCAGATCGAGGGTGGCGGCGTAGCGTCGCTCCGCGAGTTGTGCTCGAACGGGCTGCTCCAGAGCTTGCCAGTGCTCCCAGAGCGCGGTTTCCGCCGGATCGGTGAAGTGTCCCGGATCCACCGGACAGTCACTGGAGCGGGTTTCCTTCCGCAATAGATTGTTCACCCGTTTGATCAGCGCCGCCAAGGCCTCAGCCGCCGCATGTCCGGCCTGGAAGCGGGCGAGGGCTTCAAGACGCTGGCGCGCGTCCAGGGGCTCATAAGGCTGGCGACTGAGCACGGCGGTGATCTGGTCAGGGCGGAAGCCTTCCTCCCGGAAATAGACGCGCATCCGATCCTGAAAGAAATCCAGTACAGCGGTTCGCGTTTCGCTATGGGCAACGGCGGGGCGGTAAGCGGCAAGTGTGCTGCGAATCGCCGCGTCAAGATTCAAGGGTATCTGACCATCCAGAACAATTCGCAGCACGCCCAGGGCGGCGCGGCGCAAGGCGAAGGGATCTCGATCGCCCGTCGGAATTTTTCCGATCGCGAAAAAACCGCAGAGGGTATCCAGTTTATCGGCTACGGCCAGACATTGTCCGTGCGGGTCCGCGGGGATGGTGTCATCGCGACCGGCGGGCAGATAGTGCTGGGCGATGGCTGTGGCCACCTGAGCCTGTTCGCCGTCGTGTTCCGCGTAGTGCCCGCCCATGACGCCCTGCAGTTCGGGGAATTCGCCCACGAGACCACTGAGAAGATCGCTTTTGCAGAGTTCAGCGGCGCGAGCCATGATGGCCGCGTCCACCGCGAAAAGCGGGGCGAATGTCGTGACGAGGGTCCGCAAACGCAGGGTTTTGTCGAGAAGGCTCCCCAGTCCATCCTGAAACAGAACCCCGGCGAGTGCTTCCCGCCGAGTGCGCAGCGATACCTGGCGGTCTTGATCCCAAAAGAAGGCGGCATCGGCCAGGCGGGCACGCAGCACCCGGTTGTTGCCGCTGATGACCATCTGGGCATTCTGGCTATGCAGGTTGGCCACGAACAGGTAATGGGGGGCCAGACGGTGGTGTCCATCACGCAGAGGCACATAGCGCTGGTGTTGCATCATGACGGTGATCAGGGCTTCTTCTGGCACTCGCAGATAGTCTTCGGCAAAACTGCCGCCGAGGACAACGGGCCATTCGTTGAGTCCGGTGATTTCGTCCAGCAGAGACGCGGGCAGGATGGGCATGACCGCCATCTCCTCGGCCAAAGCGGCTATTTTGCGATCGATGTGGGTGCGACGCTCCGCAAAATCCACCATCACCTGTGCCTGGTGCAGAGACGCGGCATAATCGGCGGGGGTGGCGATGTGGACAGCCTGAGGGTGGTGGACGCGGTGCCCGAAGCTCTCTCCACCACTACACAAGCCAAACAAGTTCCAGTCCAGCACTTGCCGGCCTTGGCGCAACAGTAGCCAGCGTACCGGACGCAGGAAATGGTCGGAACGCGTCCCCCAGCGCATACGCTTGCGCAAGGGCAGACCGGCTACTAATTTGCTAGCGATTTCGGGCAATAGGCCATGACTGTCTTGGGTCGCGCCGACTTCCCGCCAGGCGAGGATCGGGCCTTTGTCCGTCTCCAGGGTGAGCAGGTCGTCGAAGCGGATTCCGCAGGAGCGCGCGAAGCCCTCTGCCGCCGCAGTAGGCTTGCCTTGAGCATCACGGGCCCGCGCCATGGGTGGACCACGCCGCAGGGTTTCCTGTGGCAGACTCTGTCGGGATACGTCCCTGATCCAGAGGGCGAGCCGTCGTGGCGTGACGTAGCTGTGGATGCTGCCGTATTGTAGTCCAGCCTCCTCCAACAGACGGGCAATGCCCTCTGCCGCAGCGTCCCGCAAAGGCATTTGTTCCCGTGCCGGCAGTTCTTCACAGCCCAGTTCCAGGAGGAGATCCTCAGGCGCTGACATCTTGACTCCGCAGTAAAGGATGGCCGAGGGTGGCACGTGCCTCGGCATAGTGCTCGGCAACGCCGCGGGCGAGATTGCGGACGCGGCCAATGAAGCGCGCACGCTCATTGACGCCGATGGCACGGCGGGCGTCCAGCAGATTGAAAGTGTGAGAGCAGTCCAGAACACGCTCATAGGCGGGTAACGGGAGTTGCGCGCTGAGCAGCGCACGGCAATCTTTCTCCGCCTGATCGAAGCGCTGGAAAAGATCCTCTACGGGGGCCAGTTCGAAATTATAGCGCGATTGCTCCACCTCGTTTTGATGGAATACGTCCCCGTAAAGTACGCCAGACGTCCACACCAGGTCATAAACGCTTTCTACCCCTTGCAGGTACATGGCCAGCCGCTCCAAGCCATAGGTGACTTCACCCATGACGGGGTGGCAGTCCAGGCCGCCCACTTGCTGGAAATAGGTGAACTGGGTCACTTCCATGCCGTTGAGCCAGACTTCCCAGCCTAGGCCCCAGGCCCCCAGGGTGGGCGACTCCCAGTCGTCTTCGACAAAACGGATGTCTTGTATCCGGGCGTCAATCCCCAATACCGCCAGCGATTCCAGATAGATCTCCTGGAGATTCTCCGGATTGGGTTTGAGGACCGCCTGAAACTGATAGTAGTGCTGGAGGCGGTTGGGGTTATCCCCGTAACGCCCGTCGGTGGGGCGGCGTGAAGGCTGCACGTAGGCCGCCCGCCAAGGCTCGGGGCCAATGGCCCGCAAAAAGGTGGCCGGGTGGAACGTGCCGGCGCCTACCGGCATATCCATGGGTTGGAGGAGGACGCAACCCCGGTCGGCCCAGAAGCCTTGCAGCCGCTGGATGATTTCCTGAAAAGTCATACGCATCTCTAGCAAAGGTTTCGCGCATTATGGCGCAATGCGGCTGATCCTGTGAAGGGCGTGACTGGTCGTATCCCCCCCGCCATCAAAGGAGTTCGGCAATGCCCGAGGCGGCCCGCTTGGCGTCCAAAAAGACCAACCCGAGCTTCGCTTCCTTGCGCGCGATGACTGTCAGCACGGCATCATGACCCGCGTGAATCAGCAGAACATAGCCATTATCGCCTTTGATCATGACCTGTTCCAATTCGCCGCGCGCCAGTTCGATCGCCGTGCGGTCCCCCAGGGAGAGCATGGCGGCCGCCATGGCACCGACTCGGTCCTCGTCCATGGTCGAAGAAAGCAGGGAGGCGATGGTCAAGCCGTCGGTAGAAATCACCGCCGATGCCTCGATATCTGCAGAGGATCCGTTCAGATCGCTGAGAATGGATTTGAGCATTTCTTCACGCATTTTGTTCTCCTAACAATTCGGTACGGGGGACGAGTGGATATGGGTTTGCGGGTTAGCGATAGCGGTCATCTAAGACTTGTGCCAGTATGACGAAAGATTGATCCTGTAGCCGTGGTGTCCCGTTGATAACGAGCATGAAGCGGTGCTGGCCAATGAAGAGAGGCCAGAAACCCAATTCCGAACGCCCGGCAGGGTCTACAAGTGCCCAACTCTCTGTATTTACATGCAGATTGTTTTTCAACAGACGGCCGTGCCGGGACTGCAGAGAGAGCAGATCTGCGGAAAGCCCGGCCAGTTCTTCCGCCGCTTCATGTGTGAAGCCCGCTGCCGCCAGATAAAAACCGTCTTCGTCGGCCAGGAGCGTTTTTTGGGTGTCTGACAGTTGCGCGAGGACGGGCGGCAAGATGTCTTCCAAGCGCTCACTGGTCCGCGCGCGCGGATGGACCGTGCCACGCAGCAGCCCCAGTCTTTGCAGGCGAAAGAGGCTGCGCAAGGCTTCCTCCGCGTTCCTGGCCTGAGTCCAGCGCTGTGCGGCCTCGAGGCGGAAGGGCGCTAGACTTCCTTCCCGCAAGACCTGCAAAAGAGTGACACGATTACCCTCCTGATCGGGGCTAGAGGTGGCATAGTAGGCGCCTGCCGGCGTGATCTCGGCATATACATCGCCACCCGTGGCAACCAATTCAATGCTCATGGCTGATCCCCGAGGCCTGGATCGATGGAGTAAAGGAGTGCCATGACCAGGTTTTTGACGTCGTCCTTGCGGCGACCATCCACTTCGAAAATAGGTGGAATGGGATTGAGCATCCGCAGATCCGTGGTCACCTCCGGGAGCATGTTCACGTAGTCTTCGGGCTGCGGCCGTGTTTTGACATCCGTCTTGGAAATACCGATGACCACCGGAACCTCCACGATGAAATCCTTGAAGGCGTGCAAGAAAAAGTGCAGGTCCTTCTTGGGGTTGGGCCTGGTATTATCTAACATCAGAATAAGGCCGAGACCGCCGGTGGTGAGGATGTCCCACATAAAGTCGAAACGCTCCTGGCCCGGTGTGCCATACAGGTGAATCTTGGTGCGCTCATCCAGCTTGAGCACGCCATAATCCATTGCCACTGTCGTGTGTCCCTTGCGGTTCAGCGTCATGTCCGAGGCCTGGGCATCGGTGGAGATGATAGGGACATCGGACAACACGGAAATGGCGGTTGTTTTGCCGGCCCCAACAGGACCGGTAAAGATGATTTTATTGTCTTCTCTCACAACGGGGCTCCTTCACAATGGGGTGGTTCCCTCGGCGGTCCTTATATCCGCATTTATAGTCCTGCGATACGCGCGAGGATGCGGCCGAGGAAGTTTCTCTTGGCCGATGGTATTTCTGCCTGTGCTGGCGCGCTGTGTGCCGTCGTTAGGATGCTGTTTTCGCTTTTTTCCGCGGTGTCATAGCGTAGGAGCCCCAGACTGTCCGCCGCGGCGAGAAAATTGAAGAGATCCGCGGGCGCCACGCGTAACACCTTGATGGTGAGCGCGGGAGAGGCCGGAGAACGGGCAAGAAAGGCTGCCAAGCGTAGCGCGTCCGGCAGCATGACGAGCCGCGTCAGGTTCGGCCACTGCTTCAGTTGAACCGGAGCGTTCATCTGCAGGTGTTGACCGAGACGTCCGTCCGCGCTCCACGCGGCGACCTGCCAGAGCAGGGATTGAAGGGTGAGATGCCGTGTCGGTGTATTGGCGGGAATGTCATGGTTACTGGGCGCACGCATCTGCAGCCGCGCCTGTGGATCGCGGACCAATGACCGAAGGTGTTCGTCGTCCGTGAGCAGGACAACCTGGTCCACCACCGGATCTATGCGCAAGACGATCCGATGCTGATCTTCGACGATGACGGCCGCAGCTTGGTCACGCCGGATGATCTGCAACTGTCCAAGGAGCCCCGTCTGCGCGTCAAACCGGCGTATTTCCTCGGGCCGCAACGCGGGGACCGGTCGTGGCGAAAGCGGTGGCGCGGCTGCCGTGGGACTCGCGGACGCGGTGGTCGACATACTCGGCGTGGATGGCGCGGGCACCTCCATCTGGGGACGAATCGGTGTTACCGTCGCGCCGCTTTTCTCTGACGGTCTCTCCATCGGGGAAGGGGGGCTTTTGCTCAGGAGCAGGTCCAAGGCGGGGAATAGGGTCTCCATTCGTACCGGCTTTTGCAGGACCGGGAACATGCTATCCGGTAGCGGAGAGATACTGGTCAGAAGGATATGCCGCCCCGGATATTCTCGCTGGAATTGCTCGATGAGGAGGGTCCCCTCGGGCCCGTCTATATCGACGATCGCCAGCGTGGGAGGGCGTTCGTCCCCGGCATCCAGCAGGCGATAGCTGCGGCGGGTGAACATCTTGAAAGCCATGCGGAAAACCGCTTCCTTGCGGGTATCCATCCCGATGCCGCGCACGAGAATGCTTTCGCTGGTAGAGGTGTTTGGCGTCATGATCAATTCCTAAATGACCTGTCGTTGTGGGCGGCGCTGAAGGCGTTCGGCAAGATCGAACATCTGGCGCATGATTTCGTCATTGGGCTGGGTATCTTTGCCCAGTATCTTCTTGATGAACTGGGGAAAACGCAGGTTTGCATCCATCCGTTCGTACATTTCCAGCAGTGGGCCGTAGTACAGGCCGTGGCCCGGTTGTGCCAAGGTGGCCTCTTCCAGGAGATCCACGGCTTCATCGACCTGGCCGTACTCGAGAAGCTGATTGAATTCGGTGAGAATGCTGTCGCTACTGTCTTTCGGAATGATCTGATGATCGCGGCGCACCACTTCCAATACCAGTGACGGACTACTCAAGGGGATGGCTGTGATCGGTACGTAAAGCCCGTATTGTTCCGCCAGTGATGCGAGAGTGGCCTCATTCCCCTCGCTGTCTGCGAGAGAAGACCACAGGGCGTGTTCGCCCAAGGATTGTCCATGGCGGAGCAGGCGCAGGCGCAAGGCACTGCCGGCGCCCCACAAGGTGATATAGAGCTGGAGAAGGGCTTCCGCATAGTGGGTACTGCGCCGCTGGTGATATAACATCTCCAGCAGGGTGACATGCAGGGCGAGTTTGCGCGGCTCAAGAATGAGGTTGCGGCGCAGTAACCGTTCGGCTTCCTCGTTTTGATTGCAGGCGAGCAAATGCCCTGCGGCGCTCAGGGGGGAAATCAGGCTGGCCACTGTCTCATATTCCCTGCTGTTCAAGGGCGCGATATCTGCTGGCCCGACGAGCAGTAGGTTTTTGGTTTCCGCCATGGCCCCGGCGGCGGTGTGATCGGTCGGTGCCTTGGTTTTCGATGCGAATCCCGAAAGGTGGAGATCGCTGAGATCCAGGGGTTCCGGGTGAACGATCGCTTGCTTCAACTCCCTTTGCGCACTACTGAGCGCAGAGGAGGATGAATCCAGGACTGCGGATTTCGATGCGTGCGTAAGGCGGGTGATTTCCGCTTCGATCTGCGCGCCGCTCATCCCCAAATTTTCCGCAAGCACACGCAACTGCAGATTCTGGGTATCCAAGTGAAGCCCTGCAAGGACCAGGTCGCGCGCCTCCTGGCCTACAACGGCCCCGGAATCATAGAGTTTTTCAAGTACTTCACCAAAGCGATCCATATCCGGGATCTCACGATAAATTGCCAGCAGGCGCCGCATCTGCGGGATATCTTTGGGATTATGGTCGACGTACCAACGTAAGGAGGTGGCCGCCTGATCGAAGTGGCCGTAAGAAAGATAGATATCCACCTCGTCCAGAATGCTGACCTCCTCGATGCGCGTGGAGGCGTCCGAGTAGGTGAATGTGTCCGGGTAGGAGGGGGATGCGGCATCGTGATTGGTCGTGCCTGTCTCGGCATGGTGTCTGTCGCCCTTACGCGAGGTCTTCCGGGTCGCCATGCCGCTGGAATGGGAAGAGCGGCGTTCGTGCAAGACTTTCCAGAGCCCGGTGATTATCACCAATGCTATGAGGATGACTATAATAATCAGGCTACTGCGGGGCAGTTCCATGCGGAAGGCTCGTTTCAGGGTGATGCATTATTTTACGGTTCTACCACTACCAAGCAAGCCAGTAGTTAGGCGTTTTTGCGGCACTGTCAATGTGTGAACAGGTTGGCGATTGCATGCGGGCGTTTCGCACTGGAACCATCCGCGGATGGGGACAGGTGAACGGTTGCGGTGTATCCCGCAAAAAGGGTGGGCAAGGCCTCCACCGGCAGGTGTGGTGATTCCATCCGCGCCTCCTTTTCCCTTATGATTATGGCCTTAACGCAAGACACCGCCAACGCAGCCGTGGGGCAAGCCGCGATATGGATTTTTCGATGTGCCGCAAACAGGAAATTAAATGATGAGAAAACAAGCAGGTATCTGGCTACTGGCGACCCTGGTGGGGTGCGGTGCGTCCATCTCGGAGGCCAGCGTGTATGCTTTGCCCGCTCACGGCAATGTGGTGGGTGCGCTCAAGGCGGTAACGACCCACCGCGACGACACCCTCCTGGATATCGGGCGCTTCTATGATTTGGGTTACAATCAAGTGACCGCGGCCAACCCCGGTATTAATCCCTGGCTTCCCGGTCAAGCCAGCAAGGTGATCATCCCGGCGGAATATGTCTTGCCGCCAGGGCCGTGGACGGGGGTCGTCGTCGATATTCCGGCGCGACGACTGTATTACTTTCCAGCGCATGATCGCGTGGTCTATACCTACCCTGTCGGGGTCTTTCTGCCGGGCTGGAAGGAGCGCCTGACGACCACTCGGATCGTGGCCAAATTCAAGATGCCGGCCTGGAATGTCCCCAAAAACATTCATGCCTGGTTTGAGAAAAAATTTCATATGGACATCCCGTGGTACTGGCCCCCCGGCGCGGGCAACCCCATGGGCGAACTGGCCATGGAGACCGGACTCTCCGGTATTTTCATCCACGGCACTTACCATCCTTGGGGGGTTGGCATGCGTGCCAGTCAGGGTTGTTTCCAAATGTATCCGGAAAATGTCGCCCAGTTGTTTCCCATGATTCCAGTGGGGACGCCGGTGCGGATTATCGATCAACCCAATCTGGTAGGCGTGCGCAACGGGCAAATCTACCTGCAGTCTTACAAGCCGATGCATGCCTATCACCAGGAAGGCATGCCGGATCTGCAGCGTGCCGTGATGGCGATCAAGTCCTTCATGGCGCGGAACCATGTGGATCAGGCGATAGATTGGACCCGGGTCCGACACCTCGTGGCGGCGCACGACACCGTAGCGTTGCCCGTCGGGGTGGACACGCCTAGCTTGGCCATGCTCTCCACCGCCCTTCCGGCGAAGCCCTATGCCTATGCACCCTATGGGCGGTCGGCAAATGGCGCCGCGGTGCCGCCGCCGTTGCCCTTGGCGGATTCCGTGGATCAGGAACATCTGCATGTCCAGGTGACTTTCCCGGACCAGGCACCATAAAAGTCATGCCGTGATCATATACGGGTGAGGTGACCGCTCCCGATACCCTGTTCCTGGAACCATAGCCAGAGCAACCCCAGATATTCGTGGCTAACCTCGCTGCTGGTCTCCAGGTAGATGGCGCGCGGTAGCCAGCTATCGAGTCTCAGACCGTTGCTCCGGTCCAGGCGATAGTCGGTGGGTACCGGGATCACCTGTAGGCCGGAATGACGGAACCAGGTGACCGCGCGCGGCATGTGCAGTGCGGAAGTGACCAGATAGATACGCCGCACGTCATGTTGCGCCAGCAGCGCCGCGCTATCCGCGGCATTGGCGGCCGTGTTATAGGAGCGGGTCTCGGGCCAGATGGGGCTGCGTACATCGAAGTTCTGGCGCAGGATGTGTTCCATGGTGACGGCTTCGGGAGGAGCGCCCAGCCGCGGTACCCCGCCGCTGGGCACCAACGGGAGCCCGGTGTTTTTCGCCAGCTGGGCGGCCGCCATCAACCGCACCAGGGTGCGTGCATTGGCCGTTTCACGCGACGTGCCCGGGGATTGCATCACTTCGCCGCCACCCAGCACGACAATCGCCTGGGGGGCGTTGGCACCCCGCAGCGGGTGTGCTAGCGGCGGATAGCGGTCTTCCAGTGGCAGGAGCAGAAGTCGGGTGCCCACCGCGGTGGAGAAAAAATAGAGTGTGCTGAGGGCGAACAGGATCAGGACTCGCCCGAAATAACGCCAGCCGATCATTTCGGCGAGCCAGCCGATGGCCGCGAGAATGAACAAAATACCCGGTGGCTGGAGCAATGCTGAGGCCAGAGTCAACATGGTGGTATAGCGTAGCAGCATACCCTGGACCTCGTTCAGTCCCTGTTGATTTCGTGAAAGCTGCGCTCGGCGTGATAAGAGGAGCGTACGAGTGGGCCGCTGGCGACGTGGCGGAAGCCCATGGCCATGCCATCCTGCTGCAACTGTCGGAATTCTTCGGGTGGAATGAAGCGCGCGACCGGTAGGTGATGGCGGGACGGCGCCAGATACTGGCCGAGAGTGAGCAATTCACATCCCGTACGGCGCAAGTCCTGCATCACCATCCGAATTTCGTCGAGTTCTTCGCCCAGGCCAAGCATGAGCCCGGATTTGGTGGGTATCGCCGGATGCCGTGCTTTGAAGGCGGTCAACAGTTGTAACGAGTGGACATAATCCGCACCGGGCCGGGCCTGCAAATACAAGCGTGGCACCGTCTCCAGGTTGTGATTGAAAACATCGGGTGGCGTTTCGTGGAGCGCGGCCAGGGCCTTTTCCACCCGCCCGCGAAAATCCGGTACGAGGATTTCTATGTGGAGTTTCGGGCAGCTTTCGCGGAGGGCGGCGATAACCTGGGCGAAATGGCCAGCGCCGCCATCGCGCAGATCGTCGCGGTCCACGGAGGTGACGACCACGAAGCGCAGTTCCATGGCCGCGACGGTTTGAGCGAGATGGGCAGGCTCCAGTGGGTCCGGTGGCTGCGGGCGGCCATGGGCCACATCGCAGAAGGGGCAGCGACGGGTACAGAGGTCTCCGAGAATCATGAAAGTCGCGGTTCCACCGCCAAAGCATTCACCGAGGTTGGGGCAGGAGGCCTCTTCACAGACCGTGTGCAGGTTCGCTGCCCGCAGGACCTTTTTGAGCCGGTCCACTTCCGGGGACAGGGGCGAGCGCACCCGTAGCCACTGGGGCTTGGGTAGGCGTTCCGCAGCCACCGGTACGATGGGAATGGGATTGCGTGCGGTTTTTTGGGCACCGCGTTCGGCCGGAGAGGGGCTTGGTCGGGGTTCCATTCAGGCCCCTCCTTTTTGTAAGGGGCGATGGAGACTGGCAGCGAGTTCGGCCATCAGTGCCTCGGCGATGTCGCGACTGGACCAGTCGGGGCAAAGGTCATGCACCTGCGTCACGGCGAGGTTGGCCACACCGCAGGGGTGGATGCGTTGGAATGGGCGCAGATCCATCTCGGTATTCAGACTCAGCCCATGGTAACTGCGCCCGTGCTGGACGCGCAGACCGATAGAGGCGATCTTGGCGGCTTCGACATAGACCCCCGGGGCGCCATGACGTGTATGCGCCGTGACGCCGTGTTGCCGAAGCAGGTGAATGACGGCCTGTTCCATGGCCGTGGTCAGCCCGCGGACATGCATACCCATGCGTGGTAGATCGATGAGCAGGTAGACCACCCATTGTCCAGGCCCGTGATAGGTGACTTTGCCGCCGCGATCACTGCGGATGACCGGGATGGGGCCGGGGTCAATGACGTCCGCGGCATCGGCATTTCGCCCCAATGTGAAGACGGGCGGATGCTGTAGGAGCCATATTTGATCGGGAGTGTTCGCGTCCCGTTGGGCCGTGAATTCGCGCATGGCGTCGAGCACCGTGAAATAGGGGAGTAGCCCTGGCCAGCAGCGCACGAGAATAGGGGTGTTCATAGGCAAAGAATCACGCCGTCAATTTCTTGGACGGAGGTATAGATCGCCAACAGATGCTCATGACTGTCGACCTCCAGGGAAACCGTCACCGCTTGATACTGTCCCTGATTGCTGGGCCGGCAGGAGAAGGCCGTGCCGGGCAGATCCGGCGCGTGAGGCGCAATGGCTTTCTGCACCGCCGCAAGCAGGTTTGGGTGCTGGCCAATCGCTTTGACGTGGTGCAGGTGCGGGAAGTCCGCCGCTGGATTTCTGGGTGTTTCCATAGCGTCTCATCATCCTCTTGTGTCATCGCCGCGCGCGGCCCGCCCTGGAGATGGCCGGATATGCAGGTGCCGGACCCTTCCAGCCCGCACCCAGGGTTTTCTGCGGTGCGCCCCGCGGGTGGTCGGGTCGATGTATCGCGGGACAAGGTCGCCGCGAAGCATCTTCATGCCGTCATGGTAAGTCTTCCTCCGCTCGAGGTGAAGCCCCCATCCGCAGGATGGCCCGGAAAGCGCGGAATCTGTGTACGGATTCGTCCTCGCGCGCCCGTGCTCAGAGCGCGCTGCGGATCTCGTGAAAGAGACGTGCCATCCAGCCGGCTTTCGTTGCCGCACTCTGCGCGACGATGGGTACGGATTTTAATACCTTGCCGTCCAGACGGAAGACCAGTTGCCCAACGATCTGCCCTTTTTTGAATGGCGCCTGTACCTTGGGCGCGATGATCATCGCGCGCTGCAATTCGGAAAAGTGGCCTTTGGGCACGGTGATATCCACTGCCTGTTGGACACCGACGGGAATGTGCATGGGGGACCAGTCACCGCGGGTGATCTCCCCCACTTTTTGACCGGCGGTGTAGACCGGGTGATCGATGAAAAAGCGGTAGCCGTAGTCGAGCAGGGCTTCCACGGCATTGGTGCTACCGGCCCAGCTCGGTCCACCGAGAACGACGGCGATTAGGCGGCGACCATTCCGCATGGCCGTGGCATCGATGCAATAGCCCGAAGCGTTCGTCAGGCCGGTTTTCAGACCATCCACGGTGGGGTCGCGAAAGAGTACGGGATTCCAGCTGCGCTGGGTGATGCCGTTATAGGTGTAGGACTTCTGCTGGGTGATCTGGATGACCTGCGGAAATTGCCGAATCAATGACCGTGACAGCTTCGCCACGTCCAGCGCCGTGGTGTACAGGTCGCTGTCAGGCAGGCCATCCACATTGCTATAGTGGGTGTTACGGAGATTCAGGCGCATGGCCATGTCGTTCATCAGGGTGACGAAGCCGGATTGACTGCCCCCTACCGCTTCGGCAAGGGCCACAGCCGCGTCATTGCCCGAATCGATCAGCAACCCATGCAGTAATTGATTGACATTGGCCGGGGTGTTGGGCTGGATGAACATGCTGGACCCTCCCGTCTTCCAGGCCGTATTGGAGATCGGGATGTTTTCCTGAGAGGTGAGGGTGCCATCCTGAATGGCTTGATAGGTCAGATAGGTGGTCATGAGCTTGGTCAGGCTGGCGGGTGCTCGCCGCAGGTTCTCGCTCTTTGCCGCGATGATCTGTCCGGTATCGTAGTCCATGAGCACATAGCTGACGATGGCGGGTAAGGCTGGTGCGGGCGGTGTCGGCAGCAATGGGGTGGGCACGGCGGCAACGGCCCAAGGGGCCAAGCATAAGCCGGTGACCAGAAAAAGCAGGCGAACGATACGGGAAGTACGGACGATCATGAGGGGTCCTCAGTGGAGGTGCTGATGGGTGCTTTCTGCCATTTGTACGACTCCGGATTATAACGGCGCGCGGACAGAAAGCCATGCCGGGAAAGATGGACAAAGGCTGATGCGGCGGTTTGTTGTCGGGTGTTTCGTCGCATTATTCGTGCAAGCGTGGATGAGCGTGTACCGACATGAGAATGCCCAGACCGATCATGAAGGTCAGCATGGCAGTGCCCCCGTAGCTTACCAGCGGTAAAGGGACACCGACCACCGGAAGTATCCCGGTGGTCATACCCATGTTAATGAAAATATAGAGAAAGAATGTCAGGCTCAGGGTGCCCGCGATCAGGCGACCAAAGGGATCACGGCTTTCATAGGCGATCACCAGTCCACGTAATATGATCAACAGGTAGGTGGAAAGGAGCACGAGGACGCCGATCAGGCCAAATTCTTCGGCAAATCCGGCAAAAACGAAGTCGGTCTGCGCTTCCGGCAGAAAATCGAGATTGACCTGGGTACCATTGAACCAGCCTTTTCCCCACAGTCCGCCGGAACCCACGGCAATCATGCTCTGAATGATGTGGTAACCGGCCCCCAGAGGGTCGCGTTGGGGGTCTAGGAAGGTCAGGATGCGTTCTTTCTGATAGCCGTGCAGAAAATGCCAGAGTATCGGCCCGCTCACTACCGCGAGAAGGATGAGGCCAATGAACCAGCGGCGTCGTACCCCTGCCAGCCACATCATGAAAATCCCCGCCGCACCAATCTGTGCGGCGGTACCCAGATCCGGTTCCTTGGCGATCAGTAAAAAGGGGATGGCGATAAGTACAAAGCCCGCTGCTGCCGAACGCCAATGCCGGACGTTTTCCTGCTGAGCGTAGTAATAGGCGAGCAGCAGGGGTAAAGCCAGCTTCATGAGTTCCGAGGGCTGAAACGTCAGGGAGCCGACACCCAGCCAGCGGCGCGCACCGAGATTGGTTTTCCCCGCGACGAGGGTGATGGCCAGCAGGATAACGCCCACGCCGTACAACGCGGGTGCCCAGGCGCGGAGCCGTTCAGGCGGCGTATTGGCGACCGCCACCATGACGCTGATACCAACGGCAAAGCGCACGAGCTGGGCCAGGACGACGCGGATACTTTCCTGGCTGCCGCTATACAGGACTGCGAGGCTGATGATCATCAGGAGGACGATGCCGGTCATCAATGCCGGGTCCAATGCCTGCCAAGGATGCAGTATGCGCGTCCGCCAACTCATGGCATGATCTCCGCGCTCGCTGGTGCTTTGCGGTGAATATCCATCAGGCTCAAGGGATCGCGCAGACCCCTACCCCTATATACGCGCGGCAACAGGAGACTCATACGTGTTGTGGCCGTAGCGTGTGGCGCAAGTGGTCGAGCGCAAAGGTGAAGAGCGGCCACAGCAAGGCGCCGAGCAATGGTCCCAGCAGGAGTGAAAAATGCCAGGTGATGGCGCCTGCCCAAGCCTGCCACAACCAGACGATTAGGCGGTGCGCCAGCAGCAGCAAAAAGACAAAGAAGAGTTGTTCCCAGGGAGGCAGGCTGCGAACCCTGCCCAGGCCAGAATAGAGGAGATAGATCATAATGATCGAAGCAATGGCCTGGGCCCCCAGCACATCACCGAGGGCGATATCCTGAAACAGGCCAATCAGCCAGACGATGGTGAAGCTCAGTTCGGAGTTGTTGCTGATCGCCCAATACAAGAGCAGCAAAGTGACGAAATCGGGGTGGAGCAACGCATACAGCGCACCAAGAGGGACAGTTTCCGCCGATAGGGCGATGAAGAAACCGAACACCAGAGCGATGATCATCATGGCGCGGTCGGCCGTGATGGCGGGCCGCTCCATAACATCAGCACGGTACTCAGTCGCCCTAATCGCACCGCCGGTTGTACCGCAATCTGGGCAAATGGCTGATCGCCATTACGGACGATAGCGGTGATGGTGCCGACCATGAGCCCCGGTGGATAGCGACCACCCAGACCGGAGGTGACCAGTCGATCCCCCCGTTTCAGCGCCGTATCGCGTGCTTGAAAAGGAATGATGAGTTGATGAAGGTTGCCCTCCCCATCCACGAGGAGGGGCAGGTCCGAGCCTACGGGTTGCACGGGGATGCTGCTGCCCAGATCAGAAAGCAGGGCTACCTGGCTGCTCATGGGTGAGACACTGACGACTTGCCCCGCAACCCCTCCCGCGGCCAGCACCGGTTGTCCCACGAAGACGCCGTTGCGCGCTCCCATGTCGACCGTTATCGACTGATTGCTGGGGGAGAAATTCTGGGCGATGACTTGTGCCACCGCGACTTTCCCGGGGGGCTGAGGGATGCTGTCGAGCAGGGCCAGCAGTTGGCGGTTCTCAACGCGCAGAATTTTTGCCTGTAGCAAGTCGGGCTGCGCTTGAGCGAGTTCCGCGCGCAGGCGCGCATTTTCCGACGCCAGCGCCGCGCGACTCTGGAGAAAACGCGCTGCCTGCTGCCAGGCATTGGCGCCTTGCAGGTTGGCCCATTGTACAGGATAGGCCATGGTCAAACCCACATTGCGCAGCCCAGGGTGCCTCTCACTGAAAACGGTAAGGAATACCGTCAGTAGGCTCAGTACCGCTACGCGGAGGAGGGGTGGGTAGCGGTGGGGGAAAAACAGTGCAGGCATAATGGTCCAGAAAAGCCGCCGGCTCAATCGTCGGCAAATACTTCACCCAGAAGCTCCAATTCTTCGAGGGCCCGACCGCTACCCCGCGCCACACAAGTCAAAGGATCCTCCGCAATGATCACCGGCAGTGAGGTTTCCTCCATGATCAGCCGATCCAGGTCGCGGAGGAGGGACCCCCCCCCGGTCAGAACCATGCCGCGTTCCGCAATGTCGCCGGCGAGTTCGGGTGGGGTCTGTTCAAGCGCCAAGCGGATGGCACCGACAATGGCCCCCAGGGGCTCTTGGAGGGCCTCGAGGATTTCATTGCTGGTGATCGTGAAGGTTCTTGGCACGCCTTCTGCGAGATTGCGTCCACGCACCTCGATACTGAGCACTTCCTGCCCCGGATAAGCGCACCCCACTTTTTTCTTGATTTCTTCAGCCGTGGTTTCACCGATGAGCATGCCGTAGTTGCGACGAATGTAATTGACGATGGCTTCATCCATTTTGTCACCGCCCACCCGCACGCTCTGGGAGTATACCACTCCACCCAGCGCGATGACGCCGACCTCGGTGGTACCGCCACCGATATCTACCACCATGGAACCCGTAGGCTCCGCAACGGGCATCCCGGCACCGATGGCGGCGGCCATCGGTTCTTCAATCAAGTGGACTTCACGCGCCCCCGCGCTCATCGCCGATTCGCGGATGGCGCGTCGCTCCACCTGTGTGGCGCCGTAGGGCACGCAGACGATGATGCGCGGGCTGGGACTCAGAAAACGTTGATGGTGTACGCGTTTGATGAAATGCTTGAGCATGGCTTCGGTGATTTGGAAGTCGGCGATCACACCATCTTTCAGTGGCCGGATGGCCGTGATATTGGCTGGTGTGCGGCCCAACATGCGCTTGGCTTCTTCACCGACGTGCATGCGTCGGCTGGTGGCGCCGCTCCGTCCGGTGTGGATGGCGACGACGGAAGGCTCCGACAGGACGATACCTTTGCCGCGCACATAGATAAGAGTATTGGCGGTGCCCAGGTCCACCGCGAGATCAGTGGAGAAGAGACCAAGAATACGTTTCAGTATCATCAAGTTAATTGCCCTGCTGAGGATGGAGGAATTGGCTTTGCAGGCGCGGAAACCTTCCACCCCCGAACAATGCGTTTCACAGCGGGCAGTCTAACATGGGGAATGGCCGAGACAAAGCCACGACATTCGCGTTTGGATGCCTGCGGTGCTTGTTGCGCGCAAGGATCACCCCAGAGGAGGGTATGGTCCGTTTTATCCCCCGGTCAGCTGTCTAGGGTGTCGTCTTCACCCTCCTGATCACCCAGGAGCCCGATATTTTTCATTTTGGTGCGCAGTTGTTTACGGCTAATGCCCAGGAGGACTGCCGCCTGGCTCTGGTTGAACCGGGTCTTTTCAAGGGCGCTGAGTACGGTTTGGCGCTCGAGTGCCGGCAGGTCGAAGGGATTCGTGGCGGCGGAGAATATGTTATCGCATTGCTGCTGGGCGATTTCGGCGGGTAGGTCGCTGCGCTGGAGGTGTCCATGACGATTGAGGACCACCATCCTTTCCAGGAGATTTTCGAGTTGACGGATGTTTCCCGGCCAATCGTACGCCTCCAGAACGGTCAGGGCATCCGGGGCGATGGTGATCACCGTACTTCGGCCGATAACCATGCAAATTTGCCGCAGAAAATGATGCACCAAAGGCGCGATATCGGCCCGGCGCTGCCGCAACGGCGGGATATGGAGCGGAATTACGTTGAGGCGATAGTACAGATCCTCACGAAAGCGTCCTTCACTGACCGCTTTCGCAAGATCCACATGCGTGGCGGCGACGATGCGGGCCGCGAGGCGTTGAGGTTGATGGGTGCCGAGGCGGGTAAATTCCCGTTCCTGCAAGGCACGTAACAATTTGACCTGCATGGGCAGTGGCATGTCTCCCACCTCATCGAGGAAGAGCGTGCCGCTGGCCGCCATTTCCAGTTTGCCCGCCTGGGCCCGAGTGGCGCCGGTGAAAGCACCGCGCTCGTAACCAAAAATCTCACTTTCCACCAACTCCAGGGGAATGGCGCCGCAGTTGAAGGCGATAAAAGGCTGTTCGGCCCGCGACGATGCTTGATGCAGCGCGCGTGCGACCAGTTCTTTCCCGGTGCCGGACTCTCCGGTAATGAGCACGTTCGATGGCGCGGGCGCAACCAGATTGATGGTCTCCAGCAGCGTCTCGGTGGCGCGGCTCACGCCGATCAGGCCATACCGGCGCGGCTCCTGGCGCAATGGGGGTAGGGATTTCCCATGCCGACCCAAAGTCTGGCGAATGAGGGCAATGAGTTCGCCTTCATCGACTGGCTTGGTGAGGTAATGCTCCGCGCCGGCCTTGATGGCTTCCACGGCCTGTTCGATTTCTCCATAGGCCGTGGAGATGATGACCGGGATTTCCGGGTGCGCCTCCTTGATCCGGCGCAGCAGATCCGTCCCCGACAGGCCGGGCAGGCGCTGATCCGTCAGAACCAGGGCGGGATGCTCGGTCCGTATCCTGTCCAGCGCTTCTTCGGCATTTTCCGCCGTGATGGTCGGGTAACCCTCCGCCTCCAGGACTGCGACGAGTACGCGACGCAGATTTTTTTCGTCCTCTACAATCAATACGGGGTTTGCCATGGACCACTCGCTGCTGACTTTCAATGCCCTCTAACTTAGCCTATTTTCGACCGGAGAGGGGAGACGCAACGGCAAATGCAAGACAAAATCCGCACCGGTTGCCGTGGTGCGTAGTTCCACCCCGCCATCATGCACCATCATGATCTTGGTGACCACGGCCAGCCCGAGACCGCTGCCCTTGGTTTTTGTGGTGACGTAAGGTTTGAAAATGGTGTCGCGTTTCTCATCGGGTATACCTGGACCGTTATCGCGAACGCCGATATTGAGCTGGTAGTGCGGCAGCGACTCCGCGTACAGATGGATGTGACCACCGGTTGGCGGCAGAGCGTCGATGGCATTGAGAAGGAGGTTGCTGAGCGCCTGCCCGATCAGCGATGGGTCCAGCAGCGCGTGCAGCGACGCGGGGCAATCCACGGAAATGGCGATGGCCTTTGCCTCCAGATCGGCGGTGTGGCGCTGTACGCTGCGTTCCAGCAAGCTGCGGATCTCCATGTCCACCGGCGCGGCGGCGTAGGGTCTGCCAAAATCAAGAAAACCCTGGGTCATGTCATAGAGACGCTGGACCTCCTCTTCGATGATACGAATAAAATCCCCTTGATTTTCCTCATTCCCATAGCGTACCAGATAACGCGCGGCGCCCCGCAGCGAAGACAAGGCATTGCGAATCTCGTGCGCCACTTGCGCCGACATTTCACCGATGGTGGCCATGCATTGCATGGCCTGTTGGCGTTGATGCAGTTGCCGAAGTTCCATGAGATGTTCCTTGAGGCGTTGTTCCGTCAGGCGGAATGCGCGCTCCAGGCGATGCAGTTCATCACCGGATAAGGGCGGTTGACGCGATGCCGCCGGACGCTCCTCAAGGCCCAGTCGTGCTTCCATGTTCTCGATCTCGCCCAGGAGTCGCAGTACCGGGCGCGTCATCGCCAGACTCACCAGGTAGGCGCCCAGCAGACCCAGCAAAGCCGTAATCAAACCGAGTATCAACAGGCGACTGGTCGTGCGATTCAGCCGCTGGTTGACGAGTTCGGCAATCTGCTGGCGATCGCTGTTCACCCAGACGGCCCCGAGGCGATGTCCGTCCGCGAGAATGGGGGCCATAAACTGGTCGTTCTGATGGTTCGCCGCCTCGGGCAGTGGCCGCTGGATGGTCTGTCCCAGTTGCGCGATATGCTTGCTGGCGACGATGACGCCTAGATGGTTGACCACCACGACCGAGCGCACCAAGGGATTATTGGAGTTGGCCAGCTTGCTGAGTTTGCCGCCATCCTTGAGGAGCAGTGGATCCGCAGCGTCGCTGGCCAGATTCTGGGTCAGACGCATCAGTTCGGTTTGCACCTGACTGGTCAGATCCGTACGTACGGAGGTATATAGAAAAATGGAAATCAGGAGATAAATAAGGGCCACCAGCAGGAGCACAAAGGCCATGCTCTTGGCGCGCCAGGTCATACTCCGCCAAAACTGCGAGATGGGATGCACCATCGCGACATAAGACCGGGTCATGCCGCGTACCCAGGAGCGGTGCGACCAACCTATTTCCCGCGGCGGCGGCGGCGCGCTCCTCGCCGAAACCTGAGCGTTCTTGAAGGAACGGCTCACGGTTTGGGCGAACTAAAGTTCTGGAAGCCCATGCCGCTCATGGCATTCGCCGGTAATGTCAG
The DNA here is from genome assembly GCF_010378095.1 of Acidithiobacillus ferrianus. GTDB lineage: Bacteria > Pseudomonadota > Gammaproteobacteria > Acidithiobacillales > Acidithiobacillaceae > Acidithiobacillus > Acidithiobacillus ferrianus. Next base: position 22,692 of record NZ_WNJL01000050.1, on the reverse strand, counting down.
GACTTTTCTCTCCACATGGTTGCGCAACGCCACGGGTAATCGTCGGTTGGCGGCCAATACCCAGGTGGGTGCATCCCCCACGCCTTGTATTATAGACCAGGTTCCGGGCAATTCCTTTTCCAGAGCGGTGATGGTTGCTACCCGGGCAACACCCAACTGCGCCTTTCCATCGGCCAGGTAGGTGAGTACGGCGCGCTCCGACCCCACGGCCAACCAAACGATGGTGCGACCGCCGGCGAGTTTGCGCAGTCTTTCCGCCGCAAGGGATTTCCCGCCGCAATAGGGACTGGCATAGGCGACCGACAGCGGATCGGGCAACTCGGGCTGGATCCCCTTCGGGGTCCTGCGCGCGATGATGGCCAGCCCTTGAGTGTTTTTGTATGGCACAGATTCTGCCAATGGGATCATCCAATTCCTTTCCGCAGGTACCATTTTGGGCGTGAGCAGTGCGAAGTCAAACCGGCCTTTACGTCCATCCGCAACATAAGCGCTTTCATTGCGCGGTATCACCATTTGAACGGGGCGATGGGTGATTTGAGACAATGCTGCGCGTAGCGGCGCAAAAATGCGATAAGTGGAGAGGGGAGTAAATGTGGGTGGAATGCCGAGGGTCAAAGTCTTTTGTTTCACCTTGGGATTCAAGGCAACGCCGTGTATGTCCTTATAGAGTGTGCGCAGCACATCGTAGTCTGCATCACTGACAGGCTGAAAGCCCGCGGCCAGCCCACCCAACGCGCGGATGACGGCCGGATCGGTCCGATGCACCTGTAAGAAAGCGGCGGTCAGACGCGACCGCACCGCCGCCGGGACCTCGGAAGAGGCCGCCAACAGGTCGCCTGGCCCGACATCGGCGTGAGCGATGACGCGCAAACTACCTGAACGCAAGTAAGGCGCGGCCACGTTTTCTGCCACGGCCGTCGCATCGTAGAAGCGTGCGGCCACGTCCATCAGGGCACTTTGGTCGGAGCCGCTCTGGCGAAAGGTACTGAAACTTTTGCGCGTGAGTCCCACTTCATGGAAGAGCGACAAAGGAATCAACGATGAAGCCGCGCAGGCCGGATCCCCCATCACGAAACTCTGATTACGGAGCTGGAGGATCGTGTGTATGGCGCTATCCTTGCGCACGACGATCACACTATGATTCCCTCCGGGCCTGGGTATTACCCCAACCAATGGTTGGTAGGCTTCGGTATGGGCGGTGCGAATATAGGAAATCGGGCAGAACAGGGCGATCTGCGCCGTCGGCTTTTCGGCTTCATTATAAAAGTTTTGCAGATTGGCGCTGAAGCTGAGGGTGACCTTCTGGCCCACCGCTCGACTCAGATACTGGGCGAGCGGCGTGAACGCGGCGTACATCACTGCCGGGCTGCTGACCGGTGGCAGCAGAAAGCGCAGGTCGGCTTGCGCAGAGATACTGGAAAAGCAGAGAATCATCCACAGCCAGAGATGCTTGGGAAGGGTCATGACTGTTCCTGAGTCGCAGGTGTTTTTAGTCTCAAGCAAAAGGAGTGCCAGATCCATGTCAGATCTTGATCGTCTCAATCATTTTAACGTGCTTGGTGAAGCGCGCATGGTCGACGTTGGTGAAAAGGCGGTGACCATACGGGCGGCATGGGCGGTGGGGGAGATCGTCATGGCGGCGGCAACGTTGGAATGCATAGAGTCCGGACGGATGGGAAAGGGGGATGTGCTGGGTGTGGCCCGCATTGCGGCCATTCAGGCCACCAAAAGGACATGGGAACTGATCCCTTTGGCACACCCGCTGCTCCTGACGGGCGTCGAGGTCGAGTTGATGCCGGCGCATGATCCCGCGCGGATCGTTTGTCATGCCGAGGTGCGTTGCGCCGGTCAGACCGGTGTTGAAATGGAGGCACTCACCGCCGTTTCTGTGGGATTGCTCACGATCTATGACATGTGCAAAGCCATAGATCGCGGGATGTCCATGCGGAACATCGGCCTGTTGCGGAAAGAGGGCGGAGAAAGCGGTCTCTGGGAGCGAGGTCCGTCATCCGCCTGACGGATGTTTACTTGCCGTGATGTGGTGAAGAACTGTAACGCATCATCACCTCTCGATCCTTCCAATTCGCCTCTTTCAGGATCTCGCTGGGGATCAGGTAGCGATCCTGCGGTGCCACGTCCTGAAATTTCACCACGCGCAACACGTCGCTGAAGGAAAGTTTACGCAGCAGACCATCTTTGTCCGTGGCGCGCACGATCATGGCATCCTTGAGTAAGGTATAGACGTAAAAGTTGCCGGGGCGCAGCTTACCATCCTTATCCTTCCAGGTAACGGTAATGCGCGAATGCTCCTTGAAATCGTCGCGAATCATGAGGGGGGTCTCCTTGGATTGAAGGTCCATAACTAATCACCGTGTCGGGCACAAAGCAAATAAGCGCTATTTATTACAAAATCAAAAACGCTGACTTGCTTTATCACCACTGCTCCGCCACCATTTCCGCAATGTCGGATTTCCCATGTTTGGTGTATCGAGAACGCGAGGTACGAGGTGGCGACCGTCACAGAATTTGAAGACCATGACCGGCAGGAAATCAAATACAGCACCTGCTACATGTGTGCTTGTCGCTGTGGCATCAAGGTCACGATAGAGGACAACAAGGTGCGATTTATTCAAGGCAATCGCAACCACCCGATCAATCAGGGCGTTCTTTGTGCGAAGGGTTCCGCCGGCATCATGAAGCAATATTCCCCCGGCAAGCTGCGTAATCCTCTGCGCCGCAAGCCCGGCACGGAGCGGGGCGCAGGGGAGTTTGAAGAAATTTCTTGGGACGAAGCACTGGACACTCTGACTCAGCGTCTCGCCCATATCCGCGCCACCGATCCCAACAAACTCGCCTTCTTCACCGGACGCGACCAGATGCAGGCCCTGACCGGTCTCTGGGCACAGCAGTTCGGTACGCTCAACTGGTCCGCGCATGGCGGGTTCTGCTCCGTGAACATGGCAACCGCGGGTCTCTACATGCTTGGGCACGCGTTTTGGGAGTTCGGGGACCCGGACTGGGAACGCACCAAGTACTTCATGCTTTGGGGTGTCGCCGAGGATCACTCCTCCAACCCCATGAAGATCGGGTTGGAGAAACTCAAGCGCCGTGGCGGCAAGTTTGTGGGTATCAACCCGGTACGCACGGGTTATCAGGCCATTGCCGATGAGTGGATACCCATCAAGCCGGGTACGGACGGGTTGTTTGCGCTTTCCATGGTCCATGTGCTGCTCCAGAACGAGCAGTTCGACTGGGATTTTCTCCTGCGCTACACCAACGCCCCTTTCCTGGTCGTCAACACGCCTGGCCAGAAAGGGGATGGTCTGATCCTGCGCGATGGCGAAGGGCATCCCATGGTCTGGGATCTCAAGAAGGGGGCCTTCGCCAACGGGCTGGAGGCAGGATCAAGCGGCGCCCTCTTTGGTGAATACACTGCACCGGACGGGCGGCCCGTGCGCACGGTCATGTCCGTGCTCACCGAGCGCTACCTCGACGAACGGTATTCGCCCAAGGAGGCCAGTAAGATCACGGGAATCCCCGCTGGAACCATTGAGCGTCTCGCCTTGGAAATGGCCCATGTCGCTTTCAAGGAAAGCATCGAGATCGAGGTCGAATGGACTGATTGGGCGGGTCGCAAGCACGATAAGTTTATCGGACGCCCGGTCTCCATGCACGCCATGCGTGGCATTTCCGCCCACTCCAATGGCATGCAATCGGCGCGCGCGGTCCATCTGCTCCAGGTTTTACTGGGCACCATTGATTGCCCCGGCGGCTTCCGTTCCAAGGCGCCATATCCCAAACCTGTGCCGCCGCCCAACAAACCCGCGCAGCACAGTGCCCCCAATACGCCGCTTAAATCATTGCCGCTGGGCTTCCCGACGGCGCCGGAAGATTTGGTCATTGATGAAAATGGCCGGCCCAAACGCATCGATAAAGCATATTCCTGGGAGGCGCCCATCGCTAATCATGGCCTGATGCACATGGTCGTCACCAACGCGGTCAACAAAGATCCTTATGCCATCGATACGCTGATCTTCTTTATGGCCAACATGAGCTGGAACTCCACCATGAACACGGCCAATGTGCAGGAAATGCTCAGATCCAAGGACGACAACGGCGAATACAAGATCCCTTTCCTCGTGGTCGTCGATGCCTTCCACTCGGAGATGGTCAATTTCGGCGACCTGATCCTGCCGGATACTACCTACCTGGAACGCTACGACGCCATCTCCCTGTTGGATCGACCGATTTCCGAGCCGGATGCGATTTGCGATTCCATCCGCCACCCCATCCTCCAGCCGGATCGGAACGTGCGTCCCTGGCAGGAAGTGATGGTCGATATCGCCGGTCGTCTCAAATTCCCGGCCTTCACGCACGAGAATGGTGAACCGCGTTTCACCGGTTACAAAGATTTCATCATCCACTATGAACGGGCGCCGGGTATCGGCTTTTTGGCGGGTTGGCGGGGCACCGATGGCAATACCCATCTGCGGGGTGAACCTAATCCCAACCAGTGGGATCGCTACATCGAGAATGAGGGATTCTTCAAGTATCACTTGCCGGAATCCATGGCGTTTTACCGTTTCGCCAACAAAGATTATCTGGAACTCGCGCAACGTGTCGGCTTTAATCCAACCGCCGATCCCATCGTCATCGAGTTGTATTCCGAGACCCTCCAGCGTTTTCGACTGGCGGGGCAAGGGCTCTACGATGGACCGCAGCCCAAGGACCCGATCGATCGCGAACGCCTGGCGACATACTTCGATCCGTTGCCCGAATTTTATGAGCCTTTGGAGCAGCAGCGTATCGACAAGAGGGAATACCCTTTCTTCGCCGTCAACCAGCGACCCATGATGATGTATCACTCTTGGGATAGTCAGAATGCGTGGCTGCGCCAGATCATCGCCCAGAATTATCTATACATGAACCGTCAGCGTGGTCTGCAGATGGGCATCAAGGACAAGAGTTGGGTTTGGGTGGAAAGCCACAATGGCAAAATTCGTGTCCAGATCAAGCTCATAGAGGGCTGTCAGGAAGATACGGTATGGACCTGGAACGCCATCGGCAAACAGTCCGGTGCCTGGGGGTTGAAACCGGAGGCCGCCGAAGCGACTCGTGGCTTCCTGATGAATCATCTGATCTCGGAGTTGTTACCGGTCAAACAGGGGGAGCGGCGTCTGACGAACTCCGATCCGATCACGGGTCAGGCGGCCTGGTATGATCTAATGGTGAAGATTTACCCGGCAGCACCGGGAGAGGAGGGTGCCTGGCCGGTATTCCCGACCATAAGGCCGTTGCCCGGAGACAAGCCTGCGCCTGACGTGCTGCGTTATCAGACGCACGCGCCCGTCAATCTGAAATCCTGACGCGCCAAGGAGGATGCCATGAGACTCGGTTTAGTCATCGATCTGGACACTTGTGTAGGGTGTCACGCCTGTGCGGTGGCCTGCAAGGAATGGAATACCAGCGGCATCACGGCACCGTTGACGGACTACAGTCCCTACGGCGCCCAGCCTTCCGGTGTGTGGTTCAATCGTATTCGCCACTTTGAGGTGGGCGATTATCCTTACAACAAGACCATCAATTTTCCCATGTCCTGTATGCATTGCGAAAATGCGGAGTGCGTGACCGTGTGCCCGACCGGTGCTTCCTACAAACGTGCCGAGGATGGGATTGTGCTGGTCGACCAGAGCAAATGCATGGGCTGCAACTACTGCGCTTGGGCCTGTCCTTATGGGGCTCGGGAATTGGACCGTGTCTCCGGCACCATGAAGAAATGCACGCTTTGCATCGATCGCATTTACGACATGGAGATTCCGGAAGAAGAGCGGCAGCCAGCGTGTGTGCTGACCTGTCCGGCGCATGCCCGCATGTTCGGCGATATCGATGATCCCGAGAGTCCGGTAAGCCGGGCGGTGCGTGAGCGGGGCGGGTACCAGCTTATGCCGGAACTCGACTATGATCCCACGAATCACTATTTGCCTCCTCGTGTCCACGCCCCCATCCCGACGGAAGCGCTCAAGAAAAAGGCCGCCCGCAAGGTGAAGGAGTGGGTCAATCGTGTTGTCGAGCGTTGAGGAGATACCATGCATCCGGCTCTCGCAGTGATTTTCCTGACGCTGTTCTCCGGTGGCGGATTCGGGATCGCCGCGCTCACGGCCATCGTCAACGACTTCCAGATTGACGGAGGTCTCAGCCCGTTGCAGACGATGGTGGCCATGATCCTCTCTCTGGTGTTCGTCACTATCGGCATGCTGTCCTCTACCGCGCATCTGGCCAATCCTAAAAACGCATGGCGCGCATTCACCCGTTGGCGCACCTCCTGGTTGGCGCGTGAGGGGGTGTTCGCGGTGCTCTATTATCCCTTCGCCGTACTGTACCTGATTTGGATATTTTTCACTGGCGGCACCCACGATCCCATCGGCCTGATCCTGGCTAACCTGGCCGGGATCATCGGACTCGTCACGGTATTTTGCCAAGGCATGATTTATGCCGTGTTGCGTACCATCCGCCAGTGGAATACCCCCCTGGTCCCCACCAACTTTTATGCGATGGGGCTGGCGACGGGCGCCACCGTGCTGGCCGCCGAGCGGATCATCATGGGTGCGCCGGCGAAAACGCTGGTCGGCATGGCGCTGGTCCTGTTGACGGTATCCGCGGTGCTCAAAGGGATCTATTATTTCTGGGTCAGCCGTCCGCGCGGTCCATCCATTCGTACGGCCACGGGTTTTAATCGCTCCACCGTGCGTATTCTGGATCAGGGGCATACGTTCGGAACCTTTCTGACGGAAGAGTTCGGGCATACGCTGCCAGCGGGCAAGGCGCGCGGCATCAAGGTCATGATGTATTTTTTCGCCTTTGCCCTTCCCATCGTCGCGTTGGCGGCGGGCCTCGCTCTCGCGCAAACGACGCTTGCCTGGGTCGCTGTCCTGTCGGTGATTTTCGGGATTGGCGTGGAGCGCTGGCTGTTTTTTGTCGAGGCGCAACATGTGGTCAACCTCTATCATGGGCGGCAGCAGTGTTGAACCCGGTCTCAAGAGAGGTTTAGTATGAACCCTTTGGGGTATACAGATCGTGGTGGCGGTCGCGTCGCAGGGTCTCGAAGCCAGCAAGGGAAGGCACCCCAGGAGTAAAATGACATGCTGCAGCGGGTACATGCAAAAGCAGGACGGGAAATGGCGTTGGCGGATCAGTTCGGTCGGCGCGTCACCTATTTGCGCATTTCGGTAACGGAGCATTGCAACTTTCGCTGTAGTTACTGTTCCCCCGAAGAGGGTACCCCCTTCTTCGCGCGAGAAGACCATCTGCAAGCCGAGGAGTATGACCGTCTGATCCGTATCTTCAGTGGATTCGGTGTCCGTCATGTGCGTTTCACCGGCGGCGAACCCCTCATACACCCGCGCATCCTCTCCCTGGTGGGTTCCGCGCGACGTTATGGCGTAGGGAAAATCAGTGTAAGTACCAACGGGTTGTTGTTGGGGCGCCGGGCAGCGGCGCTCCGGCAGGTGGGGGTCAACAACCTGAATATCAGTCTCGATAGTCTCGACCCCGAAGTGTTTGCGCGGGTGACCCGGGGAGGCGAACTGCGCACGGTGCTTGAAGGGATCGAAGCAGCGATCCTGGCGAGGATCCCCCGGATAAAACTCAATGTCGTGCTGTTACGCCAGAACAACGGGGAGGGCTTGCTTGCACTGGTCGAGTATGCGATGCAGCGTGGCATCGACATACGCTTCATTGAAACCATGCCCCTCGGCGCGGCGGGTGCGGATGTTCAGGGTGAGCAGTTCCTCGGCGTTGCAGAGGTCCAGCGGACCATCGAAAATCATCTCGGCCCGTTGCAAACGGTGGCCCGACCTGCGGACAATGGCCCAGCCCGTCTCTATCAGTTGCCGGGAGTGCGTTCACAAGTGGGGTTCATTACGCCGATCAGTGACAATTTCTGTGCGAGTTGCAATCGGGTACGTTTGACTGCGACGGGGCGCCTGGTCTATTGCCTGGGTCAGGACATCGGTCTGGAGCTTCTGCCCCTGTTGCGCGGGACTCATGGCGACCGGCAGATCGCTGAGGCTATCATGGAAGGTATTTGGCGCGACAAGCCGGAGCGGCATCACTTTGTGGATGATCCCGGCCGTTCGGCGCGAATCTTCATGATGCGGCTCGGCGGATAGTACTATCATGGGTAGTCGACACTGCGCGCCACGTGATGCTGGGTGTAGATCGCCCGACCAACTGTATTCCTTTCACTGCGACATTGTAGCGAGTGGCCCATGCACGGTTTTCAAGAAATTACTGCCGATCAGCTTAACGCATTGACGGAACAAGGAGAAGCGTTCACCCTGATCGACGTGCGCTCACCCGGAGAGGTTGCCCGTGGTGTCATTGCGGGGGCCAAACATCTGCCCCTGCACCTGCTTCCCATGTCCATGCAGCAGCTGGACAAATCGCAGCCGACGGTTTTCTACTGCCTGAGCGGCGCCCGTTCGGCACAGGCGGCGGCGTTCGCTGCGGCGCAAGGTTTTGGTCGAGCGTTCAATTTGCGGGGAGGAATATCTGCATGGGCCAGCCGGGGATTCCCCATCGTGCAGTTGTCCAGTCAATAAGGATATTCTAAAATATGGATGCTTAATCATCAAATCAAAATATTTGCCTTGCTGTTCATGCTTTTCCTGAATAGAGTCGTGCAAGTGGTTTTTTCGAGATCATCACTGAGGAGGTTCACTCATGGTACAAGAAGACAAGGTACTCGACGCCCGCGGACTGAACTGCCCGCTACCGATTCTCCGCACCAAAAAGGCGCTGGGTGAGTTGACCGCCGGACAGGTTCTGAAGGTCGTGGCCACCGACCCGGGTGCCGTGAAAGATTTTGAGGCGTTCGCCAAGCAGACGAAAAACCCTTTGCTGGAGCACGCGGAAGCGGGCGGCGAATTTATCTTCTTCATCCAAAAGGCCTAATTCATCAGGGTTGGGTATAGAAGCCCGGCCGGGAGTACGAAATAATGGACGAGAAAAAGTTAGCAATTATCGCTACGAAAGGCACCTTGGACTGGGGTTATCCCCCGTTCATTTTAGCCTCCACGGCGGCGGCGCTGGGTTATGCGACGGAAATTTTCTTCACTTTTTATGGGTTGCAGTTGTTGAAGAAGGACTTGAGCCACTTGCGTGTGAGCCCGCTCGGGAACCCGGCGATGCCCATGCCGGTGCCCATGCCGACACTGATGATGGTGCTCCCGGGTATGGAAGGGATGGCGACCTCCATGATGAAGAGTAAAATGAAGGCAAAAGGTGTGGCGAGTCTGGAGGAGTTGCGCGAGCTCTGCATGGAAGCGGAAGTACGGATGGTGGCCTGCCAGATGACGGTGGATTTGTTCGAATTTGACACCGCTGACTTCATCGACGGCATTGAACTGGGGGGTGCTGCGTCGTTCTTCGAGTTCGCTGGAGAGTCGGATATCACCCTCTTCATCTGAACCATGGATCTGCGTTGCGAGTCCAACGGGGTGACGTATCAAATCGATAGTGAGGAGCGAGTAGATGGCGACCTACGCTGAAATGAAAGAGATGTTTGATGAAATTCGTGCGGATTTCCGTTATGACCACGAACTCAATGGATGTCTGAATTGTGGCATTTGTACGGCTACCTGCCCATCTGCGCAGTTCTATGACTACAGCCCGCGTGAAATCGTCCAGTTGCTGTGGACGGAAAATGTCGAGCAGATCTACGATGCCATGCAGGAAAAAATCTGGGCCTGCGCGCAATGCATGACTTGCGCGGCGCGTTGCCCTTTCAAGAATTCTCCTGGCGGCCTGGTCATGATCATGCGCGAGGTTTCCATTCGTCATGGTATGCAATCGGCCAAGGATGTGCTGCGCCCTTTTGGGCGGGTCATGCTCAAACTGATTACCACGGGCAACCAGCTCTCCCCCGATATGATTCAGCCCGACCACTTTCCCGACTGGGGCCCTAATATCCAGAAAGTGGAGGGTGATCTGCGGATGCTGCGAAAGGCCATTCCGGTAAGGACTTTGCAAACCGTTGAAACAGCCTGGGAAGTGTCTTTGAAGACTTCAGTGGAGATGTATACCATCTGGGAGATGACGGGAGTGCTCAAATCCCTGGAAACGATGGATGAAAACCTTTTCGACGTGATCGAAGACTTTATTGACGAGAAACGCGAAGACTATGAAGACTGGCTCGAGAGTCAGAGCGATAAGGATTGAGGAGACCATCATGAGCGACGACAGCAGTGCGCAAGGTGTAGCGGGTCATGGCGCTTTTTTTCAGGACACGCATCTTTCGGCGCCCGAGGCCGAGGCGGCGACGGCCTGGGTGCGCAGCCACGTTGACCGGCGCACGATAGACCTGGGGGAGCGGATGGACGACGTTCGCGATCACCTGTGGGAATTGGAGAAGGAAGGCGAGGTCATCGTCCACCGCATCGCCCCCGAGCATCGCGCCGCGACGGTGCAGACCCTCTATGGCTGGGACAAGAAGATTCCCACCAACAACCTCTGGCATCACAAGAGTTGCGGGCAGTGTGGCAACATTCCCGGCTATCCCACCAGCCTCCTGTGGCTGATGAACAAGCTGGGCGTCGACTATCTCGACGAGACCGATCAGACCTCCTGCACCGCCTGGAACTACCACGGCTCCGGCATCGGCAATGTCGAATCCCTGGCCGCCGTCTTCCTGCGCAACTTTCATCAGGCCTACGTTTCCGGCAAGCAGCACGGTTTCGAGTATGGCCACTTCTTCCCCCTGGTGCACTGTGGCACCTCCTTCGGCAACTACAAGGAGATCCGCAAGTACCTCGTCGAGTCCGCCGAATTGCGGGAGAAGGTCAAAAAGATTCTGGGCAAGCTGGGGCGCCTGGTCGACGGCAAGATCGTCATCCCCGAGGAAGTGGTGCATTACAGCGAATGGCTGCACGTCATGCGCCAGCGCATCGCCTCGGAACTGCAGACCATCGACGTGTCCAACATCCGGGTGGCGGTGCATCCGGCCTGTCATGTATACAAGATGGTGCCGGAGGACGCCGTCTATGATCCGGAGATCCTCGGCGGCAACCGGTTGGCCGTGACCACTTCGGTGGCCATGGCCCTGGGTGCGCAGGTCATCGACTACTCCACCTGGTACGACTGTTGCGGCTTTGGCTTTCGCCACATCATCTCCGAGCGCGAGTTCACCCGCAGTTTCACCATGAACCGCAAGATCAAGGTGGTGAGGGAAGAGGCCAACGCGGATGTGCTCGTGGGCCATGATACCGGCTGCATCACCACCATGGACAAGAACCAGTGGATCGGCAAGGCCCATGACATGAACTACTCGGTTCCGGTCATTGCCGACGTGCAGTTCGCCGCCCTGGCCTGCGGCGCCGACCCCTTCAAGATCGCGCAACTGCAGTGGCACGCCTCCCCCTGCGAAGACCTCGTCGAGAAAATGGGCATCCGTTGGGACCAGGCCAAAGCCGACTTCCAGGAATACCTCAAACAGGTGGAACAGGGCAACGTGGAATACCTCTACAACCCTGAACTCGCCACCAACCAAAATGCCAACATGAAGAACCTCTCCGCCTGATACGGGCCAATGCAGCCGGACGCCCCGCCTCGCGCGGGGTTTTTTATGTTCACACGAAATCTATCCGGGCATGGAATACTTCAATCCACAAACACCTCCCCATCCGGCCCTTTTTTCGAGTATGCTCAAGTCATGCTCGCCCTGGCGAGTGACAGATTTGTCCGTTTAGACAGGAGGATGACCGTGGACCCTAAAGCCCTCAATGCGCGTTGCGTAGAACTCTTTCAGAACCCCAATGTGCGCCTGCGCATGTGGAATGCGCGGATGTTCTGGCAAGTCGGCGATCAGATGCACGTCGCACCGACCGCGCTCACCGATCCCAAAGTGGACACCTGCGAGTTAGAAGTGATGTTGAGCGCCGCCGCGTTGACCGACTCCCAGTGCGCCGCCGAACTGGACAAGCGCGAACCCGGCCGTGCCACCTTCATTCAGCGTCAGGTTCGGGAGGGCATGCGTCCTCTCCTGCGCCGGACGCAATAGACTCGGGACAACCCCTGGCGCCGGGTGCCTGGGAGTCACGCCTTGAATACGCGATTCCCAGAGGTCCACGAACAAAAAACCGATTTTGGCGACGGGCGCCACCCTCACGCCAACAGTACATTCACCTGCCGAGCACAGATGAGGTCATTGTCCGTCAACCCACCCACAGCGTGAGTGCTATAACGCACCACACAGCGATTATAGCCCACTTCCAGATCGGGATGATGGTCTTCCCTGTCGGCGATCCAGGCTACCGCGTTCACGAAAGCCATGGTTTCGTAAAAATTGTTGAAATGAAATTCGCGGCGCAATACCCCGTCCACCACCTGCCAGCCGGGCAGACCTCGCAGCCCAGCCTCTACCGCCTCCGCCGACAAGGCCGATACCCCGCCTTCGCAAGGCTGGCAACGCCCCTTACGCAAATCACTCTCCATTTCATGTCCTCCTTTTGGCAAGACCGACACGAAGCGTTATCCTTGTCTCTTCCGGTAAGTCACTCACCAGGGAACGCCCCATGTCCAAAAAACCTGCTGTGCCTCTGCAAACCCCCGATGGCAGCCAGCATATTCTGCTGCACTCCTGCTGCGCGCCCTGCGCCGGCCCCATCATGGAGGATATTCGCGCGGCGGGCATCAGTTTTACCGTACTCTTCTACAACCCCAACATCCACCCCCAGGCCGAGTACGAACTACGCAAAGCGGAAAACATTCGTTACGCCAAGCAACTGGGAGCCCCCTTCGTGGATCTCGACTACGACAAGGATCAATGGTTCGCCCGCGTCAAGGGGCTGGAGTGGGAACCGGAGCGCGGCGCACGCTGCACCACCTGCTTCGATATGCGCTTTGAGCGTTCCGCCCACTACGCGGTCGAACATGGCTTCAGCATCTTCACCAGCACCCTCGGCATTTCCCGCTGGAAAGATATGGCACAAATCAACGCCTGTGGACGGCGGGCCGCCGCCCGCCATGCGGGATTGCAGTATTGGGACTACAACTGGCGCAAGGGCGGTGGCAGCGCGCGGATGATCGACCTTGCCAAACGCGAGGGCTTTTATCAACAAGAATATTGCGGCTGTGTGTACTCCCTGCGTGACAGCAATCAACACCGGATCAGCCAGGGCCGGAACAAGATCGTTCGTGGCGTGAAATTCTACGGGCGCGACGAGCCGACCCGGAAATCGGGTACAAACACCATCGACGTCAAGAACACGTAGCCGCCGATCCCGCCCGGGTGCCTTGCCACCGTCCTCATTCTCTACCCACTTCTGCCAGATAAGACCAGGAAAAACCGGGGCCGGGATCCCATTTGCGACCAGGCGCGATGTCCGAGTGCCCCACCATGCGCTCTGGACCGATAGCCGGGAACAACAGGCGCAAGTCTTTCGCCAGCATCGCCAGACGTTGATACTGGGCGGGCATGAACGTCGTGCTTTCACTGCCTTCCAGCTCGATGCCCACACTATAGTCATTGCAGCCTGGACGGCCCTGCCACTGGGATACCCCGGCATGCCAGGCGCGCCGTAACACCCCCACATGCTGCCATAAGGAGCCATCGCGCTCGATGAAAAAGTGCGCGGAAACCCGCAGATCGCGCAAAACATCGTAGTAAGGATGGGTGGTGAAGTCCAACGTCCCCATGAAGAATCGCTGAACCTCTCCGCTGCCAAACACTTCGGGGGGTAAGCTGATCGCATGGATCACCAGCAAATCGACCACCGTTCCCGGTGGTCGTTCATCCTGATAGGGCGACGGCGCCGGGCAAGCCTGACGATACCAACCCGCGCTGTCCCAAACCGTCACGGCATTTCTTCCGGTGGCAGGTGGGCGACATCGGCGAGCAGGCGATGCAGGGCATGGGCGCGGGCCTCCACTTGCAGAGGTCGTTGATAGCGGCCGTCACGGAAGAGAAACAAGGCCGGGAGATGGTATACGCCGAACTCTTGGGTAATGCCCATGTCTATCCCCGCATCCACCTCCCAGACCTGTAAATCCTCCCGGGTGGCTTCATAATCGGCCAGAAGCCTGCGCCAGATCCGGCAGGAATGGCAACCCGCCGAGGTAAAAAAAAGGAGGATCAACCCCTGCGTACCCGCCATCCTTTGCCAAAAGCCCAGCTCCGATACCGTCTCCATCGCCTTACTCCTCAACCGGACGGCGCCAGGCGCCACCCGCTTTATGACCAAACCCCGCAACCTCGGCCTAAAACTGAGGATGCCGACACGCACTCGGTCCCCGCAAGCGGTTCAAGGCAGAAAGGTAGGCCTTGGCACTAGCCACGACGATATCCGTATCCGCGCCCTGTCCATTCACCGCTCGACCAGCATCATCCTGCAAGCGGACCGTCACATCACCCTGGGCATCAGTGCCGGTGGTAATGGCGTTCACCGAGTAGAGTAGCAACCGGGTGCCACTCCGCACCACCTTTTCCATGGCCTTGAAAGCCGCATCCACAGGGCCATCGCCTATCGCCTTGGCGATTTCCGCGACACCATCGACCCAGACTTCCACGGTCGCCTCCGGCCGGGTACCCATCTCCGAGCAAACCCGCAGATAGCCGAGCCGATAATGATCGGCCTGCTCCTCCTGCAGATCCTCATTGACCAGCGCCTGCAAATCTTCGTCAAAAATTTCGGCCTTACGATCGGCAAGCTCCTTGAAGCGGGCGAAGATCTGATCAAGGGCATCCTTCTCCAGATGAATGCCCAAGGCATCCAGACGGGCGCGCACAGCGGCACGGCCGGAGAGTTTGCCGAGAGTCATGCGATTGGCGGCCCAACCCACCGCTTCGGCACGCATGATTTCGTAGGTCTCGCGGTGCTTGAGAACTCCATCCTGATGAATACCAGACTCATGGGCAAAAGCGTTGGCGCCCACAATGGCCTTGTTGGGCTGGACGGGGAAACCGGTGATCGTGGAGACCAGCTTGCTGGTGGACACGATCTGGCTGATGTCGATACGGGTATCGCAGGCAAAAGCGTCGCCGCGGGTGCGCACGGCCATGACGATCTCTTCCAGAGCGGCATTGCCTGCCCGCTCACCAAGGCCATTGATGGTGCATTCCACCTGACGCGCGCCATGCTGGACCGCCGACAAGGAGTTGGCGACCGCCAGGCCCAGGTCATTATGACAATGCACCGAGAAGACGGCTTGATCCGCATTGGGTACCCGGTTACGCAGATTGGCGATGAGTTGACCAAAGCGATCGGGCAGATTATAGCCAACGGTGTCCGGAATGTTGATCGTTCGCGCCCCCGCCTTGATGACGGCTTCAATGACCCGGCACAGAAAGTCTTCTTCCGAACGCCCCGCGTCCTCCGGTGAGAACTCCACATCATCGCAATACTGCCGGGCGAGCTTGACCGCCGCCACGGCGTGCTCCAGCACCGTGTCGGGCTCCATGCGCAGCTTGGCCCGCATATGCACCGGGCTGGTGGCGATGAAGGTATGAATACGCGCGGCGTTGGCACCCGCCAGGGCCTCACCGGCGCGACGAATGTCCTCGTCACGGGCGCGGGCCAAGCCACAAATGCGACTGTCGCGCACATTGTCGGCGATGGTTCGAACAGCGACAAAGTCACCGTTGCTGGCCGCCGGGAATCCCGCCTCGATGATATCCACGCGCAGGCGCTCCAGCGCCTTGGCGATGCGGACTTTTTCATCTCGGGTCATGGCCGCGCCAGGCGACTGTTCCCCATCACGCAAGGTGGTATCGAAGATGATCAGATGTTCTTTGGGCTGGCTCATAAGGGTATCCTTCCCCGATGGGTATACATGGATTATACCGCACGAACCCTTACTGACCGAAGTGCATACCCCCGGCAAAATCAGACATGCACGAAACACCACCCGCGGGAGCGATGCCACTCCGCATCGATTTCCGCCCGCCGTATCCGCTCCATCACTTCATGCTTGACCACGCATGGCATGCAGATAGCGCGTTCTGTATTTCTTGAGCACAAACAGCGCCATCAACGCGGCAAGCGCATCCAGGAAGATCATCGTCAGAAAAACCGGCACCCAACTTGCGTACGCCGTATATATAAGTGCCGCCACCGGACCGCCAACTACCGAACCAATGCCTTGCGACAGATAAAGACAACCATAATTCGTGGTGGCATGTCGGGTGCCGAACGTATCTGTCAAGGTCGAAGGAAACAAAGAGAATATCTCTCCCCATCCAAAAAATACCACCCCTGACAAAAGCACGAACAATAAGGGGTCATGACGCATGTACAGCCAGGCTATCATCGCCAGGGCCTCCATACCGAACGCCACGGCCATAATATTCTCACGCCCGCCCACATCGGATAACCACCCAAAGAAGGGGCGGGTCAACCCATTCGTAATCCGGTCGATGGTTAGCGCAAGCGGTAACGCAGCCACGCCAAATACAAGGGCACCAGACACGCCAAAGTCCTGTGCAAAGGCGCCCATTTGCGAGATCACCATCAATCCCGATGTCGACATCATCGCCATCATGACGAACATGATCCAGAATATCGGTTTTCTCAGCATCTCCTTCGGAGTTAAACCTATGCCCACCGGCTCGGGTAGCACTTCCGACGTGGCGCTGCCTTCTGGCTTTCTTATCCCTTGCGCCGATATGAAACCGATTGCGCCAAGGATCAATCCAAAAATAGTCAGCGTCCTGGTGTAACCTAAATATCCCAGGCTTGAAGAGATGGGAAATGTTGTCAGAACCGCCCCAAAGCCATATCCGGCAGCCACCATTCCAAGAGCGAATCCTCGCTTGTCGGGAAACCAGCGGGCAATATGTCCAATGACGCCGACATAGACTATTCCGGTGCCCAGACCACCCAACAAGCCGTACCCGAGGTATAACTCATAGACGTTGTCAGCCGCGGCGGATAGCACCCAGCTCAATCCCGTTATCATTGTCCCAATGGAAAGTAGCGACCTGGCCCCAAAGCGATCCACCAAGAAACCCTGAAGCGGGGAAAAAAATGTTTGAATCACGACCAAGAGGGTGAATGTAACCTGCAATACAGCAAGACTTACCCCGAATCGGGCAAGCAATGGCGTCGTGAAAAGTGCCCAAACATATTGAGGACTAGCGATAGCCATCATACATATTATCGAAAGTAAAAGCTGGGACCACCTACTTGATAAGATGCCCACCGGGGCGATTGCATCTTTTTGAAGATTACCGAAGGCATCATCCTGTGGCATAAATAACCCCCAGAGCAAGTGAATTATAACAAAATACGAATGACCACCCTCGGCTGGGGTCGGGCTGTAGATGCAGTCCCCACAACCTTCCAGGGAAAGTTAAAACATGTACGTCAACATTACTCTATTATAAATAAACGTCTTGTTGCCTGGGTTGAGTGGAGTATCATGCACCAACCCCCCGTTCGCAACTTCCATTCGGTCACGAACGGACAAGCCTTTGAACATGCCACCGGGGAAATAGGTCAGATCCACATATACATCATTGCTGTTACCACTGTAATACGTATGATAACGCGCGAAGGCCGCCATCCACAGAAACTGCTTGTGGAGAATATTCTGTATCCATTTCACCTTCCAGCCATCGCCCGGCCCCATTTCCACCAACCCGCGAATCATCGAAGTGGTATATAAAGGGTCCGTCGCATAACCAATGGTATATGGCGAGACGATGGCACCCCCACCAACGGCACCGACATGAGGAACGATCCCATTGTATGACCAGGTGAATTGGCCCTTACCCAATATAGTAGGCGCAATATCAAAATTGGCACCAACCTGAACGCCCCAGGCACTGCTATTCACTGTATCACCGATGACATTGTCCACGGGCTGCGCACCCGCTCCAGCATTCAACAGGCTATTACTTTCCCACTCGCGCACGAATTGGACCCCGACCAGAGGATCAACAATTCCCGTGGCCGTCTTGAGTGTGTACTGTGCCGAGCCATAAAACATTTTCGCAAAATGATAAAAATCGTAATACCAGACCTGAGCCTTGGTACCCACGACGGTGGCACTGGCAGAAAAAGCCAATGCGCCCTGCGCCTGGGAAGCAGAGTTTGGCAGCTTTGGAACCCCCCCATAGATGGGATCGCCACTATATCCGGTAGAGTAATATAGATTATCTTTGTAATAATCCGGAGAGGTACGACTTTTCCAGCGGAACTCTCTCAGTGCCTCCAGTTTTATCCCCGGAAATGGGCTATATTGAGCGAATATAGCCTGATAAGTCGCCGGCAGAATACGCGCATCGGAATTGTTCATCCACGGAGTGTTAATGATTTGATCACCTGCCCGCACGAGCAGTTGTTGTCCGGGGTTGGCGTACTGTATATACGCTTGACCGAGCGCATTCAGCGATGACGTCAATCCCATCATGGTGGTATCAACCGTCGCCGGAGAATATCCGTGCGTTCCAAGATCATTTGCAGTATAAAAACTGACCCCCACACCAAAGCCGCCAAGGAATGGCGCGCTTTTGATATCCAGCAGGCCACCGAGAGCAAAAGCATCCTGATTGGGGACATTCGCTGCGCCATAAAGGCGATTGAAATAATAGGATCGTACTTGGCCGGATATTTTGCTCTTTTGGAAAAATTGAGTTAGCGTACCCGCCCAGGTAAGGAGGGGATATGATGTCGATGCAAACAGGATAGCTGAAAATAGTATTTTATTCATTGGCATTGGCCCTTGTAATAGCAAGCGAGCACATCGTCCATCCCATCTTCAGTATCACTAGGCAGAGAGCATTTCAAGACAACGTCTTTTCAGCTCTTGCGTCTGCCTGCTCTGCATATACTGCTCCACAGGTTCGTCATGGTTCTTATTGGTTTCTATAATCGACGAAATAGATCCAGATCGTCGCGATATGATAACGACCCGTTGACTGAGGCGAATCGCTTCGTTGACATCATGGGTGACAAACACGATCGTGACATGCGTACTTTCCCAGATAGACAATAGGCTGTCTTGCAACGACGCGCGCATTTGCGCATCCAATGCGCCAAATGGTTCATCCATCAATAAAACGGCAGGTTTATTGGCAAGGGCACGAGCTATCTCGGCACGATGTTGCATCCCTCCAGAAAGCATTTTGGGATAATAGTTTTCGTACCCAGAGAGACCAACGAGTTCGATATACTCATCCGCAAGCTTATCTGCTGCAGCCCTCCCCACGCCTCGTCGCATAGGTCCGAATCGTACATTCTCCTTCACGGTTTTCCACGGGAAAAGCGTATGTTGCTGGAAAACGATACCCAGATCGGCGCCGGGGGTTTTAATCTCAACTCCATCAAGAATGATACTGCCAGATAATGGTTTATAATGCCCACCTATCGCATTTAATAGTGTACTTTTTCCACAGCCAGACGCCCCGATAAGAGAGGTGAATGATCCAGCATCCAGCGTCAATGACAAATCTTGTATTACCGTCCTGATATCCAGGCCAGACTTATATCCCAAACACACCTGTTGAATTTCAATATGCCCGATACCTTTCATGATGATAGCCTCATTACGCGCCTGCGGCTTATTCAGCCCAGGGGACGATCTTACGCTTGACAAAATATATCGCCCCGGATGTAATGGAACTCAGGATCCCAATGGTGAGCATCCCCACGATAATGTTTCCATATTGAATCAGTTGGTACGATTCCCATGTGAAGTACCCTATCCCATATCTTCCACTAATCATTTCCCCAGCGAGGAGGGCAAACCATGCCGCCCCCATCCCCAGTGCCATGCCGACAGTGATATTGGGAATCGCGTAAGGAATCACCACGTGAAATAAAACACTTATCCGATTTGCGCCTAGGGATCTTGCTGCCTTAACCAGTTCAACGGGTACCCGCTTTACCCCATCCCAGGTATTCAGGACGATTGGAAATACGGCGCCAAGGAAAGTGATAAATATAATGCTTTGCCCTGTGGTTGGCCACATAAGAATTGCCATAGGCACCCAGGCGATGGCAGGGATTGGCCGCATTATTTCAATATAGGGCGCAATTATGAGTCGAAGAATGCTACTGTAGCCCAATGCTACGCCGATGAAAACGCCAACAACCGAACCTATGGTAAACGCCAAGGCTATTCGATAGAGACTCCAATAAATGTCCTTCCAGTAGGTTTTGGTGACGACAACATTCAAAAATGACTTATAGACATGCAATGGTGACGGAATATTTGAAAAATCAAGGACCACGTCGGCGTGGGTCTGCGTTAGCCATTGCCATATCAGGAGACCAGAAATGACTGATAATAAAGGAATAATAAAAGCACGCACGCCTTGATTCCCAATAAACAGGAAGCTGTTCGTGTAACCCCTTCCCCGTTTATTGATCCGCAATGATTTGTCCATCGCATGCGCATCATGCCTCCGAAGTTTCCCATTCCGTTTCTGATCTGATGCAATCATTATAGTCCTCGCAAGTCCTATGGATGCCTATATGTCACCGCATATTATTTTGTGTTATTATATTGTGGAAATGATCTGC
Source organism: Acidithiobacillus ferrianus (assembly GCF_010378095.1). Taxonomy (GTDB): domain Bacteria; phylum Pseudomonadota; class Gammaproteobacteria; order Acidithiobacillales; family Acidithiobacillaceae; genus Acidithiobacillus; species Acidithiobacillus ferrianus. The sequence continues at coordinate 2,173 of NZ_WNJL01000050.1, read as the reverse complement.
TGATAACTATAGACAGGCGCACCGTGGGCATTGCTCTTTGCGCCCGCTGCCGTCATGAAGGCCGTGTATTCATGACCCATTTTCACATAGTACGCGTAGTTTCCAAACAACTTGAGCCCCGTTGTATGGTCGTAGACATAGGTGGCATTGATCTTCTTATGTGCCTTGATATCCGCTTTTGCAGCCATCAACATGGATCCCACCGATCCATATTTCTGTATTCCACCGCCTTGAACCCAAATCTCGGGGGGGAGATTGATATTATCCTTGGGGTTGTACACCACCTTATGCGCTGAACCGTATTTCAGTCCTAGCTGTTTGTAGGCGATTTCCTGATACTTTGGGTTCACCCATTCATTAAAATTCAAAGCCGGTATGCCCGCATTTTTGGCCAGAATCTGGTGATCATATTGTAATGTCTTGATCCATTTTTGTGTAATTTTCGGGTCCAGGGTAAGATACCCGCCATGACTAAAATATAAGTAAAGGACCTCCTTCGGCACCATGGTCCACTTTGCGATCATTTTGCTTGCCTGGTACGGATTGCTCGATATCCATCGATCTGCATCGATGACGGCCTTGTCGTATGCAACAACAATGGCAGGATACTTATCCGCGAACGATGCCGTTACTACCGCGCCATGGAGGTATGGGACATGCGTGGCCATGCCGCTGTATATCAGCTTGCCAACCTGCTTATATTCCATTAGCTCGGAAATCGGACAGAAGTCGGCATGCGCAGCTATTTTCCCCGCGGTGATAGCCGCGATGCCGGCCATCGGACTTTGATTCACGACATGAAAAGATGAGAAGGGTATATGATTATCGGCCGCCATTTCATAGAGCATTCCCCACGATGAGCTTCCGATCGGCGTCGAGATGGTTTGCCCTTCCAATTGCTTAACGTCGGTTATCTTGGACTTGGCCGGCACGACGATGCCATTCCCCGCACCATCCAGATTGTATCCCGTCATGGTGATCAAATAAGATCGCTTGGCGGATGTTTGTTGAAATTTTGAGCCATTCACCACCAGTGGGTAATCACCCATGGTTCCGAAGTCAAGTTTACCGGCCATCATCATGTTCGTTATAGGCGCACCCGAACTGTAGTTCCGCCAGATTATATGGTAGTCAACGCCCGCATATTTACCCGTATGTGGCAGATATTTTTGCAATAGTCCCAGACCCTTTAATACCGTTCCGGCTGGATAGGTGTCCGTACACATGGATTGGTAGCCAATGCTTATTGTTATTGTTTTCGAGAAGGCGGGCGCTGCCGCAATGATCGAAACTGCTGTAGCCGCATAAAGAGATAGGCGTAACATTGAATGAACCTCCAGCATATGGGAACCTGTACCTATAGGATATGCAATCCGTATGCCAGCCTCACGAGTCCAGAAATCGTCATGGAAGTTTTATAAAACATCAAGATATGATCAATTAGAATGGATTCATGCATCAGGCAGGCGCACCATAACCGTGCGTCGCGCTTCAAGGTGGTGCACCAGCATGACGCAACGCGGCACATCGGTTGTGACGCAAAATCCGCAAGGCTTCGGTTACCACATCGACGGGATGAAATTCAGAAAATGTTGGACCGGTCCAATGGGACAACATGGTATCCCTTTGAAGGGTTTTCAATTCCCATCACCGGGTTCTCCATCTCTTCAGCGTACTCAGACGCACGATCAGGTACAGCTTGACAAAGCGGCTCACCTTTCTTTCGGAGAGTAATTTTCTGATCTTGCGTTTCATGTCTTGTAAGGTAAGCGTCTGGTCCACAAAACAGGTCCCATCATGGCAGAATGAACAATATATGCTGGAAATCGGCCTATTTTTGTCGAATCGCAAGGGCATGGTGCAACTCTGGCAGCGGTTTCTCTCGTCATGCATGTGCGCCGCAATGTATTTAACGAGCGTCGATAACGTCTTCACCATAATATGGACATTTCTGGTTATGTGTTCAGCATCGCGAAGTCGAGCCAGTGGCTGCTCAGGTATTCCAGCAGGCGATTCTGGCTTTGCCGGGCGGCGAGGTTGTCGAGGTCCACCCAGGCCAGCGGCTGATCCTGCCCGGCGCAGGAAAATACCGCGCGGGTGCGCTGCCCGGTCTCCGGGTCGATCTGCCATTGCAGACATTGGGCGCAGACCCCCTTGAGCATGCACTGCATGG
>NZ_WNJL01000005.1 GCF_010378095.1 Acidithiobacillus ferrianus | reverse complement strand
ATGATCAACGTGACCAATCGTCCCCACATTCACATGCGGCTTCGTCCGCTCAAATTTCCCTTTGGACATCTTGAACTCTCCCGTTACGACTAGCGCTGACTTTTCTTGACGATGGCCTCGGACACATGACCGGGGACTTCCATATATTTCTCAAATTGCATGGTATAGGTGGCGCGGCCCTGAGACAGCGAACGGACCGTTGTCGCATACCCGAACATCTCCGCCAGCGGCACCTCGCAGCGGATCACTTTGGCGCCCGCCTCGTCCTCCATACCCTGCATCATACCGCGACGGCTGTTAATGTCCCCGATAATGTCACCCATGTATTCTTCCGGGGTCACCACCTCTACGGCGAAAACAGGCTCGAGCAATACCGGATTCGCTTTCGCGGCGCCCGCCTTGAAACCCATGGAACCTGCGATTTTGAAGGCAGCTTCAGAGGAGTCCACATCGTGGTAAGAACCGTCAAAGACAGTGACTTTGACATCCACCACCGGGAAGCCGGCAATGATACCATTTTCCAGCGCTTCTTCAACACCCTTTTCTGTAGGACCAATGAATTCCTTGGGTACTGTGCCACCCACCACGCCGTTTTCAAAGATGAAGCCGCTCCCCGGGTCAAGAGGCTCGAGACGGAGCCAAACATGGCCATATTGACCACGGCCACCGGACTGCCGGACGAACTTGCCTTCGGCTTCGACGGTCTTACGGATCGTCTCCCGGTAGGCGACCTGCGGAGCCCCCACGGTCGCATCCACACTGAACTCACGCTTCATGCGGTCGACGATGATCTCAAGGTGCAATTCGCCCATGCCAGAAATAATGGTTTGACCGGACTCCTGATCGGTACGCACACGAAAGGAAGGATCCTCCTGCGCGAGCTTACCCAAGGCAATGCCCATCTTTTCCTGATCGGCCTTGGTCTTCGGCTCGACGGCGACATGGATCACCGGCTCGGGAAACTCCATCTGCTCAAGCGCGATCGGCTTATTCAGGTCGCATAGCGTATCCCCGGTGTAAGCGGTTTTTAGTCCCACGGCCGCAGCGATGTCGCCTGCGAACACTTCCTTGATCTCGTGACGCTCATTGGCATGCATCTGCAGCACACGACCGATACGTTCCTTCTGATTGCGGCCGGGATTGAGCACCGTCGAACCCGCGGTCAATATCCCCGAGTACACACGGAAAAAGGTCAGCTGACCGACGAAGGGATCCGTCATGATTTTGAATGCCAACGCAGAGAAGGGCTCGCCATCTTCCGCGGCACGGGTGATTTCCCCACCCTTGTCGGGATCTACGCCCTCGACTGGCTTGATATCGACCGGCGAGGGAAGATAATCCAAGACTGCATCCAGAGCGGCTTGGACTCCCTTGTTCTTAAAAGCACTTCCGCACAAAACGGGGACCACGGCACCAGCGATCGTCGCCTTGCGCAACGCCGCTTTCAATTCATCAACGCTAATTTCTTCTCCTTCGAGGTACTTCATCATCACATCTTCATCGGCGTCCGCAATAGCTTCCACCATGAAATGGCGTGCGGCCTCGGCCTCCTCCAGCAAATCCGCCGGGACATCCTCTTCGGTAAATTGCGTGCCTTGAAGTGCATCGTCCCAGTGGATCGATTTCATTTTCATCAAATCGATCACGCCGCGAAAGCGATCCTCTTCACCGATGGGCAACTGAATCGGTACGGGATTGCCGCGTAATCTGCTGCCGATCTGCTCGACGACCCGCTTGAAATTTGCTCCCTGGCGATCCATCTTGTTGACGAAGGCTATACGCGGCACCCCATACTTGTTCGCCTGGCGCCATACGGTCTCCGACTGGGGCTGCACCCCACCCACGGCGCAAAATACCGCCATCGCACCGTCCAACACCCGCAGCGAGCGCTCCACCTCGATGGTAAAATCCACGTGCCCCGGCGTGTCGATGATATTGATACGGTGCTCCGCGCGCTGTCCGTCCATGCCCTTCCAAAAACAGGTGGTGGCCGCTGAGGTAATCGTGATGCCACGCTCCTGCTCCTGCGCCATCCAGTCCATGACCGCAGTACCCTCATGCACTTCGCCGATCTTGTGAGAGACGCCGGTGTAGAACAAAATGCGCTCGGTGGTAGTCGTTTTACCAGCATCAATGTGCGCCATAATGCCGATATTGCGATATCGTTCGATGGGGGTTGTGCGTGCCACGTGTCGGTCCTTGTGCGTAAAGTGCGGTCAGTTACCAGCGGAAATGGGCAAAGGCCTTGTTTGCTTCCGCCATACGATGTGTCTCCTCACGCTTGCGCACCGCGTTACCACGGTTCTCCGCCGCTTCGAGGATTTCCGCTGCCAACCGGTTGCCCATGGATTTTTCGTTGCGCTTACGCGCCGAGTCCCGCAGCCAGCGCATGGCCAAGGCCATGCGCCGGTCAGAACGGATTTCCACAGGTACCTGGTAGGTGGCACCGCCCACCCGGCGGCTCTTCACTTCCACCACGGGGCGCACATTGTCAATCGCCTTCCTGAAGATCTCCAGGGCATCGCCCTTACTGCGCTCCGCAACCATGTCCAAAGCGCCGTAAACAATTTTTTCCGCAATGCTTTTTTTGCCGTCCCGCATCATCACGTTGGCAAATTTGGCGATCACTTCTTCCTTATATTTTGGATCCGGTAAAACGATCCGCTTGGGCACTTCACGACGTCTTGGCATGACGCAACCACTCCTTCAGTCTATAGTTGTCGGCGACACTTACTTGGGACGCTTGGCGCCATACTTGGAGCGCGACTGCTTACGGTTTTTGACACCCGCGGTATCCAGGGTGCCACGCACAATGTGATAACGCACGCCGGGGAGATCCTTTACACGCCCCCCACGAATCAGCACCACCGAGTGCTCCTGCAGGTTGTGACCTTCGCCAGGGATATAGCTACTGACCTCGAAACCGTTGGTCAGGCGTACCCGCGCGACCTTTCGCAATGCGGAGTTCGGCTTCTTGGGGGTCGTCGTATAGACCCGGGTGCAAACACCACGCTTCTGCGGATTGGCGTCTAGCGCCGGGACTTTGTTTTTAGCCACGGGCCGCTTACGGGGCTTACGCACGAGCTGATTTAATGTGGGCATCTACGAATCTCCAGGTAACGATGACGGCATCCAGCCTCATCGATGAGAGGGCGCATTCTAGTTAGGCTTGCCTTGACTGTCAAGGCAAGCCTTCGTCACAAAACAAATTTAGTGCGTTTCGACCACCGACACGGCCACATCGCTCACCGCGACGCTCTCCTCGGGGGCCAGGGTCTCGCCCCGGCTCAAGCGACGGCGATGTTCATGGTAGGCAAGGCCCGTTCCTGCGGGTATCAAACGCCCCACGATCACGTTCTCTTTCAGTCCGCGCAGGTCGTCCACCTTTCCGGATACCGCGGCCTCGGTAAGCACCCGGGTCGTCTCCTGGAAACTTGCCGCCGAAATGAACGACTCGGTCGACAAGCTTGCCTTGGTAATGCCCAGCAGCATTGGCGTGAAACGTGCGGATTCCTTCCCCGCGGCCTCCAGTACGGTATTTTCATCTTCAACCCGGGTGCGATCCACCTGGTCGCCCGGGATGAAAGAGCTGTCGCCGCTAAAGCTCACCTCTACCCTCCGCAACATCTGGCGTAGAATCACTTCGATGTGCTTGTCGTTGATACGCACACCCTGCAAGCGATAAACATCCTGCACCTCATCGACGATATAGTTAGCCAGCGCCTGTACACCCAATACCCGCAAAATGTCATGGGGTACCGGCTGGCCTTCGACCAGTTGCTCACCGGGACTGACCCGTTCGCCTTCATATACGGTCACGTGACGCCCCTTGGGAATCAGGTATTCGTGCTGATCACCATTTTCGTCGGTGATGATCAACCGCTGCTTGCCCTTGGTATCCTTACCGAAACCGATAATGCCCTCGTGCTCCGCGATAATGGCAAAATCCTTGGGGCGCCGTGCTTCGAAGAGCTCGGCCACACGCGGCAGGCCACCAGTGATATCGCGCGTTTTGCTCGTGCCCACCGGGAGGCGTGCGAGAATATCCCCAGGATGAATTTCCATGCCCTCATGCACTGCAATAATAGCGCGCGCCGGCAGGAAATAACGCGCCGGCAGATCCGTGCCGGGCAGTTTGAGATCTTGACCGTGCTCATTCAGCAGACTGATCACGGGGCGCAGGTCGCGTCCATGGGCAGGGCGCTGCTTGGCATCGATGACCACGAGCGTCGTGAGTCCCGTGATCTCATCGGTATGGATGGCTACGCTCGCGCCCTCCACCGCATCCTTAAGCGCGATCTTACCGCCGACTTCGCTCACAATGGGCCGCGTATGCGGATCCCATTCCGCCACGCGACGGCCCGCGGTGAGCAACGCGTTGTCATCCAACAGAATAGTGGCGCCGTAAGGTACCTTGTAACGCTCCTTCTCACGTCCCTGTTCGTCGGTCACAGTAATCTCGCCATTACGACCCACCACCACATGGCGACCACTGGGATGGGTCACCAGGCGGAGACTGGGTTGATACCGCAGCACGCCACCCTGTTTCACATCGATGCTGCTCTGCGCGGCGGAGCGACTAGCGGCACCACCAATGTGGAAAGTCCGCATGGTGAGCTGTGTGCCTGGCTCGCCAATGGACTGCGCAGCGATCACACCCACTGCCTCGCCAGCGTTCACCAGATGGCCGCGCGCGAGATCCCGCCCGTAACAGAGCGCACAGACGCCGTGCCGCGCCCGGCAGGTCAGCGGTGAGCGCACCTTGAGCGCATCGACACCCAAATCATCCAGCTGACCCAAATGCCGCTCCGTGAGCAGGGTGTTGCGGGCAATCACCACATCACCCGTATTGGGGTGAACGACGTCCTCCGCCACCACACGACCCAATACACGGTCACGCAACGGTTCAATGACCTCCCCGCCCTCTACCAGCGACGTCATGGGCAAGCCCTCCTCAGAGCCGCAGTCCGTTTCCACCACGACCAAGTCCTGAGTGACATCCACCAAACGCCGGGTCAGGTAGCCGGAGTTCGCGGTTTTCAGCGCGGTGTCGGCCAGTCCCTTGCGAGCGCCGTGGGTGGAAATGAAATATTGCAGTACGTTGAGACCCTCTCGGAAATTCGCCGTGATGGGGGTTTCGATAATCGAACCATCCGGCTTCGCCATGAGGCCGCGCATACCGGCAAGCTGCCGAATCTGAGCCGCGGAACCACGCGCGCCAGAGTCCGCCATCATAAAGATGGAGTTGAAGGAATCCTGCTGGATCGTACCGCCATCCGGGAGTTGTACGGTGTCCTTGCTCACCCGATCCATCATTGCCTTGGCGACCTCATCGGTCGCGCGCGACCAGATATCGACGACCTTGTTGTAACGCTCGCCTTCGGTCACCAGACCCGAGGTGTACTGTGACTGAATCGCCTTCACCTCCTCTTCCGAGCGGGCAAGAATACCTTCTTTCTCCTGCGGCGTGACCATATCGCCAGCACCAAAGGAGATACCCGCGCGCGTGGCCATGCGGAATCCCGTGTACATCAACTGATCAGCGAAAATGACCGTATCTTTGATACCCAGGTTGCGGTAACAGATATTAATCAATTCGGCAATCACCTTCTTCTTCAGGACACGATTGATCACGCTGAAAGGGAGGCCCTCGGGAAGAATTTCCCCGAGCAAGGCGCGCCCCGCCGTGGTATCGATACGTTCACCACGGAACCGGATGCGGATACGCGCGTGCAAACCGAGGTTGCCGGTCTCATAAGCCCGTCGCACTTCGGCGATATCCAAGAAAACACCTCCCGTACCCTTCGCGTCGGCGCGTTCCTGGCTGACATAATAGAGCCCCAGCACGATATCCTGCGAGGGCACGATCACCGGTTCGCCATTGGCCGGACTTAAAATATTGTTGGTAGACATCATCAGGGTCCGCGCTTCCAACTGCGCCTCCAGAGAGAGCGGCACGTGTACCGCCATCTGGTCGCCGTCAAAGTCGGCATTGTAGGCGGCGCACACCAGGGGATGCAGCTGGATGGCCTTGCCCTCAATCAGCACCGGCTCGAATGCCTGGATACCCAAGCGGTGCAGTGTCGGAGCACGGTTCAACATGACCGGATGTTCGCGGATCACTTCTTCGAGAATATCCCAAACCTCCGGTTTTTCTTGCTCAACCAGACGCTTGGCTGCCTTGATCGTAGTCGCCAGACCGCGTTCCTCCAGCTTGTTGAAGATAAACGGTTTGAACAGTTCCAAGGCCATTTTTTTCGGCAAGCCGCACTGGTGCAGGCGGAGTTCCGGACCAACGACGATCACGGAGCGACCCGAGTAATCTACCCGTTTACCCAGCAGGTTTTGGCGGAAACGACCCTGTTTGCCCTTGATCATATCCGCCAACGATTTGAGCGGGCGCTTGTTGGGGCCGGAGATGGCGCGCCCACGGCGTCCGTTATCCAACAACGCATCCACCGCTTCCTGCAGCATGCGCTTTTCGTTGCGGACGATGATGTCCGGTGCCTTGAGCTCGAGCAGACGCTTCAGCCGGTTGTTTCGGTTGATCACCCGACGGTAAAGGTCGTTGAGGTCCGAGGTCGCGAAGCGCCCGCCATCCAGGGGTACCAATGGTCGCAAATCCGGGGGTAACACCGGGAGCACTTCCATGATCATCCACTCAGGATGGTTACCCGACTGCTCGAAGGCCTCCAGAATCTTGAGACGCTTGCTCAGTTTCTTGGTCTTGGTATCCGAATTACTCTCACGCAATTCAAGGCGGATCTGTTCGATTTCTTGTGTGAGCGGAATACCGCGCAACAGGTCGCGGATGCCCTCCGCGCCCATCTTGGCGATAAACTCGTCACCGTGTTCTTCCAACGCATCCAGATATTGATCTTCGCTGAGGATCTGTCCGCGCTCCAGGGCGGTCACACCGGGGTCGACGACGACATAGGCCTCAAAATAGAGCACCCGCTCGATATCGCGCAGGGGCATATCGAGAATCATACCCATACGACTCGGCAGAGATTTCAGAAACCAGATATGGGCGACCGGGCTAGCCAACTCGATATGACCCATGCGATCACGCCGAACTCGCGCCTGCGTCACCTCCACCCCACACTTTTCGCAGACCACGCCACGGTGTTTAAGCCGTTTATATTTGCCACAAAGACACTCGTAATCCTTGATTGGTCCGAATATCTTGGCACAAAAAAGACCTTCGCGTTCCGGCTTGAAAGTACGATAATTGATAGTTTCCGGCTTCTTCACCTCGCCATAGGACCACGACCGTACCTTGTCCGGGGACGCAATACCGATACGAATCGCATCGAATTCTTCTTGCTGATCATTTTGTTTGAAGAGCTTCAGTAAGTCTTTCAACGCATCCATCCTTGCCCGCCGCGGGCGGAAATTTTACTTGGAGTGTTCCAATTCGATATCGATACCCAAAGAACGCAGCTCCTTCAACAATACATTGAAAGACTCCGGCATTCCGGCATCCATACGGAAGTCACCTTTGACGATGGACTCGTACATTTTGCTGCGCCCACTCACATCGTCAGATTTCACCGTAAGCATTTCCTGCAGGGTGTAAGCCGCGCCATAGGCCTCCAGCGCCCAGACCTCCATTTCGCCGAAGCGTTGACCGCCGAATTGCGCTTTGCCCCCCAGGGGCTGCTGCGTGACCAGGCTGTAAGGCCCCGTGGAACGCGCATGCATCTTGTCGTCGACCAGGTGATGCAGCTTGAGCATGTACAGATAACCCACCGTTACCGGGCGATCGAAGGCTTCACCAGTACGTCCGTCATAGAGGGTGACCTGACCGCTGCGCGGCAATCCGGCCAACTCCAGCATGTCACGGATCTCCTCTTCCCCCGCGCCATCGAAGACCGGCGTAGCCATCGGTACACCTCCGCGCAGGTTCGCGGACAATTCGCGGACTTCCTGGTCACTCAAACTGTCGAGATCCTCCTTCTTGCCCGCCCGGTTGTAGATTTCCGCAAGGAAGGCGCGCATCTCGGCCACTGCCATTTCACCATCCAACATCGCGCCGATCTTCTTGCCCAAACCCTTGGCGGCCCATCCCAAGTGCGTTTCCAGAATTTGTCCGACGTTCATACGCGAAGGCACGCCCAGCGGATTGAGCACGATATCCACCGAGGTTCCGTCGGCCATATAGGGCATGTCTTCCACAGGAACGATCTTGGAAACCACACCCTTGTTGCCGTGGCGACCCGCCATCTTGTCCCCGGGTTGCAACTGTCTTTTGATGGCCACGTGGACCTTGACCATCTTGAGCACCCCCGGACTGAGGTCGTCACCTTGGGTCAGCTTGCGGCGCTTCTCCTCCAACACCGCGTCGAGACGTAAACGCTGCTCCTCGAGTTGGGCACGAATCTGCTCGATGGATTCGTTGCTCTCTTCGCTGCGCAGACGAATTTCAAACCATTTGGCACGCGGTAAATCCTTGAGGTAGGCCTTGGTGATCTTATTTCCCGCCGCAAGACCGTTGGGACCGCCCTCGGCCAGTTTGCCAGTGAGCTGACGCTCGATACGCTGATAACTGTCTTCCTCGACGATGCGATATTGATCGTTGAGATCCTTGCGGATACGCGCAAGCTCATGCTCCTCGATAGACTTGGCACGACTATCCTTGTCGATGCCATCGCGGGTAAAGACCTGCACGTCAATGACCGTGCCATACATACCGGCAGGCATCCGCATGGAATTGTCCTTCACATCGGAAGCTTTTTCGCCAAAAATTGCGCGCAGCAATTTCTCTTCCGGCGTCAACTGCGTTTCACCCTTGGGTGTAACTTTGCCTACCAAGATATCCCCGGGGGACAACTCTGCCCCGATCACGACGATCCCCGACTCGTCGAGGTGCCGCAAAGCCCCTTCCGCGACATTGGGAATATCCCGCGTGATTTCTTCCGGTCCTAGCTTGGTATCGCGGGCAAAGACCGAAAACTCCTCGATGTGGATGGTCGTATAGCGATCTTCCGCCACCACCCGTTCGGAGATGAGGATCGAATCCTCAAAGTTGTATCCATTCCAGGGCATGAAGGCCACCAATACGTTCTGGCCCAGCGCCAGTTCACCCATTTCTGTGCTCGGTCCATCGGCCAGCACATCGCCACGACTCACCACATCCCCCACCTTGACGATGGGGCGCTGATTCAGCGTGGTGTTTTGATTGGAACGCGCATACTTCACCAGATTGTAGATATCGACTCCGGGCTCTTCCGGCAAGGTCTCTTCATCACTGACGCGGATCACGATACGTGCGCCGTCCACGATATCCACCGTACCACCCCGGCGCGCCACGACCGCCGCGCCGGAGTCAATGGCCACCACCCGCTCCATCCCCGTACCCACCATGGGGGCGTCGGACCGAACGGTGGGCACAGCCTGACGTTGCATGTTGGATCCCATCAAGGCGCGGTTGGCATCGTCATGTTCTAGGAAGGGAATCAAACTCGCCGCCACCGAAACGATCTGCCGAGGTGAAATATCCATGAATTGGACCTGTTCCGGGTTCACCAGCGTGAACTCATTCTTGTATCGACAGGACACCAGTTCGTCGGTCAGCACACCGCCCTCATCTATCGCAGAATTAGCCTGTGCGATCATATAGTTGCCTTCTTCTATCGCAGACAGATACTCCACTTCATCGGTAATGCGCCGATCCACCACACGTCGATAGGGTGTTTCCAGGAAACCATAGGCATTGGTGCGCGCATAGCAGGACAAACTATTGATCAGACCGATATTGGGACCCTCCGGTGTCTCAATAGGGCAAATGCGACCATAGTGCGTCGGGTGCACGTCGCGAACCTCAAAGCCTGCGCGTTCACGAGTCAACCCCCCCGGTCCCAAAGCAGACACACGTCGCTTATGGGTCACCTCTGACAGCGGATTGGTCTGATCCATGAACTGGGAAAGCTGACTGGAACCAAAAAACTCGTTCACCACCGCTGCAATAGGCTTGGCATTAATCAGATCTTGGGGCGTGAGCCCCTCACTCTCGGCCAGTGCCAGGCGATCCTTCACCGCCCTTTCCACGCGCACAAGACCCAGTCGGAATTGATTCTCCATCAACTCTCCGACAGAACGCACACGCCGGTTTCCCAGATGATCGATATCGTCGATTTCACCTACACCATTACGCAGGGCGATCAATACCTTGAGCACTGCAATGAGGTCCTCGTTGTTGAGCACTCCGGGACCGGTGATTTCCTCGCGGCCCACTCGGCGGTTGAACTTCATCCGACCCACGTTTGACAAGTCATAGCGATCCGGACTAAAGAAAAGCCCCTGGAAAAGATTTTGTGCGGCATCCTTCGTTGGTGGCTCACCCGGACGCATCAGGCGATAAATTTCCATTTGCGCCTCGTGCGCATCTCGCGAGGTGTCGATACGCAAGGTTTCGGAAATGTATGGACCGCGATCGAGTTCGTTGGTATAGAGGGTATTGAGAGAAAGAGACGGTCCTCGACGCAACACCTCCAGTACTTCGCCACTGATGGGTTCGTTGGCTTGTATCAACACTTCGCCGGTCTCCGGGTGCACAACATCCCGAGCGACGATCTTCCCGATGAGAAAGGTGTCTGGCACCGGAACCTCATGCAATGCCTTGACATCGTTAAGCGCCCTGACCTGACGCGCGGTAATCCGCTTGCCCGTTTGCACCAGCACTTCGCCGGTCTCGGGATGCGCAATATCGAAAATCGCTACTTCACCCTGCAAACGCTGGGGGATCAGCGTGTAACGCAGTTCCCCGTGAGCCAGATGGAAGCTCTCGGTGTCAAAAAAGATTTCAAGAATATCCTCGATGCTGTAACCCAGCGCGCGCAGGAGGGTCGTCGCCGGCAGCTTGCGACGCCGATCGATACGGGCATAGACGTGGTCCTTGGGATCGAACTCGAAGTCCAGCCACGACCCTCGATAGGGGATGATGCGGGCGTTGAACAAAAGCTTCCCGGACGAGTGCGTCTTACCCCGATCATGGTCGAAGAACACCCCCGGAGAGCGATGTAACTGTGAGACAATGATACGTTCCGTACCGTTGATCACGAAGGAACCATGCTCCGTCATTAAGGGCAACTCGCCCATATACACGTCTTGTTCCTTCACATCCTTGACGCGCTTGGCACCTGTAGCATCATCTTTTTCCATGATCGCAAGGCGCAAACGCACACGCAGTCCGGCGCAGTAAGTCAGACCGCGTTGCCGGCATTCCACCACATCAAATACCGGTTTTTCCAGACGATAGGAGACATAATCCAGCATCGCATTGCCGGAATAACTCTCCATGGGGAAAATGGAACGAAAAACCGCTTCTAAACCCGTTTCCTGACGCGCCGCCGGGGGCACGGACTCTTGAAGAAATTCTCGATAAGAGTCCATCTGCGTAGCCAGCAGATATGGCACAGCAAGAATGCTTTGGCTCTTGCCAAAGTCTTTACGAATCCGTTTCTTTTCAGTAAAAGAGTAGGCCATGGATGCTCCGCGCGACGACTGCATGGTTCAGGAACTAGCGGTACAGCTGCTTTCCGCAAACAATGAGGGGCTGGCAGCGGTTTCGCGGCCAGCCAATAAGTTACCACATCAACAACAGATTACTTGATCTCCGCCTCGGCACCCGCCTCGATGAGTTGCGCCTTGACGCTCTCGGCTTCGGCCTTGGCAACACCTTCCTTAACCGGCTTCGGCGCACCGTCCACCAGATCTTTGGCCTCTTTCAGGCCAAGACCGGTGATCGCCCGCACCACCTTAATGGTGTTGACCTTGTTGGCGCCGGCACCCGTGAGGATCACGTCGAACTCGGTCTGTTCTTCGGCGACCGCGGCACTTTCACCACCGGCTGCCCCGCCCGCAGGCGCCGCCACAGCAACCGCAGCCGCGGATACGCCAAACTTATCTTCCATGTCCTTGATGAGTTCGGACAACTCAAGGACGGTCATACCAGCAACTGCATCTAAAATTTCAGCCTTGGACAATGCCATTTTTACAACTCCTTCAGTCGATATGATTTAAGCAGCGCGCTGGTCGCGGACTGCGGCCAAGGTCCGGACAAAACGACCCGGAACCTCGTTCAGGGTACGCACGAAGCCGGAAATCGGTGCTTGCATGGTCCCCAGCAATTTGGCAAGCAGTTCTTCGCGGGAAGGCATTTTGCTCAATTGCGCAATGGCCGCCGCGTCAATTTGCTTCCCGCTGAGTGCACCACCGGTGATCACCAGTTTGTCGAAGCGCTTGGCGTAGTCGGTAAAAATCTTGGCGAGCGCGACGGGATCTTCCGCAGCCGCAAACATCAGAGGACCCTTCAACAAACCATCCATCACGGCGAAAGACGTACCCGTCAAGGCCCGCCGCAACAGACTATTCTTCACGACCTGCACATGCACCGACTGCTTGCGTGCTTCCGCGCGAAGCACTGTCATCTGCGCCACCGACAAGCCGCGGTACTCCGCCACCACCGCGGCCTGCGCCCCGACGAGCCGGGTTTGCAACGTGGTAACCACTTGTTCCTTTTCTGCGAGTTTAAGACTCACGTGAATGTCACCTCCTATCTAACCAAGGCGGCCAAAAAGCTGCTTGGCGCGCCGTCGCCTGCGCAGGGCGAATGATTAAGGCTTGCGCCCCCTGCGGTCTTTGTACGCCGGCTTACGCCGACCTTCCCGCCCCAGCGGAAACCTCTTAACCGAGAGCGCTCAGATCGACGGGAACCCCAGGTCCCATGGTCGGAGAGACGCTCACTTTTCGGATATAGATACCCTTGCTCGTTGCCGGCTTAGCCTTCCGCAGACTATCAATCAGCGCCAACAGATTCTCGTGCAATGCCTTCACTTCAAAGGAGGATTTGCCAATCGTGCTGTGAATGATACCGCCCTTGTCCGCACGGTAGCGGACCTGCCCCCCTTTGGCATTGATCACCGCGGTACGCACGTCAGCGGTCACCGTTCCCACTTTGGGATTCGGCATCAGTCCGCGCGGGCCAAGCACCGGACCCAGAGTGCCAACCACACGCATGGCATCCGGCGTCGCAATCACCACATCGAAGTTTATTTGACCCGCCTTTACCTCCTCGGCAAGATCCTCCATACCGACGATATCGGCACCGGCTTCCCGCGCTTCGGCCGCCTTGTCCGCTGTTGCAAAGACGGCCACTCGCATTTGCTTGCCAGTACCGTTGGGCAACACCACCGCACCACGCACCACCTGATCAGACTTGCGCGGGTCGATGCCCAAACCAATCGCGACATCCACGGATTCATCGAATTTCGCCGTAGCCATCTTTTTTACGAGTTCGAGGGCATCTTCAATGGCATAACGACTGTTGCGCTGCAGCATCGCCTCAAGGGCAAGCGTACGTTTGGATTTTGTCGCCATGATTAGCCCTCCACCGTCAGGCCCATACTACGGGCGGTACCGCGCACGCTGCGCTTTGCCGACTCCATATCTTGGGTATTGAGATCAGGCATTTTGGTCTTGGCAATTTCTTCGATCTGCGCCTCGGACACCACCCCGACCTTGATCGTGTTCGGACGCCCACTGCCTTTCGGCAAGCCGGCGGCCTTCATCAGCAGTACAGCGGCCGGGGGGGTTTTTACCTCGAAGGTGAAACTTTTGTCCGCAAAGACCGTGATGACTACGGGTAGCGGCAATCCCGGCTCCACGCCCTGCGTCTGGGCGTTGAAGGCCTTGCAGAATTCCATGATGTTCAAGCCACGCTGACCCAGGGCGGGACCGATAGGCGGGCTCGGATTGGCCTGAGCGGCCTTCACCTGAAGTTTGATATAACCGGTTATTTTCTTTGCCATGATTCACTCCCGCGAGGTACGAACGCCGTCAGGCTCCCTCTATGTTGAAAACCATCAGTTCTTTTCGACCTGACCAAAATCCAGTTCCACGGGGGTGGAACGACCAAAGATCGTCACCGATACCCGCAGTTTGTTTTTTTCAAAATTGACTTCTTCAACCACGCCATTGAAATCCTTGAAAGGTCCGTCCACGACCCGTACCTGCTCACCGGCATCGAAGCTGAATTTCGGACGCGGCTTTTCCACGCCTTCCTTGATGCGATCCAGAATCGCGTCGGCTTCGGCATCACTCAAGGGGTGCGGACGCCCGACAGAACCACCGACAAACCCGGTCACCCGCGGTGTATTTTTTACCAAGTGCCAAGTCACGTCATCCATTTCCATCTGCACCAGCACATAGCCCGGATAAAACATGCGCTGTGAACTGGTTTTCTGGCCGTTACGGATTTCCACGACTTCTTCGACGGGAACGAGAATTTCGCCAAACTTGTCCGCAAGTCCCTCACGCCTGGCGCGCTCGCGGATTTCGCTCTGTACCTTCTTCTCAAAACTCGAGAACGCATGGACCACATACCAACGCATCGACATTTACGCGACTCCTCCGAGCAGCAGCCGCACCACACCGAGAAGGGCAATGTCCACCAACCACAGGAAGGCCGCAATAACAATGATCAAACCAATAATGATGGCGGTACTGCGCAACACTTCTGGGCGCGTGGGCCAAACCACTTTAAGCAACTCCACATACGCTTCCCGGAAAAAGATCAAAAGCGCTTTGCCGCTATTGCTGATAACGAAAAGGCTGGCCGCAATCACCAAAGCCAGAATCAGCGCAGCGCTGGGATAGTACGTTCCGAGACGGATGGGGACGAGGAAATACGCGAACACCCCGAGCGCAGCGAATCCCGCCGCAAAATAGAGCTTCACTTTTTCCGACATGGACACCACACCTTTCATAATGGCAGGGCAGGAGGGGCTCGAACCCCCAACCTGCGGTTTTGGAGACCGCTGCTCTACCCATTGAGCTACTGCCCTGCAGACGGCAAACGGCGGACCATGCCGCCGTCCAGCACTACGACATCACGAGACTTATTCGACCACCTTTGAGACAACGCCGGCGCCGACGGTACGGCCGCCTTCACGCACCGCAAAACGCAATCCCTCTTCCATCGCAATCGGCG
>NZ_WNJL01000049.1 GCF_010378095.1 Acidithiobacillus ferrianus | reverse complement strand
AGTCGTTCATAGGGCATTGCCTTTCCAGTCACCCGCGAAAAGATACCATAATACCGCCGCCTGGGTCTCCTCGTGATCTGACACCCATATAATTACCGTCTATTTCGACAGGAGGGCACCATGTTAGTGCGAGTGGATAGAGAGGCGGATGCGGTATACCTGGAACTGACGTCGGCGCCCATCGAGGAAAGTGAAGAAGTGGCCGATGGCGTCGTCCTGGATTACGACAAAGACGGCAACCTCGTCGGCATAGGGATACTGGGTTTTTATCGGTTTCGTTGCCCAAGATGCTTCGGTAGATCCATGCTGTCGTGCAATACCCGCAACACATCAATGAGCGAGTCACCGGCCACACGAAAAACCAGAAAGTGCCGACCCTTGCGGCCGCTACGCGCGATGTGGAGGATATGAATGTCCGGAGCAATATCCTCTCGTTGTTTAGCACCAGGGACATCCGGACCATCCTGCAGGAATTCCAATGCCAGGCTCAGTGTTTCGGCATAGGTCCTCGCTTGTCGCTCCCCAAACTGCTCGCTAGTCCAAGCAAGGATATCCACGATATCCACTTCAGCCTGCCTTGCGACGCGCAGCGTCCAATTGGTCATTAATGATCTTGCAGTGCCTGGTTGGTCAGGGTGCTGATGTGCGCGCGCAAATCAGCAGTCGAATCCATGGCGGTGTAACGGCCCGCCTCGATGTCTTCAATACCAAGCACCACGGCTTCACGCAATACCTTCAGACGCACCGCATCATCGCGCTCACGTTGCTCGACCAGACGCAAGCCCTCGCGCAGAACTTCGCTGGCGTTTTGGTAACGCCCCGAATTAACCAGTTGCTCGACAAAAGTTGTTTGGTGAGGAGTAAGTACAACATTACGCGTAGGCATAATAGTATTCTTCATTGAGAAGGAATTGGCGTATTATGCCATATTTGGATTGCATGCCGCAAAGACCGCATCCTGATCGCGTAAATCCAGTTTACCGCGCAGGCTATACGCTACCCCGCCACGCGCCGCAGATCCGCCTCAGCCATCATCTGCACCAAGGCATCGAAGCTGACCTGCGCTTCCAGCCCCGTTGGGGCCCACGATGCCCCAGCGCTCTCCGGGACGCACCCGCAAGGAGATGCTATCCAGCACCACCTGCTTGCCCCGGCCATGGCGGATGGGGAAGGTTTTATGGATGTTTTCCAAAAGCAAGTCGTTCATAGGGCATTGCCTTTCCAGTCACCCGCGAAAAGATACCATAATACCGCCGCCTGGGTCTCC
>NZ_WNJL01000048.1 GCF_010378095.1 Acidithiobacillus ferrianus | reverse complement strand
CCTGGACGTGCTGCCCCTGACCATCGAGGACAGCATGGAGATTGCACGACTTCGGCCGTTGACCAGACCCTTTGGGTTATCGCTGGCTGACCGGGCCTGTCTGGCGCTCGGAAAACGTTTGAGCATTCCGATACTGACCGCGGACCGGATCTGGGCGGAAGTACCAGGAGTTCATGTCACCGTCATCCGCCCTCCGATCGAATCCACGTTGGAGCGTCGGGTACCACCGAACCCCGCCACAAAGAACCCCCTGCATCCTGGGTAAAGCCGTGGGCGGGCCAGAAGTCGCGACAGGCGTCATTGCGGCCGGTGGCGGTGAAATGCCCCACAAAATCCGCGTGCCCCTCCTCCTGCATCTGTCGCAACGCTTCGACCAATAAAGCACTTTCGATACCCAGACTAAATACCCGGCAGGATAGCACCACCTGCTCAATCCCATGGTGGCGCAGCAGGGCCAAAGCAACGAGGCCATGATTGGTAAAGCGATCTTCGGCGCGCGCCGCCAGCAACCAGCCGCCAGAAGCCAGCCAGTCCTGCAATTCCGCATCGCTCCAGCGCTGGCCGGTGGTATTGAACTGATTGGTCCTGTTCAGCAGTTCCAGAGCGCGGGCATAACGGGAGTGCCCGACATCGACAATGCGGTCAAAACGCAGAGTCAGACCCAAAGACTGCAGCCAGGTGTCCCGATCCATATCCACCGCCGCCAGTTCCCGCGCCGCTTTGGCCTGGATCGAATCGGTGCGAAGAGCGGATTCCTCGCTGACGCGCGCCACCTGGGTTTCTGGGGCATAGAGCAGGATATGCCGCCAGCGCTCGGGTGCCCCCGTCAAAAAGCGCATCTGTGGAAAAGCCCGGCGCACTTCCTCGATCTCCAGGGGGTGGTCATCGATGAACAGGACATGATCGGGCAGGAGGTTGGCGGTGCGCAGAATCTGAGCGATGTTTTGAGATTTGGGCTGCCAGTTGATCTGTACGGAACAAAAATCTTCCAGACGCAGGCGCTGCCCCCACAACTGTTGGAACCGCTCGCGGGTCGGTCCCTCATCGTTCTTGCTGCAGATGGCCAGCAATATCCCACGCCGCTTGCACTCCAGCAGGGCCTCGGCATAACCCAGGGGCCAACCTTCGGTGTGGCGCCAAGGGACGATCTCGTCCTCTTCCGCCAACACGCCGCGCCAAAGGGTATTGTCCAGGTCGGTGATGATCATCTTCACGGGATCTTCGGCGCGCAGCACCCGCAAGGCGCCATCCAGGCGCTCCAGGATATCCTGATAGATCCACTCCCCTTGCAGGCTGACGGGTGACAAGCTGTGATGGGTGTAGTGGGCATCGTAGCCGTCATAGGCGGCGGCGTCCCCGTAATATTGACGGATGTCGTTGATTTCCAGAAAGTAGGCCCGGCCCTGTTCCACCAAGGTTTGCTCCATGGCGTCGTTCAGCGCCCGGACCAGGGTATAGAGAGAGCGGCGTCTATTACTGCCCAAGACCCCGAAAAGCTGCGGGGGCGGCTCCAAAAAGGCCAAAAAAAACACGGGCAGCCCCGCGGGCATGGTGGCCAGGAGGCGATCCATCACCTGCCCCAGGCGCATTACGGCTTGCTCTTGCACCTGCGTGATGTCCAACCCCGGCCGCAGATGGAAAAGATCGCCATCCCCGCCTTCCGCGGCCATGCCCAAGATGCTGCGCAAGGTGAGATTGATCAGTACCGCATCGAACTGGTCAGGGGTTATCTCCGGGTGCGTATTCTGCAATCCCGAGTCCGTCAGGTAGTGACGCATGGGCCAACCTTGATCCAGCGCCACCTGTAACAAGCCCTCGGCGAGGCAAGTGCCGAGCAGTGCGATTCGAGGCTTTGGCAGCGGCAGGCGGCGCAACTCCGCCGGCAACAGGGGGGAGTGCTCCTTGCGCAAAAAATCCGCAATGGCCCGGCGCCGCTGGCGGTATTGGGCATAGCGCCGGGCTTCCGCGGATTGCTTGAAATCCTTCAATACGCGGACACGTCCCCGGCCCGCGCGCAGCAGACGCAGGTAATGGGTTTTGCCTTCCTCATCGGCGGCTCGCCCCAGATAACGCTGGTAGATCGCTTCCACGAACTCGGCGTCGGGCAGGGCGCGCAAGTCCGCGTCTTTCGCCTCCGCCCCAGGCCACCAACGGCCCCATGGGGCGGAAAAGCCTTTCTTACATCCGCTCATAAGCGGATATGGCCTCATCCACGCTATCAAAAAAGTGCAGCTTGCCATGCTGCAAAAAGGCCGCGTGATCACAGTTGTTGCGGATGATATCCAAATGGTGAGAGACCAGCACCATCGCCTTGTTCTCCCGGTTTCGTAGTTCTTCTTCACACTTGCGATTGAAACGGATGTCGCCCACGGAAATGACCTCGTCCACCAAAAAGCAATCGAAATCGATGGCCATGCTCAGGGCGAAGCTCAGGCGGGAATTCATGCCCGAGGAATAGGTCTTGACGGGCTCATCCAGATAGGTCCCGAGTTCCGCGAAAGCCTCCACCCCGGCCACGGTCTCATCCACGTCCACACCGTATACCCTGGCGATGAGGCGGGCGTTGTCCCGCCCCGTCAGACTACTGTGGAATGCCCCGCCAAAGGCGATAGGCCAGGACACATTCATTCCCCGGTGCACGCTGCCTGAATCGGGCGTGAGCGATCCACTGATGATCTGAATGATGGTGGATTTGCCCGCTCCGTTGGGGCCCACGATGCCCCAGCGCTCTCCGGGACGCACCCGCAAGGAGATGCTATCCAGCACCACCTGCTTGCCCCGGCCATGGCGGATGGGGAAGGTTTTATGGATGTTTTCCAAAAGCAAGTCGTTCATAGGGCATTGCCTTTCCAGTCACCCGCGAAAAGATACCATAATACCGCCGCCTGGGTCTCCCCGTGATCGGAATTCATCGCGATGATAGAGCGCTTGGCGCCCATGCAGGTGGCGGCCATCACCGGCTACAAGACATTGCAGATGCTGAAGCACTATGCTCATCTGACACCCTACCTCCAGGAGGAAGACTTCCCTTCTGATGGGAAACATGGATAAAATGGGTCTGACATAATTAGGGGGAATATATATGGATACCCATCAATACACCGTTCATGTGGACCAGCGCGGGCGTCTGGTACTACCCGTCGGCATTCGTCACCAACTGGGCATTGAACAGGGAAGCACGTTGATCATGACAATGCACGAAGATGGGATGCTGCGCTTGATCAGCCCTGGAGAATCGGCTCGCAGGGGCCGCGGCCTATTACGTGAATTGGCTCCTGATACCACGAGGGATCGACACTTGGCGGACGAGTTGATTGCTGAACGACGCATCGAAGCGGAACATGAATAAATCGGTACTCGACGCCTCGGCCTTGCTGGCCTATCTCAACGAAGAACCGGGTGCGGAGGCCGTGGAAAAATCGCTCGCCGCGGGGAGCGCCATCGGCACGGTGAACTGGGCGGAAGTCCTGTCAAAAGCCATGGAAGCTGGCATTGCCCCGGAAACACTGGCCGCTGAGCTAGAAAAGCGCGGCATTCTGGGGAATACCCTGGACGTGCTGCCCCTGACCATCGAGGACAGCATGGAGATTGCACGACTTCGGCCGTTGACCAGACCC
>NZ_WNJL01000047.1 GCF_010378095.1 Acidithiobacillus ferrianus | reverse complement strand
TGTAGGTGTTGGCACCGGAGAGAATTGTCGAGCCCGGTCCAAAGAAGGTCATGCCGCCGTTACCGGACAACACACCAGAGAAAGTATCTGAGTGGCCGAGGTTGTCGATAGTGCCGCCGCCCGCATTTACGGTAATGTCCCGGCTGTCGGTGATACCTGCCGTGGTCAGCAGGGTGCCGCCGCTGAAGGTGACATTACCCACAGTTGCGCCTAAGTTATTATCTTTGCTGATGGTGAGTGTGCCCCCATCAATCGTGGTACCGCCGCTGTAGGTGTTGGCACCGGAGACGGTGATGGTTCCTGTGCCACTGAAGGTCATTCCGCCCGCACCGGAAATCATACCAGAGAGGGTATCGGCATTGCCGTCGTTATTGAGGGTGCCGCCTCCAGACTCCAAGGTAATGACGCGACTGTCGGTGATGCCTGCGGTGGTTAGCAACGTGCCGCCGTTAAAGCTGAGGCTGCCCGTGGAAGCACCCAGGTTGGCGTCATTACCGACGCTGAGAGTGCCGCCATTGATCGCGGTGCCCCCACTGTAGGTGTTGGCACCGGA
>NZ_WNJL01000046.1 GCF_010378095.1 Acidithiobacillus ferrianus | reverse complement strand
CTGTTCCTGCTCATGCTGCTCAATGACCGGGACATCATGGGAAACTATATCAATCGGCCCTGGCAGAATTGGTCGGCATTCGCCATCGTCGGCTTTCTCATTCTGGCCAATGGACTGTATGGCTATACCATAGTGTTCCCTTCTGCCTAAGGAGTTCCCATGCACCGTAAAGAAGATTTTCATTCGGCGCCAACCCAAGATTTTCTGGAGTTTTTCCAGGAGGAAGCCCATCTGGAGCCCCAACCCCTCACCCGCGCCCCGGTTCGAGGATGGATCCAGGTCGCCTTTTGGGGTTTGCGCATCTACATCGTGGTGATGCTGGTCATGGTGGCCATCGGCTTCGCACGTGGTA
>NZ_WNJL01000045.1 GCF_010378095.1 Acidithiobacillus ferrianus | reverse complement strand
ACGCCGGCGCCGACGGTACGGCCGCCTTCACGCACCGCAAAACGCAATCCCTCTTCCATCGCAATCGGCGCTATCAATGCCACCTTGAACAAAATGTTGTCCCCAGGCATCACCATCTCCACCCCTTCCGGTAATTCCACAGCACCCGTCACATCCGTGGTCCGAAAGTAAAACTGCGGGCGGTACCCATTGAAAAACGGCGTGTGACGGCCACCCTCCTCCTTCGACAACACGTACACTTCCGCTTCAAATCGCGTGTGCGGCTTGATGCTCCCCGGCTTGGCCAAAACCTGACCACGCTCTACATCATCCTTCTTGGTACCACGCAACAGCACCCCCACATTGTCCCCAGCCTGACCCTGATCCAGAATCTTGCGAAACATCTCCACCCCGGTGACAATGCTCTTCGCCGTGTCGCGAATCCCAATAATCTCAATCTCGTCGCCCACCTTGACAACACCACGCTCAATACGTCCCGTCACCACCGTCCCGCGACCCGAAATCGAAAACACATCCTCGATCGGCATCAGGAAAGGCTTGTCGATGGGACGCTCCGGCATGGGAATGTAACTGTCCATCGCCTCGGCCAACTTGAAAATGGACGCCTCGCCAATATCGCTTTGATCCCCTTCCAGCGCCTTGAGCGCAGAGCCAATAATCACCGGGATGTCATCCCCCGGAAATTCATACTTGGAGAGCAGCTCGCGCACCTCCATCTCTACCAGCTCCATCAACTCGGCGTCATCCACCATGTCGGCCTTGTTGAGAAAAACCACAATGTAGGGCACTCCCACCTGACG
>NZ_WNJL01000044.1 GCF_010378095.1 Acidithiobacillus ferrianus | reverse complement strand
CCCAGAACGGTAAATCGCCGCTCGGCCACATCCACTCCCGTGACCCGGCCAATCACCGCATGGTCCACCCGCACCTCCAGCGCCACCGACCGACCCTCGGCGGCAGCCTGCACGGTGACGCGATCCCCCAAACGCAGGTCTTTCGCGGAACCCGAAATCCCGTCCACCAAATAACGCGTCCGGGGCGTCAGCAGGTATTCCCGGCCATTGACGTAAATACTGCCAAAACGCTGAATCACCCCCACGGCCGTGATCCCGGTCCCGCCAATACCGCCCGGATGTATCCCCGTGCCCCCAATCCCACCCGGCTGTATGCCGGTCCCGCCAAATCCTCCCCCCGGATC
>NZ_WNJL01000043.1 GCF_010378095.1 Acidithiobacillus ferrianus | reverse complement strand
CTGGCCGCCGCCATCATTGCGTTTAGAAAAGTGCCGCTCGATATCAACATTATTTACGGATAAGTTCTAAATATCGAGATCCCATGTGGGTGCCGGAGGTCATGTACTCTGCCCTTGAGTTGGCCCGCATTGGCATGAGCGATGAACAGGCGGACGACGCTGGCTTCGACGTCGCAGTGGGGTTCTCACCTTTTGAGAGTTCCCCCCGGGCCTTGGGTCAGGATGATGTCGACGGTTTTATCCGGCTGCTGTCCGATCAGGAGACGGGTGAATTGCTCGGCGGCGAACTGGTGGGCCGTGATGCGGGCGAACTGATCCACATGCTTTCGTTGGTTACGGATAGAAAGGCGATTGTGCGGCACCTCACCCATGCCTCGTTCAACCATCCCGCGCGCGCGGAGGAGTTCCGCAACGCGACCGGCACCATGGCCATGGGCTGGGGATTACAGGAGCGAATATTTGGCGAGGAATTGAGTATTGCCCTGGAATAAGTAATCCGCCCGCAAATCGAAAGGAGAGAAATTTGCAGCCCACCGAAGACGCCGAGGAAAAAAACATCCTCATTATCGCTACCAGCGGACCCAGCACACCACATCGCTGTGCCCCCCCTTTTTATTTGGCCTCCGTCCTCACTTCCATGGAACACACGGTGAATATGTTTTTCACCATGGAAGGGGTCAAGCTCATGGAACGGGGCATCCCCGAGCATTTTTCGGCCATGCCCGGAGGGCAGAATATCATGGGTTTTATCCGCGCCGCCAAGATGGCCGGGGTAAACATGTATGTTTGTAAGGCCGCCCTGCCGGGCTATGGCGTCTCCGAGGACAGGCTCCTGCCGGAAATAAACGGCATCGCCTCGGCTGGAGATCTGGCGCGCATGATTACCAGTTGTGACCAGCTTCTCTCATTATGAACGGCAATTAGGACAAAGATACATGGCAAAATCTCTTGCAGATATTTTACGCGCCGCCCGCGAGCAGATTAACGAGATCAGCGGTGATGCGTTGGAAGCATTACTACTCAGTAACCGCGATGATATCCTGATCGTCGACGTGCGAGATGTGGAAGAATATCAAAAAAATCGTTTGCCGGGGGCCATTCACGCACCGCGCAGTCACATTGAAGAACTGGCCGATCTGGAATATGGACACCGACACCCAGAATTGTCCGTAGCCCGTGAACGCATGGTAGTCCTCTATTGCCGAAGCGGATCCCGCTCCACCCTCGCTGCCGTGGCCCTTCAGGAAATGGGGTTTACAAACATACACAGCCTGGCCGGTGGCATTACGGTGTGGGATGCCGATGACAGGCTCGTTATCCTCGATTAAATAAGAAAAATCACCATGAACCGCTTTTACCGGCTGGGCTGGAACCATGCGCTGGGCGTGCTGCAAGTCGTCTCGGAGTTGGCCAAAACCGCGTCTAGTGGCGCCACCGGCAAGACCTCGCCGGGGAGCACCGCTGGAAACACCACACCACGGCGCCTGTGCCGCAGCGCTGAGGCTGCTGGATTTGGAGGCGTTAGCACTGTCGGCATGGGCGAGCGCAATAGCGGTAAAAACTCCACAATCATTACTTGTTACCATGAACGCCTGATAAACACCCTCACCCTTTAATAACTCCGACGATAAGCACAAGTAAAATCGAATAAATTATGCCCGAAACCGCGCCTTCCACCCATCGTTATCACTTCATTTCCGGCTTACCCCGCTCCGGGAGCACCCTACTGGCCGCGATTCTGAGTCAGAATCCCCGATTCTCGGCGGGCATGAGCAGCCCGGTGGCGGGTCTGGTGCATATGTTGCTGCACGAGATGAGCGGCCAGAACGAATTCTCCGTGTTTATCGACAACCGCCAGCGGGCGGCAATTCTGCGCGGGATCGTGGATCACTACTACGCGGACAACCCGGCGGCCGTGGTTTTGGATACCAACCGGACCTGGTGCGGCAAGCTGCCGTTACTGTCTACCCTGTTCCCGGAGAGCAAAGTCATCGCCTGCGTGCGGGAGCTGCCCTGGATTATCGACAGTATCGAGCGCCTAGTGCGCAGGAATGTTTTTGAACCTTCCTCTATTTTCAACTACAGCGCTGGAGGCACCGTGTACACCCGGAGCAACGGACTGTCTGGCCCGGAAGGGCTGGTTGGTCAGGCCTATGACGCGCTAAAAGAAGCGTATTACGGGGAGCAGGCGGCAGGGCGGCTGATCCTGGTGCAATACGAGAGTCTGGTCAGCCACCCGGAACGGACCCTGAAAGCCTTATATACCTTTCTGGAAGAACCCGAATACCCCCACGATCTGAATCGTGTCCGTTTCGATGCCGAAGCTTATGACCGCAAGGCGGGCACCCCCGGCCTGCACCGCATCCGTCCCCGGATAGAAGCGGTAGAGCGCGCGACGATACTGCCCCCGGAGCTGTTTCAGAGATTCCGGGGAGACGCCTTCTGGAAAGACCCGTCCCAGGCTCGTAAAGAGATCCCGGTGCTATGAAGCCGAGGGACGGGGAGAACGTGAACCGAACGACAACGCACATCCCCCAAGTGCGCCATTACCGCAAAGGAACTTGAAACCATGAATCGCATTTATCGACTGATCTGGAAAAGTGGCCGGACGAGCCCACAGGTGGTTTCGGAATTAGGGAGAGCGCCGCGCAAGGGGTGCACTACGGATCGGCGGGAGCATCAGGCCCGCAGGCTGTTGGTATTGGCGGTCGCCCTGGCGTTGGGATGGGGTCTGGAGGCGGTGATGCCGGCCTCTGCGACCGCATTAGGAAACAAAACCGGAACCGCCGGGAACGCCGGACAAAGCGCGAATGAACCGCAGCCGGGTGCCGGTGGAGCCAGCACCTACACGGGGACAGGCACATATGGAAATGCGGGTGGTAAGGGTGGCACGGCGGGGGTAGCTGGTGGCCCGGGTGGCCCGGGTGGCGGGGGCTACGGCGCGGGCGGCGCGGGCGGCGCGGGTGGCTGGGGTGGCTATGGCACCACGAGTCTCTGGGGTGGCGGGGGTGCCGGGGGTGGTTCTGGCGGTGCTCCTGCCTATGGAGGACTGACGTCGACTGGTCAGTACAGTGTTGCTGGGGGTATTTCGATCACCGGCGGCAACGGCGGTAACGGCGGTAACGGCGGTACCGGCGGCAACGGCTACACCGGCACCGCCGGCACCGGCGGCACCGGCGGCAACGGCGGTAACGGCGGATCAGGGGTGAGCGGCACGGGATTCACCCTCGCGAACAGTGGCACGATCACCGGCGGCTTCGGCGGCCAAGGCGGCCAGGGCGGCCAGGGCGGCCAGGGCAGCTACGGCAACGGCGGCAACGGCGGCAACGGTATCGGCGGCAACGGCGGCAACGGCGGCAACGGCGGCAACGGCGGCAACGGCGGATCAGGGGTGAGCGGCACGGGATTCACCCTCACGAACAGTGGCACGATCACTGGCGGCAACGGCGGCAACGGCGGCAACGG
>NZ_WNJL01000042.1 GCF_010378095.1 Acidithiobacillus ferrianus | reverse complement strand
GCATGGGAAGTCTCCGAGGAGTTCTGGAAACGCGTGGCTCCGCTGATTCCGCAGCGAGCGCCACGGCCGGTGCAGCGCGAGTATGTGCGCAAGCCCGGCGGCGGGCGCAAGCCGAAGGATTCGAGGTTGGTATTCGAAGCGATCGTGTATGTACTGCGCACGGGATGTCAGTGGAAGGCCCTGCCGCGCGAACGCTTCGGCAGCGCGAGCGCGGTTCACAAGCGGTTTCTGGAGTGGGAGCGCGGCGGATTCTTCCTGGCGCTGTGGCAGGCGGGCTTGGCCGAATACGACGATCTGGAAGGCATTGCCTGGCGCTGGCAGAGCGTCGATGGGGCGATGATGAAAGCCCCGCTGGCGCAGGAAGCCACGGGTCCGAACCCGACGGATCGGGGAAAAAAATGGCAGCAAGCGTCACCTGCTGGTCGACGGGCGTGGCGTCCCGTTGTCGCTCATCGTGACCGGGGCCAACCGGCATGACGTCTCGCAACTGGAAGCGGTGCTTGATGCGATCAGGGTCAAGCGGCCGACACCGCCTCAGCGCCGCCACAAACACCTGTGTGCCGATGCAGGTTACACCGGTGCCTCGGCATTGCAGACCATCGAAGCCCACGGATATATTCCCCATGTCAAAAGCCGCGGCCAAGAAGTCACCGAGATCCGACTTCTCCCCCACAAGCGCGCCAGGAGATGGATCGTCGAGGTCGCGCACAGTTGGTTCAATCGCTTCCGCAAGCTGCTGGTGCGCTACGAGAAGCTCGAACGAAGTTTCCTGGCCCTCAATCATCTGGCCGCCGCCATCATTGCGTTTAGAAAAGTGCCGCTCGATATCAACATTATTTACGGATAAGTTCT
>NZ_WNJL01000041.1 GCF_010378095.1 Acidithiobacillus ferrianus | reverse complement strand
CTTATGTCTTGGAGCCAGTCAGTATGTACTGGTACCCTTCGGCTGATCCCCGGAGCGAGGCAAGATAGATTGTTAGTAGGCCAAGGAATTGATCCTGTCCGACAGATTAATCACTTGCCTCAACTTTGCCACCCAGTTCGGACGGTATCCGAGGCCTGCATTGCGCATGAGCCTGCACAGATAAGGATGAACCGGCATGGTCCGTAGATCGCCATTATGCTAGGCAAGGAGGCTTATGATGATGGATCCCGTTTCCTGTGTTGGTATTGACGTAGCCAAAGCTAAATTCGATGTTGCCCTGCTGAAACCCCATGGTAAATATCGCAGCAAGGTCTTTCCCAATAATTCTGAGGGGTTCCGGCAATTCCGGGATTGGTTGGAGAAGCAGGAGGCCCTCAAGGCTCACATCTGCATGGAAACGACTGGCGCCTATGGCCGAAGCCTGGCGCGCTTTCTGGCGCAACAACAGTTACTGATCAGTGTGATGAATCCTGCCTTGATTCACGCCTTTGGTAAAACCGAGCTGTCCCGGGCCAAAACAGACAAAGCGGACGCCCGGCTCATTGCCCGCTATTGCCAGATGCACAGACCTGCCCCATGGGTACCGCCGACAGAAGCAATCGTTACCCTCCAGGCTTTGGTACAGCGTCTGGATGATCTTCTGGGTATGCAGAACATGGAAAACAATCGCCTCGAAATGGCAGAGCCTGCCGCTCGCGCGTCCATTGAAGCCCTTTTGCTCACCATCCATCAGCAAATTGATACCGTCCGCAGACAAATCCAGGATCATATGGACCATCACCCGGACCTGAAATCCCAAAAGGCGCTCCTGCTGAGTATTCCCGGCATCGGCGAGGCCACCGCAGCCATGCTGCTGGCTTTCCTCAGTCCGCTCACGCGCTTTCATTCCGCTAAACAGGTCGTCGCCTATGCGGGACTCAACCCGCGTATTCGTGAGTCGGGCCAGTGGGCCGGTAAAAGCCATATTGCCAAGGCAGGCAATGTTCTTCTACGCAAGGCGCTGTACCTGCCAGCCGTAGTAGCCAAACGGTACAATCCAGTGATCGCCGCCTTTTGCGACCGGTTGCTGGCACGGGGTAAATGCCCTATGCAGGTCATTGTGGCTGCCATGCGCAGGCTGCTGCATATCGCCTTCGGTGTGCTCAAATCGGGGCAACCATTCAATCCCAATCATGCCCTTGCATAAACCGGTTCAAGACGGTATCTGTCGG
>NZ_WNJL01000040.1 GCF_010378095.1 Acidithiobacillus ferrianus | reverse complement strand
CGCCGATTGCGATGGAAGAGGGATTGCGTTTTGCGGTGCGTGAAGGCGGCCGTACCGTCGGCGCCGGCGTCGTCTCAAAGGTGGTCGAATAATGGATAGTTCCAAGATACGCATTCGCCTGAAGTCTTACGACTACCGCATGCTGGACATCTCCGCTGCAGAAATCGTGGAAACCGCGCGGCGGACCGGCGCTCGGGTGTGCGGACCGATCCCGCTACCGACCAAAATTGAACGATTCACGGTCTTGCGCTCCCCCCATGTGGATAAGAATGCCCGAGATCAGTTTGAGCAGAGGACGCACAAGCGCCTTCTCGATATCTTGGATCCCAATGACAAAACGGTGGATGCACTGATCAAACTTGATCTTGCGGCTGGCGTGGATGTCGAGATCAAGCTGTAATTAAGAAAGGACGATACAAAATGGTAATGGGGCTGATCGGGCGGAAAGTAGGCATGACGCGCATCGTCTCGGAAGACGGACGAGTGGTGCCGGTGACCGTCATTCACGTGGCGCCGAACACGGTGTCGCAGGTAAAAGATATCGCCACGGATGGTTATTGCGCGGTGCAGTTGGCTACTGGTGAACGTCGTCCACAGCGGGTAAGCTCTGCTTTGGCAGGGCACTTTCGCAAGTGTGGAGTGGCGCCGGGCCGTCTGCTGCGTGAGTTTCGGGTGGCGGATAGCGCATCCTACGTTTGTGGGACTGAAATCGGCTTGGATCTCTTCACCGAGGGCCAGCGTGTCGATGTGAGTGGTGTCAGCAAGGGGAAAGGTTTCGCCGGCGCCATCAAACGCCACAACTTCCGAAGCAACCGTGCCAGTCACGGTAACTCGCGTGCGCATCGTGCCCCTGGTTCCATAGGTTGTCGTCAAACACCCGGTCGTGTGTTCAAGGGCAAAAAAATGGCGGGTCATTTAGGTGCCGAACGAGTCACTAATTTGAGTCTTGAACTGGTGCGTATTGATACCGAGCGGCAACTGCTGATGGTGAAAGGCGCAGTTCCCGGTGCCCGTGATGCGGACGTCGTCATTCGTCCCGCGGTGCGTGGCTAGGAGAAATACAATGCAAGTGCAAAGCTTGGAAGTGACCACCGGAAATAGCCGTGATATCGATGTCGCCGATGCGGTGTTTGCCGTACCTTATAACGAGGCATTGCTGCATCAGGTGGTGCTTGCGCAGATGGCGGGACGGCGATCTGCCAATGCAGTCCAAAAAAATCGTGCGGCGGTGCGTGGTGGCGGTCGCAAGCCTTGGAAGCAGAAGGGCACCGGGCGAGCCCGTGCGGGTAGCATCCGCAGCCCCATTTGGCGTGGGGGTGGACGCGCTTTCCCTGGGGGGAACGAAAACTACAGCCAGAAAGTCAACAAGAAGATGTGGGCGGGAGCAATGCGTACCGTGCTGGCCGAACTGCTTCGCCAGGGCCGTCTCCAGGTGATTCAAGCGGAAGACATTGCCGAGCCACGCAGCCGAACGGCCCGGGAGTGGCTGCTGCGTGCCGGAGGCGACGATTTCCTCTTGGTGATGGGCGAGGTTCCACTAAATCTATTTCTCGGCTTGCGGAACTTTCCGAGGGTCGGCATCGCGGGCTGGCAGGATATTGGACCCGCCGATCTCCTGCAGTACGGTCGGGTACTGCTGGACGTCGAAGCGGCGACCAAATTGGGTGAGGTGTACGGATGAATCCAGAGCGTAAGTATCTCGTTTTGTTGGCGCCGGTGGTGAGCGAAAAGAGCACGATGGTGCAGCAGCAATCCAACCAGTTTGTGTTCAAGGTGCTTCGCGATGCCAGCAAGCTGGAGATCAAGTCGGCGGTTGAAAAGCTTTTCGAGGTGCAGGTGCTTTCCGTGCAGACCTGCAATTACACGGGTAAGGAGAAGCGCATGGGCCGTCATGTGGGTCGTCGCTCCTCCTGGAAGAAGGCCTATGTGCGGCTGGCTGAGGGCAGCAGCATAGATTATGGCGTTGCCTGAGGGAGAGGAATAGCACTATGGCACTCATGAAAAGCAAGCCGACGTCAGCGGGTCGACGTTTTGTCGTGAAGACGGTCAACACCGGCTTACACAAGGGAGAACCGCATACCGGACTGGTCGAGGCCCAATCCCATAGTGGCGGTCGTAACAATCTCGGACGTGTCACGCGGCGTCATCAGGGTGGCGGTCACAAATCCCACTACCGCCTGATTGATTTCAAGCGTAACAAGGTGGACGTGCCGGGTAAGGTGGAGCGGCTGGAGTATGACCCAAACCGGTCGGCGCACATCGCACTGATCTGCTACGCCGATGGAGAACGGCGCTATATCCTTGCCGCCAAGGGGATGATGGTTGGTGATGCCGTTCTTTCTGCGCAGCAGACGCCTATCAAGCCGGGGAATTGCATGCCGTTGCGTGGAATTCCGGTGGGCTCGGTCGTGCACAATATCGAGATGCGTCCAGGCAAGGGTGGACAGATCGCTCGCTCCGCTGGAGCCTCCGCCCAACTTATGGCGCGCGAAGGGGACTATGCGCAAGTACGTTTGCGTTCGGGCGAGGTCCGTCGAATTCATGTATCCTGTCGCGCTACCCTTGGTGAGGTAGGGAACGAGGAGCACGGCTCCCGTCAATTGGGTAAGGCAGGCGCCACGCGTTGGCGCGGGGTGCGGCCGACGGTTCGCGGCGTCGCCATGAATCCGGTGGATCATCCGCATGGTGGCGGTGAAGGCCGGACCTCTGGAGGACGCCATCCGGTTTCGCCTTGGGGGCAGCCGACCAAAGGATACCGCACCCGTAAAAACAAGCGTACGAGCAGTATGATTGTGCGCCGTCGTTCGCGTTAGTGGTTAAGAGGAATTCACGTGCCACGTTCGATTAAAAAAGGTCCGTTTATTGATGAGCATCTGGATCGCAAGGTGCAAACCGCCCAAGCGAGTAGCAGCCGTCGTCCGATCAAGACTTGGTCACGCCGCTCGACGATTACCCCTGATTTTGTTGGGTTAACCATCAGTGTTCATAACGGGCGGCAGCATATACCAGTGGTGGTCAATGAGAATATGGTTGGCCATAAGTTGGGCGAGTTTGCGCTAACGCGGACTTTTAAAGGCCATGTGGCCGACAAGAAAGCCAAGCGCTAGGAGGAGGGGGGATGAAATCGTCAGCGGTGCTTAAAGGGCTTCAGATGTCTCCGCAAAAGGCGCGGCTCGTGGCTGACCTGGTGCGTGGACAACCAGTGGGAAAAGCCCTGGAGATCCTGCGCTTCACCACTAAGAAGGCGGCGCTTCCGATTCGCAAGTGTTTGGAGTCTGCTATTGCCAATGCCGAAAATAACGAAGGCGCGGATGTTGACGCTTTGGTGGTCGAGCAAATCATGATTGATGGCGGGTCTGTCCTCAAACGCTTCGCGGCAAGAGCGAAGGGTCGTGGCTCACGGATACTTAAACGTACCAGCCATATCACTATTGTAGTCGCAGAGAGTTAACTGAGGAAAGCATGGGACAAAAAACCAATCCAATCGGACTGCGTCTGGGAATCATTAATAATTGGAATTCCCGATGGTATGGTAAGGGCGACTTCAAAGAAAAATTGCTCGAAGACATTAAAGTGCGGCAGTTCATTCGTGAACGGCTTTCTGGCGGCGCGGTTTCCCGGATCATCATTGAGCGGCCTGCACGCAGTGCCCGGATCACGGTGCATACGGCGCGTCCGGGTATTGTGATCGGGAAGAAAGGCGAGGATATCGAAAAACTTCGGCATGATGTGCAAAAGCACATGGGTGTCCCTGTGCATATTAATGTTGAAGAGATCCGCAAACCGGAGCTTGATGCCCAGCTGGTTGCGGAAAGTGTCGCACAGCAACTCGTTCGTCGGATCATGTTTCGCCGCGCGATGAAGCGGGCCGTGACCAATGCGATGCGTTTTGGAGCTTTGGGAATGCGCATCAATTGCGCTGGACGTCTCGGTGGCGCAGAGATAGCCCGCACCGAATGGTATCGGGAAGGGCGGGTCCCGTTGCATACTTTACGCGCCGATGTTGACTATGGTTTCGCGGAAGCAAATACCACCTACGGGATCATCGGAGTCAAGGTCTGGATTTTCAAAGGTGAAATTCTGGAGTGGAGCACGGCGCAAACAGCCGTGGCTCGCCAGAAGTGACAGGAGCCTCCGATGCTGCAGCCTAATCGTACCAAGTTTCGGAAACAACATAAGGGTCGCAATCGTGGTATTGCGACTCGGGGCAACAAGGTGAGTTTTGGAGAGTTTGGGCTCAAGGCGGTGGGGCGTGGGCGTATTACCGCCCGGCAGCTTGAAGCCGCGCGCCGGGCTATCAGCCGTCATGTTAAGCGAGGCGGTCGCATTTGGATAAGAATTTTTCCGGACAAGCCCATCAGCAAAAAACCAGCTGAAGTACGTATGGGTAAAGGGAAAGGCAATCCGGAATACTGGGTGGCGTTGATTCAACCTGGCAAAGTGCTTTATGAAATGGAAGGGGTCTCTGAAGAGGTGGCGCGTGAAGCCTTTGCATTGGGCGCGGCCAAGCTTCCTGTACAGACCATTTTTGTCAGTAGGCGGGTGATGGGATGAAAGCACAGGAAATACAAAAGCTCGATTTGGCAGGGTGCCAGACGCAGCTCATGCTGCTTCTTGAGGAGCAGTTCAGGCTGCGGATGCAACATGCAACGGGACAACTGGCGAAAACCGCACGCCTCCGTAGCGTGCGGCGCGATATCGCCCGGATGCGTTCGGCTATTACTATGAAGAAGGGAGCGCAGGCATGACTGAGGCTAAGAATCCACGTAGTTTTGTGGGCACTGTCGTGAGCAATCTCATGGATAAGACCATCGTTGTCAGTGTTGAACGCCGCATTCAGCATCCACTGTATAAGAAGTATATTAGGCGTTCAAAAAAGTTTCACGCCCATGATGCGGAAAACGCTTGTCATATCGGAGACACCGTTAGGATCGAAGAGTGTCGTCCTCTGTCTAAAACTAAAAGCTGGCGCTTGGTCAAGATAGTTGCCGAGGCCGTGGTGGAAGGGGACAGAGCATGATTCAGATGCAGACGAGGTTGAGTGTCGCGGATAATAGTGGCGCCAAGGAGGTGATGTGCATCAAGGTTCTTGGTGGGTCACATCGTCGTTATGCCGATATTGGAGATGTCATTAAGGTAAGCATAAAAGATGCGGTCCCGCGGGGGAAGGTCAAAAAAGGCGATGTCTATAATGCGTTGGTGGTGCGCACTCGTAAAGGTGTTCGACGCGAAGATGGTTCATTGATACGTTTCGACAGCAATGCCGCTGTGCTTCTTAATAACCAATTGCAGCCCATTGGTACGCGCATTTTTGGTCCGGTGACTCGAGAATTGCGAGGGGCAAATTTCATGAAGATTATTTCGTTGGCGCCGGAAGTGCTGTAGGGGATGACCATGGTGAAGGTACGCAGGGACGATGAGGTCGTAATTCTTGCTGGCAAGGACAAGGGTAAGCGCGGTAAGGTGCTTAAGGTCCTGCGAGAGGAGTCACGGGTTGTGGTCGAAAAGGTGAATATGGTGAAACGCCACGTTCGACCCGATCGCATGGGCAAACCTGGAGGCATTGTCGAAAAGGAGGCGCCGATTCATATATCCAATGTGGCCATTTTCAATGCAGTGACTGGAAACGGGGATAGAGTTGGATACAAAATGCTTGAGGACGGCCAGAAGGTGCGGGTTTTCAAGGGTAACGGCGAAGTAATCGGCCGCCGTTAAACAAGGGAAAAGACATGGAAGCACGTTTACATTCGTTGTATAAAACAACCATAGTGCCTAGGCTGATGCAGGAGTTCGGCTTCAAGAGCATTATGGAAGTGCCAAAGCTGCGGAAAATCACCCTGAATATGGGGGTTGGTGAGGCAGTGGGTGATAAGAAGGTGCTAGAGGCTGCTGTAAATGATATGACGCGGGTGTCTGGTCAGAAGCCTGTGATCACTCGCGCTCGAAAGTCCGTGGCGGCTTTTAAGATTCGCGAGGGTTATCCGATCGGCTGCATGGTAACCTTGCGCGGCATGGTCATGTATGAATTTCTGGATCGTCTGATTAGTGTGGCTATCCCGCGTATCCGAGACTTTCGGGGGTTGTCGCCACGTTCCTTCGATGGCCGAGGTAACTATACGATGGGTGTCAAGGAGCAAATTATTTTTCCCGAAATAGAATACGATAAAATTGATCGTTTGCGTGGGTTGGATGTGGTATTTACCACGACCGCCAAGAATGACGAAGAGGGCCTTGGGCTTTTGAAAGCCTTCAAGATGCCCTTCCGGTCTTGAAGGAGCGCAGCCCGTGGCAAAGAAATCATTGATCGCAAAGTCCGAGAGGACTCCGAAATTTCAGGTGCGTGCGTATAGCCGTTGCAAATTGTGCGGTCGCTCGCGTGGTTACTATCGGAAGTTTGGATTGTGTCGTTTGTGTTTGCGCAAGCATGCATCGGCCGGTTCAATACCCGGTATCGTTAAAGCGAGCTGGTGAGGGAACACAATGAGCGTAACGGATCCCATTGCTGATATGTTGACGCGCATTCGTAATGCGCAACAGGTAAATAAGGCAAAAGTGCAGATGCCTGCCTCCAAGCTGAAGCGCGCCATAGCGCGGGTTTTGGTTGAGGAGGGTTATATCCTGGAGGCGAGCGAGGATGTGGCGAATGGCCATCCCGTTCTTAACTTGAATCTGAAGTATTATGCAGGACAAGGTGTCATCGCCGAGATGCGGCGGATCAGTCGCCCGGGTGTGCGCGTTTACCGAGGTGCGGAGGAGTTGCCGCGGGTGCGTGATGGCTTCGGTATTGCAATTATCTCCACTTCTCAGGGAATAATGACCGATCGGGCGGCGCGTGCCGCCGGCATTGGTGGAGAAGTGCTCTGTGTCGTGTCCTAAGAGGGGCAGATTATGTCTCGTGTAGCGAATCAACCGGTATCATTACCCAAGGGAGTGGAAGTCCGCGTGATGGAGCAGTCTCTCGTGGTCAAGGGACCAAAGGGCCAGCTTTCAACACCGTTGCATCCGACAGTCGGTGTTCAAGTGGAAGCCGATGTAGCGTCACTCACTTGGGATTCGGATCAGAGCGCTTACGCAGGAACCATGCGCGCCTTGTTAAACAATATGGTGCGTGGTGTTTCTCAAGGGTTCGAGCAAAAATTGGAAATTATTGGGGTGGGCTACCGGGCCCAGGCGAAAGGAAAAACCCTGAGTCTGAGTTTGGGTTTTTCCCATCCGGTGGAATACCCGGTGCCTGACGGCATCACGATAGATACGCCGACACAGACCGAGATAGTCATCCGGGGCATCGATAAACAGATGATTGGCCAGGTTGCCGCGGATATTCGTGCCTACCGTCCACCCGAACCTTATAAGGGTAAGGGAGTGCGTTACGCGGGCGAAAATGTCAGGCGTAAAGAAGCGAAGAAGAAATAATGTTTGAGGCTTATTACTATGGATAAGAATACGGCACGGCTGCGTCGTTCGCGTAAAGCGCGGATTAGAATTGCATTGCAAGCGAAACCCAGGCTCTGTGTATTTCGCTCTGGTAGGCATATCTACGCCCAGGTGATCGATGATGCCCAGGGGAAAGTTATCGCCCAGGCGTCCAGTCTCGAACCGGAGATTCGTGCGCAAATGGGACTGGGCGCGAACGTCGCCGCGGCTGCGGTCATTGGGCAGCGGGTCGCGGAAAAGGCATTGGCCGCCGGTGTTAAATATGTGGCGTTTGACCGGAGCGGTTATCGTTATCACGGCCGGGTGCAAGCCTTGGCCGACGCTGCCCGTGAAGGCGGCCTGTCGTTCTGATGGAGAGCTAAGATGGCACGAGAAAACCGCGATACGCAATCGAACGATGGGATGCAGGAAAAGCTCATCCATATTAACCGTGTTTCAAAAGTAGTGAAGGGTGGCCGTCAATTTGGCTTTGCCGCGCTCATGGTGGTGGGCGATGGTGACGGCAAGGTGGGCTTTGGTCGCGGCAAGGCAAAAGAGGTGCCTGCGGGCATTCAAAAGGCCACGGATCAGGCGCGCCGATGGATGACCGCGGTTCCGCTGATGCGCGGTGGCACGATTCCCTATCCTGTGGAGGGACGCCATGGGGCGGCTCGTGTTATTCTGCGTCCAGCGCCTGAAGGTAGTGGAGTGATCGCGGGGGGCGCTATGCGTGCGGTTTGTGAAGCTGCCGGCTTGCGTAACGTGGTAGCCAAGTCGCTGGGTTCCAATAACCCGATCAATGTCGTGCGCGCCACCTTTGATGCGTTCAATAAATTGTCCAGCCCACAGGCCATAGCCA
This sequence comes from Acidithiobacillus ferrianus, assembly GCF_010378095.1. Lineage (GTDB taxonomy): Bacteria > Pseudomonadota > Gammaproteobacteria > Acidithiobacillales > Acidithiobacillaceae > Acidithiobacillus > Acidithiobacillus ferrianus. The sequence goes on along the minus strand of NZ_WNJL01000040.1, from coordinate 108,740 downwards.
TGAAGCGTGGTAAAAGCCTCAAGGAAATCCGGGGTGATGGAGGTCATGATGAGTAAACGACTGCGCATAACCTTGGTTAAGAGCCTGATCGGGGTGACCGATAAGCATCGCCGGGTGGTTGTTGGGCTCGGGCTGCGTCATACCCACCACTCGGTGGAACGTCTGGACACGCCGGAAATCCGCGGAATGGTGAAAAGAATACCGTATCTCCTTCGGTGGGAAGAGCTATCATGAAACTGAATACCATTGCGCCTGCGGAGGGCGCCAAGAAAAGTCGCCGTCGGGTCGGGCGCGGAATTGGCAGCGGGCTTGGCAAGACGGCTGGACGTGGGCACAAAGGGCAGCACGCACGCTCTGGAGGCTACCATAAAGTCGGATTTGAGGGTGGGCAGATGCCTTTGCAACGGCGTATCCCAAAGCGGGGATTTCGTAATTCGCTGGGTAACCGTGTTGTCGAGGTGGCTTTGTCTCAACTGGAGGTGGCCGCAGTCTCTGGCATGGTCGATCTCGAGGGATTGAAGGTGCGACGTATCGTACGCGGGAGCCCAGACGCCGTGAAGATCATTCTGTCTGGTGAAATTACGCAGGCACTTACTGTACGGGGCTTGCGGGTCAGTGCCGGAGCCCGTGCGGCCATTGAGAAGGCCGGTGGGAAGGTCGAAGAATAATGGCCGGGTTGCGTAACTTGAGCGGTGCCACACAAGGTGTAGGTAAAGTAAACGAGTTGCGCAATCGTATTTTATTTCTCCTTGGCGCGTTGCTGGTCTTTCGAATTGGCGCGCATATCCCTGTCCCAGGGATAGATCCGGCGGCAATGGCGGCGTTTTTCAATGAACAGCGCGGAACCATCCTTGGCATGTTCAACATGTTTTCCGGGGGTGCGTTGTCCCGCCTGACGGTCTTTGCGCTCGGGATCATGCCATACATCAGCGCATCGATCATTTTTCAACTGGCGGGCGCGGTGTTTCCTAAACTCGAAGAGCTTAAAAAAGAGGGTGAAGCCGGGCGCAGGAAGATCACCGAATATACACGATATGCCACCGTTGGTTTGGCTTTGATGCAGGGTCTTGGTATTGCGGTGGCCATCGAGAAGATGCATGCCGGGCATCTTGCAGTGGTGATACAGCCGGGTCCGGTGTTTTTATTTACCACCACAATATCTCTCGCTTGCGGTACGGTGTTTCTGATGTGGATTGGCGAGCAGATCACCGAGCGCGGGATTGGTAACGGTATCTCCATGATTATTTTTGCGGGTATTGTAGCTGGTCTGCCCGATGCCATCGGCACGACATTCGAACTGATGAAGACCGGACAGTTCCAGCCACTCTTCGTGCTCCTGCTGTTTGTCTTGGCGCTTGTGGTTACCGGCTTTGTGGTGTTTATGGAAAGTGCCCAGAGGCGTATACCTATTCAGTACGCGAAGCGTCAAGTGGGTAGGAAGATATACGGGGGGCAAAGTACACATATGCCGCTCAAGGTAAACATGTCTGGAGTCATTCCTCCGATTTTTGCCTCTAGTATCATTTTGCTGCCGGCGACCTTATCGGGGTGGTTTGCGAATATCCCGGGCATGGAATGGCTGGCCCGGTTTGGGCAGGCGTTGAGCCCTGGATCCGCGTTGTACGTCGTGGTCTTTACCGTGGCCATCGTGTTTTTTGCGTTCTTTTACACGGCCATGGTGTTCAATCCACGAGATACGGCGGACAACCTCAAGAAGTCGGGAGCGTTTGTGCCGGGTATACGTCCTGGAGAGCATACCGCCAAATATATGGATCGGATCCTTACCCGCCTTACGCTGTGGGGTGCCATTTATCTGACCGTGGTGTGCCTGTTGCCGGAGTTTCTCATCGTTCATTATAATGTACCGTTTTATTTTGGTGGAACCAGCTTGTTGATCGTGGTCGTCGTGATGATGGATTTAATGGGGCAGATTCAAAGTCATTTGCTTACCCACCAATATGAGGGGTTGATCCGCAAAAGTCCCCTCGGTGGTCGGTGATGATAAAAAACCACATGATCTTTCTTGGCCCCCCCGGGGTCGGCAAGGGTACCCAAGCGCAACGTCTGGCGCAGCGTTTGGGCTTGCCTCATGTCTCTACTGGTGATATGCTCCGCGCCTCTGTATCGTCAGGTAGCGAAATAGGTCGGCGTGCTGGTGCGGTCATGGAGTCGGGCGCGTTGGTCGGTGACGATCTGATCGTTGGCATCGTGGCGGAAAGGCTTCGCCTCAAAGATGCGGAGGCTGGTGTGGTGTTTGACGGCTTCCCGCGCACCATTCTGCAGGCGGAGGCGCTGGACGGGTTGCTGGCTGCGCAGGATGGCGAGATTGGCGCCATACTGCATATCACACTGGATGAAGAGGAAATTGTCGAACGTTTGTCTGGGCGTCGCGTGTGCGCGCACTGTGGCGCGATATATCACATGCGTCACCATCCTCCGGCGGAGGTCGGGGTGTGTGACTGGTGTGGTGGCGCGCTGTTGCAGCGAGATGATGATCAACCAGAGGTGATTCGTAAGCGCTTGGCGGTTTATCAGACTGAGACAGCCCCGTTGATAGCCTACTACCGTGAAAGACCTGTCTACCACCTGTTGAGTGGTAAGGGAGATGCAGAGACAGTGTTTTCTCAGATAGTAAAAGTGATAGGGATGTCGCGCTAAATGGCCAAGGAAGATACCCTGGAAATGCAGGGGGAAGTGGTGGAAAATTTGCCCAGCGCAACCTTTAAGGTGCGCCTGGAAAATGGTTATCTGGTAAACGCGCATATTTCCGGGAAGATGCGGATGCATTATATTCGTATTCTTCCGGGGGATAAGGTTACCGTAGAGATGACGCCCTATGATTTGACCAAGGGTCGCATCATTTATCGAGCCAAATAGAGGTAAGGTCATGAAGGTCCGTGCGTCAGTGAAGAAGCTTTGTCGTAATTGTAAGGTCATTCGTCGCAATGGGGTGGTTCGTGTTATCTGTGTTGAGCCACGTCATAAACAGCGCCAGGGTTAAGGTGGTTGGAAAACCTATTTTGTCCGTGCGGTAGGTTCCGCACTCAAGTCTTTTGGAGGAATTGCGGATGGCCCGCATCGCTGGTGTCAATATCCCGAACAATAAACAAATAGAAATTGCTTTGACTTATATTTATGGTATCGGCAGGACGCGTTCGCAACATATTTTGAGCGCTGCGGAGGTCGCCCGTGACATGAGGGTCAAGGATGTCAGCGAGCCGGAGCTTGAGCGCATTCGTGCTGAGGTGGCGAAGTTTCTGGTTGAGGGTGATTTGCGTCGTGAGGTCACCATGAATATCAAACGGCTGATGGACTTGGGATGCTACCGCGGTATCAGGCATCGTAGAGGCCTCCCCGTTCATGGTCAGCGGACCAAGACGAACGCGCGTACGCGTAAAGGTCCCGCTAAGTCTATTACGCGATAAGCAGGAAGATTCAGGCAATGGCGAAAACCCAAACTAACTCACGTGTCCGTAAGAAAATCAAGAAGAACGTACTTGATGGTGTTGCACATATATATGCCTCGTTCAATAACACGATTATCACTATCAGCGACCGCCAGGGAAATGTTCTGACGTGGGCGAGTTCTGGTGGCTCCGGTTTCCGTGGTTCACGCAAAAGCACACCGTTTGCGGCGCAGATCGCTGCAGAGAACGCGGGTCGTAAAGCGCAAGAGTACGGTGTCAAGAATCTGGACGTGGAAGTAAAGGGACCTGGACCTGGGCGTGAGAGTACAGTGCGTGCGTTGCACTCTATCGGATTCCGTATTGCGAGCATTCGTGACGTAACGCCGATTCCCCATAATGGATGTCGGCCGCCCAAAAAGCGGCGTGTTTAATTTTTTGGTGGAGGTTGTTTGTGGCTAAATATACGGGACCGAGTTGCCGTTTGTGCCGACGGGAAGGTGGAAAGTTATTTCTGAAAGGTGAGAAATGCTTTTCAGACAAATGTCCGGTGAGTGTTCGGGCCTATGCTCCAGGTCAGCACGGGCAACGCCGTGGGCGCGTGAGTGAATATTGTGGACAATTACGTGAGAAACAGAAAATTCGCAGGATTTATGGTGTTCTCGAGGGTCAGTTCCGGCGTTACTTCGAACGGGCGAGCCAGACCCGTGGTGTAACCGGCGAACTATTGCTGCGTTTTCTGGAGTTACGTTTGGATAATGTGGCCTATCGACTGGGTTTCGGGGCGTCGCGCGCAGAGGCGCGGCAGGTGGTGCGCCACGGCCACGTGTTGGTGAACGGTAGGCGGGTCGATATTCCGTCTTACCAGGTCCGGGCGGGTGACGTGGTGAGCGTGGCGGAAGGCGCGCGGACGCATGCGCGGATCATCGCTGCTGTCGAGGCTGCTTCGGGGCGGGGCTTTCCCGAGTGGGTGAGCATGGATACCGCGACGCTTCAGGCCACCATCAAGGCCGTCCCGGCGCGTGAAGATTTTGCGCCGGATTTGAATGAACAGGTCGTCGTGGAGTTGTACTCTAAGTAAGACCGGGGGGTTGAGGATCGCTTATGACTGAGGTAGGAGAATTGTTGCGTCCACATGGGGTGGAAGTGGAGGAGATCTCCACACACCGTGCGCGTATCGCCTTGGGTCCCCTGGAACGTGGATTCGGGCATACCCTGGGTAGTGGATTGCGTCGTGTATTGCTGTCGTCGCTGAAAGGGGCCGCCGTCACCGAAGTGGAAATAGACGGGGTGTTGCACGAGTACGCCAGCATTGAAGGGGTTCAGGAGGATGTCGTTGACATCTTGCTGAATCTCAAAATGCTCGCGGTGCGGGCGCATGGGCACGGAGGTGCCGTGATAACGCTGCGCAAGCGCGGACCGGGCGCGATGACTGGCGCGGATATTGTTTCTGAACATGGGCTGGAAGTGGCAAACCCGGATCAGATCATCGCTACCCTTACCCGGGATGTGGAACTGGTGATGCATCTGCGCATCGATGAAGGGCGGGGGTATGACGCTGCGGCGACCCGGCGCCAGAGTCACGAGAAGCGAATCGGCGTAATGGCCCTGGATGCGAGCTTTAGCCCGGTACTGCGGGTAAGTTACCAGGTGGAGAGCGCGCGTGTCGAACAGCGTACCGACCTCGATCGGCTGGTGCTCGATGTGGAGACGAACGGTGTCGTGGACCCGGTTTGGGCGGTTCAGGAGGCTTCCCGTATTCTGCGCAGTCAACTGGGTGTTCTGGCGGGAGCCGAAACGGCAGAGGCGCCAGCAACCTCCCAGTCGAAAAGCAACGAGAACCTGACGCCATTATTGATTCGCCCGGTGGACGATCTGGAACTTACGGTCCGATCCGCGAACTGCCTCAAGGCGGAGGATATTTTTTACATTGGAGACCTTGTTCAGAAGTCCGAGCAGGAGTTGTTGAAAGCCCCCAACCTCGGTCGGAAATCCTTGAATGAAATAAAGGAGGTTCTGGTGGCGCATGGTCTTGCCCTGGGGATGCGGCTCGAGAACTGGCCACCGGAGCATTTACCTCCAGTGCCTGGACGGGTCGTCGACGCGGAGCCGGTGGGCGGCGAACGATAGAGATTTTGTAGAGGAATTGGGCCATGCGTCATCGCAAAAGTGGTAAGCAGTTAAATCGCAACAGTAGTCATCGGCAGGCGATGTTTGCCAACATGATGGTTTCTTTATTTCAACACGAGCGGATCGTCACGACTCTGCCTAAAGCGAAAGAGCTTCGGCGTTTCGCCGAGCCCATGATTACCTTGGCGAAGGACGCGACTGTGGCCCGCCGTCGACTTGCCTTCGCCCGGTTGCGGGACCGTCAGGCCGTAGTAAAGCTTTTTGACGATTTGGGTCCACACTACCTGGCGCGTCCAGGCGGGTATTTGCGTATTGTGAAATACGGCTTCCGCGCTGGTGACAATGCACCGCTGGCCATTGTGGAGCTTGTCGACCGGCAGGCCGCCAGCCAGCCCGCTTAGGGAATCATTGCGCGGTGAACGCGGAAAATACGCTAAACACTTTGCTGTAGCGCAAAAAATAACTGGTTTTCTGCATGGGCAGGAGTTCGCCCATGCCATAAACACCCAATGTGGGCAGCGTCGGATAGTGTGCTCGCCAGAGCTCCAGATCGCGATCCAGGCCGCTGAAGAAGGCGGCATCCCGCCCGACTGAACTGGAAATCCAGGCGAAAGCGGGAGAGGGCATCGCGTTCATCAGCGTCTCCAGGGCGCTGCGCGTATCGCGTTCGGCGCTGACTGGATCGCGGAGCGTGATGAAGGCGTGCGCGTCACCGCTCAAGGGACGCTCCAGCCAGAGTCCGCTGCGATTGAGGTCGGTGGCACGGATATGCAGCAAATCCGGTGGCGCATCCGGATCGGTATCGGCGCGAATTTCGCCGATCAGCAAGCGCTCCAAAGGCAGACGGGATTCCTGACGCATATGGAAGGGAATGTGTTGCGCTAACATGGGTAGTGTCAGATAGCGCTCCAACTGGAGTAACAGGCTGCCCTCCTGAGCTGTTACCGGTAAGGGTGTGCTCAAAGGGCGCAATCCTGCCGAACAGACGCTGTACTGCGTGCTGACGCCCCTGAAACCGAGTACCACAGGATCACATTGGCTCTGAGTCTGGAGCCAGAACCTTCCGGCCCGGCTGCTGAGACTGCCGATATGGGGAGCGGCACTGAGCCAGGGAGCAGCGATAGCCTGATCGGGACGCGCCCAGCTCAGACGCGGCGCTGAGAGGATCCCCTGCCCGTTGCTACTCAGGCCCAACGGCGAAGCGAGTAGCAGCACCGCGCAAGCGGTGTCGCCCAGAGATTGACCGCTTTCGGTAAAAACACCGGGGAAAGTTGCCGCAGCGATCCGCAGGCACGCCAATCGCTTCATCTGCGTCTGCAACATTAATGGGTGAACGGGTGCCAGTGGGGGACTGAACAGGCAGAGTGCCGCCGTAACCGCTTGTCCTCGCAGCTTGTCGAGGGCTTCCTCTACCGCGTCCGTCAGCAATTGCTCAGGGTGCCGGGCACCCACGGCGAAGCCGGTGCCGGCTAGGGCCGCCGTGCTGCCCACTGATTCTTGTCCGACCAGGTGCAGCAGGAAAAGAGCGGGCACCGGCCACAATGGGGTCGCCGTGCCGTGCAGGTGTAGCGGCCGTGGAGGATGAGTAAGTGATGGGCGTCCTGTATATATTCGGGAGGGACGGCGGCGTGTAGCGCTTTTTCGACGGCTAGCGGTGTTTTTCCGGGTGCGATGCCCAAGCGATTACCGACCCGGAAGATATGGGTGTCCACGGCAATGGTGGGTTGTCCGAACTGGGTGTTGAGGACGACATTGGCGGTTTTGCGCCCGACGCCGGGAAGGGCCTCCAGTGCCTGCCGATCTGCCGGCACCTCACCGTGATGCAGGGCCAACAATTGTGCAGCGAGCGCGTGGACGTGACGGGCTTTGGCGTTGAAAAGGCCGAGGCGTTGAATATGCGCCTTGATTCCCTCCATACCCAGCGTGACCATGGCCTCTGCCGTCGGTGCGACGGCAAAAAGATTCCGGGTACACGCATTGACGGCTTTGTCAGTGCTTTGTGCGGAAAGGACTACGGCGACCAGCAGTTGAAAAGGGGAACCATAGTTTAACTCGGTTTTCGGTTCGGGTATGGCGGCGCGCAAGGCCGCGAAACAGCGGTGAACTTCCTGTGGATCCATGGTCACCTACCCACGGATACAGAGAAGATGATGCGGTACCATCATGACGAACGAATCGTTACGGGTCCGGTGACGCCTGTGCCGGCTTTGGCCGGCCACCCGCACCGGCTCAAACGTGACGATAGCGACCGATCTCGGGCGCTTCTGGCCGAGGATGCTTTGCCGCTACCGCATCGGCGGCGGCAATCCATTTTTCATGATCCTGTTCCAGGGCGTGGAGCATATCGTGATCCAGTTTGGGCAGGATGCTGCCTTTGATCAGTTCGCCGAGATCCAGCATGCGCGTGGCAATGGCATAACCGTGGAGATGAAAATCATGATCGGCGTGAGTGCCGAAGTGATCACTGTTGAAGAGAACTCCTTTGGCGGCTTTAAGATCGGGGTCGCGCATGACGAAGTCTTTGGCCCACTGGTACCACTTCTCGAAGTATTGGTCCTGCGCTTCGAGACTCCAGCCGTGCGCCTCAAAAAAGGCAAACACCGAAACACGGTTGGCCTTGCCGGAAAAAGGAAAATGACCTGACATAGTATTCGTCCTCCGCATGTGGATGTGTAAAAGCCTTCGAAGCATTGTAGCCGTTTATGTTCTTCGTGCAACGCAAAAGCATTTTTATAGGGAATAATGGTCCCCAATAACCGGGCGATCCACGGTTAAGCCCCGCGCCCGCAGCACGTTGGCAATCCCCTCGCGGCCACTCTCCTCCCCGTGGACCAGGAAAGTATGAGCGGGCTTTTGTGTGCCATACCAAGCCAGCAGATCATCGTGGTCGGCATGTGCCGAGAAGCCGCCAATGGTATAGATTCTGGCAGCGACACGCATTTCCTCCCCAAGGATGCGGACGGTTTTGGCGCCATCGATAATTCGCCGGGCGAGTGTGCCCTGTGCGGCATAACCGACAAAGATCACGCTGCTGTCCGCTCGCCAGATGTGGTGTTTGAGGTGGTGGACGACGCGGCCCCCCGTTGCCATCCCGGACCCCGCCATAATGAGGGCACCCCCCTTGATTTGATTGATGCCCATGGATTCGCTGGTATCCCGGGTGAAGTGGAGGTTGCGCAGGGCGAAGGGGTCGGAGTCATGCTGGATGCCCTCACGGATATCGGAGTTGAAACACTCGGGATGGCGGCGAAAAATCTCTGTCGCAGAAATAGCCATGGGCGAATCGAGAAAGACCGGCAGGTTGGCGGGAAGCTTGCCGTGGTCCATCATCTGACGCAGATGATAAAGCAGGCCCTGGGCGCGTTCCAGCGCGAACGTGGGAATGATGATGTCGCCGCCTCGTTCCAGAGTGTCGAGAATCGCATCGCGCAGCTCTTCCACAGAGGGTCCGATGGCTTTGTGCAGGCGGTCGCCATAGGTGGTTTCCATGACGATGACGTCCGCTTCCGGCGCGGGGCTGGGCGGATTGAGAATGGGATCGCCCCGGTTGCCGAGATCGCCGGAATAGACAATACGCTGCTGCTTGCCCGTCGTGCTAGCTTCTATCAGCACCCAGGCCGAACCCAGAATGTGGCCGGCATCCCCGAACGTGGCGCGGACCCCGGGGCAAACCTCGATGGCCTGGTCATAGTCCACGGTGCGCCCAAAGCGGTCCATGCTGTCCAGCACATCGGTAATGGTGTACAGGGGTTCGGATTCCATTCCCCCTTGGGGTCGGCGCCGTTTGCTGGAGTGTCGCGCCTCTTCTGTCGCCAGGCCGGCAGCATCCATCAGTACCAGACGCGCCAGTTCGCGGGTGGCGGCCGTGGCGATGATCTCGCCGCGAAAGCCCCGTTTGACGAGTAGCGGGATACGCCCGCAATGATCCAGGTGAGCGTGGGTCAGCAGCAGGTAGTGGATATCCCGTGCGTCGAAGCCGAATTCGGAACGATTCTCTTCCGTCAGATCGTGTCCACCCTGAAACATTCCACAGTCGATCAGGATTTTTTTATTGCCGACGCCCAGAAAATGGCACGAACCCGTCACGCCGCCGGCAGCGCCATAAAATTGCATTTCCATACGATTCCCCTAATGTTTGTGGTCCATGGCCGTTGCGGCGCCCCTTCAGGGCGCGCAGCCGCCGCCGACGAAAAGCTTCTCAGCGGCCTCCGGTCCGCCGTGCCAACACCTCATGATAGAGTCGGAGATAGGCGTGTGCCGAGTGTTGCCAGCTATAGTCCCCGGTCATGGCCTGGTCTTGCAGTTGTGACCACAGTATCGGCTGGCGGAACAGCGCTTCCGCACGCAGAACCGTGTCGTGCAGGGCGTCACTGTTCGGGTTGGTGAAGACGAAACCATTGCGCTGTTCCAGATGGTTGAAATCCTCGGCATCGGTGACCGTATCGGCCAGACCGCCCGTACGATGGACGATGGGTAGGGTACCATAATGCAAGCTATACATCTGGTTGAGGCCGCAGGGCTCGAACCGCGAGGGCATCAGAAAGGCGTCCGTACCCGCTTCAATGCGGTGTGACAAGCCTTCGTCGAAGGTGATTCGTGCCGCCATTTGTGCAGGGTGTGCCGCTGCCATTTCCAGCAGGCGCTGCTCAAAAGACTTGTCGCCGCTGCCGAGTATCACCACCTGCATTCCACGGCGTAACAGGTCAGGCAAAATGTCCAGTACCATATCCGTTCCCTTCTGCTCCACCAGCCGACTGATCATGCCGAGGAGGAACATCCCGGGATCGGGATAGAGGCCCAAGCTGCTTTGTAGCTGTGATTTGCATTCCGCCTTGCCCTGTCGGTCCTGCGCCGAATAGTGGGCGGGCAGATGGGGGTCGGTGGCCGGATTCCACTGACGCGTATCGATGCCATTGAGGATGCCCGACAGTTGTCGGTTGCGGGTCCGCAACAGGCCATCCAGTCCCATCCCGAAAGCATTCGTTTGAATTTCCTGTGCATAGGTGGGGCTGACGGTAGTTAGTTGATCGCTATAGGCGAGGCCGGCCTTCATGAACGAAAAATCGCCGTGGAGTTCTGTCCCCAGCCAGTGAAAATCGCTGTCCGGCAAGTGTAGCGAGGCCATGGCGCTGGGCGCGAAACGACCCTGATAGGCCAAGTTGTGAATGGTGAAGAGGGTTGCGGGCCGTATCGCGCCAACCCGGGTTTCCAGGTCGAGCAGATAGGGGATCAATCCGGTCTGCCAGTCGTTGGCGTGGAGGATATCCGGGCGCCAATCGAAGCCGGGTACGCGCCCTTGCGCGATTTCCACCGCCACGCGGTTGAGCAGGGCGAAGCGCCGGTCATTGTCGGGCCAGTCTCCTCCTTCGCCATCCTGATAGGGACTCCCGTCGCGCTCATAATAGTGAGGGTAGCGGAGGAAAAGGATCTGTGGCTGCTCCGCGAGGGACCAGAGTTCGGCTGCCTCGCCGGTATAGGGGGTGGTGACGGCACACCGCCAGCGGAGGTCGCCCAGGGTGGGTTGCCCGTAGTAGGGTACCAGTACACGGACATCGACGCCGATTTGGGCCAATGCCAGGGGCAGAGCGCCACCGACGTCGGCAAGACCCCCTGTTTTGGAGTAGGGAACTATCTCCGAGAATATGAAAAGTGTTCGCAACATAAGACGCTAATTCTTCTCTAGGCGAGTGTTGTTGCGAATATAACACAAAAGCGTCGGACGATTCATAACCATCTGGGCGCGCAAACTTTGTATGCTCCCTGGATGTCGCCTATGATCACCGGGTGGAAAAGCCAATAATCACAGTCCGGAGGGATGCGCATGGAATGGTGCGAACGTTTCAAGGAGTTTCGGGAGCGGCAACGCTGTGTGGTGTACTTCCCCAACGTGCATGAGGGGGAAGCCACGGAAGCATATGCTATTTTCCTTTCGTTGATACGGGTGCGGATGGGCATCATGGTGTTGGCGCCGGACCGGGAAGAACGCTATGAACCCGTCTACCGGGATGCGCAGAAATACCATCTGCAGACCATTCGCCACAGTCGTTTGTTCACTAGTCATGTGCCGATCAAGACCCGCGTGTATTTTGTCGAGACTGCGGCGGCACGTGACGCCTTTTACGGCTGCGCGGACCTCTGCGTGCCCGGGGGTACGCTGGTGGGTGGTGCGGTGGATCTCGCCCAGCCCATCGCTGACGGCTGCCCTCTCATCCTTGGCCCAAAAATGCCGGATAATGCAGCGCGTCGTGGCTTGTTGGCCGCGGGCGGCGCGGTTTGGGCGCAGAGCATCGCCGAGATCGTCGACTTGGCCAAGGTCTGGTTGGATGATCCGGTTGCGGCAAAAGCCTCGGCGAGGCAGGCGAGGATGTGGTGGGCGCAGCATGGCGGGGATTAGGTGCACATATGGGGAGCCCGGAAAGGCGCTATCGCCACTGCCCCGCCGCGAGCGTCCAGGTACGCCTGGATAGGTGCCCCGAACCCCATCCGGTTCGGAGCGTGGTCTGCGAGGCGCAGAAATCAACCTTGCTGCTTCAATGCCCTCAAAAAGATGGAGGCGAAGCGTACCGCGAAACGCAGCACGAATTGAGTGTCTTTCGCGAAGAAGATTTTTATCAGACCAAAAATGCCGCCGCCCTTGTTGCCCGACCCCTTCATCTCGAGGTTGGTCTGCTCCAAGGCCTTTACTGCCTTGTGAACGCCGTTGGCGAAGATTTCGTCCGAGGGGATCATGGGGGCGACCTGGGTCATTACCATGTTCACCTTGCTGAGCAGACCTGTTTTCCGCAGGGTGCCGACCAGCGCGAAGACGTCGGGCAGCATGTCCACCAGGTGGGCGTCGTGAAGGCCCTGAACGATCTCCTTGATGCGCACATTGAGGCTCTCCGCGTCGCCTCGTACGGCCTTGGCACCGATCTGGGCAATCTCCAGCCACGCCATGACGCCTTGGCTGATGGTGCTGCCGATGTGGCGTATGGTGCCGTCCTGCCAGAATTCACCGACCATATCTGCGGCGGTACCCAGGGCGATAGAGAGGTCGCCGTGCGGGGTCATCAGTGTTTCCAGGTGGATGCCTTTGTCCTCGAGCGCTTGAGCGGCGGACCGCAGGGAAGCGCTGACGGTTTCGGCCATACTCAACAGGTTGCCAACGCGGTCGGCCAGGCTTCCGGCATCGCCCTGGGCCAGGGTCTTCGCCCGCATCGCGATTTTCAACCACTGGTCGGCCGCCTCGGAGAGGGTATCCAGCTTGTCCGGCAGGTCCATGTCGGTAAGCATGTTGCGAACCACCCCCAGGCCATCCTTGCCGGCTTGGATGAAAAAACCCGCCGTCGCGGTGTGACTGGCTAGAGACTCCAGCTGATCCAGTAACCCTTCGACACGCTGGGCGAGACTGTCGGAGTGGCCCTGAGCCAGGGTTTTGATCCGTAGCGCGATGCGTATCCAGCGGCTGCTAGCGGCACCGATGGTGGCGAGCGTACCACGCATGTCGGCGCTTTCCAGCGTTTCCGGTGCGCTATCGCGCAGGGCACCGATGGCCATGTTCATCTGGCCGCCGAGGGTTTCCGCCAAATCGAGCATACCACTGAGACGCGCCTGCAGATTGGGCGCGTCGCCCTGAATCAGGTGTTGCGTGCGCTTGGCCATTTGTATCCACTGATCGGCCATTTCCTGAATTTCGTCGAGACGGTCGGGCAGATCGAGTTGGCCGACCATGTCGCCGATGACGCTGACGCCTTGTTTGGCGCCGTTCATCCAGTATCGGAGACTGTCGGTGGCGCTATGGATTTTCTGCACCAAATCCGCAGGGTCCTCGCCGAGGAAGGGGCTTTTCAACTCGGCGCTGAGCGCCGAGATCGAGCTGAAGAAACCGGCGCGCTGCAGGTTACCGAGTAGCTGGAGGACTTCGCCCAGGATCTTGTCCAACTCCGCGTTCTGGACTTCAGTGAACATGTTGCGCCAGCGGTCCAGCGACTCTTCGTTGGTATTCCCCTTGATGAAGCCTTGTAGCGATTCAGCGATACCCTGCAAACGCTCTAACCGTGGTTTCAGGGTTTCCATGAGCTTGTCGGTGTCGACCACTTGCGGTAGCTCATTCAGGAGATCGCGGAGTATCTGCAGCAGATTCTGCATCTGCAGGGCGGCGTCGCCGACTTTGCCGAGACCCTCCCATTGACGATCATTGAGGGTGGTTACGGACGCTGAGGATACTGCATTCGCCATGATGCGCTGATCTCCCGCTGAAATATATGTTGCGATACGTGCTGTTAAATAATCTCTTGCGCTTTCCGGACCGGGTCCAATCTACCACAATAAGGATCCCTTTCCCATCGGGTCCGGTCTATCCTATGATCTTCGGATATGTTCCGACAGGCTAATCATTATGCTTTATGGCAGTAAACGAGAAACATATCGTCAGGTCTTCCTGGAGAGTTGGCGGGCCTATCGGGAAGGACGTCCGCTGGAAGGCGTGCGGGCGCGTCTCGTCGCGGTGATCCTGCGCCACCCCGAGTATCACGGCTTGCTCGCCGACGCGGAGCGTGGGCTCGAACAGGATTTCCCGCCGGAGCAGGGGAGGAGTAACCCCTACATGCACATGTCCTTGCATGTGGGGTTGGTGGAACTGTTGGCATTAGGACAGCCGGCGGGTATCGTGGACCTCTTCGACGAGGCACGCCGCAGGCTGGGTGAGAATGCGGCCGAGCATCTCTTCGTGGACTGCCTGGGGGAGATGATGTGGCAGGCGCAAAGGGCGGGTCGCGCACCCGATATGGTGGCGTTGCTGGCCTGCGTGCGTCATGGCCTGGGCGTGCCAGAGACGGCGGGCTGCGGCGATCAAAAACACTGGGATGGAGAATAGAGCGCATGGAGCAGGGCGTAAATCAGGAAGCGACGGGGGCGGAACGGATACATTGGCGCCTGGAAGATCTCTACGCGGGGGTGGATGATCCTCGCTTGGAGGAAGATATGCGCTGGGCGAATGCGGAGGCGGTGCGCTTCGCCGAAACCTATCGCTCCGGTCTCGGAGGACTGGATGCGGCGCAGTTGGCAGCGGCCATGGCGCACCTGGAGGGCATCCGCCAACGGATTGCCCGGGTCGGCAGTTTTCGTTACCTCAGCTATGTGACCCATGCCGATCAACCCGTGTATGGTGCCGCCTTGCAGGCCTACGAAGAGGCGGCCACGGGTATTCAGAACCAATTGATCTTTTTTGATATCGCCTGGAATGCGGTGGACGACGCCCAGGCGGAACGCCTGTTGATGGAGCCTGTTTTGGTCCGCTGGGCGCATCTGCTGCGCCATTGGCGCGTGTATCGGGATCACCTGCGCAGTGAGAGCGAGGAACAGATTCTCTCCGAAAAGCGGGTGACCGGGCGCGCCCTTTGGGAGCGTCTCTTTGACGAGACGCTGACAGAAATGCGTTTTCCTTTGCGCGGCCGGGAGATGACCGAGCAAGAGGTGATGACGTTGTTGTCCCATCCCGACCGGACGCTTCGCCAGGATGCCGCCGAAGCCTTGAGCAAGGGGCTGGAAGGCCGGCTGCATACCCTCACCGCCTGCTTCAATGCGACGCTCGCCGACAAGGCCCTGGACGATCGTCTGCGCCGTTATCCTCACTGGCTGAGTGAACGCAATCTCAGCAACGAGATTTCCGATCAGATGGTGGAGGCGCTGGAACATGCGGTGGTGGGGCGCTATACGCTGGTGGCTCGCTACTATCGGCTTAAAGCCGGGTTGCTCAAGGTGTCTCCCCTGATGGATTATGACCGCTATGCCCCTTTGCCGGGGGGGGAGCGGCGCTATGACTGGGCGGAGTGCCGGCGCATTGTGCTGGCGGCGGTCACGGACTTTTCTCCGGAACTGGGGGTCATCAGCCAGCGTTTTTTCGATGCGGGCTGGATCGACGCCGCGCTGGCGCCGGGCAAGCGCGGCGGTGCCTTTGCGCATCCGGTGACGCCCGACGTGCATCCCTATCTCATGGTCAACTACACGGGCACGGTGCGCGATGTGATGACCGTTGCCCACGAGTTGGGGCATGGTATCCATCAGTACCTGGCCCGGGAACAGGGTTATATGAATTCGGATACCCCCCTGACCACGGCGGAAACCGCTTCGGTCTTCGGAGAGATGTTGACCTTCGAGCGGCTGATGCGCGAAGAGTCGGATCCCCAACGGCGGCTGGCGCTGCTTTGCGGTAAAATCGAAGACACTTTTGCGACAGTCTTCCGGCAGATGGCCATGCACCGCTTCGAGGTGACCATGCATGGCGCGCGTCGTGCCGAAGGTGAACTGAGCAAAGAGCGCCTGGGCGATCTCTGGATGCAGACCCAGGCAGAGCAATTTGCCGACAGCATCCAATTCAGCCCTGGCTATCGCTGGTGGTGGAGCTATATCCCCCACTTCATCGGTTCACCCGGTTACGTCTATGCCTACGTCTTCGGCGAGCTGTTGACGTTGGCATTGATCCAGCGTTATCGCGCTGATCCAGTGGCTTTCGTGCCTCGCTACATCGCCATGTTGAAATTGGGTGGTGCCAAGGCCCCAGCGGCGGTGGTAGCCACTACCGGTGTTGACCTGGAAGATCCGGAAATCTGGTCGCGGGCACTGGATTACATGGTTGATATGGTGGACGAAGCCGAGCGCCTGGCCGGAATGTGCTGACGATGCGTCGGGAAAAGGACAGCATGGGTGGCATCGACGTGGAGGATACCGCCCTCTGGGGGGCCCAGACTCAGCGCTCGCTGCGTTATTTCGCCATCGGCAGTGAACGAATGCCCTTGCCGATCATCCATGCCTTGGCGCGGATCAAGTGGGCGGCCGCCTCGGTCAACGCCGAGTTGGGCCTGCTGGATGCCGCCCTGGCCGAAAAAATCCGTGCGGCGGCGGCGGAGGTCGTCAGCGGTCGCTGGGACGCGCAATTTCCGCTGCGCGTCTGGCAGACGGGCAGCGGTACCCAGAGCAACATGAATGTCAATGAGGTGATCGCCAACCGGGCCAACGAGATCGCCGGGACCGCGCGGGGCAGCAAGGCGCCGGTGCACCCGAACGATCACGTCAATCTCGGTCAGTCTTCCAACGACACCTTCCCGGCGGCCATGCACATGGCGGTCGCGGTCGCCGCTCACCAGCATCTGCTGCCGGCGCTGGCGCATCTGGAGACAGAGCTTACCCGTAAGACCGAAGACTTCGCCGATATCATCAAGGTGGGGCGTACCCATCTCATGGACGCGGTACCGCTGACCCTCGGCCAGGAATTCTCTGGCTATCTGGCGCAGCTCCGCCAGGGAGTGCAGGTACTGGAGCAGGCCTTGCCCGGCCTTTACGCGCTGGCTCTCGGTGCCACGGCGGTGGGCACCGGCCTCAACACGCACCCCGACTTTGCGAGTGGCGTTTGTAAACGGTTACACGCCGAATTGGGCCTGCCTTTTCGCCCCGCGGCAAACCCTTTTGCCGCTCTCGCCGGTCACGAGGCCTTAGGGCAATTGAGTGGCGCGCTGCGCGGATTGGCCATGTCCCTGCTGAAGATCGCCAACGACATCCGCTGGATGGCCTCCGGCCCTCGCGCCGGTCTTGGCGAGTTGCAGATCCCGGAGAATGAACCGGGGTCTTCCATCATGCCCGGCAAGGTGAACCCCACGCAGGCGGAGGCACTCACCATGGTCTGCGTGCAGATCTATGGTAACGATGCCGCCATTGCCTTCGCGGCTTCACAGGGCAATTTCGAACTCAACGTCTACAAGCCGCTGATCGCTTACAATATCCTCCAGTCGGTCACACTTCTTGCCGATGCCGCGCGTTCTTTCAGTGATCATTGCCTGCGTGATCTGCAGCCGCGGGAGGCGCAGCTGGTGCAGCATCTGCAGCACTCCCTGATGCTGGTTACCGCCCTTACCCCGATCATCGGCTACGAGCGCGCCGCCACCGTAGCGCAGCATGCCCATCAGCAGGGCTGCAGTTTGCGTGAGGCGGCACTGCGGTTGGGATATTTGTCGGGCAACGAGTTCGACGCCCGCGTGCGGCCGGAAAGGATGCTGCAGCCCTCGGAACGCGCGGGTGCGGGGACGACCAATCCGCGCGACCGGGATGATGACACCGCCCTCTGAATGGTTCAGGGCCCGGTCTCCGGGGAGTCGGACGCCGAGGTGCCATGATGGTGCCGTATTCTTCCTCAGGCCGGCGTGGAGCCCCCCTCGGGGGCATGCTATTCTTGTGGGGCCGGGGCTGCCAGGTTGTGTCTCGTCCATTTCGGGCATCGCGCCTGATCCCCGGCGGAATATTGACTCGAAGATCCGGAGTACCCCAGGGAGAGGATTCATGATTTTGATTTTAGAGGCTGACCTTGGTGAGCAGTCGCCAATCTTTCGGCAATTGCTCACCCATTTGCGCGGGCTCGCTGGCATTCAGTTTCGGGTGCATCGGGAACAGGGCGCGGAGCAGGTGCTCAACGAAATTTACCTGATCGGCGACACCAAACAGCTCAGGGTGGAGGATATGGAGGCCTTGCCCGGTGTCGAGAAGGCGATTCGCGTCTCCCGGGAATACCGGATGCTGGGCCGCCACACCGGTGACCAGCGCACCCACGGTTTTGAGTACAACGGAGTGCGTTTCAGCCAGGATAATCTACATGTTTTTGCGGGGTTGTGCGCCGTGGATACGCCGGAGCATGTCGAGCAAATGCTGCGCGCGTTACAGGACAATGGTCAGGTGTGCGCCCGTATGGGCGCTTACAAGCCGCGCACCAGTCCCTATGCTTTTCAGGGGCATGGCAAGGCTTGTTTGCCCTGGGTTTTTGATCTGGCGGGTAAGTACGGTATCCGTGTCATTGCCATGGAGATCCTCCACGAGTCCCATATGGACGAAATTCGTGAGGCGCTGGAAATGACCGGGCATCCTACCGGCGTCATGCTGCAGATCGGCACCCGCAATACCCAGAATTTCGCGTTGCTGAAGGCGGTGGGACGGCAGCAGGCGCTTCCCGTGCTGCTCAAGCGCGGCTTCGGGATTACCCTGGAAGAATCCCTCAATGCGGCCGAGTATCTGGCTTCGGAGGGGAACACCAAAGTGATCTTCGGCCTGCGCGGCATGAAGAGCAATCTGGGTGACCCGCACCGCAATTTTGTGGACTTCGCACAAGTGCCGGTTGTCAAGCGTCTGACCCGGATGCCCGTCTGCATCGATCCGTCCCATTCAGTGGGCAGCCGTGATGCGGGTCCCGATGGCATCATGGATATATTCCATGTGGCCGCTCAGGGGGTGGTGGCAGGCGCCAACATGGTTCTGGTGGACTTTCACCCCGACCCGATGACGGCGCTGGTGGATGGCCCGCAGGCGTTGCTGCTCAAAGAACTCCCATGGTTTCTGGAAGATGTGCGTCTGGCCCGCGAGGTCTATGAAGAGCGCAGGCTGTTGGCTACGGCGCAGGCTGATATGGTGGAGTCTGATTCTTGATCGGGCCGTATGCGGTTGAAAGATGCCGGCCCCCAGGAGAACATCCCTGGCGGCTGGAAGGCTGTTTCTATTTCACCCGCATCCCTGGTTGCGCGCCGCTGTCGGGCGATAACAAGAAGGGACCGCCCTCGGGACCACTGGCGGCCAGCACCATGCCCTCGGAAAGGCCAAAGCGCATCTTTTTGGGCGCAAGATTGGCGACCATGACCGTCAGACGGCCGACTAGGCTGGCGGGATCGTAGGTGTTCTTGATGCCCGCAAAAACGGAACGGGTGCCGTTGCCGACATCCAGGGTAAGGTGCAGTAACTTGTCCGCTCCTTCCACCCCCTCCGCGGCGACAATGCGCGCAATGCGCAGGTCTACCTTGCTGAAATCCTCGATCTGGAGGAAACGGTGTTTTTCTTCTGCCTCGGCAGGTAGTTGAGCGGAGGCGGACCGTGCCGTGCTGGCTGGCACGGCGGCATGCTCTGTCGGATCTTGAATCAAGGCGTCCACCTGGGTTTTTTCCATGCGTTGTAAGAGATGGGTATAAGGCAGAATCTGATGCTGAAGGAGCGGTTGCGCCAACGCTGCCCAATCCAGTTCGCACCGCAGGAATTCCAGTGATTTGCGGGACAGTTCCGGGAGCACGGGGCTCAACAAGGTGATCAATATCCGAAAGCCGTTGAGGGTGACGGTGGCGACGCGATGCAGGGCTTCGTGTTGGGCGGGGTCTTTGGCGAGGGTCCAGGGTGTGTTCCGGTCGACATAGGCGTTGATCTGATCGGCCAGCACCATGATTTCGCGCATGGCCTTGCTGTATTCCCGTTCGGCATAAGCCGTGCCGATATCCTCCCGAACCTTCACCAGGCCATCGTAAAAAGTCTGATCGCCGCCCAGTGAAGCCGCCAGCCGTCCTGCAAAGTTACGGTGAATGAAACCCGCCGCCCTGGAGGCCAGGTTGACTACCTTGCCGACCAGATCGCCATTGCCTCTGAGGAGGAAGTCTTCGAGGTTGAGGTCGATATCTTCCACGTGGCTATTGAGCTTGGTGGCAATGTAATAGCGCAGGAACTCGGGATTGAGATGCTGGAGATATTGCCTGGCAGTGATGGACGTGCCGCGTGATTTGCTCATTTTGGCGCCGTTCACCGTCAACATGCCATGGGCAAAAATGCGCGTTGGCAGGCGGTGTCCGGAGCCCTTGAGCATGGCGGGCCAGAACAGGCCGTGGAAGTAAATGATGTCTTTGCCGATGAAGTGGTAGACTTCGGCGGTGGATTCCGGACCCCAGTAATCCGCCCAATTCCGGTTATGGGTTGTGCACCAATGTCTAGTGGCGGCTATGTAACCTGGAAGTGCGTCCAGCCAGACATAAAAAAACTTGCCGGGGGCATCGGGGATGGGGATGCCAAAGTAGGGGGCGTCGCGGCTGATGTCCCAGTCACTGAGTCCAATGCTGAACCATTCATCCAGTTTGCGGGCGACTTCTTCTTGCAGCGTGCCGCTGTGGATCCATTTTTGGAGGAAGTCGCTGAAGTCACCGAGTTGAAAATAGTAATGTTCAGAGCGGCGATGCTCGGGTGTCGCGCCGGAGACGGCCGAAACGGGGTTGATGAGGTCGGTAGGGCTATAGGTCGCGCCACAGACCTCGCAACTGTCTCCGTACTGATCGGCCGCGCCACAGCGTGGACAAATTCCGCGAATGAGGCGGTCTGCCAGGAAGATGCCCGCTGCCGGATCGTAAGCTTGGGCAATTTCTCGAACATTGATGTGACCACCAGCCCGCAGGGCGTTGTATATGCCTTGGGAAATTTCGACATTTTCCGGAGAGTGCGTGCTGTAATAGAGATCGAACCGGATACCGAAGTCGGTGAAATCGTGCAGGTGTTCGCCATGCATCCTGTCGATGAGCGTTTCGGGGGCGATGCCCTCACTCTGGGCACGCAGCATGATGGCGGTTCCGTGCGCGTCGTCAGCGCAGACGTAGACGCAGTCGTGGCCGCGCAGGCGCTGGTAACGGGCCCAGATGTCGGTCTGTGTATATTCCACCAAATGCCCCAGATGGATGGGTCCGTTGGCATAGGGCAAACCGCTGGTGATCAGTAGGCGTCTTTTCATGGTGGGGATAAATTACAGGGGATGACGTTTGCAGGCAATGGCGCGCGGCGTGCTGGCAGACGGCGTTTATCTATGGTATAAAAGGTGCCTTTTTTCAGGGGGATTTTCCAATGTCCAGAGTATGCAAGGTGACGGGCAAGAAGCCCATGGCGGGGAACAATGTCTCTCACGCCCACAACAAGACCCGACGCCGTTTTCTGCCCAATTTGCAGTATCACCGTTTCTGGGTGGAGAGTGAAAACCGCTGGGTGCGTATGCGGATAAGCACCAAGGCCATTCGTACCATCGACAAGAAAGGTATTGACGCCGTTCTGGCTGAATTGCGCGCCGCCGGCGAAAGGATCTGAGGAACTATCATGCGTGACAAGATCAAGCTCGTATCCACAGCCGGTACCGGTCATTTCTACACCACCACCAAGAATAAGAAAACCAAGCCGGACAAGCTGGAGATGAAGAAGTTCGATCCCAAGGCCCGGAAGCATGTGATATACCGGGAAGACAAGATCAAATAGATCCGCTTCCGGCCCGCCTTCCACGGCCTGTCCCGGGTCAGCGGGGATTCCTCGGGATATTCTTTGCGCCGCCATCATTTTTTGCTAAATTATTGGCACTCGTGATGGTAGAGTGCCAAGGATGATTCCTTCAGTGAAGCCAGTGAAGTTTAGCCGTTCTTTGCAGCGGTTCGCTTTGCTCGATGTGTGGGGCAGGCGAACGGGTGTCTTGGGGCCGAGGCGCTGATGGCCATGGACGCGCGCGCCCGTCACCTGCTTAAATCTCTCGTGGAACAGCACATCGCGAAGGGGGTGCCGGTCGGCAGTCGCCAACTGGCGCGTGACGCGGGTCTCAATATCAGCCCGGCCACTGTGCGTAATGTCATGGCCGATCTGGAGGACGAGGGCTACCTGATCTCGCCACACACCTCTGCTGGACGTATCCCCACCCATGTCGGTTATCGTTTTTTTGTCGATGCGTTGTTGCGCGTGGTGCCGCTGTCGGCAGAGTCCAACCGCTTGCTGGTGCACCGTATCGGTTTTCGCGCTCCGGATGCGGAGCAGGTGCTGCATGCCGCCACGGGTATTCTTTCTGAACTGACGCACATGGCCGGTTTTGTGCGGGTGCCACGGCGCGCGACGAGGATTTTGCGGCATGTGGACTTTATCGCGTTGCGCGAGCGCGAGGTGCTGGCCATCTTTGTCACCGACAAGGGGGATGTGGAGAATCGGCTGATTCGCACGGAGCATCCCCTGGGTGCGGCGGATCTGGCGCAGGCCGCCAACTTCTTCAATGCCACTTATGGTGGCCGACCGCTTCAGGAGGTCATCCATAACCTGCAGCGGGATCTGCAACAGTCCCGCCACGAAATGGACCGTGTTCTGCGCAGCGCCATGGAGCTGGGTGAGGAGATGCTGGAGGAAGATCAGCAGCGGATGCTTATCGAGGGCGAGTTTCAATGGCTGGATCAGCCGGAACTGGCGGGGAGCGAACGCCTGCGCGAACTTCTCGTGGCGGTGCGGCAGAAGCGTGACTTGGTGCACCTGTTGGATGAGAGTATGCGCGGGAGCGATGTGCGTATTTTTATCGGCGAGGAATCGGGTTATGCGCCGCTCACGGATTGCAGTGTCGTGTCCGCGCCCTACAGTGTCGATGGCGAGGTCGTGGGGGTGCTGGGAGTGATCGGGCCGATGCGGATGCCTTACCAGCAGATCATTCCATTGGTGGATGGAACGGCGCAATTGCTGGGCCGTGCCCTCTCGCAACCCTGATGCCGGCCGGCCTTGAAAAGCCCCGGCCTCTTCCCCATATCGTTGGGGACGCAAACTGTCCGAGGTTGATCACAGATGAATGAAAATGAAGAAGAGAAGCAGGAGTCGCCGACCAACGCCGTGGAATCGGCCCCCGAAGCGGTAGTGAACTGGGAAGAAAAGGCGGAAGGCTACCGTAACGACTATCTGCGTGCTTTGGCGGATGCGGAGAATCAACGCAAACGTCATGAGAAACAGGTCGAGGATGCCCGCAATTACGCGGTGGACCGCTTTGCCCGGGAATTGCTGCCGGTGGTGGACAGCCTCGAACTGGCGCTGGCCAGCCCCGTGGAAGGTGCCGAGGGCATCGCGCAACTCCGACAGGGATTGGAGAATACGCTGACGCTGTTTGCGCAAGCCTTGGGAAAGGCGGGCATCGTCCCCATAGACATGAGCGAGGGGCGTTTTGATCCCCACTTGCATCAAGCGATTGCCATGGTGGAAGCGGAAGGGGATGCGAACCGGATTCTGGCGGTACACCAGAAGGGTTATATCATGCATGACCGGCTGTTGCGGCCGTCCATGGTGTCCGTATCCAAGGCATCCAAAGCGGCAGAGTAAACACCACGAACGGCAGACAGATTTTGTATATTCAGGAGATGATAGAATGGCTAAAGTGATTGGAATTGATTTGGGAACCACCAACTCCTGTGTCGCGGTGATGGAAGGCGACAAGGTCAAGGTGATTGAAAACAGTGAGGGCAAACGCACCACGCCTTCTATCGTCGCAATCACCGAGGAGGGGGAGGTACTGGTCGGCGAAGCGGCCAAGCGTCAGGCGGTCACGAATCCGGAAAACACCATTTACGAGGTAAAACGTCTGATCGGCCGCAAGTTTGACGACGCGGAGGTACAAAAGGACCTCAAGCATGTGCCTTACAAGATCATCAAGGCCGACAACGGCGATGCCTGGGTGGAAGTGCGCAACAAGAAATACTCCGCGCAGCAGATTTCCGCTTTCATCTTGCAGAAGATGAAGAAAACGGCGGAAGATTATCTCGGCGAAACCGTCAGCGAAGCGGTCATTACCGTACCCGCCTACTTCAACGATGCGCAGCGACAGGCAACCAAGGATGCCGGACGCATCGCCGGTCTGGAGGTCAAGCGGATCATCAACGAACCCACGGCGGCGGCGCTGGCTTTCGGCGAGGACAAAAAGCCGGGCGACAGCAAAATTGCGGTGTACGATCTGGGTGGCGGCACCTTCGACATTTCCATCATCGAAATTGCCGAGATGGAGGGCGAGCATCAGTTTGAGGTGCTCTCCACCAACGGCGACACCTTCCTCGGCGGCGGCGACTTTGACAGCCGGGTGATCAACTACCTGGCCGATTCCTTCAAGGCAGAAGCGGGCATTGATCTGCGCGGCGACCGTCTGGCCATGCAGCGTCTGAAGGAGGCCGCGGAAAAGGCGAAGATCGAGTTGTCTTCGGCGCAGCAGACGGACGTCAATTTGCCCTTCATCACTGCGGACCAGAGTGGGCCGAAACACCTCAACATGAAGGTGAGCCGTGCCAAGCTGGAGTCGCTGGTGGAAGACCTGATCGACCGCAGCATGGCGCCTTGCCGGGTAGCCATGAAGGACGCGAACCTCGCGACCAGCCAGATCACCGATGTCATCCTGGTGGGTGGTCAGAGCCGTATGCCCAAGGTGCAGGAGAAGGTCAAGGGTTTCTTCGGCCAGGAACCGCGCAAGGATGTGAACCCCGACGAGGCGGTGGCCATTGGTGCGGCCATTCAGGGCGCGGTCTTGTCCGGGGACAAGAAAGATGTGCTGTTGATGGATGTGACGCCTCTATCCCTCGGTATTGAAACCTTGGGCGGTGTGATGACCAAACTGATCGAAAAGAACACGACCATCCCGACCCGCAAGTCGCAGATCTTCTCGACGGCGGAGGACAACCAGTCGGCGGTGACGGTGCATGTGCTGCAGGGCGAGCGTGAGCTGGCCCGGGACAACAAATCCCTGGCGCGTTTCGACTTGACGGATATTGCCAACGCCCCGCGGGGGGTGCCGCAGATCGAAGTGACCTTCGACATCGATGCCAATGGTATCCTCCACGTGTCGGCCAAGGACAACCAAACCGGCAAGGAACAGTCCATCAAGATCACCGCGAGTTCCGGCCTGTCCGAGGAAGAAATCAAGCGGATGATTCAGGAGGCCGAGGCGCATGCGGCCGACGACAAGAAGGCGCGCGCGCTGATCGAGGCGCGCAACGAGGCGGATGCCAGCGTGCATGGCGCGCGCAAGGCGGTGGAGGAACATGCCGCGGCGCCTGAACACGACAAGACCAAGGTGACGGAAGCGATCACTGCGGTGGAAGAAGCCGCTAAGGGTGAGGACGTGGAAGCGATCAAGGGGGCTGTCGCCACCCTGATGGCCGCTATGTCGGCGTTGCTGCAGAGTGCTGCCGCCAGCCAGGCGGAAGCGGAACCTGGCGCGGGTGCGCAGGGCCAAGCCAAGCCGGACGACGTGGTGGAGGCGGAGTTCGAGGAAGTGGACAAGAAGTAAAATAGGCATCGGTCGCGAGGGGACAGGGTCGCTGACCCTGCCCCTCGCCTGTTTTAGGAAAGAAGATGGCCAAACGGGATTATTACGAAACACTGGAAGTCACCCGCACGGCGGACGACGGTGAGATCAAAAAATCTTACCGTCGTTTGGCCATGCGTTATCATCCGGATCGTAATCCGGACGATGCGAACGCGGAAAATCGCTTCAAAGAAATCAGTGAAGCCTATGAAGTGCTTTCCGACCCGCAGAAACGGCAACTCTATGATCACTATGGGCATGCGGGTGTCAATGGGGGTGGAGGCGGGCAGAGTGCCGGCTTTGGCGGTGGCGGTTTTGGTGATGTCTTCAGTGACCTCTTTGAGCAAGCCTTTGGCGGCGGTGTTCGTGGTCAGGACCCGGGACGCGGCGCCGATCTGCGTTATGAACTCGAACTGAGCCTGGAAGAGGCCGCTCTTGGAAAAGAGGTCACCATTCAGATTCCCAGTTCGGCGACCTGCGAGGTCTGTCACGGTACCGGGGCCAAACCGGGGAGCGCGGTGGAAGATTGCAAGACTTGCGGTGGGCGGGGTCAAGTGCGGATGGTCCAGGGCTTTTTCTCGGTGACCCGCCCTTGCCCGCAGTGTAGTGGCAGTGGCAAAGTCATCCGCGATCCCTGTGTGAGTTGCCATGGCCATGGCCGGGTACGCAAGAACCGGGATTTGCAGGTAAAGATTCCCGCTGGCGTGGATACGGGGGACCGTATTCGCCTGAGTGGCGAGGGCGAGGCGGGGGAGCGTGGCGCACCCTCGGGCGATCTCTACATTCAGGTCCGGGTGCAGCCGCACGCACTCTTTGAGCGCGATGGCGATGACCTGCATTGTGCCGTCCCGGTAAGCTTTACGACGATGGCCATGGGTGGAGAACTGGAAGTCCCCACCTTGACGGGCCGTGCCAAGGTGCAGATTGCCCCCGGCACTCAGTCTGGCACTGTTTTTCGCCTGCGTGGGAAAGGGATTAAGGGAGTGCGCAGCAAACTGAATGGAGATCTCCATTGCCGGGTGCAGGTGGAGGTGCCGGTACACCTCTCTGCGCGGCAGAAGGAATTGCTGGAGGAGTTCGGTCGGGAAGGTGGCGATAACACCCAGCATCCCCAGCAGGAAAGTTGGTGGAACAAGGCCAAAGACTTCTTCGACAAGATGGGGCTCTGATGAACGGGGTGTGGCGGGTGGGTGTGACGGCTGTAGCGGGACGCATGGGCCGTGCCCTGGTGCAAGGCATTGTCGACCATCCGGAACTGAAATTGGCCGCGGCTGTGGGGCGCGGCGGGGCCGCCTATCTGGGTGAGGATGCCGGCTGTTTGGCGGGGATTCATGCCTTGGGTCTGCCGGTCAGCGCCGATTTGGCGGCGGCCCTGCCCGGTCTGGATGTGGTCATCGAATTTGGTCCGGTAGAGGCGGCTCTGGCCCATGTCGCGGCCTGTGTGGCCGCAGCGAAACCGGTCGTGGTGGGTACGACGGGATTTTCCGTGACCCAGCGCGCGAAACTGGAAAGCGCCAGCCGGCATATTCCGTTGGTGCTGGCACCGAATATGAGCGTTGGTGTCAACGTGTTGCTGGCCTTTTTGCCCGCTATTACCGTAGCCCTCGGCGAGGGTTATGATGTGGAGATTGTGGAAGCCCATCATCGGCATAAGCAGGATGCGCCTTCGGGTACCGCGCTGGCTTTGGGACGGGCGGTGGCGGCGGGGCGCGGCCAGTGCCTGGAGGACATCCAGTGCCTGGATCGCAATGGCATTGCCGGTCCCCGGGTGGCTGGCAGTATCGGCTTTGCGACGCTGCGCGGTGCGGATGTGGTCGGTGAGCATACGGTATGGATGGCGGGGGCCGGAGAGCGTCTGGAGTTGACCCATCGCGCCGCCAGCCGGCTGAATTTTGCCGAAGGCGCCTTGCGTGCCGCCAACTGGCTGCGGGACAGAGCACCGGGCCTGTATGATATGCAGGATGTTCTTGGTTTGAAGGATTTGTCTGCCCTACAATGAATGCCATCTGATATACGAGGAGCATCATCATGCAATACGTCGTAGCGAACCGGGTTCCCGTCAAGGCGGAGTATCGTGCGGAGTTTGAGGAGCGCTTCCGGCGACGGGCGGGCGAGGTGGATAAGCAGCCGGGTTTCGTGCGTATGGAAATCCTGCGTCCCGTAGGCGATAACGGGGTATATGTGGTGCTGACCCACTGGGCGAATCAGGCGGCCTTCGAGGCGTGGATGAACAGCGCGGATTTCAAGGTGGCGCACACCAACCCGCTGCCCAAAGATGCCTTTGGTGAAGGAGGCGGCATAGAGCGTCATGAAGTGATCATCAGCGCTGAAGCGCCGCACTAAGGAAGAGCTTCTTGCCCGCTGATTGGGTGGGCTTTTGCGCAGAAATGGCTGGCCGTGCCGTGGCACGGATGGGGATGGATAATGACGGAATTGATGCGGGAACAGGTCGAGCAGTCGCTACGCGCAGTGCAGGACCCTTATCTGGGCAAAGATTTGGCAGCAGCGGGGGTTCTCAAGGGCGTTGATGGCGCTGCCGTTACACTGGAATTGCCTTACCCCAGCCTGGGGGTGGCCACCAGTTTGAGCGAGGAGGTGGCCCGACAAATCCGGAATGATCATGGCCTCAGTGCACAGGTCACCGTCGGGCACCGCATTCTTTCGCATCAGGTGCAGCGTGGTGTCAAGCTGATGGAAGGCATTAAAAATGTCATTGCCATTGCCTCGGGCAAGGGTGGGGTGGGCAAGTCCACCACGGCCGTGAATCTCGCGCTGGCGCTGGCCAGAGAAGGTGCCGCGGTAGGTATACTTGACGCGGACATCTACGGGCCCAGCCAGCCACGCATGCTGGGCATCTCCGGTAAGCCCACCAGCAAGGACGGGAAAAAAATGGAGCCCATGGAAGGGCATGGCATCAAGGCGATGTCCATCGGTTTCCTCATTGACGAGGAAACCCCCATGGTCTGGCGCGGACCCATGGTCATGCAGGCGCTGGAGCAGTTGCTCTCGGATACCCGCTGGGGTGCGCTGGATTATCTGGTGGTGGATTTGCCGCCGGGTACCGGCGATACCCAGTTGACCCTGGCCCAGAAGGTGCCGGTCTCCGGGGCGGTGATTGTCACGACACCGCAGGACATCGCCTTGCTGGATGCCCGCAAGGGTTTGAAGATGTTCGAGAAAGTGGGTGTTCCCATTCTCGGTATCATCGAGAACATGAGTTTTTATATCTGTCCGAAATGCGGCAATGAGGACGACATTTTCGGTCACGGCGGCGGAGCGGCCATGGCCGAACAGGATGGGGTGGAATTTTTGGGCGCGATACCGCTGGATCGCAGCATCCGCAACGAAGCCGATAATGGCGCGCCGACAGTGGTGGCGCAGCCGGATTCCCGTCTCGCCAAAATTTATCTGGAGCTCGCGCGTCATGTGGCCGGGCGGCTGGCGCTTCAGGCGGTCGATCACAGCCACAAGTTCCCCAACATCGTCGTCCAGAACCGCTGATTCGCAACCGCTTACAGGAAGTCTCCGCCATGAGCATCAAATCCGATCGCTGGATCCGCCACATGGCGGAAGAACACGGGATGATCGAGCCTTTTTCGTCGCGTCAGGTGCGGCAGATCGAGGGAAACCCCATTATCTCTTATGGTTTGTCTTCCTATGGCTACGATATTCGTTGCGCGGGTGAGTTCAAGGTCTTTACCAATGTCCGTAGCGTGATTGTCGATCCGAAGAGTTTCAGTGAGGACTCTTTTGTCGATTTTACCGGTGATACCTGCGTTATCCCGCCGAATTCCTTCGCCTTGGCGCGCACGGTGGAATACTTCCGCATCCCGCGTAATGTGCTGACCATTTGCCTGGGTAAATCCACCTATGCCCGTTGCGGCATCATCGTCAACGTCACGCCTTTTGAGCCGGAGTGGGAAGGCTATGTGACCCTGGAATTCTCGAATACGACGCCCTTACCCGCGAAAATCTATGCGAATGAGGGCGTGGCGCAGGTGCTGTTTTTGGAGTCAGACGAGGTCTGCGAAGTGTCTTATGCCGACCGCGGCGGCAAGTATCAGGGCCAGCGTGGCGTAACCCTGCCGAAGGCTTAACCCGGATCAGGGTAAAGGCTCTTTGGTGTAGGCGATATTGGCCTGCTCGGAGGAGTAGGCATCCATCGGTTTGTTGGCGCGCAGATCATTCACCCAGTAGGGGTTGAGTAACAGGGATTTGCCCGAGAGGATCATATCGGCATCCGCCAGTGCTGCCTCGGCGCTGTCCCGATCATGAATACCGCCGCAGATCAGCAATGGTTTCCGGGTGGCGCTGCGGGTCAACTGTGCCATATTCTTGCCGGTCCCGAAGGCTTCGTCGCTAAAGCGATAGGTGGATACCGAAATGGCGTCGATGGGGAGTTGATCCAGGAGTCGAATCACCTCTGTCCATTCGTCGGCATCGGCGAACAGGGAAACTTCCATATCCGCAACCCCCCAGTTGGATATCCGGAAAAAGAGCAATTTGTCGGCAGGCACATGCGGACGCACGGCCTCTACGATTTCACGGGCAAAGCGGAAGCGGTTTTCGATGCTGCCGCCATAGTGATCCGCACGCTGGTTGCTGTAGGCGGACAGAAACGCGTTAATCAGGTAACCGTGTGCGCCATGAATTTCTATACCATCGAATCCGGCCGCAATGCCGCCTTTAACCGTTTCGACAAAACCCTGAATGACATGCGCAATATCAAAGGATGACATCATGTCGGGCATGGGGTAGGGCGCGCCGGTCAGCGGGTTGTTCTGTTTGGGGATCAATGCGCTGGGTGCGATGGTGCGCTGGGCGGGATTCACCTCGTTCCAGGCTATTCTGCCGCAATGAAAAATTTGCAGTACCGATACGCTGCCCGCAGCACGGATTCCGGCGTTGACCCGCGCCCAGGCGTCAATTTGCCGCTGCGTGGTTAAGCGCGCCTGGCCGGGATAGCCCTGGGCGCTTTCATAATCGCTGACGATGGCTTCCGTGGTGATGAGCGCGACATCGTTTTCGGCGCGCCGGACCAGGAAATCCAACACGTCCTGACGGGGGATGCTGTCTTTTTCCGAGGACATGCGGGTCATCGGCGCCAGTCCGATGCGGTTTTTCAGGGTATAGACACCCATTTTGAGGGGGGAAAAAAGATCCTTGCTGGTTGGGGACATCCGCGCACTCCTTAGATGTTGCCCGTCGCCCAGTGCGGGCGGGCAGAACGATGGTGTGAGCAAGATACCATATGGTCGGTATGTTGCCTAGCGGGCGCCAGGAGGCTCCACAGATTCCGGGATGGGATGGGCACTGGCGAGTCAGGTTTACGGTTCATCCACGGCCACAAGGATATGGCGCAAACGCTCCGGCCGAAACACCGCCCAGTAGAGTCCCCAGAAAAAAATAACCATCACCAGCGCGACAAAAAGCAGATACCGTCTTGGACGGCGTTATGCAACTCCCAATTTGGGGTTAAACGGTTTCCCCGACTTGAGGACGCCGAAAGCCAGATGCAGGAGCTTGCGCATGGCGGCGACCACCACTTGCATGGGGCGTTTGCCTCGGGCCAATAGCCGGTCGCAAAAGGATGCGATGATGGGGTTGTGCCGCTTGGCGACCACTGCCGGCAGGTAGAGGGATTTGCGCAACAAAGCATTCCCCGCCTTGGCGATAGGGGTCTTTCCTGCCCATTGACCCGACTGGCGAATGCGGGGATTGAGGCCGGCATAGGCAACCACCTGTTTGGCAGAGTGGAACCGCTCCAAGGGGCTAAGAAAGGCCAGCAAGGTGGCGGCCGTGTTGTCCCCAATACCAGGGATACTGGACAGCAACTCCTGTTGGTTTTTGAGATCGGGGTGTTTATCGATATGGATCTCGATCTGCAGGCGTAGCATCTCGATCTGCTGATGAACAAATTGCAGGACGGCCTCCACGGACTCCCGCGCTGGCCCTGTAGCGGCTTCCAGTCGGTTGTTCTCCATCGTTTGCAGTGCCAGGAGGTCCTCCAGACGTTGAACCAGGGCCTGGAGGGTGGCGATCTCCTCAGCCGGCGGCACCCAGGGCGCAGGACGGTGCATCCGGCAATACCGGGCAATGAGCCGGGCATCGGCCTTGTCCATCTTGGCCCGGGTCAGTTCTGTCTTGCCGAAGGCATGGATCTGGGCCGGGTTGACCACGCTGATGAGGATCTGCTGTTGCGCCAGAAAGCGTGCCAGGTCCCGCCCGTAGACGCCCGTGGTCTCCATGCAAAGATGGGCTTCCTGGGCGTCGTGCCTGGTCAGCCACTCCAGGAACTGCTGATGTCCAACGGGTGTGTTGGGGAAGACCTTACTGCGATACTTGCCCTCAGCGTTCAAGAGAGCCACATCGAATTTGGTCTTGGCCACGTCGATGCCAACGAATAGGGTAGGATGAGTCATGCCAACCTCCTTGAAAAGATAACGGCGATCTACGGACCATGCCGGTTCAACCTTATCTGTGCAGGCTCTTGCCCAGGGCAGGCCTTGGATACCGTCCGAACGGGTGGCAAAGGTGAGACGAGCGATTAATCTGCATTACAGGATTGATTCCTTGGGTGACAACCAGTCTTGCCCGCCTCGCTCCGGGGATCAGCCGAAGGGTACCAATCCACAGGGACTGGTTCCAAGACATAAGGGTGGCTACGGCGATCCCTTCCTGCGCACAGTCATTCTTGACGGAAAGGCCGCTCGCCTGAAACCCGTCTACCTGTTGCCGCCAATAAGCGGCCTTCTCGTCCTTCGTCATAGCCATCCCTCCTCGCTGAATGCAATTCAGGATCGGTAAGGTCACAAAATTTGGGAAGGTGGGTCGGTTAGACGGTTACGCCTTGGTCTCCTCGCGATCCGGTACAGCCTCTTCCAAACGTTGTTCGAAAAAGCATCGGAGGTTCAACCCCGTTTACCAACATCGGTGTGTAAGCGCGGGTCGGAATCCGGGTAGTGGCGCACGCCGTCGGGTAGCCAGGTTTTGTAGGGAGCGGTTGTACCCAGAATAGCGTTGAGGACTTGGTGAGCGCTCTCTTTCCATGTCTGGTGCGGCATGGCATCACTGCGCTGGTGTTTGCCCTGCCGGTATTGCTCGAGCCAGGTTTCCACCGCTTCGCTAATCGTCAGCGGTTCTGGCTGGTCAGCGAAGAAGTGGGCGTGTCCTGCCGTCACCTCACGGAACACCGGAATGTCGCGCACTAACAAGGGTAGGCCGTGGCGAGCGGCTTCGATGAGCGGTAGCCCAAAGCCTTCGCCGTAACTTGCGGCGATCAGACAGGTCGATGCGTTATATACTTTTTCAAGATATTCGTCGCTAGTTTGCTCTAGCCAGAAAAGGTGCCTGCCACGCTCAGGATGGTTACGCAAACGATTAAGCAGCACTTCGGAATTCCAGCCCTCCTTGCCGACGATCACGAGATTTACTTCTGAGCCCTTAGCCCACAACTCGTCGAAGCCGGCTAGCGTCTGTGAGTATGCCTTTCGCGGTTCGATCGTGCCCACCATCAAAAAACTCGGGCAAGCCCGCAGACGAGTAAACACTTCAGCCGTATCGGCAGGCAGACCGCGCGTTGGGGCACTGTTGTTTATATCCGAACCGAGGTGGAACCAGTGGATAGGTAACTCCACATTTTCTTTTGATTTGGTAACACAATAGTATTCATAAAGCTCGTCGGCAACTGATTTAGAAATACATAGAACACCGCTCGAGTTATGAATCGAACTCAACCATGCCCTGAACTCAGAAATCAATTCAGGCCAGAATTTATCTGGCTGGAGAGCTGGCAACAGATCATAAACTACATGATATATTCTTGTCCCTAAGTTTTTAATATATTTAGCCGCCGAAGAATCGTATAAATTAATTGTCAGACCAGGATGCAGATCGACTAAAATCAGGATATCACCGGGATTGAAACTGACGGGTACCACGTCAATAGGCGCACGATAGTTATCATCAAGCGAATCAAAAACAAAAAAACTTTTTCCTAAGTCATTAGAGTATATAGGAATAACCTCTCCATCGTAAACGAGCTGTAAATTATAATACAATGCGCGAGACACGCGTTGAATTCCAGTTTTGTGATCGTGACTATGGATCACAGATAGATCAACAAACAACCTTTGCTTGATAGTGTCAGGACTTCCTGGAGTAGATAAAGTGAAGGAATCCACTATGGCCCTGCATTCATCAAAGGTAAAAGTTATCCCCTTCTCTTTGCATAGAGCAACAAAGTCAGTAAATATATCGCTTCTGCAAACATGTCTAACGACCTTTTTTCCAGGCTCACCACAAAGGGATTCAAAAATTGAAATCAAATGAGTTGAAACAGCATCCCATGAAAACCCATTCAAAGAAAACTGATTCCTGCAATACAGTTTTGCATCATACAAAGCAGAAGAGGACTCAACCATACGTGTAATTTTTTGTGCCAGATCTTTGGGATCATATGGGTTAAATAAGAGATCATCATTGACCAATAATTCTCTTCCAGTTGTTGTGTTAGATGCTAGCACTGCCAGTCCTGACGCCATTGCTTCAACTATTGGCAGACCAAAGCCTTCTTTGATTGCCGGGAAAATAAGACAATCGGATTCTTTAAGAAGCGCGCTCAAGTCGTCGTCACTAAGATAACCAATAAATTTTATTTTACTGCCCAGGGTTATTTTTTCCTTGAAGTACAGTGATCGCTCTGGCTCAAAATCTTTTCCAACAAACAAAAACTCAGATTTTCCCTTTACGCTACCTGCCAGCAGGTTTATTGCATCAAATATTATTTCTATATTTTTGTGTTTATCAGTTCCGCCATAATATATAAATCTGGTTAACTCGCCTAC
Organism: Acidithiobacillus ferrianus; assembly: GCF_010378095.1. Classification (GTDB taxonomy): domain Bacteria; phylum Pseudomonadota; class Gammaproteobacteria; order Acidithiobacillales; family Acidithiobacillaceae; genus Acidithiobacillus; species Acidithiobacillus ferrianus. The sequence goes on along the minus strand of NZ_WNJL01000040.1, from coordinate 74,484 downwards.
CTTTGGGTTCTTTCTGCCTATCAAAGAAAAAGATTCATTGCAGCCATTATAGATCCAAGAAAGTCTTCTATCGGTCTCGCAACCCAGAATTGATGAGATATCTTCAAACGCTTCTTTTGACACAGTCACCAATCTGTCACTTTTCATAGATTCTGTAATTTTTTCAAAATACCAATCTCTTTGCGCTCTATCGCCAAGATATTCCTTGTAAAAATAGAGCGGGACTAGGTCATGCAATACCGTTACATATTTTCGGCTATCTGCGTTGCTTATTCCTGTTATTGCCAATCCATCAATAAAACCCTCTTGCATATTTGTTGAAAACACGATGCTCGGATTAATTAAGGCTATTATAGCTTCTCTAAAAATCCTTGCAGCAATATAATTTTTCCTGTTATTTGTGAAGTCTGAGGGAGGCAACCAACACATGGCATGCAGTTTGTTTTGTGCTATCGTGTTGCCAAAAGTTGATTCGATATATTTCCTATCGTTCTTCATCCTAGAATTAAAAAGTAGATGATAGTCATATTGTTCAGATGACATCTCTATAATACGTTTAACGACTTCTTTCGTGTAGCGCCCTACACCTCTATGCGAGGAATCCATACTTTGGAGTCCCTGGATATCAATTAGAATCTTATCTTTCATCTAAATTTCTCGCATTATAAGTTCAGAAACTAACACCGAAAGCATCCATTTTTTTTCTAAGTCTAACTTCTTTATATTCTCATTTATATTCTCAGATTCACGCGACATAAATTCCTTGGAATTCATCAGTACCTGACACAGTGCCTCGATCGTGCCCAGTTGGGCGTGCTCATCAACCACGTCACTACTTTCCGGTTCTCGGCCGAGAATTTCACGAAAAACCTGCCGAACGGTTTCTGTCGGCAGGCGCGGCTGTTCGTTTTTGGCAGCCCGGCCGCCTATGGTCTGCTGCATCAGTGACTTGATATCACACAGGGATTCGGTGTGCTGCCGTGCCAGGGTTTCCATTTGCTGGCTCTGGGCATTGATGGCGTGGTGGACTCCTTCCATGCGCTGCTCGATGCGGGCAAGCGCCGTGACACTGCTTTGCAGTGCCATATGCATGCGGGTATGTCGACCGAACCAGCCCCACAACCAATGGCTGGCGTTGTTGTGTTCCTGGATGAGTCGTTTGAGCCCATGGATTTGTTCATGCGGGCGGCATTCAGTCGATTTGGCCAATTGCACAATGACGCGGGCTTTACCATACCCCATGGATAAACGGCCAAGATAATAGGCCATGCCGTTGAGGTCGGGTTCGCGTTGGAGCAGGTTGCGATAGGCTTCGGTGATGAATGCACGCCCGTCGAGGGAGAAAAGTTCGGTGATGTTCTGGATCGGCATGGCGAGTCCTTTTTGTTCTGGTAGAGCAAGGTTAAGATGTTCGCCACTGCCGGTGGATATGCAAGCGGCTTGCACACTTTGCGGTGACACCGTCGCCGCATGGGCGAGTTCGCCCATGCGGGCGTGAAACCCGCGCGGTAACGGTGCAGGGCATGAGACGGCAGACCAGAGTGAAGGACGCCGCCACAACATCGACAGCCGCCACCACCAAGTGGATTGCATGGCGCCGATGCGGGCGAGCAGTGCCTGAGCATAGGCGGTGTGCTGAGCCATCTCCGCACGCAAAGCGCTTTCCTGTGCGTGCAGATGGGCAACGCGGCCTTCGAAGATTTGTATGTGCGCTGCTGCATCTGCCCGGACCTGGGCGATGTACGCTTCGCTGCGGGTGTGGAGATCCGTTTCCCGAGCCTGGGCCTCGGCGCGAGCATGATCCAGCATCTGGCGCACAGTGGCGATTTCCTGCTGCAGTTCGGCCTCACGCGCCTGCTCATCTTCACGCAACGCAATTTCGCGGGCCTGGCTTTGAGCGCGCGCTGCCTCTATCTCACCGACTAAACGTGCTTCGCGTCGTTCGTGCAATTGTTGCGCATCTTCTAGTGCTTGTTGGCTCTTCGCTTGCTGATCAGCCAGTTGTGCGGCGTACTCGCGCTCACGCTCGAGAAGCACCTGTCGGACCGCTTGATGTTCAGCGCTTAATTGTTCCATATCGCGCTGAGCCTCGCCACGTATTATCGCAAGGTTCCGCTCGCTATCTTCCCGCAGCGCACGCTCTCGGGTTTGCGCGTCTGCCACCGTCTTATCAAGCTGGCTGCGTGTCTCTTCAACTTCAGTACGTAAGAGCCCTTCAGCCTGTTCATGTGCATGCTGCAGTTCGACAGCCACGCGCTCGGCATGCGCCCGAGCAAGCTGAGCCTCGGCTTTGCCATTCGCAAAACGCAATGCGGCAACACGTGCACGCTCGCCACCCTGTCCTATCTCTGGATAGCGGCGGCGGACAACCGGCTGAGACGTATGTTGTAGCTGTATCGCATCATGCAGGACGCTAATAGCGTATCCTGCCGAGGCGAACAATTTATGCGCTCGCTGTTCAGCAGCAGTAAAGAATTTCTTGTCCTCGTCGCCAAAATAGAATTGCGGAATGTTACAGGATGATAAATCAATATCGGTAACATTCAACTCTTCAAGACGTTCCTTGGTTTTTGCAAGCGCGGCAGGGTCATTGCTAAGACTATCCACGTTTATTTCGCAATCAGCAAGAGAACGATTTTCTATCAAACTATAAAGCCAGAGCGTGTAGAAGATCAGATAACGGTTTTGTGCGCTGACTGGAATCTGTAACAATTGTTTGTATTCATCTGAAAAGCTGGCTTCCCGTACTTGGGGGAAGCCCAATTCTTCACGTAATAGGGCAATAACCTGGGGTGGATTGTGTGCATTGGTAATGGCAATGGAGGCCGTGTCAAAGTAATCGTTGATTTGATAGGACCACCATTGGTCCCAAGGATTGCGCCATAAGTAAATATGAACGCCACCATACTGTTGCTTGAGGTGAGCAAGTCTGCCATAAGATCGGCAACATTGGAGCACCGGACGGCCAGGCGCATGACGAATGAGTTTGGCGGTGTATTCATCAAATGCCGGACAGACAGTAGAGTCAAAAAAACTATCAAAGCTGATACACTTTTGAAAACTATCGCTTATGTGCTCGCGAATGGCGTAACATTCGTAAAAGTAGGGCTTATTCAGTGCCGGGTGTCGCAACGATGTGCTCATATCGTCATGAATACCAAGAACCAACTCCGGTTGATCTTTCAAATGGATGAGCATTTCATGGAAAGGTTCTTGGTAACACCAGTAATTTTGGTCTTGTGCTCGACGAAAACGGTCGAAAAGCCATGTGCTACCCGTGCGAAACATCGAGTGGATGAAAATTGGCGCGCTGAACTCTTGTTTCATGGTTCCTCGTAGGTGGCTATTGCCCAATTCATATTTTTCGAGGAACCATGAAACTGCGACATCGCCGCGCTCACGTCACCTTTACCCGACGGATGGCCACCCCTGAAATAGCGAAGCCAAACAAGGTCATTCCCAACAACGCAAGCACGGTATATCCCAGATGATAATAACTGGGCACTGTCGGGCCAAAGTAACCATGATGAAAATAATCCACCGCATCGATCAATGGAAAGTAGAGCAAATAACTCCGATAGGGTTCCGGCACCAGAAATGTGGGAAAAAAAACGCCGCAAAACGGTAGCATCAAATACAAGATGATATGAGAGGTTTTTTCGATAGTTTCACTGAGTTCGGCAAGACCCGCCATGATGAGCACGAAACCAAAGGAAAACCAGATGATCAGTAGATAACCGACCGCCATGATCAGGAGATTGCTCGGTAAATGACATATGCCCACGACGATGAAGATCGGAAAGAGAAACAGGAACACCGCCATCCCGCTGGCGAACTCCAGCAGTATTCGCGCATAGAGGATGTCCATGGGCCGGATGGGCTGATGATGTAGCAAGGATCGGTTTTGCTCTATGGCTCCGGTCACCCTGCCGGTACCATTTCTCCAGAACAGCAGGGTGGGGTAGCTCACTGCCAGATATTCTGCAGGACTAATACCGTAAGGATAACCGGAATCAATAAATGAGAAGATGATCATCACCCCGACCACAAACAGCGCCGGTTCGCCAATCATCCATAGCATGCCGAGTCCCTCGCGCCCGAAACGCGTAACGGTCTCTCGCAGGGTGAGCGCCCAAATCACCCGCCCCTGCAGCCGCAACTGATCCCGGAAGGTCAGACGGTGATCAGCGTTCATGATGCTCCCGTATACCCGCAAACAAGATGCTGAGCACGCCCCAGAACATCAGCGACACCAGCAATACGGCCAGAACATCTTCAAAGCGCTTCGGCTCCTGCGGTGCATCGGGCAGATTCGGCCTGCTGATGGTCTCCAGATACAGTTCCTGCTTCTGCGCCGTAAGGCGCGCCTGCTCCAGAGAGGTCACCGCCGCTTCCAGCAGTTTCTGCGCGAGAAGCTGGTTGACGCTCAGGCGCTCGTACTCGGTGTCTTTGCTGGCCAGCGATTGTTTGGAACCGGTGACCTTGGCGTTTTCCGCCCGTATCTCGCCTTGCAGCGCCTTGATGGAGCTTTGTAGCACCGGTATCTGCGGGTTACCGGGGGCGTGCGTGAGGATGGCATCGAGCTGGGTTTTTTGGGTGATGAGGTGATCCTGGAGTTTGGAAACCATGCCCAGTTGCAAAGCCGATTGGGCGGGAGGGTTGAAAACGCCGTGCTGGTTGCGGTAGTTGGCGAGCGCTATGGTGGTATCCCGCAGCTTTCGCTCGGCGGTGGTGACGTCTTTCTGCGCGTAGTAAACCCCTTCAACTCTTGCCCTTTTGTTGAGCCGATTGACGATATCCTGACTTTTTTGCAGCAGGAAGGCGTTGATCTTGCGCGCATCTTCCGCGCCGTAAGCGCGCACTTTGAGCTTGGTGATACCGTTGGTGCTGTCCAGGTTGTCGGTGACCATGGACTGGTAATAGCGCAAGAGCTTGACATAGCTGCTATGGGGAAAGAAGACGCCGCCGAAGCGGTCGAAGATGTCGATGTTGTCGTTGCCGTAGACTTTTTTGAGATTATAGGCGTTGTTGAGGGCCATCATGGCATCCCAGGAAGCCACATAGGCATGGATGGTTTCCGCCGCGCTGGTGGAGTTGCTGCCACCCAGCCCGCTCAGCAGGCTGGCGAGGCCGGAACTGCTGATCCGCTGGCTGGGGCTGTAGACCACGAAGGCGGATTCGCTGATGTACACCGGCGAGGCGATGAGACCGAAGTACAGGATGGATAAACCCGTCGGCAGCAGCACCACATAGATAAACAGTTTGTTGAGGTTCTTGACCCGGTTCCAGGCGGATTGCAGCACAGAAATTCCTTATGACAAGCCCCATCCATGATCCCCAAGAGCGGCGGCCATGTCAATTGGATGCCGCAGGAGGGCGGTGCTTACGGGTACGGCAGCGGCCTGGATCATGACGATCCGGTGTAAAGAATTCAGGGGGGTTGCCCGGTTGCCGTTATCATGACGGCTTTGGTAGCCTTTATGGCGCCATTGCACATTGGGTGCTGACTTGATCAGTAAATTTCTGTACGCTTATAAAACGAATGAATTGGTTGAGCATCACGCGCATCTCAATCTCCATCGGAGGATCGTTGAAAAAAGTGTTAAAGAGCATGGGGACCAAAGTGTTTGCGCTGGGCCTCCTGGCCGCCGGTCTTTCCGGCTGCGCTGCTTACATGCCGTATTCCGGCCCTCGCGCGGGCAATGTGGATGATGTGGCACACAACAAGATCCTGGCGGGGATTCAACTGGTGGATGTGAATTACGCCATGTCTCGTTACATGAAAGACGAGATGGATCAGTCGAATCTGGGTGCATTGAAGGATTTCACCAACCCCAATCCCCTCCGTTACACCGTCGGGCCCGGCGATACGCTGCAGGTGTACATTTGGGAAGCGCCGCCCGCCATGCTGTTTGCCACGGGAGTTTCTTCCATGAGCAAGCTCTCGGGGTCCATGATGACGTCCATCCCTGCGCAGATGGTGGGGAGCGACGGGGATATCACGATGCCCTTCGCGGGCAAGATTCCTTGTACCGGCAAAACGCTGAATGAGATTGGTGCCGAGATCCGTGAACGGCTGATTCACATGGCCCACGATCCGCAGGTGGTGGTGCGGTTGGTGAAGAATCATGCCCAGAGCATTACGGTGGTGGGCAACGTGAAAAAGAGCACCATGGTGCCCATGATTCCGGGCGGGGTCAGCGTACTGCAGGCCATAGCGGCGGCGGGTGGCGTGGTCAAGCCGGTCAACAAGGTGACCATACAGTTGTCCCGCGGCGGCAAAGTGCTGCAATTGCCCCTGGAGGAAGTCATCCGCAATCCCCGTGAGGATGTTTCTTTGCGCGGTGGCGATGTGCTGACGGCACTGTATAAACCCTTGCAGGTGACCGTGATGGGCGCCACCAAAGAGACCAAGGAAGTGGACTTTCAGGCCTCGGGCATCAGCCTGGCCCAGGCCTTGGCGCAGGCGGGGGGGCTCAATGGCAATCAGGCCGATGCCAAGGCGGTCTTCGTGTTCCGCCTGGAGAAGCCGTCTTTGCTGCCACACTGGCCGAAACCCGTGCAGACCCTTGCCAATGGCGAAGTGCCGGTGGTATTCCGTTTTGATTTCAGCAATCCGGCCACCCTCTTCGCGGCACAGACGTTTCCGATTCAAAATCATGATCTGATTTATGTGGCTTCGGCGCCGATCACCGATCTGCAGAAGTTCCTGGGGCTGATCGTGGAGATGGTCTATCCGATTCAGGGTCTGACGACGGCGGGTGTGGTCCCTTAGGAATCGCGCATGAGTGGATTTGGTGATGCACCGGTTTTTCTGGATGTGACTCGGTTGCTGCACCGCCTGACGCGAAGGCGAATGCCGACCGGAGTGGACCGCGTGTGTCTCGCCTACGTGCGGCATTTTCATCATCGGGCGCAGGCCATGGTGATCTGGGGTGGTGTCGCGGTGGGCTTGTCTCCACCGGCTTCCGTGGCGCTTTTCGACGGGCTGGCGGGCTGGGAAGATGGCCAGCGTGTTGCCAGTTTGGAGGGTATCCTGGGGGGCCTGCTCAAATGGCCGCTGCGCGCGGTGCCTGCCGGGAGCTGGGTGCTCAATATGGGGCACAGCGGGCTGGACCGGCGGAGTTATCTTGGCTGGCTACGCCGTAAGAACATACGCTTGCTGGTGATGGTCCATGACCTGATTCCCATTACCCACGCGCAATTTTGTCAGGCGGGCGCGGCGGAACGTCATGTGCGGCGAATGGACTTGATTCTGGGGGCGGCAGAGGGGATCGTGAGCAATTCCCGGCATACGGCGGAGATGCTCGACGACCATGCCCGGCAGGTGGGGGCAGCGGTGCCGCCGGTGGCGGTCATCCCGCTGGGCGCCAAAAAGTACTGGACGGCCTGCGAGGCGGAGCCGGGCGCGGTGGCGGAGCCGTATTTCGTGATGGTGGGGACGCTGGAGCCCCGTAAAAACCATGCGTTCGTGCTGCATCTGTGGCAACGCATGCTGGACGAATGGAGCGCTGCGGAAATTCCGCACCTCTTGGTCATCGGGCAAATCGGCTGGATGTGCGGTGGGGTGGTCCATCGGTTGATGACCGACGAGCGACTGAAACAGCGTGTGCATCTGATGACGGATTGTGACGATGCCCGGCTCGGGCATTATTTGCGCCATGCCCGCGCCATGCTCTTTCCTTCTCATGCGGAGGGTTACGGATTACCGCTGCTGGAGGCGATGGATTTGGGCGTGCCGGTGCTGGCGAGCCCGTTGCCGGTGTTTCGTGAGATGGCGGGCTTGGTGCCGGATTATCTCGATCTGGGCGATGAGGACGCGTGGCTGGGGGCGATTCAGGATTATGCGCAACCCGCGAATGCGCGACGAGAGGCGCAATTGCATCGTTTGCGAGGATTTTCGGTACCCAGCTGGTCTGATCACTTTTCTGAATTCGAAAACTTCGTGAGCCGTTTATGAAAAATAAAAAAATCGCGATCGTTGGCTATGCGTCGCGCTTGCCGCAAACATCGGATGCCGCCTTCTGGGAAGACTTGCTGGCGGGCCGAAATCTGGTGACGCGGGTGGCGGAGGACCGCTGGGCGCAGTACGGTCTCGAGCATCCGTCACGCGCCCATCCGGGGAGCTCGGTGACCTTTGCGGCGGGTTCACTGGGGGATGTGGCCGGCTTCGATGCGGGGTTTTTTCACATTTCCCCGCGCGAAGCGGCGGCCATGGACCCACAGCAGCGCCTGCTGCTGGAGATGAGCTGGGAGGCTTTCGCCCATGCCGGTTTCCCGGTTTCCCGCTTGCGCGGGAGCCGTTGCGGCGTCTTCATCGGTCTCGCCAGTACCGATTACGCCTACCGGATGGCCGATGACTTGGCGGTCATCGGCGCGAACTCGGCGACGGGTTCGACGGCGAGCATTGCGGCGAATCGCCTGTCCTATTTTTATGATCTGCGGGGGCCGAGCATGGTGGTGGATACGGCCTGCTCTTCGGCACTGGTCGCTTTTCATCAGGCTTGCCAGTCGCTGTTGCACGGTGAGAGCGATCTGGCGCTGACCGGGGCCATCAATCTGCATCTGCATCCTTTTGGTTTTCTGATTTTTTCCAAAGCGTCCATGCTTTCTGCCAATGGCCGCTCACGCCCCTTTGACGCGGCGGCGGATGGCTATGTGCGCGCGGAGGGTGGTGGAGTCTTCGTGCTCAAGGAGTATGCGGCGGCGCTGCGCGACGGGGATCGCATCCTGGCGGTGGTGGCCCATACCGCCATCAATACGGATGGACACAAGGCGGGGTTGACCATACCACGGGTGGAGGCGCAGGCGGCCTTGCTCACCGCGGCTTATGCGGCGGCGGGCATCGATCCCGATGCGGTGGATTATATCGAGGCGCATGGTACCGGCACGGCGGTTGGCGATCCCCTGGAAGTGGAGGCCATTGGTCGCGCACTGGGCGCCCGGCGGCGCGCCGGCAACCCGCTGCCGCTGGGCTCGGTAAAGAGCAATCTGGGGCATATGGAGACGGCATCGGGGGTGCCTGGGTTGTTGAAGGCCATTCACTGCCTGCGGCAGCGGACCGTACCGGCGACGATCGGTGTGACGCGACTGAATCCGCGTCTGCCGCTGGCGGATTTCGGCCTGGAGGTGGTGACTGCGGCGCGCCCCTTGCGCGCCGCAGGGCCGCTGACGATCGGGGTGAATTCCTTCGGTTTCGGCGGCGCCAATGCCCATGTGGTACTGGAGCGGGCGGCGGAGCCCCGGCGGCGGGTGCGTTTACCCGGAAAGATGCGCCGTGCGCGGCGTTGGCCGCTGTTGCTGTCGGCGGCGACGCCGACCGCTTTGCGACAGGTGGCGGCGGATTTCGCCGGGGTGCTGACGGGGGTGGCGGAGCAGGATTACGCCTGCCGCTATCAGGCGAACTTCCGGAGCGAGCGCTTGGGTCAGCGCGCCCTGTTCTGGGGGGGTGACGGCTCCGATCTGGCAGCGGATGTGCGCGCTTTTGCCGCCGGTGAGGATGCGTCTCCGGCCGCGCTGGGACGCGGACTGGAAGCGCCGCGCGGCCCGGTATTCCTCTATTCCGGAAATGGCTGCCAGTGGGCGGGCATGGGCCGGGCCCTGCTGAATGAGCCGGTGTTTACACAAACGCTGGCGGCGATAGACGCGATCTTCCTGCCACTGGCGGGTTATGCTTTGCGGGATGAGTTGGCGGGCTTGCTCGGTGAGGGACGCTATGCGCTGACGGAATTCGCCCAGCCGGCGCTTTTTGCGCTCCAGGTGGGGGCCACGGAGTGCTTGCGCGCGCTGGGAGTCGAACCGGTGGCGGTGGCCGGGCACAGCGTTGGTGAAGTGGCGGCGGCATGGGCCTGTGGCGGTTTGAATCTCGCGGATGCCGTCCGGGTGATCTATGAGCGTAGTCGTTTGCAGAGCCAGTCGCGGGGACTGGGGCAGATGACGGCAGTGGCGGCTGACGCGGATACGGTCATGGGGTGGTTGCGGGACTGGGCTCTGGCGGACAGGGTCTCCATTGCCGCATGGAACAGCTCGCGCGGGTCGACGGTGGTGGGCGCCCAGGATGCATTGACGGCGCTGGAGCGGCGATTGCGCAATCTGGGCGTGGGCCATAAGCGCCTGGATGTGGATTATCCCTTTCATGGTCCGCAGATGGATGGTTTCCGCGCGGCGCTGCTGGACAGTCTGGCGGAACTGCACCCGATGGCGGCGCGTATCCCGCTGCTGTCGACGGTGACCGGCGCGGTGCTTGCCGAAGAGACGCTGGACGCGACGTACTGGTGGCGGAATATCCGCGAGCCAGTGCGTTTTCAGCAGGCGATCGACGGGTTGCTGCAGTCATGGAATATCTTTATCGAACTGGGCGGGCATCCGGTGCTGCGCGCTTATGTGCAGGACGCGCTGAATGTGGCAGAGCGGGATGGGCGAATCATCACCACGCTGCGCCGTGGCGAGGAGAATGCCCAGGTGTTGGCGCAGGCGGCGGCTGCGCTCTGGGTGGCCGGGGTGCCGACGGATTGGCAGCGGTATTACCCGGTAGCGGCCCCGGCGGTCGATTTGCCCCGTTATCCGTGGGAGCGGGAACATCACTGGCATACGGTCACCAGCGAGTCGGCGCGGACGCTCACTGCTTATTCGGTGCATCCGTTGCTGGGACATCCGGTTGCTGGCCATGCCGGAGAATGGGAGCAGCAGATCGATACGGCGCGATGGCCTTTTCTGGCGGATCATCGGGTGGGAGACGGCGTAGTCTTTCCCGGAGCGGGTTACGTGGAGTTGCTGCTGGCGGCGGCGCGCGAGCGCTTTGCGAGTTCCGCGCATCTCGTCATCGAGGATCTGGAAATCGTGGCGCCGCTGCTCATCGATGGCGATGACAGCAAGGTGCTGCGCGTCAGCGTGGACGAGGAGGGGGGGGCGACGATTCAAGCGCGTCCGTTGTTGCAGGAGGGCTGGACGCTCCACGGCAAAGGGCGGATTCGCCAGGGCAGTGCCGGCGCAGAAATGGATACGCTTCAGGAACTCCCGGTGCCACCCTCCCGGCTCCCGGATTTTGACGCGGCGCAGCACTATCGCCTGGCGGATATCGCCGGTCTCCACTATGGTCCGGGATTTCAGTCGGTACAGGCGGGATGGCTGCAAGAGGACGGCGTGCTGGCGCGATTGGCGCTGCCGGCGCCGGCGGATGCCGCGGATTATTTGTTGCATCCCGCATTGCTCGATGGGGCATTGCAGCTTTTTGTGAATCTGCTGGCTGCCGAGGGCGCAGAGGCTGGCTGGGGTTTTGTGCCGGTGCGTATCGAGCGGCTGAGCCTGCGGGCGGCGGCGGAGGAAATACTCTGGGCGTCCGTACGGCTGCTGCGCCGCTCGCCACAGTCCCTGTTGGCGGATGCGGCCCTGACCGATGGGCGAGGCAGGGTGGTGGTACGATGTGAGGGGGTGCGCCTGCGCCGGGTGCGCCTGCGGCGCAGCGACGCCGAGCGTCTGCGCTATTTGCACAGCAGGCTGACGCCGGTACCGTTGGCGGGGGGTGCCGACGCGCGAATTCCGCTCGATCTGGCGGCTCTACACACGCTATTGACCGATGCGCTGGCGGATAGCGCCGCGGCCAGGCGTTATGTCGAGGAGTTTTCGCCGCTGGTGGAGGGGCTGCTGCAAGCCTATGGGGCGAAATCCTCGACAGAGGGGGACGAGGAGGTTGCGGCGGCGGATATCTGGCAGACCCTGCTGCAGGATTACCCGGAGTTTTTCCCGATCACCCTGCAGGTCGGGCGCTGGGGCTTGCATCAGTCCGGTGGCGGAGAGTCGGGCACATGGCCCCGGATCGCGACGGCCGCTTATCCGGCCATTCTCCAGACCCTGACCCCGTCGATGCTGGCCGGACTGCGTGCGATGGTCGCCGCGTTGCGGGTGGCGTTATCCGCTGGCCAGCGCCTGGGGCTACTGGAGATCAGCCATTCGGCGGTGGAGTGGTTGCCGGCGCTCGCGGCGGACGTGGGGGGAGATGTCCGCTGCGCGCTCTATCAGGCAGGGTTGAATGATGCCGAGGCATCGTCGACGGCGCCGTGGACGACCCTCCATCTGCGGGATGAAAACCGGCCTGTGGTGCATCTGGCATGGTTGCGTCTGGATGTGGCCGATAAGGAGGTGCAGTTGCAAATGCTGGAGTGCGCCGTGGACTGTGTGGCCGCGGAGGGTGTCTTGCTGGTACAGGGGGTGCATCCGGAACCCTGGTGGCGGACGGTGGACGCGTCCGGTCCGCCTCTGATGGGTATGACGGAGTGCCGACAGTGGCTGGAGGACCGTGGTTTCGCCGGATGCATGGTCTTGGGTGCGGAAGGGGACGGTCCGGGTGCATACGCCTTGTTGCTGCGTAAAACGGCATCGGTGGAGGCGGTGCCGGAAAGCCGTTCCGCGGCCGGACGCTGGTTGCTGGTGGGCACGCCGGGAACGGAGCACGTGCCGGGGGTGGCGATGCTGCGGACGGCGCTGACGGCGGCTGGCGCTGAGTGCCATTTCATTGCCGCCGGCTCTGAAGCCGCACTGACGGCTGTTCTGACCGAAAAAGCGGGGGACAAGCATTGGGCGGGGGTGATCTATCTGGAGCGGTCTGCGCTGACGACTCCTTTCTCGCCGGCGATGCTGTCGCGATCCTGTCAGATGCTCCGCACTTTGGGCTTGTGGGGCGTGAGTCAGGCGGATGTGGCGCCCGTCTTTGTGCTGACGGCGGGTGGTGTCCGCGCGACTTGTCCGCTGGTCGATGAACCATCGGCCGATTTGTCGGCGCTGGATGCGGCGGGGCTCTGCGGCTTTGCCCGCAGCCTGCAGAACGAGTGGCCGGAATGGGCACTGCGCCTGATCGACTGGGGGATGGCGACACCCACGGCGGCGACGGTGGCGGCCGTCGTCGGTGCGCTGCTCGATCCCGGCGCGGAGACTGAACTGGTCTTTGATACCGAGGGCCGGCGGTATGCCCCACGGGTACAAGAACTGACCTCGCCAGCGGTGGCAGACCCGATGCAGGCATCTTCCCGCCGGCAATTGGGTTTTTCGCTGCCTGGCCAGCTACGCAATTTGCAATGGGCTGATCCTCCACGCCCGGTCCTTGCTGACGATGCCGTAGAGGTGGCCGTGGCCGCGGCGGGGCTCAATTTCCGCGATGTGATGTACGCCTTGGGCATGCTTTCCGATGAAGCCCTCGAAAACGGTTTCTCCGGCCCCGGTCTGGGGCTCGAGTTCGCCGGGCGGGTCGTCGCAGTGGGGCGGCGGGTGACCCGCTGGGCACCGGGGGATGCGATACTCGGCTTTGCCCCCGCCAGTTTCAGTACCCATGTGCAGACATCGGAAATGGCCATCGCCGCATTGCCACCGGGCATGGACATGGCGGCGGTGGCGACGATTCCTACGGTGTTCTTCACCGCCTGGTACGCGTTACGCGAACTGGCGCGGCTGGAAGCCGGTGAACGCGTATTGATCCATGGCGGCGCCGGCGGCGTGGGTATCGCGGCGATCCAGATCGCGCAGCAGCTCGGCGCCGAAATCTTTGCGACGGCGGGTTCTCCGGAAAAGCGAGATTTTCTGCGCCTGTTGGGGGTGGATCGGGTCTATGATTCCCGCTCCCTCGACTTTGCCGAGGCGATTCTGCGCGATACGGGCGGCACCGGTATCGATGTGCTCCTCAACAGCCTCTCCGGCGAGGCGATACGCCGAAATCTACAGGTGTTGCGGCCTTTTGGACGTTTCCTCGAACTGGGGAAACGGGATTTTTACGAAAATACCGCCGTGGGTCTGCGTCCCTTCCGCAATAATCTGAGTTATTTCGGGATCGATGCCGATCAATTGCTGCTGGGGCGAGCGGCGCTGACGCAGCGGCTGCTCACGGCGATCATGGAACACTTTGCGCAAGACGGTTTCTTTACGCTGCCGATGGTCCGTTTCCCGGCGGCACGGGTGGTGGAAGCGTTCCGGCATATGCAGCAGGCGCGGCAGATTGGCAAGATCGTGATCGATATGGCACCGCCCTTCACCCCTGCCGCGCCGCCCTCGCGCCATGGGGGGGCGAGTCTTCGTCTGTCTGCCGACGGTGTTTATCTGGTCACCGGCGGACTCTCCGGTTTCGGGCTGGAGACGGCGCAGTGGCTGGTGACCAAGGGTGCGAGACGGTTGGTGCTGGTCAGCCGCTCCGCACGTCCCGATGCGGCCGGCCAAGAAGCGTTGACGGCGATGACGGCGGCGGGCGTCGATCTGCACTGTCTGCCCTGCGATGTCGGCGACGGGGTGCAGGTACAGGCGCTGTTTACGCGGATCGCGACGGAGATCGGACCCCTACGGGGCATCATCCATGCGGCAGCCGTCATTGACGACGCGCTCGCCCAAAACCTGACGGCGACGCGGATAGACGCCGTGCTGTACCCAAAAATCGCCGGTGCATGGCATCTTCATCAGAGTAGTCAGGGTGCTCCGCTGGATTTCTTCGTGCTGTACTCGTCGGTGAGCACCCTGCTCGGCAACCCCGGGCAGGCCCATTACGTGGCGGCGAATACCTGGATGGAGGCACTGGCCACGCTACGCCGGGTCCAGGGCTTGCCGGCCACCGCGGTGTTGTGGGGAGCGATCGGGGATGCCGGTTACCTGGCCCGTAATCCGCAGATGCGCGATGTGTTGCAGCAGCGGCTGGGCGGCGCGGCGCTACGGGCGGCGACGGCCCTCGATATCCTGGAGGCGATGCTGCTGACGAATGCCAGCGCCCTGGTGGTGGCCGATCTGGACTGGGGCGCGGTACGCCGCTTTTTGCCGACCGCCCTGGCGCCGCGCTTTACGGAACTGTCGCGGGGGGTAGAGGACGACACCGGCGCGACCGACGCGGATCTCTGCGCCACACTGCGAACGCTGCCGCTGGGCGAGGCGCAGGCGTTGCTGACGGATCTGGTGCGCCGCGAAGTTGGACAGATCTTGCGGCTGGCCGTCGAAAAAATTCCGCCGGACCAAAATCTCGGTCAACTCGGGCTCGATTCGCTGATGGGAGTCGAACTGGCACTGGCGCTGGAGGAACGCTTGGGGATCAAGTTACCCGCCTTCCTGCTCAGCGAAGGACCGACGCCCGGCAAACTGGCCCAGCGGCTGCTGCAGTCCTTGCGGAAAGGGGATACGGTGAATGCCGCGCTGGCGGAGCAAGCCCCCGATGCCGAATTCCAGCGGCTGGCCGCGGCGCATGGCGTCGCCCAGCAAGAGGTGGATGCTGCGCTGATCACCGGCACGGGAGGCCACTGAAATGAATAAACCTCATCGCAGCCTTGCCGCGCAAGTCAAGGAACGGCTCATTCAAAAGGGGTTGGAGAAGCGTCTAAAGCAGATGGGTGCGACGCCGATGGCGCGGCCGCGTCAGGAAGATACCGCCGTTCCCGAGGCCTTCACCCGTTTTGATCGACAACCTGGTTTCCGCCAGGTACGCATGATTCAGGAGGGCGCCCAGCGTTTTGGTGTGGAGAACCCGTTCTTTCATGTCCATGCGGGTACGGCGTCCGCCCACAGCGAGATTGCCGGACATCCGGTGATCAATTATGGCAGCTACAACTATCTTGGGCTTTCCGGACACCCGCAGGTCAATGCCGCCGCCAAGGCCGCCATTGACCGTTATGGCACATCGGTTTCCGCCAGCCGCATCGTCGCGGGAGAACGGCCCCTGCACCGCAACCTCGAGCAGAGCATTGCGGAACTCTACGGCGTCGATGACGCCCTGGTGATGGTCAGCGGTCATGGGACCAACATCAGTCTCATCGGACATCTTTTGGGTCCGAAGGATATGGTGCTGCATGACGAGTACGCCCATAACAGTATCCTGATGGGCATACAGATCTCGCGCGCGCAGCGCTTCTCCTTTCGTCACAACGACATGGATGACCTCGAACGATTGCTGCAGAACCACCGTCATCGCGCCGAGCGCTTGCTCATTGCGGTGGAAGGGATCTATAGCATGGACGGCGATTACCCCGACTTACCCGTCTTGGTCGACCTGAAAAAACGATACGGCGCGTGGCTCCTGATCGATGAGGCGCATGCGCTGGGCGTTGTTGGTCACCGCGGCCTGGGAATCGCCGAACATTTTGGCATCGACCCTCGGAAAGTAGACATCTGGATGGGCACGTTGAGCAAGTCGCTCGCCGCTTGTGGTGGCTACGTGGCCGGAGAAAAAGCCCTGATCGAAAACCTCCGCTACCTTGCTCCGGGATTTCTCTACAGCGTGGGGATGTCACCGCCAGTGGCGGCCGCAGCCCAGGCGGCATTGAAGCTCTTGAAAGCGGAACCGGAACGGGTAGCCGCCTTGCAGGCACGGGGAGCGTACTTCTTCGATCGAATCCGGGCCCTTGGATTGGATACCGGCAGTGGCGCAGGAATCGCCATTACGCCCGCCATTTTTGGAAGTTCCCTGCATGCGGTGCGCTTATCCAGCGCACTTTTGCAGCGGGGCATCCATGTGCAGCCCATCATTTACCCGGCGGTGCCCGAAAAACAAGCCCGCTTGCGCTTTTTCCTGAGCTCCACCCATAGCCAGGCCGATATCGACATCACCTTGGATGCACTCCGCGCGTGCCTCTAGACCCACGTCACACAAGAAAAATCTGCGGAGAAGTTATGCGAATCGAACTCTATGATTCCATCACGAAAGTTCCCCGGGAAAGCTGGAATCGGCTCGCCAGACCCCATTCGGAGACTTTGTCTTGGGAGTTTTGGCAAGTGGTCGAACAGTCGGGGCTCAATGATTTTGCGTACCGCCATGCCATGTTGCTGGATGAACATGGAGAGCCGCAGGCCATCACCAGCTTTTACTCCGTTACCACCGACATCGCCATTTTTGCCCCGCCCGGATTGCGCGTCTTTTTGAATCGTCTCCGGCGATGGTTTCCGAACTTTCTCAAGCTGCGGATGTTGGAGTGGGGCTCGCCCGTGACCATCAACAGTCCTCCTTTTGCGCGCAGCGAAGCGTTCAGCGATAGGCAGGTGATCGAAGCGATGGATGAAGTGCTCCGCCGCACCGCACGCGCCGAAGGCCATTTTCTCATCGTCGTACGGGATTTCGAGCCCAATGCCCAAAACCTGCGCTCCATTTTTCGCCGACGGGGGTATCATTGGACATCCAGTTTACCCAACACCTATATGGAGATCCGTTGGCCCACGCCAGAACGGTACTGGGGCGCGATGCGCAGCTATTATCGAAGCAAACTCAAAAAATACCTTAAACGCAACCAGCAGGCAGGCGTGCACCATCGCCTCGTCGAGGACTTCGGGAGCATGGCCGAAGTTCTGCATCATCAGTGGATGGTGGTGCACCAGCATGCGAAGGAGTTTCAGCGGGAGACCCTGACGCCGGCTTTTTATGGTGAACTCGCCCGCACTCTGGAGGGGCGGGCCAGGGTAATACTCTTTTATCGGGGCGAAGCCTTGGTGGGCCATGCCCTGCTACTCGTCGATGGTGACATGTTGCGCTGGCTGTATGTGGGTCGCGCGGAGGCGGAAAACGACGGTCTCTATATCTATATCGCGCACCAGGTTGTGGCTACGGCCATCGCCTTGGGGGTAAAGCGCCTGGAAATGGGTCTGACCACCTATCCCATCAAGCAAGATCTCGGTGCGGAGGTCACCCCCATTTTCATGGCCCTGCGTGCTGCCAGTGGATGGATCAATCCCTTCGTCGGCTTGGGGTATGCCTTGCTCAACCACGTGCCGCAGCCCAATCAACGACCCGTGTTCAAGACCACGAACGTGGCGGCGTAGGCGCATTGCCGTCATCCAATAAACGCCGTGCCGCCTCGCGCACCGCATGGCTCAAGCCCGGCTCTTGGAAAAATACGCCGCGGATATGCACCATGGCGGCCAACAGCTTGATAAAATCCCGGGTGAGCAACGGATCGGGTGGGTTGGGCTGATTCCAGAAGCCGCGCAGGGTTTGCGTAGAACATAAGCCAGGCACATCGTAGATGGCTTGCCCCAAGGTCTTCACCGGACGCCCCAGTTGCAGGGCGCGTATCCCCGTGGTGCTATTGACGGTGACGACGCCAGCGCTGGCCTGAATCAGGGCGTCCAGGTCGCCCCCGCGCAAAAAACACACGCGATCCTTGATGCCCAGGTCTTTGGCGCGCCCTTGGGTGAAACGCTCCCAATTGTTCAGGGCCGGGTCCCAGGGATGTTCCTTGAGCACGAGCCGCGTCTCGGGTGGCGCATCCCGCGCGAAGGAGTCGAGCACCTCGCCAATGGCATCTCCCATCGTCGCATAAGGAGAATAGGCGACGATCTGGAAGTCGAAGTCGAGTTGCAGCGGAAAGACGAAATATCTTACGCCCGAAGCCAGAATCCCTCGAACGATGTGCTCCATACGGGAGCGGAGGCGGGCATTGCCATAAAGGCGCCAAGCGCTGGCCAAGGTATAGATGGGGGTCGGCGGTCGCAGGTCGCTGCGCCGATAGCCGGGGTATAGCCACCCAAACAGCAGGTTGACCATGTTGTAGAGCAGATCGGCGCGCGCCATCCGAAAGGCGCTATCGGCAAAGCGCACGGAGCAGTCGGGTTCGGCCACGCGCGCGGCCAGTTGCCGGATCGCTCCGGGTTCTCGGGGAAAGCGCGAATTGCCGCTCATTCCGTCCCGCTCCAGCGTGATCCAGTCCGGACGTAAATAGCCAAAATCCGTGACGATCACCGCTATGCCGCGTGATTTGGCCTGGTGAACGGCCTCCCGGTGATAGCGCCGTTGCTCTCCCAGCAGCACTATATGGGTGACCACTTCCCGCGCGAAAAACGCGTCGATGAAAGCCGGCCAACGGGAGTAGCTGCCGCGATAGTCGATGGCCCCAGCACTCCGCCAGAATAGGCGATCCCCAGGACAAAGGTTGATCCGGGTGACGCGGCATCCCTGCTGGCGGAGGATGTCGGCGACACGCGCAAAGAATGGGGACGGCATGCCCTGCAAAAAGACAAAGTGGCGATGGCGGCCGTCAGCGTTGACGGTGGGTTCGATGGCTTGTGAAAGGGGGGGCGGCTTCACCAGCCCGCTCCGGATTCCCCCCGATACCAGGCGATGGATTCCCGCATTGCCTGGGCGTAGGACACACGTCCCACCGGACCGCCGGCGGTCGCGATACGGTCAGCCCGGTGTCCGCAGGTGCGACCAAAAATCCGCACCAATAGACGATGCAACAAGGGCTCTCGCGCGCTCCCCAACCAGCGGTAGGGCGTCTCGATGACCGCGGCCACGGCATTCGCCAACCCGTAGGGCAAGTCCAAAACCACGCCCTTGCCTTGGATACCCGTCCGGAAATCATCCAAAAAACGACGCCAGGAAATGGGTTCCGGATCGGCCACATTGTAGCACTGATCTGACGCCGCCTCGGCCTGGGCGGCCCACAGCATGCAGTCCACCAAATTGTCCACGGCCAGGAATCCACAGTCCTCCACACCCCCATGGATGGTCAACATCAGCCCTCGGCGCAACTCATCGCCGATACGCTGGATGAAAGAGCTGCGTGGTCCCATCACGTTGGTGGGCCGCAAGACGCTGTAAGACAGGTGCATGCGGGCAGCCTGCTCACGAAGCAGTGACTCGCCTTGGAGCTTGCTTTGACCATACGCAAAGTCGCCACCGTTGGCCGGGCAATCCTCGTCGCAGGGCGTCTTGGGGAAACCGTAAACATCTACTGAAGAGAGATGCACAAAACGCTGAGGGGGTTGCCCGGCTTGTTCTATGGCCCTCAGCAAATGGCCCAAGCCGGCCACGTTCACGGCATGATAATTTTGGGGAAGATCCCAGGTCCTGACATTGGCGGCGCAGTGAAATATCCAGCGCGCGCCCTGTACCGCCGGGAGTAATGAATCGGCGTCCTCCAAATTCCCCTGGATGATGTCAGCACCGTTCCTGAGCAGAGGAGGTAAGCGGGATGGGTCGCGCACCAAGAGACGCAGCGGTTGCCCCATGGCAAGGAGCCGTTCGGCCAAATGGCCGCCGATGAAACCAGTCGCACCCGTGACCAGGGATGGGCTATCTAAACTCGGCATGCAGGCCTTTGGGTAAGGCCTGCTGGCCCAACCCCTCGTTTTCATTTGGCGTCCCCACGGGGGTTCGAACCCCGGTCGCCGCCGTGAAAGGGCGGTGTCCTAGGCCACTAGACGATGGGGACTTGGACAATGCGACGGATGCTACACAGAACTGCCGCGCAGGGCAAGTGCTATCGCGCGCGCCTCGCGGGACGGTCTGGTTGCCGATGCATAGCCCGGCAGGGGGTCTTCGGTTAGACTAGCGGTACCCACAACCTACGGAAGAAGGATTTATGGACGAACAGGAATCAGTTTTCATGATCGAGCGGATTTACGTCAAGGACATCTCCTTTGAGTCGCCCAACGCGCCGCTCAGCTTTGTGCAGACCGAGGCACCCACGGTGGACGTGGGCTTGAACACCACCAGCACGGTAATAGAAGGCATGGACGGTCTTACCGAGGTAACGCTGACGGTGACGGTCAAGGCCAAGGCGGGCGAGAGCACCTATTTCGCGGTGGAGGTTCAGCAGTCCGGTCTGTTCCGGATTCAACATATTCCGGAAGAGCACATGCCGGTGCTGCTGGCGGTGCATTGCCCGACCATTTTGTTCCCTTACGCGCGGGAAGTGGTGGCGGATTTGGTGGGACGTGGTGGTTTCCAACCCCTGCATTTGCATCCCGTCAACTTCGAGGCGCTGTATCAGCAGGCGCAGGTTCAGCCGCAGAACTACACGACGCAATAGCCCATGCGCTGGGCGGTGCTGGGGGGGGGGCATTGGGGGACCGGCTTGGCCGTGTATTTGCGGCGCCAGGGTTGTGCGGTACAACTTTGGGGGCGATGCGCGGAGCGCCTGCCCTGTCAGTCCGCCCGCGCGGATCTTTTCCCCATATTCCCGCAGTGTGCACGGCCGGAAGGGCTGTGCTGCACCACCGATCTTGCCGGCGCCGTGCATGGTTGCGCAGGCATCGTGCTGGCGGTGCCGAGTCATGCCTTGCGTGACTTGTTGACCCGGCTGCGCCCCTGTTTGCCGTCTTCCGCGCTGTTGGTGCTCGCGAGCAAAGGCTTGGAGACGCGGAGCGCGCTGCGGCTCGATCAGGTGGTGCGGGAGATCTTGCCGGGAGCGCCTCTGGTGGTGCTCTCCGGCCCCAGCTTCGCGCATGACCTGGTGCTCGGTAAACCGCTGGCCATGACGGCCGCCGCTACCGATATGACCCACGCACGGCGGGTGGCCGAGGTTTTTGGCAGCGCCCAGATGCGGGTTTACACCAGCGATGATGTGGCGGGAGTTTGCCTGGGCGGTGCGATTAAGAATGTATTGGCCATTGCCGCCGGCATCTCCGATGGTTTGGAGAATGGTGACAGCGCCCGTGCCGCGCTCATCACCCGGGGTATGGCGGAACTGCATCGTTTGGGGACGGCGCTGGGAGGCAGGACGGAGACCTTTATGGGGTTGACCGGTGCCGGTGATCTGATCCTCACCGCCAGCAGTAATCTCTCGCGGAACCGGCGGGTGGGAGTGGGTTTGGGCCGCGGCTTGGATCTGGAAGCGGTGCTGGGGGAGATCGGCGAGGAGGCCGAGGGGGTACGCACGGCGCAGACCCTGTTTCGGCTTGCACAGCGCTTGTGTGTGGATATGCCGATCACCGAGCAGGTGTATCGGGTGCTTTTTGCAGGCGCCGCGCCGCGCGCGGCGAGCGATGTGCTGATGCGTCGCGCCTTGCGTTCCGAATTGCATGTTCCGGTGCGTCAGCGCGGATTGGATGACGAGAGCGCGGTATGACCCCGAGGTATGCGGCATGTGAGGGCGCAGTGCTTGCAGAACGGGCTTCGGGCCGTTACATTGCGCCCATATCGTGGTGTCTTGTACACCGCGACAAACAAAAATAAGGAGTTTGGATGTCACCAGACAGGACCGCATGTTGTTGACGGCGGCGCTGGAGCAGGCTTTGGCCTACCAGACGCAGAGCCTGCAGGCTGTTTCGCGGACTTTTGCCCTGACGATTCCCCAGTTGCCAGGTGCTCTGCGTGACGCCGTGGGGAATGGCTATCTGCTGTGCCGCATCGCCGATACCATCGAGGATGACCCCGATCTGTCCTGGGAAGCAAAGATGCACTGGCAGGCAGAGTTTCTCAAGGTGGTGGAGGGTACCGGCGATGCGGGTTCTTTCGCCGCCGCTCTGGGTGCCTGTCTGTCCGCGCGGATGCCCGCGGCCGAACACGATCTGATCCGTCATACCTCGCAAGTCATCACCATCACCCGGAGTTTGTCCGGGACGCAGCAGGCAGCGTTGTCCCGTTGTGTGCGGATCATGGGTGAGGGCATGGTGGAGTTCCAGGTGCATGCTTCTTTGCAGGGGCTCGCCGACATGACGGCATTGGATCGCTACTGCTATGTGGTCGCGGGAGTGGTGGGTGAAATGCTCACCAGCCTTTTTGTCGAATCCGAACCGCAACTGGCCGCGCATGAGGAAACGATGCAGCGCCTCGCCGTCTCTTTTGGGCAGGGGCTGCAGATGACCAACATCCTCAAGGATATCTGGGATGATTGGCGGCGTGGCGTCAGTTGGATGCCGCGCGCGCTGTTCCAGCGTCATGGCTGCGATGTCGCGCAGTTGCGGCCCGGCAACCCTGATCCGGCATTCCAGGCGGGTCTCAGTGAGTTGCTGGGCATCGCCAGGGAGCATTTGCAGGATGCTCTGAGTTACACCCTGTTGATACCGGCCGAACAGACGGGAATGCGCGATTTCTGTCTCTGGGCTATCGCCATGGCGGTACTGACCCTGCGGCGGATTGCCGAGAATCCCGCCTTTGCCGCGGGGAGCGAAGTGAAGATCAGCCGGCGCAGCGTGCATCGGGTCGTGTTTCTATCGCGGTTGCTGCACCGTTCGGATGCGCTGTTGCAGCTCAGTTTCCGGGTGGGTGTCAAGCCCTTGCCCAAGCGCCTTTCCATCGCACGGTCATGAATCGCATTTTACAGCCGATGCGTACTGGCCCCGGCGTTTTTCGTTCCTCGCTGGAGCGGGTCGTGGCGGCCGCGCGCGCGGCCCTGGAGGGCATGCAGGCGGCGGATGGACACTGGTGCTTTGAGTTTGAGGCGGATTGCACCATTCCCGCCGAGTATATCCTGATGCAGCATTATATGGATGAACGCGACCCTCGCCTGGAAGCCAAGATGGCGGTGTATCTGCGCGGCAAACAGGCGGATCACGGGGGATGGCCGCTCTACTATGGCGGTCGATTCGACTTGAGTGCCTCGGTGAAGGCTTATTACGCCCTGAAGCTGGCGGGAGATGACCGGGATCTCCCGCACATGCGGCGGGCCCGTGAGACCATTCTCGCGCATGGCGGGGCAGAGCGCGCGAATGTCTTCACCCGCATCACCCTCGCCCTCTTCCAGCAGGTGCCATGGCGTGCCGTACCCTTCATTCCCGTGGAAATCATGCTCTTGCCGCGCTGGTTTCCCTTTCACATCTACAAGGTGGCGTCGTGGTCGCGCACGGTCATGGTGCCCCTCTTCATCCTGTGCAGTCTCAAGGCGCGTGCCAAAAATCCGCTGCAGGTGCATATCCGCGAGTTGTTCCGGCGTCCTCCGGAGCAGATTTCGGACTATTTGAGCCATGCCCGACAGGGGACCGTGGCGCGCCTCTTTTTATTGCTGGATCGATTCTGGCGGCATATGGAAGCGTGGATACCCCCCAGAATCCGTCACCGCGCCCTGAGAAAGGCGGAAGCCTGGTTCACGGCACGGCTCAATGGAGAGGATGGCCTCAACGGGATTTTCCCAGCCATGGTGAATGCCCACGAAGCCCTGGAATTGCTGGGTTACCCGGCTGACCATCCCTACCGGCGACAAACCGGCGCGGCGTTGCGCAAGTTGGTCGTGGAACGCGCCGCGGACGCCTACTGCCAGCCCTGTGTGTCGCCCGTCTGGGATACCTGTCTTGCGCTCCATGCTTTGCTGGAGCAGGAGGAAGAGGTCACTCCGGCCATAGAGAAGGGCATACAATGGTTGAAGGACCGGCAAATCGGCCAAGAGCCCGGCGACTGGCGGGAGCAACGGCCACAACTCGCGGGCGGTGGCTGGGCCTTCCAGTACGCCAATCCCTATTACCCGGATCTGGACGACACGGCGGCGGTGGGCTGGGCGTTGGCCAAAGCCCGCCGCGAGGAAGATCGGGACAGTATTGAAAAAGCGGCGAACTGGCTGGCCGGCATGCAATCCAGCAATGGTGGCTTCGCGGCCTATGATGTGGACAATACCCGCTACTACCTCAACGAAATTCCCTTTGCCGACCACAAGGCGCTGCTCGATCCGCCAACGGCGGATGTTACCGGGCGCGTGGTGGCCTTTTTGGGGCATCTGGGGCGGCCACGGGATCGCGATGTGTTGCGGCGCGCGGTGGCTTACCTGTTGCGTGAGCAGGAGCCGTCGGGGGCTTGGTTCGGACGCTGGGGGACCAATTACATCTATGGGACCTGGTCCGTTCTCATGGCGCTCGCCGAACTGAAGGACACCTCCCTGCAACCGGCCATGGATCGCGCCGCCGCATGGCTGCGCGCGGTGCAGCAAAAGGACGGCGGCTGGGGAGAGAACAACGATTCTTACGCAGACCCCGGACAGGCGGGTTGCGGCCAGGCGTCCACGGCGGCGCAGACGGCCTGGGCCTGCCTCGGCCTGATGGCGGCGGGGGACCGGGACAGCACCGCCCTGCATCGCGGCATCACCTGGCTGCAGGCGCATCAGGAAAAGAACGGACACTGGTGGGACCCTTTCTTCAACGCACCGGGATTCCCCAAAGTCTTCTATCTGATTTACCATGGCTACAGTCTGTATTTTCCCCTCTGGGCCTTGGCACGCCACCGGAATCTGGGATGCATCCACCGCGATTAGGCGTGGTGGTGGCCTTGGACGCGGAGGCGCGCGCGCTTTACCCCGGGCCGGTGTCCCATGATACGGTCCTTGCCATCGACACGCGGATGCTGCTGAGGATCTCCGGCATGGGGTGGGTGCGGGCAGCGGCCGCCGCCCGCCAGCTCATCGCAGCGGGTGCTGACGGCCTGGTGTCCTGGGGTACCGCGGGGGCGCTGGAGCGGTCGTTGCGGCCGGGTGATTTGCTGTTGCCTGAAGAAGTGCTCTGGAAGCGCCAGGAATGGCCCGTGCATGCGCATTGGCGGGAGGCGCTGGCGCAATCGCTGCCGATGCCGGTTCACGGCGGCGGAATCCTGTCGGTGGTGACTCCCTGCGCCACGGCGCTGGCGAAATCGACCATCCGGTTGGAGCACGCCTCGGCGCAAGGGGTCGATATGGAAAGTGGTGCGATTGCGGCGGTCGCTCATGCGGCAGGGAAACCTTTCGTGGTCCTCCGCAGCATCGTCGACCCCGCCGCGCAATCGCTGCCGGTGAGCGCCACGGGGGGAGTCGATGCCTATGGCCGTCCGCAGGTCATGGCGCTCCTGCGCGACCTGCTGCGTCATCCCGTCGAACTGCGCGATCTGCTGCGGCTGGGCGGGCAGATGCGGGCCGCGCTGAAGACCCTGCAGGCTGCCGCACCGGCATTGGGCGTGGGAATGCCGGTATGAAGGCCCTGCTCACCGGGGCATCGGGTTTTGTCGGCGGCGCCGTACTGCGTCGCCTGTTGCAGGAGGGGGTGGCCGTGCGGGTGCTGGCCCGCGAGGGTGTCGATCCGAGCGGTTGGGAAGGCCTGGATGTGGAACGGGTCACCGGCGACCTCACGGATGGCCCGGCCCTGGATCGCGCGGTGGCGGGTTGCCAACTGCTCTTTCATGTCGCCGCGGATTATCGTCTCTGGGTACCCGATCCCCGCGCCATGTACGCCGCCAATGTGGGGGGCAGTGAGCGCCTGGTACGGGCGGCGCTGGATGCCGGGGTCGAGCGGATCGTCTATACGAGCAGTGTCGCCGTGCTCGGCCATTACGCGGACGGGCGGGAGGCGGATGAGGCGGCGCCGTCCCGGCTGGAAGACATGATTGGTCACTATAAACGCTCCAAGTTCATTGCCGAAGAGGTTCTCCGCACCCTGTGCCGGGAGGAGGGGGCTCCCATCGTCATCGTGAACCCTTCGACGCCCATCGGCCCGGCAGATCGCAAGCCGACCCCCACCGGACGGATGGTGCGTGACGCCGCGGCGGGGCGCATGCCCGCCTATGTCGATACCGGCCTCAACGTGGTGCACGTGGATGACGTGGCGATGGGGCATTGGCTGGCGTTTACGGATGGCCAGGTGGGGGAGCGCTATATTCTGGGAGGCGATAATCTGTCGCTGGCGGCGATTCTGACCCGCATTGCCGGCCTTACTGGACACCGCTCTCCATGGCTGCGCATCCCGCGTCGCCTGCTGTACCCTCTGGCCTGGGCTGCGGAGGGGGTGACGCGGTTACGTGGCAGGGGAACCCCTCTGGTCACCACGGATGAACTGCGGATGGCGGCCCACAAGATGTACTTTTCTTCCGCCAAGGCGGAGCAGTCGCTGCATTATACCCATCGCCCCGCGGAGGATGCGCTGCGGGATGCGGTGCAGTGGTTTGCCGCGCACCATTATTTCTGAGGTTCGATTTGGTTTTGTCCTGGCAATCCGTGTCTTGGTGGGTAGGCGGTATGGCCGCGTTGTTGTCTCTCGCGGCGCTGGTCTATGCGGTTCTGGCCTCCTGGGCCGTTGCCCGCTGGCATCCCATACTGCGGGACGCTGAACCTTCGCTGCTGGCGGAGTCCGCACCGTCCGGACCCGCAATCAGTCTGCTCAAGCCGCTGCATGGCGACGCGGGAGAACTGTACGATGCCTTGCGCAGCTTCTGCGTGCAGGAATACCCCCGGTATGAGCTCGTTTGCGGTGTGCAGAGCCCGACGGATCCGGCGATCGCGGTGGTGGAGCGCTTACAGGCGGAATTCCCGGCCCTGCCCCTGCGCCTGGTCCGCACCACGACTCGCATCGGCCGCAACCCCAAGGTCAATAATCTGGCCGGGATACTTGCGGTGTGCCGTTATGCGGCCCTGGTGATCAGTGACGCCGATATCGTCGTCGGTCCTCACTATCTGCGCCATATCGCTCCGCTTCTACAGGATACGGCAGTGGGCGTCGTCACCTGTCTCTATCGTGCGCGACCCGCGGATACGCTCTGGTCGCAGGTTCTGGCCAGCCAGGTGAACGGTCTTTTCCTGCCTTCGGTGCTGGTGGCCGCCCGTCTCGGCCCGAATATCTTTTGCGGTGGTGCCACCATGGCGATCCTCCGCACGACGCTCGACGCGTTTGGCGGCCTACCCCGGCTGGCGGATCATCTGGCCGATGATTATTGGCTCGGTGCCTTCAGCCGCGCGTTGGGCAAACGGACGGTGCTTGCGGATTACGTGGCGGATACCGTGGTGCAAGAGGCGGGGTTCCGGTCTTTTTATCAGCACGCCCTGCGTTGGTCGCGCACTACCCGTTCCGTGCAACCGGCGGGCCATGCTTTTTCGTTTCTGAGCTATCCGCTGCCTCTGGTTTGCCTACTCGCCGCCGGGATGGGTGCATGGGGTTTGTTGCCCCTGGGTGTGGTTCTCCTCTGGCGCGTCGTGTACCATAGGCAAATCGTGCGCAAACTCGGCGCAAGCGGTTCTTTCGGAGTGGCCCTGCTGGGAGACTTTCTGGGCCTGTGGATTTGGTTTCATGCCCTTTTCGCGCGGCGGGTCGCCTGGCGGGGGGCGCATTTTTCCATCGACGCCGACGGGCGTATGGGTGGCCATGACGGAGCAGAATAATGACGATGAAGACCCTTTTCTTGCAAGCCCCCTCTTTTGAGGGGTTCGACGGTGGTGCAGGTTCGCGCTATCAGGCCAAGCGGGAAATTCGCTCTTTCTGGTTCCCTACCTGGCTGGCCCAGCCCGCTGCGATGATCCCCGGCAGCCGCCTGCTGGACGCCCCTCCAGGGGACGTCAGCGTGGAGGAGACCCTGCAGGTGGCAGCCGCCTATGCGCTATGTGTCATCCACACCAGCACGCCTTCCTTTCCCTCGGACGTGCGCATGGCGGAGTTGCTGAAGGCGCGTTACCCGCAGATGCTGATCGGGATGGTCGGTGCCAAGGTGGCCGTGGAGCCGGAGGAATCCCTGCAAGCCTCCACCGCCGTCGATTTCGTCGCGCGTGAAGAGTTCGACTATACCCTCACGGAAGTCGCCGAGGGGCGGCCTTTCGATGAGATAGACGGCATTACCTATCGCTCCGGCAGCGGCCAGATCGTGCACAATCCGGATCGCGCCATGATCGAAGACATGGATGCCTTGCCCTTTGTCTCCGAAGTGTACAAGCGGGATCTGCGCATCGAAGATTACTTCATCGGTTACCTGAAGCACCCCTACGTTTCTCTTTACACCGGGCGTGGTTGCCGTTCCCAGTGCACCTTCTGCCTGTGGCCGCAGACGGTGGGCGGGCACCGTTATCGCACCCGCTCAGTGGCCAGTGTCATTGACGAGGTGCGCTATATTCAGCAGAATTTTCCGCAGGTGCAGGAGATTTTCTTTGACGATGACACCTTCACGGACGACCGTCCGCGCGCCGAGGAGATTGCCCGTGGTCTCGGCAAGCTGGGCGTGACCTGGTCCTGCAACGCCAAGGCCAATGTGCCCTATGAAACCCTCAAAGTCCTTCATGAGAATGGCCTGCGCCTGTTGCTCGTGGGTTATGAATCTGGTGACCAGCAGATTCTCAACAACATCAAGAAGGGTCTCAAGATCGAGGCGGCGCGTAAATTTACCGCCGACTGCCACAAGCTCGGAATCGTGATTCATGGCACCTTCATTCTCGGTTTGCCAGGCGAAACGAAAGAAACCATTCAAAAAACGATCCATTTTGCCAAAGAAATCAATCCGCACACCATTCAGGTGTCGCTGGCGGCACCTTATCCAGGCACTTTCCTGTATAACCAGGCCAAGCAGGAGGGTTGGCTGACGGACGAGGACGAGGCGCACCTGGTCAATGACCGCGGTGTGCAGATCAGCCCCATGAGTTATCCTCACCTCAATCACACGGAAATCTTCGATTCGGTGGAGTTGATGTATAAGCGTTTCTATTTCCGCGCGGGCAAGATCGCCGAGATTACCGGTGAAATGCTGAAAAGCACTCAGATGATGAAGCGCCGCCTGCGTGAAGGGGTGGAATTCGTTCGCTTCTTGCGGCAACGCCACGGTTGAGGTGGGGCAGGGGAACGGCCGGCGGATCATCTTCACCGCTGACGACTTTGGCTTGGATGAAGCGGTCAATCAGGCGGTGGAGTCCGCGCATCGCGAGGGTGTGCTGACCGCGGCCAGTCTGATGGTGACCGCCCCGGCGGCGGCGGACGCCGTGGCCCGCGCGAAAACGCTTCCCGATCTGGGGGTGGGCCTGCACCTTACGCTGGTGGATGGGACACCATGCCTTCCGGCGGAACAGATCCCCGATCTGGTGGATGCGCAGGGGCGTTTTGCCGCTGATCTCTGGTTGCGTGGTGTCCGTTACTTCTTTTTACCAGGGGTCAGAAGACAGTTGGCGGCAGAAATCCGTGCCCAGTTTGCTGCCTTTGCGCGTACCGGCCTGGTGTTGGATCATGCCAATGCCCACAAGCATCTGCACCTGCATCCCACGATTCTCCAGTTGATGATGGACGTCGGGAAGGATTTCGGCTTGCGCGCGGTGCGCCTGCCTCGGGAACCCCTGAAAGCGGCGCGTTGTGCCGGTGCCCAGGGGTTGGCGCCGGCATTCTGGTCGCTCTTTCTGCGTCCTTGGCTGGCGCGTATGCGTCGTCAACTGGATAGCCACCGATTGATGCACAATGATCTGCTTTATGGACTGGATGCCACGGGTCATATGGACGAAACGCGCCTGCTCAAGGCGTTGCACTGCCTGCCCGCGGCAGGGGTTACAGAGATCTATTTCCATCCGGCCACGGTGCAGACCCCGGTGTTGCATGCCCTGATGCCGGGGTATGAGCCACACGCTGAGTGGGTGGCACTGATGAGCCCCAAGGTAAAGGATTATTTGCGCGATCATGGCATCGCGAAGGGTACTTTTGGTGATTTTGCCGTCCGTTGACCGTTTTTTACAGCACACTGGGGTGCGCATCTCACAGGCTTTGGCAGCACTGGTGGACCTGGCGGTGCGGCGTGCCGCCTGGATGTTCGCGACCATTCTACTGGTGACGCTTCTGGCGTTGATCTATGCCGTTGGACATTTTTCCATCGATACCGATACCAGCCATGCCTTGTCGCGCGACTTGCCCTTTCAGCAGCGTGAAATGGCCTATCAGAAGGCTTTTCCGCAAGACAAAAACACCATCGTGGTCGTTTTGCAGGGGGATAACCGAAACCTTACGGACCTCGCGGTCGATCGCCTGAGCGCTTGGGTGCGCACCCGGCCGCAGGCCTTCCGTGATGTTTATGTGCCGGGCGGCGGCGCATTTTTTCAGCGCAACGGGATTCTCTATCTGTCCAGAAAAGAGGTACGAAACTTCGCCAATCGGGTGACTGACGCGCAGCCGTTCATTGCCAGGCTTTCCACCGATCCCAGCCTGAACGGGCTCAGCGACATCTTGTCGATGGCTATCGGACAGCGCCTGACGAATGGCATGCACCTGTCCGGATTGACAGATATTTTTTCGGCGGTGGATCAGGCGGTGATGGCGCAGATGCAAAACAAGCCGTATGAGATCCCGTGGAACGATCTCATGGGGGGCAGCCTCGCTAAAATGGGGCCGGCGCAGCGTTTCGTCATTATTCAGCCGACTCTCGATTATCAGTCTCTGGAGCCCGCCGCCGCGGCTTTGCGCACCTTGCGCTCCGGCCTGACGGCTCTGCATCTGGATGCGGCACATGGCCTGCGTGTGGGCGTCACCGGTGGCGCAGTGCTGGATGCCGAGCAGATGAAAACGGTGAGTCAAGGCGCGACTATTTCCCTCGTGCTGACCCTTGGTCTGGAGATCGTTCTACTGGTCATCGCCCTACGCTCATTGCGCCTGGTCTTCGGTGTATTGGCCGGGTTGATCGTCGGGATGATTCTGAGCACGGCCTGGGCGCTCTTTTTTATTGGTCCCTTCAATCTCATTTCTGTGGCTTTCGCCATTCTGTTCATTGGCCTGGGTGTGGATTTCGGCATTCAGTACTGCCTGCGTTACCGGGAAGAGTTGTTCAATGGCGCCGCGCATCGGCAGGCCATGCACCGGGTGACGCGCGGCATGGGCGGTGCCCTCAGTCTCGCCGCGCTGGCTGCGGCGCTCAGTTTTTATGCTTTCGTGCCCACCAGCTATGCGGGCATTGTCGATCTCGGATTGATTTCTGGTACCAGCATGCTGATCGCCCTCCTGTTGACCCTGACCTTTCTGCCCGCTTTTCTCACCCTTTGGCCCATGGCGCTCACGGCGGCAAAACCCACGTCCTATCCCCATCTGCGGTATATTCCCACGTTGGTGCGTCATCCGATCCACCGCTATGCCTATTTCGTGCTCGGAGGGGTCCTGTTGCTGGCGTTGGCCGCCATTCCGGTGGCGTTGCGCACGTCCTTTGATTTTAACCCGCTGCACATGATCGACCATCACTCCGAAGGCGTGCAGGTTTTCGAGAAGCTCCTTGCTGATCCGCAGACGGCCCCCTATCGTATGGAAGTGCTCACCCCGGATGTCGCCTCGGCACAGGCCTTGGCGGCCCGCGTCGAAGCGCTGCCCACGGTGGCGCGTGCCTTGACTGTTTCGAGCTACATCCCGGCACATCAGTCAGAGAAGTTGGCCGTTCTGCAGAATCTTCAGATTCTGGTCCCGCCTTTTTCGCTGCTGATGCCGGTCGGTTTGCAGCCGCCGGCACCGGATACCACGGCCCATTTGGCGGAGCTGGTCAAGAAGTTGCTGGCGCTGGCGCAGAAGGAGGGCCAACATACCCGCGACGGGGAGGCGGCCGTCGCATTGGCCCGGCATCTGGAACAGTTTCTGGCGAAAAGTGGCGCCGACCCCGCAGCGATCGCGGCCCTCCAGCAACGGGTGATGGGAACGCTGCCCGGCGAGTTGCGGCGTCTCGGAATGGCATTGTCGGCAGCGCCGGTGACCCTGCAGAACCTGCCGCAATCCCTCAGGGCGCGTTACCTGACCGCATCAGGGGCGGCGCGCGTGGAGATATTTCCCAGGGCCAACCTGAGCAGCAATCAGGCCATGACGACTTTTGTGCGCAGTGTCCTGAAGGTGGCGCCCAATGCCGTGGGGACGCCGGTGATGCTGGTCGAAGGTGGCGAGGCAGTGCTCGGCGCCTTCCAGGAAGCCACCTTCATCGCGCTCGCGGCCATCAGCTTGCTGCTGTTGCTGGCCTTGCGCCGTTATCGGGATGTCGCGATCATCATGATCCCGCTGCTGCTGGCGGCGTTGTTTACCGTGGCGGCCATGCGTCTGCTTGGATTGAGCTTTAATTTGGGCAATATCATTGCCTTGCCGCTGCTCATCGGCCTTGGTGTGGCTTTCGCCATCTACCTGGTCATGCGGTGGCGGAATGGGGTGGACGTGGCCCATTTGCTCGCCACCTCCACACCGATGGCGGTCTTTTTCAGCGGGTTGACCACCCTCAGTGCCTTCGGAAGCATGGCCATTTCCCGCGATCCCGGCATGGCCAGCCTGGGCGAAGCGCTGAGCCTCGCGTTGGCCATTGTGCTGCTGTGCATCTTGATTGTACTTCCGGCGCTGCTTTTACTGTTCACCGCGTCACCTCGCGAAGACGGGATCGCTCAAGATGAAGGCAGCTAAGTAAGGTGCAACTGCTGAACATCAAGGTCATGGTATGGGTTGCTGGTCTGCTCGGCCTGAGTGTGGCCGTCTTCCTGATGGGGCAGGCCGGTATTCCCGATATTTTGAAGATACTGACGATGGCCGGCTGGAGCCTGTTCTGGCTTCTGCCTTTTCACCTCCTTCCCCAGTCTCTGGATGTGCTGAGCTGGAAGTGGTTGCTACGCGGTGAAGAACGTGCCCACTTCTGGTTTCTGCTCTGGGTGGCGCTGGTGCGGGAAGCCGTCAATGGCCTCCTGCCCGTGGCGCGGGTGGGCGGTGAAGCATTGGGCGTGCGTCTCTTGGCCCGTTATGGCGTGCCTGGTTATGTCGCGGGTGCCAGCGTCATGGTCGAGGTGACCCTGACATTGTTGAGCCAGTTCATATTCACCCTGGCCGGATTGCTGATCCTGATAGGTACCGTGGATGATCACTCCCTGCAACGCGGCGTGGTGATCTCCCTGATATCGGTCTTGCCGTTAGTCTTGATATTTCTCTGGATACAGCGGCGCTGGGGGCTGTTCACGGTCTTGCAATGGCTGATGAAGAAGATGCTGGGCGGCAGGGACTTGCTCGTGCTGATCGGCGACCCGCGGCGCCTGGATGCCGAAATTCGCCGACTCTATGCGCGTCGCTGGGGTTTGTTGGTGGCTAATTTCTGGCAACTGGCCGGTCTGCTGATGGGTACCGCGGAGGTCTGGTTCACTTTCCGGCTGCTCGGTCATACTATTCCGTTCTGGGCAGCCCTGCTCATGGAGAGTCTGGGGCAGGCCTTGCGTAGCGTGGCTTTTCTGGTGCCTGGGGGGTTGGGGATTCAAGAGGGCGGTTTTATCCTTTTTGGTGGCGCTATCGGCGTGGGTCCGGATCTGGCGCTGGCCTTTTCCCTGGCGCGGCGTTTTCGGGAAATGTCATTGGGTATACCGGTGCTTTTGTCATGGCAGGCATTAGAAGGTCATCATATGCGCCGCCAGTGGCGGCGCCTGCGTTCTGATGAGGGGAGTGTTTCATGACGGCAGTGTCCTTGGCATTGGGTTCGGACGCGCATCGCGATCTGTTCTGCACATTTTTTCACGAGACCCACATCGACTTCGATCCTCACCATATAGATTGGCCGGAACTGGATGCGGAAACGGAGCGGCGCGTGAAATCCCTGCCATTTTGGGGTGAGGCCGTCGCCACGGAAAGCGTGACGGCGCGCATGGTGCAAAGCATGGGTGAGCGAGAGCCGGATCCGGTTGTGCGTGCGGCGGTGGCTCTCGATGGACAAGAGGAGCAGCGCCATTCCGATCTGTTGCGCGCGCTCGTGCAGCATTACGAGATTGATATCCCTCCGTTGCCGGCACCTCCTCCGGTGCGCGACCCGTATTGGGAATTCCTGTACACGGGATATGGCGAATGCCTGGATTCCTACTTCGCCTTTGGGCTTTTCGCGGCGGCCAAGAACTCCGGTTTTTTCCCTCCCGAATTGGTGAAGATATTCGACCCGGTCATGCAGGAAGAAGCGCGGCATATCATTTTCTTTGTGAATTGGTTGCGCTGGCATCGCCAGCGTCTTCCTTGGTGGAAAAAGGGGATACTGGAATATCAGCGGGTTCAAGTGATTGTCCTGCAGGCCTGGGCGCGCATTCAGACAGCCCGTGGTCTGAATACGCGCCGGGATGAAAACTTTACCCTGACCGGACATGAGCAGCTCGGTAACGGCATCAGTCTGAAGCAGCTTCTGGCACTCTGCCGTCAGGAAAACGACCGGCGTTTTGCGCCTTATGACGCGCGCTTGTTGCGTCCGAAACTGGCCCCCCGGATTGCCAACCTCTTGTTTTTCTTTTTGTCACGCAGTAAGGCGGTTTGAGTATTTATAGCCTTGTTCTGCATACGATCTGGTATGTTATACTGAGCGGAAGTTGTCGTTCATGGTTTAAACGCTGCATTGCGGCCGATAAGGGGTATTTAATATGGGTGTTCCTTTAATTCAGAGCTATCGGGTCGGGCGTTACATCCTCACGCAAAAGCTGCGGGGGCGTAAACGCTACCCTCTGGTCCTGATGCTGGAGCCGTTGTTCCGCTGTAATCTGGCCTGCGCGGGCTGCGGCAAGATTGATTATCCCGATGAAACCCTCGATCAGCGGCTGTCTGTCGAAGAGTGCATTGGCGCGGCCGAGGAATGTGGGGCGCCGATCGTCTCCATCGCTGGAGGTGAACCGCTCATCCACAAAGATATGCCCGCCGTGGTACGCGGCCTCGTGGAACGCAGACGCTTTGTTTATCTTTGTACGAACGCGCTCCTTCTCAAGAAGCGGATGGATGACTATGCGCCTTCGCCTTACCTGACTTTCTCGGTGCATCTGGATGGCAATGCGGATCGCCATGACCACTCCGTTTGTCAGCCGGGCACTTATCAGCGTGCCGCGGCGGCGATCCGTGAAGCGGTGGAAAAGGGGTTTCGGGTCACGGTCAACTGTACCCTGTTTCAGGGAGAAGGCGCTGAAGAGGTGGCGGCGTTCCTGGATGATTGCAAGACGCTCGGCGTGGAAGGTGTGACCATCTCGCCCGGATTCAATTATGAACGCGCGCCGCAACAGGAGGTTTTTATCCAGCGGCGGGCTTCGCGCCAGCTTTTCCGCGATATCTTCCGTATCGGCAAGGAGCGGAAAGCGGATTGGAAGTTCAATCAATCCAGTCTTTTCCTGGATTTTCTGGCGGGTAACCAGAACTACCAGTGTACCCCTTGGGGTAACCCCACGCGCAATATCTTTGGCTGGCAGAAGCCTTGTTATCTATTGGTCAGTGAGGGCTATGCGCGGACTTTTGATGAGTTGATGGAAACCACTCCCTGGGACAAATACGGCGTCGGGGTGAATGGTAAATGTGATCAATGCCAGGTACATTCCGGCTTTGAGCCCACCGCGGTCAACGACACCTTTGCTCATCCCCTGAAAGCGCTCAAGGTGGCTTTGATGGGGCCACGCACGCGCGGCCCCATGGCGCCGGACATGCCCGCTTCGCCACCGGCGCCGGACCCTGGGCACCCGGTTTTTCCGCTGCGTGTGGAGCGCTGAAACCGCTTTCCGGAATCTTCGGTGTCATGATGGGTGAGGAGATGTTCATGTTACGAAAACGCTTGGCTGTGCTGCTCGCGGGTGTGGTCGCCGTCGCGGCTCCGGTGTTCTCCGCGGCAGCGGTCGTGGCGCCCGCCGCGTCGACCGCGAGAGCGACGGCCGCCGACAGTCCGGCGGCAACGATTGATGCCCTCGATGCCGCCTTGCTGAAGGCCATGCAAGGCGGGAGCCGGATAGGTTACAGCGGGCGTTACCGAATCGTTGCCCCCGTGGTACAGAGGGTGTTTGATTATTCCCGGATTGCCAGTCTGACGCTGGGATCCTACTGGGGCAAACTCAGTCCGGGGCAGCAGAAAGAGTTTGTGGGCGTCCTTGCGGATTATACCGCGGCCACCTACGCGGCCCGTTTCGACAGCGATAGCGGTGCCCGCTTCGCCATCGTGAGCACCCAAACCCTGCACCCTGGTACCGAGGGCGTATTCAGCACTTTCACGGAGCGTAATGGTAAGGTGCATCGGTTTGTTTATCTGCTGCAAAAACAGGACGGACGATGGGGTATCGTCAACGTCGTCGCCGATGGGGTGAGCGATTTGTCTCTGAAACGCGCGGAATATACAGAAACCATGAAAAATAAAGGCTTCTCGGCGCTTGTCGCGCACTTGCGGAAGCAGATTGCCGGTTACGCCAAAGGAGCGCACTGATGCGGTTGGCGTCTATTTTGTGGGTGACTCTGGCGGGAGGGGCGCTGACCTTGTCCGGCTGTGCGACCGTGAATGGGCCGCATCATGCCGCGGGGAGGGGTTCCACCGATTCTCTGGAGGCCGTCAATAAGCCTATATTCCACTTCAACATGGGGTTGTATGACTATGTCCTGGAACCGGTGACGACGGGGTACAAGGCGGTGACTCCAGATTTCGTCCGTGCGGGCGTGCGCAATGTGTTCTCCAATGTGGACATGCCCTACATCTTCGTGAACGACTTTTTGCAGGGCCGTGGCCAGCAGGGCATGGAAGATCTCAGCCGTTTCCTGGTCAATTCCGTGTTTGGTCTGGGTGGCTTGTTCGATGTGGCGGACAAACTGGGCTTGCCTAAACATGATAATAGTCTGGGGGTGACGCTGGGGGTTTGGGGCGTACCACAGGGACCTTATTTGGTACTGCCATTTTACGGGCCCAGTTCGTTGCGTAGCCTGCCTGGTCTGGCGATGGCGGTCTTTACCGGACCCGCCTATTATCTGACCAGTGTTCCGGCGCAGTACGCCTTGGGTGGTATGGGTATCATCAATACCGGCTATGTCGATGGGCCGAAAATCCGCATGGTGCAGGATGCGGTGAATCCTTACGTGTTCATGCGCAATGCCTGGGAACAGCATGAGCAATATCTCATCACTGGCGGTGTGGTAAACAAGAATCAACTGCTGGAGGGCCTGGAGTTACCGCCCCCCACAAACGGCGCCCCAGCGCAAAAAGCCCCTCCAACCGCGGATCACCACACAGGAAACCCATAGTCATGGCTTTTGATCAGGATACCGTGCGCCGCACGGCGCATCTGGCGCGCATGGCCCTGCCGCAGACGGAGATTCCAGCGGTGGCCGAGCAACTGGAACGTATTATGGAATTGATAGGGACATTGCGCGCCATTGGAACAGAGGATACTTCTCCCATGGCGCATCCCCTGGATCTGGATCAGCCCTTGCGCTCCGATACCGTGGACCATCGTGACCGGCGTGCGGTCCTCATGGCCAATGCCCCGGCGGTGGAGCATGGGCTTTTTCTCGTCCCCAAAGTCATCGAGTAGGGGAACAGGCATTGGAACTCCACGAACTTTCCCTGCGGGCGCTCCACCAAGGTCTGCAAGAGCGCCGTTTTTCTTCGGTGGAATTGACCGGGGCGCTGCTCGCTCGAATCGCGCGGATGAATCCCACGCTCAA
The DNA here is from genome assembly GCF_010378095.1 of Acidithiobacillus ferrianus. Lineage (GTDB taxonomy): Bacteria > Pseudomonadota > Gammaproteobacteria > Acidithiobacillales > Acidithiobacillaceae > Acidithiobacillus > Acidithiobacillus ferrianus. Next base: position 36,726 of record NZ_WNJL01000040.1, on the reverse strand, counting down.
TGCCTTTTTGACGGTCACCGAAACCGAGGCGCTAGCGGCGGCGGCGGCGGCTGATGCCCGCCGGGCCGCCGGAGAGGACGGCCTCTTGCTGGGTATCCCGGTGGCGCACAAGGATATTTTCTGTACTGCCGGGGTGCGTACCACCTGTGGCTCCAAGATGCTGGAGCGCTTTGTATCGCCCTATAGCGCTACCGTCGTCGAGCGGCTGGCCGCGGAGGGAATGGTCATGCTGGGCAAGCTCAATATGGACGAATTTGCCATGGGTTCATCCAATGAAACCAGTTACTTCGGCGCGGTGCGTAATCCCTGGCATACCGGCATGGTACCAGGAGGGTCTTCGGGTGGTTCCGCCGCCGCCGTGGCCGCGGGGTTGGTGCCGGCCGCTACAGGCACCGATACGGGCGGTTCCATTCGTCAGCCCGCGGCCCTCTGTGGGGTCACCGGCATCAAGCCGACCTACGGCCGGGTTTCCCGTTACGGCATGATCGCTTTCGCTTCCAGCCTCGATCAGGGCGGACCCCTGGCGCGTAGCGCGGAGGACTGTGCGCTGCTGCTCAATGTCATGGCTGCCCATGATCCGCGGGATTCCACCAGTCATCCGGCGGCGGCCAGTGATTTTCTGCGTGGTCTGGATCGTCCTTTGCAGGGCTTGCGAGTGGGTGTTCCCGAAGAGTTTTTCGGGGCGGGCCTCGATCCGGAAGTGGCCGCGGCGGTGCAGGCGGGCATCGAGGAATTGGCGCGTCAGGGTGCCTCGGTGCAATCCGTTCGTTTGCCCAACAACCCCTACGCAGTGAGCACTTATTACGTATTGGCTCCGGCCGAGGCTTCCAGCAACCTCGCCCGTTTTGATGGTGTGCGTTATACCCACCGTACCGAGGTTCCGAAGGATTTGACAGATCTGTATCAGCGCAGCCGCTATGAGGGTTTTGGCGCAGAGGTGCGGCGACGTATTCTGGTGGGCACTTATGTGCTTTCCGCAGGCTATTACGACGCCTATTATCGCAAGGCGCAACAAGTGCGCAGCCTGATCCGCGAGGATTTTCGGCGCGCCTTTGCCGAAGTCGATGTGATTATTGGGCCGACGACCCCCACCCCGGCTTTTCCTCTGGGAGCCAAAAATGCCGATCCGGTAGCCATGTACCTGGCCGACATTTATACCATCGCGGTCAACCTCGCGGGTATCCCGGCGATGAGTCTTCCCTGTGGCTTTACCCGCGGGGGATTACCCATAGGCATGCAATTGATGGGGGACTATTTTGCCGACGATCTGCTGCTCAACGTAGCCCATCGTTATCAGCGTGAAACCCCGTGGCATACCGCACGTCCATCCTTCATCACCGGGGAGGCCTGAATATGGGCTGGGAAGTTGTCATCGGTCTGGAAGTCCACGCCCAGCTCAATACAGCCACCAAGATATTTTGCGGCTGTTCGACCACCTTCGGGGCCGAGCCCAACAGCCACACGTGCCCGGTCTGTCTGGCGATGCCCGGTGCCCTGCCGGTGCTCAATGAAGCCGCTGTGGACAAGGCGATTGCGCTGGGACTGGCTATCGGCGCGGAGTTGAATCGGCAGAGTGTTTTCGCCCGTAAAAACTACTTTTATCCCGACCTGCCCAAAGGGTACCAGATCAGTCAGTATGAGTTGCCCGTGGTGGGCAAGGGCACCCTGACGATCTCCCTGACGGATGGCACGGAGAAGGTGGTCGGTGTGACCCGTGCCCATCTCGAAGAGGATGCCGGAAAATCGCTGCATGAAGCCTTCGTGGACCAGAGTGGTATTGACCTGAATCGTGCGGGTACGCCTTTGCTGGAAATTGTCTCGGAGCCGGACATGCGCTCTCCGGCCGAGGCGGTGGCTTATCTCAAGAAGTTACATGCGCTGGTGCGTTATCTGGACATCTGCGACGGTAACATGCAGGAAGGCTCCTTCCGCTGTGATGCCAACGTTTCCCTGCGGCGGCCAGGCGCGCCCCTCGGCACCCGGGCGGAAATCAAAAATCTCAATTCGTTCCGTTTCCTTGAAAAGGCGCTGGAGTATGAGATCGCGCGGCAGCGAGACATTCTCGAGCGTGGCGGATGCATCGTTCAGGAAACGCGTCTTTATGACGCTGGCCGGGGCGAGACGCGCTCCATGCGCAGCAAGGAAGAGGCGAACGATTACCGCTACTTTCCCGACCCCGATCTGTTACCTCTGGTATTGGATCCGGCGCGCATCGCGCGCGTGCGGGGAACACTCCCGGAACTTCCGGATATCAAACGGGCGCGCTTCATGCGCCAATATGCGCTGCCTGCCTATGATGCGGGAGTGCTGACGATGAGCCGTGTGCTGGCCGATTACTACGAACAAGTGGCGGTGGGTGTCGACAGTAAACTGGCGGCAAACTGGGTCATGGGTGAGTTGCTCGGGGCGCTCAACAAGGCGGGTATTGAAATCGAGACGTGCCCGGTTTCGGCGGAAAAGCTGCGCCTGCTCGTTCAGCGTATTGAAGATCAGACTATTTCGGGAAAAATCGCCAAGGAGATTTTTGAGGACCTCTTCCATAGCGGTGGCGAAGTCGATGCCATCATCGAGAAGCGCGGCTTGCGGCAGATCACCGATACGGGAGCTATTGCGGCGCTGGTGGATGGGATCGTCGCGGCCCACCCGCAGCAGGTTGCTGATTTTCGCGCAGGTAAAGACAAACTGCTCGGTTTTTTTGTTGGTCAAGTGATGAAGGCGAGCAAGGGCAAGGCCAACCCCGATCAAGTCAACACCATTTTGCTGGAGCGTTTGCGGAAGGAGTAGGGAAGCCATTCGCGCACGAGAAAAGGGCGTCCCGGAACCTTTTCGAGCCGCCCCTTTTGACAGGATGGGGATTAGGGCGCCGGGGTTGTCGCGGGCACTTCCTTGACCAATTTCAGGAAGGCGTCGAATGGCCTCATATTTTCCATGGCTTCCATCTTTGGTCCTTTGAAATTTAAGCGTCCGAACATCATCGCGGTCAGCGGGGAACCCATGTGATGCCAGTTGTGGGTGGTCGCCCACATTTTATAATCGTAGTCGTAATCAAGCCGGGTGACCTTGATGGGGCCGCCATAGAGGCACTCTGCTTTGCCCCCCTGAAGGGCGATCTCCAGTTGCACAGGCGGGACGGTTTTCATGCTGGAGTCGGAAATTTCCATGACCTTGTACCCCTTGCCGCCATTGTTTTTGACCCAAGAGCCTGCGAGTTTCTCGGTCAGGGTCGGGTTGTTGTTCCAGGCCGTGCAGAGTTCCTGCGCCCAGGCGGGTGACATGAAACTCGGAGCCTTCGCCGCCACGGCCGTGGTCGATCCGATTAAACCAAGCCCCAAGATGGTTGCTGTTGTCATTTTTTTGAACATCGACTGTTCCTCCATATCGCGATCGTGCGCTCCATAGTGAACGCTCCAGGAGTATAGCCCCAGGGGTTTTTCACTGACACCAAGGTATTTTTGATCGCACAATAAACAAGCAGAGAATCGTTATACACGGTTTCAGTGCAAGGGGGCCATTCCCATGGGGTGATGCTTCCGTTAGACTACGCGCCACGGAGGTGTGGCAGAGCGGTTGATTGCACCGGTCTTGTCCCAATCGAGCCCCCGCCGGGAAACGGGCGGGGTGGCAGGAATCAAATTCGGCGAAACCCCTGGGGTATCCGAGGTAACGCCGAGCCAAGCCGGAATGGTTCCGGAAGGTGTAGAGATCAGACGGTTCCCACCTACGGCCTCAGGGCTATGGTGAAGGCATGATCCAGACTCCAAAAGGACATGGTCAGTCCTGTGGCGAAAGCCATGGCGGGTAAGGAAAACCGGCAGGGGTTAACGCCCCTCGTGAGTTCGAATCTCACCGCCTCCGCCATACAAAAGAAGTAAGATAATGATATATAAGTGATTTATTTTATATGGCAGGCAGCGTCTGCCCTATCGTCTGCCCCGCTGATTTTGTGGTGTACTGAAAGCTGGATGGGCATCCTCTGCCCTGCGGCCAGCGTAATCATAGTGTACGTCAAAGTAGAGGTTGGGCAGAGAACGGAAATAATCGCCCAAAATGCTCCTGATAATTCATGAACGTACCCTCTGCGGCGACACTGATTCCGTTATTGGTGACAAACAGCGGATTGGTGGGCGTCGTAGCCTAGGCCATGCCCGATCCGGCAGTGAAGCAACAGACGGTAAGGCATCCCAAAAGTACGGAGTGAACAGGGCATTGCATGATAAAAACCCCTTACGCATGGGCGCGTGATAACAAAGAATATTTGAAGATCGACGAAGTTCGGGCCGCGTGCACCTATTGGAAGGCGTTCAGCAGATTGGATACATTGTTGGCCAGATTGTCCACATTACCGATCGTGTTGCTGGCGTGATCGATGGTTCCGGTCACTGATGGCGCGTTCGGCGTGGCGGTGGTTGATGGGGGTGTTGCCGCGCCATTGGGCACACACCGGTAACCCGGCGGGCAGCCGGGCGCAGCCTGGGCGGGCACGGGTTGCGGCGTGGCAATTGGCGCCGGATTGCCGGTGGCGGAAGCCCGTGCGCTCATCGCTCGGTGGGTGGGTAGGGTCAATGTTTGCGGGACAAAGGCGATACTGTGCGCTCCAGCAGGGGCCGACATACTGCGAATCAACCCGCCTTCCGGGCCGTAAACGAAGATACGGTGTTCGGTCAGCATATACAGATGCCCATTGGCGGGGTTGGCGGCAACCATCGGGTAGGTGGGCGAATAGTTGACCCCGAAGAGGCCGGGAAATGATGCGGATAGGGACGCTGGCGTGCCGTCAGAGTGGAATGCGGCAAACCGGGGGTCATTGTGCCCCTGGTAACTGTGGCCCGTCAACACGTAGACGAGACGGTTCCAGGGGTTGAAAATCACATTCTGGACGGATCTGGCCGCCGGCCATACCGCCGTTTGCGTGCCGGCGGCATTAAAGACATGGACGCGATCCATCGGCGCGCCAAAGGCCGCCTCGTCGTTGCCCATGAAGATTTCTCCGGTCGCTGGATCGGCACTCATGCCATTAACAGTTCCCCGCCACGCGAATGATGTGTTATCGCCATCCCCCGGCAATGTTTCCGGACTGCCATTGTCGGAAAACACCGCGGTGTCGCTGCCAGAAAAAACCAACCGGCCTTGCCCCATCCAGGCGATAAAAGTGGGCGCAACCGTGGACATGGTAGGTATGGGGAATGGCACGGACAACGGTTGTCCCAGCGTCGTCGTCACGATCACGTGGCCGCTGTTGGTGACGGTATAAAGGGCTTGGCGAGCGGGGTCGTAGGCCATACCGTAGGGCTCATGCGGCACGATAAATTGTGCGGAGAGCGCCTGTGACGCGCGGGTCAACGGATGTCCCTGGGGGGATTCGACCACCACGCCGGGGTGGATGCCTCCATTCTGCAGTCCAGTGCCTATGTAGAGGGCGTCGACGGCCAGCCGCAGTGTCACCGCGGTGGCGTGTACACCGCTCCCGACCCGTAGCGCGAGAGGATACAGTCCCGGCGCGAGCGTGGATGGACAGGCGATGCGAATGGGCAGCGCACCCTTCCGCGGCAGCGTCGCAGTCGCCGTCACCCCGACGGGTCCATGGCGCACGGATACCGGAGGAATGCCGGTCGGCCTGCCGGGCCAAGCCAGGGAAATCGTTCGGGTCTGCGTACTGCCTGCGGGGACGGCGATGACGGTGCCGGCCTGCGCCCTACCCGCGGGGATGGCGATGACGGTGCTGGTCCGCGTACGGCCCGCGGGAGCGGTAATGGCGTTACCGCCCTTCTGTACCGCAGACGGTGAAGAATAGAACTTTGTCAGCGCCACAATGAGGCGCTTCGGGTTCTTGATGGCGCCTGTAATTAAATACCTCCCTTTCCCGTCCTTAAATACCCCTTGCGCTGGAACTCTATTGATACCGAGGGAAAGTACCTCCTTAGGAAACACGAACCATGGCGACCACTGGACCCGAATGAATTTCACACCCATGCCCACATGTTCACTAACCACATCAAAGCTCTGTTTGGCGGATGCGGTACAGTAACCGCAGCGGTTGTCAGGGCTGGTGAATTGCACCACAACATCTTTATTGGTGCTTAAAAACTCCGGAAGTTGCGCAGGAGATATGTCTAAAACATTCGCAGGTGAGGGCGCGCTGAATAGCAAACTCAATACCAAAACAGCACCAGGAAACCAACCCGGCGATACAATTGACCTATTAGGTGCTGGTGTGCACGCTCTTAGATGTCCGTTGTTTATGTCCATACTGCGTATTTTCTTCTTTATCATATTGATGGTCTCACATGTTTTTCTTGGAAGGATAGTCAAGACGGCATCGTTGGTCCATCATCGTGATGGCGGCAGAGAAATTTGGGTTACCTTAAACAAACGGCAGAAAAGCTTCAATTGATCTATGACACGCCCCGCACTCTTCGGCAGGGCTCACGCCAGTGTACCGGTTTTAGCGACCTCCATCCCATGCTCCTTGAACCAATTGTGAAGGTTCGCCAGCTGGGGCGTAATGTCTTGACAGTCTCTGGCTATCTCTTGAAAGGTAAGAGGTGGTTTCTCCGCCTCAGGGTGCAGGACAAGTGCCGGATCACGCCCCTCTGTAATCGCTTTGCGTAGTGCACGCGCCAGCGTTCGTATAGCGGTAGCACCTAGCCCTAGCTCCTTATGTTTGCCGTTTACCTTTCAACGATACACCCATGCGCGGCTTGCCCCGCGTACCCGCCAGTAAAGCCCCGCGCCGTCTAAATGATTGCCTTCGCCTAACGCATGAATTGCCCTTACTGATAGTGCCATTGCATTGGCTCCGCCTCATGTTTCCCGTCTGCCCCGATAGTAGGGATTGCCTGTTACGTCTGGAAACAGTATAATATATAGGTACTTTAAATATCAATCTATTAGTGTGTATGGTGAAAAATCCTGAAACGTAATAAACACGGGAAACGGGGGTCACCGCCTCCGCCAATTTTCTCATGCCACTTATTCCCTGATCGTTAGCCACTATTGTCTGGAGTATGCCGTAAGTCGCTGCCGATAATTGGCCTGTACCAGATAGCGCTCGCTCTTCAAGAACGCATTGCTCAAATATATTTCATGGCGCCGGCTTGGGGCTGGAGGCCCTTTTATGTGGATGGGTCCGATGAGTAAGCGCAGCCAAGTTCGGTAGCCAGAGCCATGAGACGTTTGCCGCGGGACCATAAATTGGCCTGTACGAGCACGGCGGAGGCTAGGATACTCGCGTCAATATAGCCTATACCGCGTCCCATCAGACCATGACGTTCAATGAAAAACAGGGTTTCATCTGGGGAGGTCATGGTGCATCGAGGTAAACAGGAGAGCAGGTACAAGGTCTGTTGCCGGTTTTTGAGGTTCCCGCAGGCGATTTCTCCGATGATGAAATCGTGCGTTTGCACCATGCCATGATCAAGCAGAGTAGAGAGGTGTGCATCTCCAGAGCGGAAATGGTCGATCCAGACGGAGGTATCGACCAGAATCAAGCGGCAGGCTCCCGTCTGCGGGGAATGTTCCGTAATTGCGGTTCTGTTCCACCCAAGCGAGCGAGACGACGAGCACTTTCCCGTTCAATCAAAGCACGCAGGGCCTCTTTTAAGAGGGCGCCACGGTCTTCTACACCACAGAGCGTTTTGGCTTGGGCCAGGAGCTCATCATCCAGGTTGATCGTCGTTCGCATAAGAGAGACCTCATCATGACATCACATGGTGTTATTTTAGATGGTTGGCGCTGGTTTGTCATGATCTCGGTGCGCATGCTTCAAGACGGCTTTACATCTGACGCACCATAAACCTCACTCTACCCCAGCCTTACGCCACGGCGCCTACCACCTGATCCTGGATGGAGAGAGTTACTGCACGCCCCGACCGCTCCCGGAATCCCCTAAAATCACCGTTGCGAAAGGAGCCAAAAACACCCATTCTTAATACCGTTCGAGACCTTCAATATAAAAGAAGTAATCTAATGATATTTAATCGGGTTATTTTTATATGGCAGGCAGCGTCTGCCCTTATCGTCTGCCCCGCTGATTTTGTGGTGTACTGAAAGCTGGATGGGCATCCTCTGCCCTGCGGCCAGCCGTCGCCTGAACATCAATGACAACCACACGACAAGGAATACCGCGCATGCTCTACATTGAACCCCATGCTGGCCCCGCGCCTATGGTTCAGGTGATCACCGATGCGCGGCACATGGTGGATCTCAATGTTTACTACCTGTCGAGCAAGCCCATTTTATCGGCATTACGTCGCGCCCATGCCCATGGCGTGAATGTCCGGGTGATTCTCGACCGGCTTCCCTATGGCATCAAACCGTGGATGGTACGCAAAGAGGCGCGGGCCGTCCGGGAAACGGGTGCTGCGCTGCACTGGGCACCTTCACGCTTTTGAGGCCGGTGCTGGGCACTATCGTTTCGACCACGCCAAGTATGTGGTGTCCGGTCACGAGGTGGAAATTGGTATCGTCAATTTTGACCGGTCGGTTTTTCATAAAAACCGGGAGTATCTGGATATGACCGGCAATACGGTCATCGTGAGAGCCGCGCAGAGGGTACTCGATGCCGACTGGGATGATCAAAAGGCAGGGCTGTATCCCCTCAGGTGCTTGTGCTTTCTCCCGGCAGTGCCGCACAGATGATTTCCGTCATTGATCAGCCGGGTCCGGTGGACATCGAAAGCGAGGAGATGGGCGATGACCGTACCATTCTCAGTGCCATTGCCGCAAAAGGTCACACGGCCCGGGTGATTCTTCCCGCCAGCATCAGTGCCGAAGATCAACGCAACGTCGCTGATCTGGAGCAACACGGCGTGCGGGTGCGGCTAATGCCCAAGTCACCCATCTACATGCACGCCAAGGCGGAAATCTCCGGTGACGAGGCTTTCATCGGGTCGGAAAATTACAGCGTATCCTCTCTGAATATTATCCCCCCAAGAAAATATACATAGAAGAGAGAGCTAATTATCTATGCGCCCCCTAAAAGGCACGAAGCATGCGTGCTTGCTCTCCGCCGACATTAATCCTATTCTACATAGTACATATTATGGGTATGCGGGAGAAACGATGCGCTTGGTGTTCTTGAGAAATGAAAACGGTTTCAGACGCTTTGCATGTAAGCCATGACTTTCATCAGCGTAAGTGCCAAGGTAATGTCTGATAGCACTGGGTCAGTCATGGAAGTCCCTGTTTTGCTGACGCCTGAAGGAGTCCTGAGGCCATTGTTGGATTACTGCCTTGCACGCAGCCACAATCGCAGCATTTCCTGGATGAAGAAGGTTGTACTGGCTGTTACCCTGTTCCTTCGATATGTCAACGCCAATCCCGACGAACCGGATTCCTATCGTCTATTCCAGAATTTTGCACGGCGCCTGTATGCAGGGACCTTCGACCATACCACAGGATTGGACCCTTGCGGTTGGCACTACAATAGAGGCTATTTGTGGCACTGTTGGCGAATTTATGGAACGGCGCCATTTCTTTAATGAGGTTATCCCGGAAAAATTGCTCACTTTATCGGAGATGGTGCCCTTTGAAGCGGTATATGCTTATACTACAGCACTTTGTCAGACTTCAAAGGAAAACCTCAGACTCTCAATAGAGTCGCATCAATTCTTATGCAATCAGGTGTTTAATTTGTTTTCCCATACGCAGAGTTATGCGCCCTCAGTATTTATCTCATTATCAAACTATGACCTTCAGGGAGATATCGGCTATCTACCTAGCAGCGACACTACGGGCTGTGCCGTGCATTTACGTCTGGACGCAGCACTTGATGGAGCACTAAAAGAACTCATCGAAAGACAGTGCTTGCTTCGTTACTGGATTACAAAGCAAGTACAACAAGAAATCATGATAAGCGACAAGTTTCAGTGCCTCAACCCAGACGTCAAAGTATTAATACACAACCTCCAGCAAACTGGATCACTAAGGCTCTATGATATTACGATACCTGGCTTTCCTGGCTATGCCGTAATAAGCTTATATGGTGCAGATGAGTCACATATAGTTCAATACTGCACTGGCCTCAGCTATGGATATTCCGCAGCGTCAGCAATCGAGAAATCAATGTTGGAACTCTGGCAATGCTATGTTTTTCTGCATTATTTTAAAGTTGGCGAATATGATATTGACGACATTAATGATAACTATCAACGCCACCTCTAGGCGAGCAATAAGCGAGAGACCTTCATGCTTATGACCAAAGAGAAGCCATTGCGTGAAATTAGTTTGCCCGAGTTTCTGGTACGTCCAAAAGCAACTCGTCACGACCTTGAAGCGCACCTAACAACAATCACAAAAATATTTTTTGTTATGCGAGAAGCGAGTCCCTGATGGGCAGCTTGGTTTGGTATGTTCGCATTTTTAGTCCGGATCTTTTCATACATATGGATTGCTCCAGCCCGATAAATCTAAGAAATTTAATTTCCGTGGAGTTTTCGGTAGTATATGCAGATCGTAGCTCATGCATGGTACCCTTTCCGTAACCCAACTCCAATTATATTTAAGGAGATAAAAAATGAGAAGCTGGATAGTGAACAGCAGTAAGTTAACTCGCTTGTTTGTCATTGAACAGATACGTGAGCCGCTTGCACTATTCTGGTCTCTGATAGCACCACCACTGCTTTTTGTGTTTCTCAATCTGGGTACACTCAGCACCAAAACGGTCTCCTCTGTGTGGTACGAAGCACAAGCCTCTTGGTACCTGAGTTACTTGGCTCTCTCCGCATCCCTATTTGGCTTCTCAATGTACCTTGTCGGCAGGCGTGAAAGCGGATTTATGAAATCTTTCATTCAAGGGAAGAATGCAAAAATCCTTTTTCTATTCTCACAAGTAAGCGCATCTTTCATACTCACATTTTCATACTTTATTATTTTCACATTATTAACGACCACTGCTTTTGGAGTAAACCCCATAGCCGCCCTGACAAGTCTTACACTGCCATTTATTGTCATCATGGTCACGTTTGTGTGGAGTGCGCTGATCATCACTGTGTTCCCGATCACATTTATGAATGCGAGTTCTGGCATCTCCATTACGTTCATGATGATGCTGATATTCAGCGTTGCCGGATTGAAGACGAATATACCGACACTTTATTATCTCAATCTATTTAACCCACTTTCAATAGCCACTCAATTTATGACTGGCAATGGAGTGCACACGACTGAGTCAATAGGTACAATTGCTTGCCTGATAACATTAGGAGGGGTCGGTGCAGTCCGTATGAGAACAAACCCGATATGGAGCAGGCAATGACCTCCAGTATGATCAATGGAAAAGACCTAACATTCAAGTACTCCACAAATAACATACTGAATAGCATTTCGTTCTCTTTTAATCGCGGCTACATTATTGGCCTGTTGGGCGAGAACGGGGCTGGAAAAACTACATTGTTCGATTTGATTACTGGTTCTATTACACCAACAAGTGGAAAATTGCTGATCAATATCGAGGCAGATGACATCGCTTATTTACCCCAAGTTGTTACTCTTCCACCTGCGTTGCGTATCAAAGAAGTGCTGGAAATGATGTCTTGTTTTCAGGGGATAAGCACTCATCAAGCATCTTCACGCCTAGCTAGTTTATGGCCGAAACCTATGCTGCGGCGCTACGAAGAAATTAAGAATCACCGATCGGGAATATGCAGCTATGGTGAAAAGCGTTGGTTCGCGACAGCAGCAATGCTAGCCATTTGTAAAAAGTCGCTATTTATCCTTGATGAGCCGACAGCAGGCGTCGATGTTCAGTATCGCTATCTCATTTGGCAGTGCATAAAGGAGATGAAGAACGTCGGGTATACCATTATTGTTTCCTCGCATATCCTAGACGAAATAGGTGCCAATACTGATCACTTTTATTTTCTCCAGAAATCTGGCATTCATAGATTTAATAACATGCAGGATTTCATGAATCGATTTGACTCTACCTCTCCAGATGAAGCTTTCATTAAGGCGACTGTAGTTGATTAAATCTAATAATTTCTTTTGTAATTACTAAAAAGGCAAGTCGCGATCATGAAAAGAATTCGCCATCTTGAACACCGGGAGATTTTCGAGCTGGACCTTGCTGAGAAGAAGATCGTCGATTGGAGTTTCTTTTCCTGTAAATTTATTAAGTGCAATTTTTTAGGAGCAAAACTGCGTCAGTGTCAATTCGATTATTGCGAATTCGTTGAGTGCGATGCGAGCAATGTAACGTTGGGGTATTCCCATTTCATTGATGCACGTTTCATTGAATGCAAACTGCTTGGCCTCAACTGGGTTGATGTCTCATCTCCATTAAAACTAGCATTCAACAAATGCAGGCTTGACTATAATGTTTTTAGCAACAACAACCTCTCAGGCCTTGAATTTATACAGTGCCTCCTTCGAGATGCATTTTTCCAGAATTGCGATCTCACTCGTTCGTCGTTTTATGGAAGCGATCTCTTCCATGCCGAGTTTGAAGAATGCAAACTTAACTATGCGGATATGACCGATGTCCTAAATTTCAATATTTCACCAGAAAAAAATGATATTTCTTATGCAGTAATGTCGATTGATAGTGCATTAATGCTCTTACGTAGGTATCATTTAACGATTCGGTAGAGCAGGCACCATACAGTGCATTTGGCAATCGAGTGTTAATCAGTGTCATTCGTTTGCCATCTGTCAGCATCAGGTTTTTATCACCCCATATCTCGAATATTAATCATCGAACCAATGAAATATTTCGTATATTAGCAATACACTTATGTTTTCAAAGGTGAGTAATCCAGACGCTGATTTCTGCTGAAAACTGGCCAATCGCCAGCGCTGTTTGACAGATATGGTCCAAAACTGCCGCCCCATGCAGGTGAGCGACAATAAGGCCGACACCGAGAGATGGCAGTGCGGAACACCGAGAAACTATGTAGAAATATGTAAAAAAACATAACTTTATGACATATGTTATCATATTGTTATTATTAATATTATGTCTAACTACAAGTGAATTATGTATAATTTTCGAATAAGAAGAGGAAAACCGCGAAATGGGGCTGATCTTGCATGGCGGTGAGGTCGCACAGTTACGGACGCAATTTGATCAGGACTGGCGTCTGGCCAGTGAGGATGTCGCCATCCACCCGGAACACGAGCGCCGGTTCACGGATAAGGTCAAAGATTGGTGGCACCATCACGGATAAGATATGGATATCCAGCCATCAGCCACTCCTGCAGCTTCGACTTTCGCATCGCCAGTTTGCCATGCCGGCGACACATACGCCCCGGACACCGCAAAACCTTATCAGCATCGGCAAATGGCGCTTTCAGACTGTTCTGTTGAAAAACTCCCTTTGGAAAACGGGATGAGGCTCAAGATTCCCCATAAGGAAAAGGAAGAGGCTTTCCACTTTCTGACCGGGCCGGCCGGGCTTTTCGGCCCATTCTCACTGCTTTCAACTCCGGCCCTTCCCCCTTCTGCGATTGATGTTGGAGGCTGGCCTTGAAGTGTCGCATGACGGGTACGCGAGGGGTGATTTAGCCGTGAGATGTGTTATTTTCTGAGAATATTCAGTCGTTGGGCGATTTCTCGCCCTATGGCTGGGGACCATACAGGCACCAATGCGGAGTGCAGGCGCAGATCTACCGCGCCGAAGGCGTTCAATGGGACGGTGGGCGGTACAAAGGAGCATTCAGGGGGGCCAGTTCGTGGAGCGTGGCGTAGCCGCGAGCACGAATGTTCGCCACGTCTTCGGCAAAGGTGGCGGCCACCTTCAGGACCCAGACACCGGCATGGCGGATGAGTCGGCCCGGCACCTGGAACAACCGTCAACGCACGATGGCGATCACCCTGCCGCCGATGGCGAAGGTCCTGCCGGTCTCTTCGCAGTAATTGAAGAGATCGGCCGCCGCCGGTCAGCATCAGCGGCGGCACATGTTCTATGGCCACCGCCGGGTTTGGGCATCTCCCGCTCCAGCCAGCGATGCAGACCCCCACCTTGGGCAAACTCGCCCAATAACACCAGCCCCGATTGTGCCATCATGGATTCTTCCGTCGCGGCCAGATTGAAAGGAGCACGGTTCGTGCCATTTTCTGCATCGGCCCCTCCTGTAAATCTCCCGGCAGGTGAATCTTTTCGTCGAGAGCATTATACCGGAAACCCTTACAGATATAGGGGCCTTCAACTATTTTCGACCCTATCCAATCGCGGGAATAGGATCATCACTCAACCCTAGCAGGAAAATAACTATCTTTTTTCTTCTCGCGGATAACGCGGAATTGAAGTCACGCATTACTGCACTCGAAGTCCGCCTAGCCAAAGACAGCCATAATTCTAGCAAGCTGTCTTCCTCAGATGGTCTGCGTAAACCCGCCCCTAAATCCCTGCGCCAGGCGGGACAGCACCCCAAGGGCGGGCAGAAGGGTCACAAGAGCTCAGGCATCACGAAACGGGAGATGCTGGAACGTCTGGTGATTGCTGAGAATGACCGCATTACGACGACGCTGATCTCATCTTCCAGGAGTTGAATCTGTTTGCTTACCCCAGGTTGAGAGGTGTACAGGCTGTCGGCCGCGGCCAACGCATTGAAGTTCTGGCGTACCACCGCGCAGATGAAACGAAGCTGCTGCAGGTTCATGGTCTGCTACTCAGACGGGCCGGTTGGCCTGTAGCTACGATAGGTCAGCATTTCCATCAGGCTACCTCTATGTCAATGGCGTAACGCTTGATTTTGTTGGCCAGGCCCACCCGGGAGAGGCCGAGCGCCTCGGCGGCACGGCTTTGATTGCCATGGAACCGTTTCAGTGCGGAGATGACCAGGTCACGTTCCAGACTTTCTGTATGTTCTTTTAATGTCCCGCCTGCTATTGCCGGCCCAGGTTGTTCCGGCTCTTTCTTTCGGTAGTTTACAATCGTATCGGAAAACCGGTCCCCGGTGATCGCCTGCCCCGATGGGGCGAGCGCCACGGTCCGGCGAATTTCATTTTCCAGCTCCCGCACATTTCCCGGGAATGGATATTGGCGCAAAATATTCAATGCCTCATGATCGATGCCGGCATAGGATTTACCCAGGCTCATGGCAAATTGCCTGGCAAAATGTTCGGCAAGCAATTCAATGTCTTCCGGTCGTTCACGCAGTGGCGGGATATTGATTTCAAGACCTTTTAAACGATAATACAAATCCTGTCGGAAATTGCCCTGCTCCACCAGTTGGTCGAGCGGTACATTGGTGACGGCGATAATCCGTACATCGGAATAATGCGTTTTATCACTGCCGAGTGGTTTCACTTCGCCGGATTGCAGAAACCGGAGCAAATTGGCCTGCAAGGAGACGGACATGTCTTCTATTTCATCCAACAGGACCGTGCCGCCATCCGCCGCGGAGAACAGGCCGAGACGTTCACTCAGCGCCCCGGTATAAGCGCCGCGACGGTGTCCAAATAATTCCGACTGGAGCAATTCTGCAGGTACGCCGCCGCAGTTTTGGGCGAGAAATATCTGTTGGCGGCGATGGCTGTGGTAATGAATGCCGCGCGCGAGCAATTCTTTCCCAGTGCCTGTCTCACCATAGATCAGTATGGGTAAATCAGTGGCTGCGGCATGCTTCGCCAGATTGCATATTTTGGTCATGGCGTGGCTGCAGAAGAATAGTTCGTCGAACTGGTGTGGCAGTTGGTCTGAATCCTGGGCAGCGTCCTGTACCTTGGATTTCAGTTGCCTGGATAAATCACGGGTGAGTTGGCGATGTTCGCGGGAGATTTCACGGTATTCCAGAGCCCGCTTCAGGCTCAGGGCCACCAGCTCCGGGAACAGGGGCTTGCGCAGGTATTCGTAAACGGCGGCCACGTGCAGGGCGTCGGCAAACTCGCTGGAGTCTGTACCCAGACCACACAGGAATCTTATCGCTGTCGGTTGCCGGGTGCGAAAGTCAAAGAGGCACTGGGTACCCGACATATCCTCCAGTTGCGCGTCGCAGATAATGACGTCCACATGATGGGTGCCGGCTAGAGCTAGTGCCTCGACGCCACTGGACACCGTGATGCATTCATATTGCATGGACAGCGCCCAGCTCAGGTTGCGGGCTTCCTGCACATCCGTCAAGGCTAACAAAATAGCTGGAACCCCACGATGGGTTGCTCCCATGTGTATCCCTGTGTGAAAAGGAAGTATGCATAAAGTATATTAACTTTCTTTGCAATGACGCAAGCCTATCCGGTTGTTCTGCGCCAATATTTTGTTTATTAACTAGATAATTATTTGGCATCATTTCTGCTTGGTGCTTTGCGTGGTACCCATTATGACCATTTTAGAGGAGGTCACGACGATGGCGAACATGCTTTGGCTCCAGGGTGGAGCCTGTTCTGGAAATACCATGTCTTTTCTCAATGCGGAGGAACCGAGCGCCTGCGACCTGGTGACGGATTTTGGTATCAATGTGCTCTGGCAGCCTTCCCTCGGGATGGACATGGGGGAGAATGTTCAGAAGTTGCTGCGGGACTGCGTTTCTGGGGCAATTCCCCTGGATATCTTTGTTTTCGAGGGTACCGTAGTCAACGCCCCCAATGGTACGGGTACCTGGAATCGCTTTGCTGGTCGCCCGATGAAAGATTGGGTGAAGGAATTGACGGCCGCCGCCCAGTTTGTGGTGGCCCTGGGGGATTGCGCGACATGGGGAGGGATCCCGGCGACAGCCCCGAACCCCAGTGATTCCAAAGGACTCCAGTTCCTCAAGAAGCAGCATGGCGGTTTCCTGGGTGCGAATTTCAAGAGCAAGGCCGGCCTCCCTGTCATCAACATCCCCGGTTGCCCTGCCCATCCGGATTGGGTGACCCAGGTGCTGGTCGCCGTGGCGACGGGTCGCGCCGGAGAGCTGGAACTGGACGACCTGCAGCGTCCCAAGACGTTTTTCAAGAGCTTCACCCAGACGGGGTGCACCCGCAATATGCACTTCGCCTACAAGGTTTCTGCCACGGAATTCGGACAGCGCAAAGGCTGCCTCTTCTATGACCTGGGCTGTCGTGGTCCGATGACCCATTCGCCCTGTAACCGCATCTTGTGGAACCGGCAGTCTTCCAAAACGCGGGCGGGGATGCCCTGTCTGGGTTGTACCGAGCCGGAGTTCCCCTTCTTCGATCTGGCACCGGGCAGTGTGTTCAAAACCCAGACCATGATGGGGGTGCCGAAAGAGCTGCCCGAGGGTGTGGACAAATCCGCCTATATCAAACTTACGGCAGCCGCCAAGAGTGCTTCGCCGGCCTGGGCCGAAAAAGACATCTTCGTGATCTGAGGCGGCGGGCGACCCATATCTGTTTATTGCATATTTGAGGAGATATCGACATGGCAACAGCCGTACAGACACTGGATATCAGCCCGGTCGGACGGGTTGAGGGGGATCTGGATGTGCGCGTGGATATTCGGGACGGCGTGGTGGTCGAAGCGTACACGCAAGCTGAATTGTTCCGTGGCTTCGAGGTCATTTTAAGGGACAAGGACCCGCAGGCGGGACTGGTGGTGACACCGCGTGCCTGTGGTATTTGCGGCGCCTCCCATCTGACCTGTGCCGCCTGGGCGCTAGACACGGCCTGGCAGGCGGAAGTGCCGCGCAACGCCATCCTGGCCAGAAACATCGGTCAGCTTGTGGAAAGCCTGCAAAGTATGCCGCGTCATCATTATGGATTGTTCATGATCGATATGGTGAATGAGAACTACCGGCACGGTAAGTTCTACGATGAGGCGGTCAGGCGTTACGCCCCGTTTACCGGTGCCAATTACGAAATCGGCGTGACGGTTTCCGGCAAGCCCGTAGAAATCTATGCGCTCTTCGGTGGGCAGTGGCCGCATTCCAGCTACATGGTTCCCGGCGGCGTCATGTGTGCGCCTACCCTGTCCGACGTCACACGTTCCTGGTCCATACTGGAGTACTTCCGTACCAACTGGCTGGAGCCGGTATGGTTGGGGTGTTCGATGGAGCGTTATGAGCAGATCAAGTCCTATGACGATTTCATGACGTGGCTGAACGAACGCCCGGAACACGCCAATTCCGACCTGGGGATGTATTATCGGATCAGCGAGGACATCGGGCTGATGAAATTTGGCGCGGGGTTGGGTAAATACGTCTCCTGGGGCTATATTCCTCATGAGGACCGCTATCAGCATCCGACTATCGACACCAGGCAGCAGTCGGTCGTCATGAAGGGCGGTGTTTACGACGCGAAGGCCGACAAGTTCCATCCGATGAACCAGTCCTTCACCCGTGAATCGACGACCCACGGCTGGTACGATGAGGGAAACAATCCCGTCCATCCCTTCAACCGGACCACCAAGCCGATGCAGTCCAATGATCGGGACTTCAACGGAGCATATACCTGGTGTACGGAAGTCGCCCATGAGCAGTTGGGGCGGCTGGAGGCTGGCCCCCTCTCCCGTCAACTGATCGCCGGCGGCGACCTGGGCGAACCCTGGCAGCATTCCGACCCCTTCATTCTGGACGTCTACAAGAAAATGGGACCCAGTCTGTGGTTGCGGCATTTCGCACGGATGCATGAGGCGGTGAAGGTTTATCGCCAGATCGAACACTGTTTGCGTGAGTTCCGCCTGAATGAGCCCTTCTATATCAAGCCCAGGGAGCGGGACGGGCAGGGGTGGGGTGCCACGGAGGCCATGCGCGGGGCCCTGGCGCACTGGATTGAGGTGAAGGGTGGCAAGATCAGTAATTACCAGATCATTGCGCCCACCACATGGAATGTGGGTCCCCATGATGCGCAGGGTGGTCGTGGTCCCATCGAAGAGGCTTTGGTTGGCACGCCCATCGCGAATCCGGCGGATCCGGTGGAGGTCGGGCATGTGGCCCGTTCGTTTGACTCCTGTCTGGTCTGCACGGTGCATGCCCATGACGCTAAGTCCGGCAAGGAGCTCGCGCGCTTCCGTACTGCCTGAGCCACAGGGTTCAAAAAAGGGTCGGATATCAAGCCGCGGTATCCGACCCTGCAAAAATTCAGCCGCTTGAATTGGGAAAGGCAGGGTCATCATGAATCACATGGCAAATGGAGAGGACGTATTACGGGCACAAATCGCCAGCATGCTCAAAGCGGGGCTGGAGACGGAGATCACCCCATTTCCCGAAGACAGTAATGCATTCGCACAATTGCTGCAGCGTATCCGCGAAGAGGCGGGATCGGTTCTGGAGAAAAAACTGGTGATCGGCGGTTTTACGGATTATCCCATGGGGGAAGATCAACAGCGCTGTCAGGAGTGTATGTATTATCTCAACCACCGCCGCTGGTGTGACCTGCCGGAACTGGATGTCCCTGTAGAGCCGGACTGGTGGTGCCGTCTATGGCATATCTAGGTATGGACTCATCTAATATACAACCCACGGAAGAATTCCCGGAGGACGCGCCGTTACGGGCACAGGTGGAGAAACTGCTGCACGCCGGCCTGCGTAGCGAAGTGGAACCGCGTGCCTACGACCCGGAGATGCAACAGTCGGTGTTGGCGCGTTTGCAGCATGTACTGGCGGAAGAGGTCGCCAAACGCGTTGAGATCGCCGGATTCACCTTGCATCCCTATGCAGCCGAGGGTATTGAGGAAGCGTGCGAAACCTGTATGTACTTCCTTTCGCACCGGCAGTTCTGCGCGCTTCCTGAATTGCAGTTGCCGGTCAAACCCGACTGGTCCTGCCGGTTGTGGCGGATTTAGTCATGCGCGTGGTGGTGGGCTGCGGCAATTTGTACCGGCGTGATGACGGGGTCGGTATCTCTGTTATTCAGCGACTGCGCGGCGAGCTGGATCCCCTGCCCAGGGATCTCGCCCTCTATGATGCGGGCACGTCCGGCATGGATGTGATTTTCAAGGTCCGTGATTGCCAGCAACTCATCATTGTGGATGCGTGCCGGACGGGTAGCGATCCGGGGGCGGTGTTCAAGTTGCCGGGTAGCGAGCTGGAATTGCCCCATACCCCTACCCTCACCTTGCATGATTTTCGTTGGGAGCATGCACTTTATGCCGGAAAACGCCTGTTCGGAGAGCAATTCCCTGAGCGGGTGACCGTGTTTCTGGTGGAGGGTACCGACTTTGGTTTCGGCGATGGACTCACTCCCCCGGTGGAGGGGGCGATCCCCGCGGTATTGGCCCAGGTGAAAGCGGCGTTGGCCGAGGTGGAAGCGACCTCATGACTGATATGGTCGTAAATCTCCTGTTGAAAGACGGGCATCTCTTTATCCCTGCAGCCGCATATCGCGATGCAATGGTGGATCTCCTGGCGGTTGCCGTCCTCTGGCGATCGCCGTGTTTGCATTTGATCCCCTTGCACCCTGGTACCATCGGCGGCTTTTTGCTGAAGCAGCGCAACCTCGCCGGCGACCGGGTGGTCGATCTCCGCCTCTTCCTGCGGGATCATGAACTGGCGGAGAACGTTGAGGGCGTGCTGTCCTTTGCATGGATACCCGAACAGGGATCCTGGCAAACGACGCAACTTTGCCCCGAATGGCTTGATAAGTAACTTATCATACATGTAATTATTATTGACATCATCATTTCCCACACTAGAATGAAATTGTAAATAAACATTACATATCGCGTTTTGACCGGGGGTTTCTCATGTCCGAAAGTTTGGCAGAAAAGGAGTATCAGGCCGCCTTGCGAACCGCCCGGGATGACGCCATTCCGGCGGGGGAACGTGCGGAAATGCTCATGGAGATAGCGCTGGGTCTGCAACGGCGGCAACGCCGCCCGGAGGATCTCGCGCAGGTCAACCGGCTATATAAAGAAGGTTTGCAGATTTGCCCGGGCGGAGACGCCCTGCTGCGTGCGCGACTTCTGGCCGGACAGGCGACCGCCTTGCTGGCGACGCCGGGCGACACTCGTGTGCTCGAAGAGGCGGTCGATTGCCTGCGCAGCGCGCGGCCGGTTTTGCAGGCCCTGGGCAATGCCGAAGAGGCTGCGGAAGCCGAAATGAATGAAGGGCTGGCCCTGCAGGGGCTTGCCGTGGCAGGCAAGGCGCAGTTCCCGGATGCCGTGCGGAAGTATCACAGCGCCTTGCGGGTTTTTACTGCGGACAAATTCCCGCGCGAATACGCGATTCTCCACAACAATCTGGCCACCGCCTATTTATCCATGACCATGGGTGATGAGTCTTCCAAAATGCGCGAGGTGCTGGCCGTGCAGTCCTACGAATCCGCGTTGCGTGCCATCACCCTCGATGCACATCCGGCGGAGTACGCCATGTTGCAGAACAACCTGGGTAATGCCCTGCAGTACAGCAGCAGCGCGCATCCGGTCGAAAATAATCTGCGTGCCCTGGAAGCCTATCAAGAGGCGTTGCGGGTACGAACGCCCAAAGAGCGGCCGGGCGAATATGCAAATACCATCAGCAATATGGCCAATGCGCTGCGGAACCTGCCCGATGACCCGGAAAATCCGGAACTGGGCAACACCAGGAATCTGGGCGAGGCGGTCAGGCTGTATGAAGCAGCGGACAAAATCTTCACGGCAACGGGAGAGTTTGAAAAATCGGGACTGGTGCGCGTGGCCCTGGAAGAAACCCAGGCATTGGTATGCGAACAGGGGTCTGTACATTAACTGTAAAAATATCGGAGAGAACCTATGTCAGCACTGGACGCATTCAACGGTCAGCATATACAGGCAATCGTTATTTTATGGATTTTGCTGGGTGGTTTGGTCGGCGTGGCGTCTGGTGCTGTCACGGGAATGGCTATCGGTGGCAAAGCATTGGGCGATTACAAACTCGCGGCCATGATGGGAAGCATGTATGCGGCGATGCCAGTCATACCTGGGATCATTGTCGGTACGATTATCTTGGCATGGGCTTGAAAAAGCCTGCCATAATAGGGGGATGCTATGTGGGACATGGTATGGAGTTCGACCGGGTTGTTCCTGCGGGGAAAGCTTTTCAAAGATACGCGGCTGGTCCTGATGTTGCTGGCTGCTAACATCATTCTAGCCGCTGTGATCATTATCGCAGGACATTTCATTGGTTTGCCATATCTCGTGAATTGTTTGATTGCGGGCGTCTTGTGTGGTGGTTTGCAGCCGATCCTTTTCGCGAAATTAAAGTACGCATGACATGGCTACGTCACCCGTACCGGACGAGATTGAACGCGGGGAAGCAGGTACCCTGACGGAGGATATCGCCCGATTGGGCAGCCTCGAAAAAATCGTGCAGGGATGGGATGAAACGCAGCAAAGGACCGTTTTAGCGTTGCGCGAGGGCTGGGAAGCGATTTATAAGGAATGTCTGCGGCGTCTCATCCGTACCGTACAGACCTTTCCGCAGGGTGCCACCGGCTTACGGGAAGCTGCGGCGGATCCTTACGTCTATGCGGTGTTGCGGACGCTGGGTCTGGTCCGGCCCTCCCTGCAGGAACGTATCGAAGCCGCGCTGGACAGCGTGCGGCCGGGACTGGAAGGGCATGGCGGCAATGTGGAACTGATCGAACTGCGTCCGCCCGATACAGTGATTTTGCGCCTGCTGGGGTCTTGTCACGGTTGCCCGTCTTCCTCGCTGACCTTGTCGGACGGAGTGGAGAAGGCGATTCGCGAGGCCTGTCCGGAAATACAGCATATTGAAACGGTGGAGCGGCAGTACGCCGCCACCGTGCCGGCCGGGGAGGGGTCCGAACAGCGTATCAGTCCCTTCGCCATCGGCGGCCGTCATGCCTGGCTGCCCACCATGCGGCTGGAGGATCTGCCGCGAAACGGGCTGCTCGTCCGGGAGGTACTGTCCGACGCCTTGCTGTTCTGGCGCGATCCGAATGGGGATGTGTACTGTTACCGCAATGCTTGCGCCCATCTCGGCATGCCTCTTGAGGATGGGGAAGTAGATCCGGCAGGTGTTCTGACCTGTCCACACCACGGATTCCAGTTTGCGTTGGAGAGCGGGGAATGTCTGACGGTACCCGAGGTCCAGCTGGAGCCTTGGGCGGTGCGGGTGATCAACGGCGAGATTCAGGTGAGGAAGGATCATGACTGAATATACCCTTCCCCTGAGTGCCGCCGGCCGGTTCCGGGTGGCCGCCATTTCTTCAGAACAGTTGCTGGTGGAAACGGGGGCAAGGGTTATCCTGGGGGAACAGGTGCAACCCAGGGGGGTCGTCATACCCGTCGTTCCTTCCGCGCAGACGCTTTTCGGCCCGCGCGGTGCCAACCTCATGGCCGACGGATCCCTTTGGGTGGCGGACACCGGCCATCATCGTCTGCTGGGATGGCCCGCGATACCCGCAGCCGATGGCCAGCCCGCCAACTGGCTCATTGGTCAGCCGGATTTTGATCGGGACGGGGGACGCAACGCCCACGGTCCCGTCGGTGCGGCATCACTGAATGTCCCCACCGGGATCTGTCCGCTTGGTAAGGGAATGGCGGTGGCGGACGTCTGGAACCATCGGGTGCTGATCTGGTATGAAGTACCTCATGAAAGCCATACCCCGGCGGATCTGGTTCTCGGCCAAACCGATTTTGTGTCGGCGGAAATCAATCGCGGTGCCCCCCAACCCTCTGCGTCCACCCTCTATTGGCCTTATGGGGTCTTTTGGGATGGTGCCCGGCTCTATGTCGCGGATTCGGGCAACCGCCGCGTCCTCTGGTGGCAGGGTATTCCCACGGAAAAAGGTCAACCCGCAGACGGTGTCTTAGGCCAGGTGGATTCCCATTGCCGGGACGAGAATGGGGGCCACGAACCCGACACCATGAGCATGCGCTGGCCTCATGCGGTAACCCGTTTCGGGGATTGGCTGATCATGGGGGATGCGGGTAATAACCGGGTGCTGCTCTGGCGTGGTACGCCGCAGCAAAATGGTCAGGCGGCCGATATGGTCCTCGGACAGCAGGACTTTATTGAGAACGCCCACAATCGGGGTAATTACTTCCCCAATGCGGCCTGCTTCAATATGCCCTATGGCGTCACCGCCACGGAAAACTGGCTGATCGTGGCGGATACGGCCAACAGCCGGCTGCTGGGCTGGCAGGCGGACGATCTGTTGACGGGCGCTCCGGCACGCACCCTCGCCGGTCAGGGTGGTTTCCAGCACAAGGGGGATAATCGCTGGGGCGTGGTGGGGCGCAATACCTTGTGCTGGCCCTATGGGCTTTCTGCTGCAGGAAGGACCATGATCATTGCCGACTCGGGTAACAATCGCGTGCTGCTTTGGGACAGACGGTTATGAATTCCCCGACGGATCAGGTCGCCGCCCCGGGCGAGGAAGTCCGGGTGCGCGGCCTGGTTCAGGGCGTTGGGTTCCGCCCTGCGGTCTGGCGCATCGCCCGCGACTGCGGATTGTCCGGCGATGTGTGCAACGATGGGGAAGGGGTGTTGATCCGGATCTGGGGGCCTGCAACAGAGCGGGATCGATTTCTGAACCGCCTGCGCGACGAACGCCCCCCCCTTGCGCGTATCGACGAGGTGGTCCGCGGATATTTGCGCGAAGATCCTCCTGAGGGACTTTTCGGGATCAGCGCCAGCCGGTTCGGGCACGTACATACGGGAGTGGTGCCCGACGCCGCCACCTGTCCCGCCTGCCTGCAGGAGATTTTTGACCCATTCAACCGGCGTTATCGCTACCCTTTCACCAATTGCACGCACTGTGGTCCGCGTTTTTCGATCCTCGAAGACATCCCCTACGATCGCGCCCATACCTCCATGGACGCCTTTCCGCTCTGCAGGGATTGCCGTGCGGAATACGGAAATCCGGAAGACCGGCGCTTCCACGCGCAACCGGTGGCCTGCCATGCCTGCGGCCCGAAGGCCCGGCTCGTCCGGTTGGATGGCCACGCGGTCAGTGCCGATCGATATACCCAACTGGACGCGGTGGACGCGGCGACCAACCTCCTCAAGCGCGGGGAGATCGTGCTCATCAAGGGGCTGGGCGGTTTCCATCTTGCCTGCGATGCGACAAATGAAAGCGCGGTGTCCGCCTTGCGCCTGCGCAAACACCGTCCCCATAAGCCCCTGGCGTTGATGGTCAGGGATCTGGATGTCCTGCGTCGCTATGCGCAAGTGAGCCGCGCAGAGGAGAAGTTGCTGCAATCCCATCGGGCGCCCATCGTGCTGCTGAACCGCCTGGAAAACGATTCCCTGGCAGCCGGTATTGCTCCAGGGATGCGCCGACTTGGTTTTATGCTGCCTTATACCCCCCTGCATCATCTCCTGCTGCGCCGGATGGACCGGCCAATTGTGCTGACGAGCGGTAATCTCTCGGATGCGCCACAAGTTATTGACGATATGGCCGCCATTCGGACCCTGGGGGGAGTGACCGACTGGATGCTGACCCATGACCGGGCCATCATCAATCGCGTCGATGATTCCGTGGTGCAGATGGCGGGGAATGAGGCCATGATCCTGCGCCGGGGGCGGGGCTATGCACCGGAATCGTTGCCACTGCCCGCAGGTTTCGGGGCGTCACCGGACCTGCTGGCGCTAGGTGGGGCGCTCAAGAACACTTTCTGTCTGATCAAGGACGGACAGGCCATCCTTTCCCAGCACATGGGCGATCTCGAACAGGCAGCGGTCTGGGGCGACACTGTCCGGAATCTGGCCCTCTACGCCCGGCTCTTCCAGCATGTGCCCGAGGCCGTCGTGGTGGATCGCCATCCCGAATATCTGTCGCGCAAGTGGGGGGTAGAGATGGCGGAGGAAGGCGATCTCCCCCTGATTTCCGTGCAGCACCACCACGCCCATATTGCTGCGGTCATGGCGGAACACGGCCTGCCGTTGGAGCATCCGCCGGTCATCGCCTTGGCTCTGGATGGCATGGGTCTGGGCGATGGGGGCGCTTTTTGGGGTTGTGAGTGTTTGCAGGTGCATTACCGCGAAATCCGTCACCTGGGCGGGTTGCGGCCCTCCGCCCTGCCGGGAGGTGGCCTCGCGATGCGCGAACCGTGGCGTAATGCCTTTGTGCAGCTTGCGGATACCTTCGGCTGGTCCGTGGCACGCCAACAATTCGCTGATCTGGCCATCGTGCAGTACCTGTCCGAAAAGCCGGTAGCGCAGTTGCTGCACATGCTGGATAGAAATGTCGGTGTGCCGCTTTGCAGTTCCGCCGGGCGGCTTTTTGACGCCGTCAGTGCGGTCTGTGGCTTGTGCATGGACCGGATGAGTTATGAAGGGCAGGCGGCCATGCTGCTGGAGGCTTGCGTCGATCTGTATATCATGGGGGATGCCTCTGAGCCGGGTTATCCTTTCGGCATCGTCGAAAGCGAAAAGGGCTTCATTCAAATGGATTCGCGGACCCTGTGGCAGCCGCTGCTGGGCGACCTCCAGGGCGGGGTTCCGGTGGCGACGGTTGCCGCGCGCTTCCACAAAGGCTTCGCCGCCGGTTTGGCACAATTGCTCAGAAAGGCCCTGGGCGCTACGCCTTGGACCTCCACCGTCGCTTTATCCGGGGGTGTTTTTCAGAATCTGACCTTGCTGCGGGCGACCCGGGAGGTTTTGGAATCCCAGGGGCTGGAGGTTCTGGTTCCGCATCTGATCCCTGCCAATGACGGCGGCCTGGCTTTCGGACAGGTCGTGGTTGGGGCCGCTCAAATCATCGCTGGTCAGCATCATTTTGCAGGAGGGCATGAGTCATGTGTTTAGGGATCCCGGGACAGATTA
The DNA here is from genome assembly GCF_010378095.1 of Acidithiobacillus ferrianus. Taxonomy (GTDB): domain Bacteria; phylum Pseudomonadota; class Gammaproteobacteria; order Acidithiobacillales; family Acidithiobacillaceae; genus Acidithiobacillus; species Acidithiobacillus ferrianus. The sequence goes on along the minus strand of NZ_WNJL01000040.1, from coordinate 10,161 downwards.
CGAAAATCATCAGCGCGCGGGAACGACGGGCGGAGGTGGAAATCAACGGGGTACGGCGGGAGGTCAATATCGCCTGCATTGCTGATACGGAGCACCCCGCGGAGTCCTGCGTCGGTGACTGGGTACTGGTGCATGTGGGCTTTGCCATGAGTCGTATCAGTGAAGAGGAGGCGGCCCTGACGCTGGACGTGCTGACGCAACTGGGCGAAGCTCAACTGGAAATGGATCGTATGCGGGAGTCCGGGCGAACGGGTCCCATGGCGTAATCGCCCCGGGAGGTGCAACTATGGATCCTCTGCAGGAGCTCTATCCTTTTCTGCACGGGCAGGGTAAAAATCCGCAGCGGGAAAAGGCGGCGCTGCTGGAGTCGGTGCGGCAGAAATCAGCCGAAAGCCGGAATGTCAAGGCGCAATTTTTTGCGGTACACGCGGAGGCACTGGTTTCCATGGCAGCGGCCCTGGCGGCGGTTTATCAGAGAGGCGGCATGCTCTACACCATGGGTAACGGCGGATCCTCCTGCGATGCGGACCACCTGGCGGTGGAGTTCATGCATCCCATTGCCACCGGCCGCCCGGCCCTGGCGGCGCACAGTCTGGTGAGTGATCGGTCCATGCTTACCGCTGTCGGCAATGACGTGGGTTTTCAGCATGTGTTTTTACGGCAACTGACGGCCTTGGCAAGACCGGGGGATGCGTTGTTCGGCTTTTCGACCAGTGGCAACTCCGCCAATCTCATGGCCGCCTACCGCAAGGCCCGGGAAACGGGCATGGTGACCTTCGGCCTTGCCGGCATGCAGGGAGGTGAGATGCAGGCCAGCGGCCTAGTGGACCACCTTTTGGTGGTGGCGGCGGACAGCATTCATCGCATCCAGGAATGCCATGTTACGACCTTTCACATACTCTGGGACCTGGTGCATACCATCCTGGCAGACCGGCGGGGAGACTTGCGGGCGGAGGTAACCGAAGATGCGTTACGTGGATGAGTTCCGGGATCCCGAAAAGGCCCGCTATCTGGTCAAGGATATTCAAAGGCTGGCGACGCGGATCCCGGCCACCGCAGACCGGCCGTTACAACTCATGGAGTTTTGCGGTGGCCACACCCATACCATTTTCAAGTACGGTATCGAGCAGATGCTGCCGCGCTCCGTGGAACTGGTGCATGGGCCGGGCTGCCCGGTCTGCGTGCTGCCCATGGGCCGGGTGGATGATTGTGTGACCATTGCCGAGCGGCCGGAGGTGATATTCACCACCTTTGGGGACGCCATGCGGGTTCCCGGCTCGCGCAAGAGTCTGCTGCAGGCCAAGGCCGCAGGCGCTGATGTACGGATGGTCTATTCGCCGCTGGATGCGCTGGGCATAGCCAGAGATAACCCGGATCGGGAAGTGGTGTTTTTTGGCCTCGGTTTTGAAACGACCATGCCGGCGACGGCGCTGACCATTCTCGCCGCAGGACACCAGCATGTTTCCAATTTTTCAGTATTCTGCAATCACATCACGACGTTACCCACCATCAAGGCCATTCTGGACTCCTCCGATATGGAGCTGGATGGCTTCCTGGGTCCGGGCCATGTCAGCATGGTGATCGGTACCCACCCCTATCACTTTATCGCCGGGCATTACCACAAACCCGTGGTGATCGCCGGGTTCGAGCCTCTGGACATCCTGCAGTCCCTGTGGATGCTGCTGAAACAACTGGCCGAGCGGCGCTGCGCGGTGGAAAACCAGTACGCGCGGATCGTTTCCGAAGCCGGCAACACCCAGGCGCTCGACGCCATCCAGCAGGTGTTCGAGATTCGCGAGTACTTCGAGTGGCGGGGGCTCGGCTCCATCGACCACTCCGGGGTCAGGATCCGCGATCGCTTTGCGGCCTTTGACACCGAGCGCCGCTTTACCGTACCCAATCTGTCCATTGCCGATCCCAAGGCGTGTCAGTGCGGAGAGGTGCTCAAAGGGGTCATAAAACCCTGGGAATGCAAAGTTTTTGGCCGGGCCTGCACCCCGGAAATGCCGCTGGGTTCTTTGATGGTTTCTTCAGAAGGGGCGTGTGCCGCTTATTTTAATTACGGAAAGATGCCGGCAGAGGTCCCCGCTGCCGCAGAGGAGGTGCCCTGATGGCTGCAAATCCGCAACCACGCTTCAAAAGACCCCATGGTGATGCGGTCAATCTTTCCCATGGCAGTGGTGGCAAGGCCATGCGGGACCTGATCGAGGGATTGATTTTGCCCGCCCTGGGCGCGTCCAGTGCCACTCCGCTGGAGGATCAGGCCCGCATCGATGTGCAGGAAATCCTGGGGGACAGCGGCCGGATCGCCTTTACCACGGATTCCTACGTTGTCGATCCCCTCAGCTTTCCGGGCGGTGACATCGGCACGCTGGCTATCAACGGCACCGTAAACGATCTGGCGGTGGGCGGTGCGCGACCCATCGTGCTGAGCTGCTCCCTGATCCTGGAAGAGGGACTGCCGTTCACCATTCTGGAAAAGATGATGTGCAGCATGGCGCAGGCAGCACGGGCGGCGGGCGTCAGGATTGTTACGGGGGATACCAAAGTGGTTCCCCGTGGCAGTGCGGACAAACTGTTCATCAACACCGCCGGCATCGGGATCATCCCGAAGGGCGTCCATCTGGAGATCGCCCATATCCGGTCGGGTGACCAACTGCTGCTGAACGGCCACCTCGGCGATCATGGCGCCGCTATTTTGAAGGCGCGCGGTGATCTGGCCCTGGACGCCGATGTGCAGAGCGATTGCCAGCCCTTGCACGGGATTATCGCCGCCCTGCTGACGGCGGCGCCGGGCACCCGATGCATCCGCGACGTGACCCGCGGTGGACTGGCCACGGTGCTCAACGAGTTTGCCCAGGGCGCGGGCGTGGGTATGCGTCTCGTGGAGGATAGCATTCCCGTCCGTCCCGTGGTCAGAGGCATCTGCGAAGTGCTCGGCCTGGATCCCCTCTATCTGGCCAACGAAGGCAAACTCCTTGCGGTGGTGCCACGGGAAGAGGCCGGGGCTGCCCTGGAGGCGTTGCGCTCCTGCCCGGAGGGCACCTATGCCGGGATTATTGGCGAGGTGCTCGCGGGGCCTCCCGGAAGGGTCGTGCTGAGCAGTCATTTCGGTGGCGAACGCATCGTCGACATGCTGGTGGGCGAACAGTTGCCGCGAATCTGTTAGACGGGGCTGGCGATGCACGAACTCGGGATTACCCGCAACATTGTTTCCATCTGCAGCGAGCAGGCCCGTGGTCGTAAGGTGACTCGGGTGCGGCTGGAAGTGGGGTTGTTATCAGGGGTGGTGCCGGACGCCATCCGCTTCTGTTTTGACGTGTGCAGTCAGGGCACGCCGCTGGAGGGCGCGGATCTGGAAGTGCTGGATATTCCCGGTGAGGGCGAATGCCGGTCCTGTGGCAAACGTGTCGCTCTCCAGCAGGTATTCGAACATTGTGCGTGTGGTGCCGGCGACCTGATCTGTGTGGCTGGCAAGGAACTCAACATCAAGGATATGGAGGTGCAGTGATGTGTAAAACCTGTGGATGCTCCGATGGAGCACAAACGCGAATAACGCACCTGGGTGTTGCGGGGGGTGCGGCTCCGGATACCCTGGAATCATCGCGCGACGCGCCGGGACATACCCATCATGCCCATGGCGGCGCAGAGCCCCATTCACACGCCCACCCTCATGCAGAGCCGAAAGAGGGTGCCCACCTGGTGTCCCTGGAGGCGCGGATTTTGGACAAAAATGACCGCCTTGCGGAACGTAATCGCGGCTGGCTGGCAGGACGGGGCGTGTTTGCCCTGAATCTCATGAGTTCACCCGGCGCCGGGAAGACGACACTGCTGGAAAAAACCCTGGCAAAACTGGCGGACGAGTTCCCTCTGGCAGTGGTGGAGGGCGATCAGGAAACCACCCACGATGCGGAACGCATACGCCAGGCGGGTTGTAACGTAGTGCAGATCAATACCGGCCAGGGCTGTCATCTGGAGGCGGATATGGTGGCGCAGGGACTGCAGGAGATCGACCCGGCGGCCGGTTCCGTCGTCTTCATCGAGAATGTGGGAAACCTGGTATGCCCGGCCCTCTTTGATCTCGGGGAAGCGGCACGGGTGGTTATCCTGGCGGTCACCGAGGGCGAAGACAAACCGGCAAAGTACCCCCACATGTTTCACGGCGCGGACCTAATCCTGATCAACAAGATTGATCTGTTGCCCTACCTCTCCTTCGACCTGGAACGTTGCTTCGGTTACTTGCACGAAGTCGCGCATCATGCCGAGGTGTTGCAGATATCCGCCGCCACGGGTGCCGGTCTGGAGCCGTGGTTTGCCTGGTTGCGCGCGCATCGTAACAGGGCGTTGTCGGAGGCCGGAAAAGTGTTGGCCGGTTCCTGAGTTACCTTGTGCCCAGGAGGCGGTCATGCCCACGGAGACCCGCCAGACACTGTACAAGACATTTCAGCTCTTTGATTTATCTAGCTTATCCATTTCCAGCGTGGGTCCCATCTTCAGCGTGGCGGCCGCAGGTTCGGCCATGGTCCAGACAGCGGGAGCAGAGGTGCCCCTGGCGATCGTGCTGATTGCCATTCCTTTCATCCTGTGTTCCTGGATATTTCTGTCGCTGAACCAGCATTTTCCCAATGCTGGCGCCTCCTATCACTGGTCCCGGCGGATAATGGGCATCGATTATTCGAATTTTCAGGCGTGGATCGTGATCATGGCCTATTTCTGGTCGATCCCGCCGATCCTGATCCCGGCGGCGCAGTTCACCCTGGGGGCGTTGGGTGTATATCACCCCGGCACTTGGTTGCAGATCGTGGCCGCCGCTTTCTGGGCGCTGTTCGCGGCGGGCGTTTTGTTGTTCGGAGCGCGCATCACCGCCAGGATCACCCAGATATTTCTGCTCGTCGAAATCGTATCCGTCGCCTTCATGGCTATTGTCGGCTATTCCCATTGGGGGCCGCCGGCGGTGGGGGCCGGTTCATTATCCCTCAGGCATATTCACTGGGCCGGCGTCATCGTCTGCATGGTGGTGGCCGCCACCATCGTGGACGGCTGGGAAATCGACTCCTATGCCTCGGAAGAATCCAGAAGACCGCGCATCACCCCGGGATGGGGAGGAATCATCGGGGCCGTGAGCGTGGTGCTCTACTACCTGCTGATCTGGCCCCTGCTCCTGCATCAGGTGCCCCTCGACCAGTTGCAAAACACCAGTGATACCCTGAGTCTCTGGGCGGCAACGGTGTCCCCGCAATGGCTCCCGTGGATGCGCATAGCGATTATCGCGTCGACCGCCGGTGGCCTCTGGCTCACCACCTTCATCCTGTCCCGCGCCCTTTTCGCCATGTCCAGGGATGGGGTGATGCCAGAGTGGCTGGGCCGACTGAATCGCGGACATGTGCCGTACTGGTCCGTCATCCTGCCCATCCTGCTGGCCATGGCGGTTGTCCTCATGCAGGTTGTTTCCCCCAGTATGCGGGACCTGTTCAACCTGGTGCTGAGCGCGGCGGGATTCTTTCTGGTGGCGGAGTTTTTATTGGATGGGATCAACATGATGCATTTTTTATTGCTTCAGCACCGCTCCATCCGGCGCCATTTCAGGGCGCATCATCATGCCGGTCTCCTGCTCGGATCGCTGGTCGTGATCATCAGCCTTTCCGCCGTGGAGGTGCTGTTCTTCATCTATGGCCCGGAATATATTGCGGTCGGGATCGATCAGACCGTTGGGGTGTTTTTGCTGTTGGGTATCTTTTATGTGCTCTGGCTGCGCTGGCGGAAGTCGGGGCAAGGCATTTACGTCTTTGATGAGGTGGAATTGCAGGAGGTCGGCAACATGGGGCCGGCGTTGCTGGAAGAATAAAACGGAAATCAGCGCCTGTGAGGTGGTCCCTGTGAGTTGGGCAGCCTGAAAGGGGGAATAAGCTCTGGACGATAGACATAGCAGGTCAGGCTGCCTGCCGTTGAATGCCTGCAGCATAGACGGCATCCGGGGTCCTGTCACCCAAGGCGGAATGGGGGCGTTGGGCGTTGTACCAGACGAAATAGGCCTTGAGGCCGCACCTGAGCGCCATGCCGTTGTCCGCCGGGTTCAGGTAGACGTGCTCGTACTTCACCGTAAGCCCCTGGCCATGGGGATATAGGTCACATTGCTCGACCACACCGGGTTGGAGCGGTCAATGACCATACCCCGCAGGAGATAGGGATGCCGGGGATGCGGCTTGCTGGTATGTGGCCCCGGTGCCACCGCGGCAATGCCCAGGATACGCATGAGTCGCTGAACCCGCTTGAGGTTCACCAAGACCCCCTGCGCCCGCAGCATGCGGTGGATCTGCCGCCGCCCCATGAAGAGGTGGTCGGTGTACAGGTGATCGATCCGCCGCAGAAGGTCGTCGTCGACCGGCCGGGGACGGGGCCGGTAATAGACCGTGCTGCGAGGCACCCCCAACAGCACACACTGCCGTTGCACAGAAGGCTGAGAACGGGCCCGGTCGATCATTTGCCGCCTCTCCCGATCCGGGACATGAGACCGGGCCTGCTCGCCAAAAAATCCCGCTCTACCTCCAGTTGCCCGATTTTGCGGTACAGGGCCTGGACATCCACAGACTCCTGGCCTGGGTCCTTCCCACGCGCAAACACCTCCGCAGCATGTTCCAGCAACTGCCGGCGCCAGGCGTTGATCATCGTGGGATGCACCCCATACTCCTGGGTCAGCTCCGCCATGGTCTTATCCCAACTTGCGTTATAAGCAGTGATAATATGCCATGTTTCTTAGGGGGGTCGTGGCATGGCACGTCCGGCAGGTGGAATAGAGCATGTAGTGGCGGCACGAGAGTGGTTGCACAGCGCGAAGACAACTGAAGAACTGAGGCGGGCACAGGCGGTGTTGTTGCCCCTGGATTTGGGGTTGAGCCTGGAGCAGACGGCGCGGGCCATCGGACGCTCCGTGAACGCCACTTGTGCGATACGCACGCGTTTTGGCAAAATTGCCGAAGGGGCTATGAAGCCGCCCCAGGCGAAAACCGCATTGCGCAACCATGCATTGGCTGATCTGGAACGAGAGGCCAGCATTCTCGACGAAGTATTGGCCGACGCACAAAAGGGCGGCATCGTCGTGATTCCTCAACTCAAGCCGCTGATTGAGGAGAAGGTGGGAAAACCCATGGCGCTTTCGACGATCTATCGCATGTTGGCACGCCACGGTTGACGGAAGCTCGCTCCCGACACCTACCATCCACAGGGCGATGCGGAACGCCGGGAAGTCTGGAAAAAAACTGCCCGAAGCCATAGCCGAAGTCTTGGCGATGTTTCCGACCTACCGCCCTTTGCGCGTAATGTACCAGGACGAAGCGCGCTTTGGGCGGATCAGCGATACCCGTTACTGCTGGGCCAAGAAGCCGACGCGCCCCGAAGTGTAGGGCATGCTGATCTACCAATACACTTATGCCTATGCGGCCGTATCACCCCAGGACGGACGTATGGATTCCCTGGTTCTACCAGAAGTCAGCGGCAGGTGCATGCAGATTTTCCTCGACGAGGTTGCCCAGCGTTATCCCGATGATACCATCGTCATGATGGTCGATGGTGCCGGTTGGCACAAAAGTAACGATCTCAAGCTGCCAGAAAATCTACGCTTGCTCTTTTTGCCACCCTATTCGCCGGAACTGAATCCTCAAGAGCACCTATGGGACGAGGTGACTCTAGAGAACAATTCTCATACACAGATCAAGCATGTGAATCATGGTTGATGACTTTGAAACAAGTAAATTAATAACCAGAATTGACTTTGGAGTATTTTATGAGCATTTTTATGACCAAACACCAAAACTATGCGACATAATTGAAGACAAAAGATGTTTCCTTCTTCTTGACGAGTTCGTTCACGCATATGGTAAAAATTTTGGTAAAGACTGGCGTAGATATATTCTGTTCATTATGTGGTTGGTCTCCAAGCATCAGCCTGTAATATTGAATCGTTCTATTATTCTGGAGGCGACGTCTGTAACAGCCTGTAGTTGGGCAGTCAATGGATTTTCAGACATATATTTTAGCCATATTATTTTATTTAATGAGACATATGATTTAGCTATTGGAGCTAGAAGACCTTTAAATTTTCCAGAAACAATTAAGGTTTTTAACCTTAGAAATATAGCCATAAACGGCGATAAAAAACCGTTAATTTCAGATGGTTTTTCAATTATGTATAGCATTAATAGAAGCTGAATTGCCCATCATTGGGTTCTTGTTTAATGAAACCAGTTTCCTTATCATACTTTTTTGATAAATATTATCCAATCTTAGGATCTTTCATAACTGGTGTAATCATAACACAAACAAATATTATGATGATTACCCCTCGAGGAGAGAGAGCATCGGCTGCTTTTATTGTTCCGATTAAAATTATGTTTTTAGACCCTATCGTTGCTTTTGCTCTTGCCCCATATTTTTGCAATTATGCTCGCAGAGAATTCAAACCACGATGATAAAATAAAAATTATAAAGTCTTCATATTCTCTTGCTTTTATAGTTTCAGTCTTGGTTACCATGGTTTATCTTCCGCTGTATCAGATTATAATAAAATATCTAGTGTCTGATAATATTGTCCGCGAATTGTCACTTGTCGCAGTATACTGGATGACACTAGGCATCCCTATAAGAATGCTTGTTTTTGTGGCCTCTATGTGTCTTTTTTCTACCAATCATGGAAAAAGTGTTTCATACATATATCTTGTAACAATAATATCAAATCTTTCTTTGGATTGGTTTTTTTGTGTATCATATGAACTGAGGATTTGTTGGAGCATATATTTCTTCCGTTTTTGTATTCTTAGTAGAGCTGTTTTGGATGTTATATCTATCCATAAAATTTGTAAATGGAAACCCTTTCGGACTCCAAAAGCTACACTGGCTTATAAATTTTGGAAATAAGTCGGCAGCCGAATGGGTCAGGCTTGTCTCTCACCATCCTGTTTGCAGCCATTCAGGCTAATTTCTTCGGGTGCAAGACGAGGATATTTCCGAACGACTGCAAGCCGACCACCTCTTCGAGCGTTATGTTGGCGAGCTCAAACAGCGTTGTCCATTCCTTCAACGTGCGTTCGCGCCCTCGTGAACCCATGAACATCTGCATATCGAACGATGCGCCAGCGATATCCGCACCAACCTCCGGCAGCACCATTTCCAATAATGCAATACGAGCGCCGGTCCTAGCACAGGCATTCGCAAGATTGCGCAGAATTGTGATGCAGCTATCGTTATCGAAGCCATGTAGCACGGCGGAGAGAAGATAAATATCTTTTTCGTTCCGTGCGGATGGAATCGAGTCCAACAGATTTCCGGCTTGGAATTGCAGTCGTTCCGCACCGCTTGAGTCATGGTTTGCCCAATAAATCTCAGCCTCTAGGATGACTTGGGGGCGATCAACAACGAGAGCGGTTAAGTCAGGGTATCGTTTCAAAATGGCAAGTGATTTCGTGCCACGGGAACCGCCGACGTCAATGATCCGTTCAAATTTACCCCAGTTGAAATCGGTGGCGAAGCTGTCACCGGTCAATGCTTCGATACTATCCATTGCCGCAGAAAACAGGGAATCAAAATCGGCATGGCGGTCCAAGTAGGCAAACAGTTCCTCACCGTGTGAAAGCTGAAAGGGCGGCACACCTTCCCGCACACCCTGTTCGAGACACTCAAACCAAGGCCGGCTCATGGCATCGGAGTTGTGCATCAGGATCATGGCCCGTACGCTGTTCGGATGGTCCGTGCGCAGGAAGGCGGATATTTTGTTGTTCCGGAACACTTGCGGCGCAGTCTCCAAGAAGACCCCTATTGCAGCAAGCAGCCGCAGCAAACGCCCTGTGGCGTCCGCATTGGCCGCAACGCGAACTGCAATCACACCTGCGTCGAGCGCCTCGTCCCCCAATGCGGTGGCGATATCTAACCGTGCAGCAACATAGAGCGCACGGGACTGCCAGAAAGCCGAACCGATCTGCATCAGCCTGAATGGCGGAGGGGTCAGCTTGTTGGGAATCCCTTGCAGCCATGCACCAAACTTCATGATTTTGGCAAAACGCCGCACGCTGCCTGAGTTCATTTGATACGACATGGATCGTCCTCCTGCTATTTCGAAGTGACCGGCTTTAATCCCGCCGAGAATAGGTGCCCATTAAAATCGGCCAATTT
>NZ_WNJL01000004.1 GCF_010378095.1 Acidithiobacillus ferrianus | reverse complement strand
AAGGATGTTCAACTGTGAAACAGGGGGCCGTCGTCCAGGAATGACTGGTCCGACGAACCGTGGCAGGTCATCCTCCTGGTCGACGGAAATGCTGTTGGATTTAATTTAAAAACAAATCATGGCAGAAGTCTAGACTAAATCCATCATGGGTTACTCGAACAACGTGCGTTCGGCAGCGTGATTGTTTCAATCAATTGATTATATTGTTATTTATGAGTTTGTTTGGGGTTTGGTGCGGTGATTGCCGCTATGCCAGCTTGTTGAGTTCTATTGGTATAATATATCAAGATAAGTTTATATCGTGCTGTCCAGGCCAACATGGTGGTTATGTGCAGTCGCTTACGTATCGCTTACACTGAAACCAACGCTGGGGTGGGCCTCAAGGTACCTTTGTTGTATTCCTGATTACCATGGTTGTTTCAATGGCGTTTCATCTGCACTACCTGAATTTTTGGAGCGCTGAGGAGTGTTACAGTTTCTGGCAAGGCCGGCCGCGGGAAAGCGGGTCCATTTTCCGCCCTTCGCATAAACTACGTCTGCAGCAGCCATGGTTCTTTTCGCAGTAGATGCAGATTGGCCAGGACAAAGAGGGTGGTCAACTGCGTACGTTCTTTGTTTGTCCTCGGTACCGAGTTTTCCGGTAACCAAACGGGCATTTCAGCACTTGGAAGGCAAGCCCTTCTTCCCGCACCCGAAAACGGACGTATGCTCCGGCTGAACATTTCAGGGCCTTCAGCCCGTTTTTTGTCCCGGATACCGCCGTCTGGCCACCGCATCCTAAATGCCGCGCTCCACCAAACCGTTTTGCTCCGGCAGCCGGCGGAATCTGTAAAATCGTGCTTTTTGTCCGGAATCAGGTCCTCTTCCTATGTCGATGCCTACAAACTGGTGCAATATCGGAATCTTATACCGCGTTTCTTCCATGTCCGAATGGAATAGGCATAGCATTGTTGCAGGAATGGGTAACAGGGTGCGATCATATCCACCAGATGCTTCCAGGGAACCACCGGATCCATCTCCCGCAGAAAATGTTCTCGCTTCGTTTTCTTGCGCTTCCGTGACAATCCCGGTTCCTCCGCAAACCTCGTCTGCTCAGACATGTCCGCTTTCTGTCTCAAATCCACCTACCCATCCTGATAGATGGGGGTTATGCAAAGCTTTATAAAGTCACGGATAAATAAAGGCTAAAGTAAAGGATAAAAGGATAGGCATCGGAAAGTTACATTTTTTATTATTGTATACAATGTCTTATGATATAGATCCGCGACCCATCCCTCCTGTTCGTGCCTTAAAAGTTGCATTTCTCGTGACATTTTTGGGGGTTTCAGACACGCTTTATCGCCTTAACCAATAACCCGCGACCCATTCCCCTCGGGTTTTTGGGGACCCGCGACCCATTCCCCCCGTGTTTTTGGGGACCCGCGACCCATTCCCCCCGTGTTTTT
>NZ_WNJL01000039.1 GCF_010378095.1 Acidithiobacillus ferrianus | reverse complement strand
TGACCTGCCTCGGGATTCTCGGACCAGCTGAAACTTGAGATGATGGCTCCCGCCGACAAGGAGGGAGTGGTGAGAAAGAGCCGGTTCAGCGAAGAGAAGATGGTGTCGATCCTGCGAGAAGCCGACCGCGAGCCCGTGGGCGAGGTGGCCAAGCGGCACGGGATCAGCGAGCAGACGATCTACAACTGGCGTCGGCATTTCGGGTCGATGGACACGGCCGACGTGAAGAAGCTGCGCGAGCTCGAGCAGGAGAACGCGCGGCTGAAGAAGATGCTGGCCGATCGGGACCTGGAGATCGACGTGATGAAGGAGATCGCCGCAAAAAAATGGTGAGCGCGCAGGCGCGTCGCGAGCAGGTCCGGTTTGCCGTTGGGCGGGGCTTGTCGCAGCGAAGGGCTTGCGCGCTGCTGTCGGTGGCGAGGTCGGCTTTGAACTACACGTCGAAGATGCTGGAGAAGGATGTCCCGGCGCTGGGCGCGATGAACGTGCTGTCGGCGCAGTACCCGCGCTTCGGGTATCGGCGCGTGCATGTCTTCATGGAACGCCAGGGCTTCCAGATGGGCCATGGACGGGCGTGGCGGCTGTGGAGCAAGGGCAACCTTCAGGTGCCACGCAAGCGGCCCAGGAAGCGCGTGGTTGGAAGCCGGCCACGGCCATGCATTCCGCGTGGGCCGGGCCAGGTCTGGGCCTACGACTTCGTGCACGACGCCTGCGCCAACGGGCAGAAGATCAAATGCCTGACCGTGATCGACGAGTTCACCAAGATCAGCTTGGCGATCGATGTCGCCGGGTCGATCCGGTCCGGCCGCGTGGTCGAGGTCCTGTCGCAACTCGTCAGCGTCCACGGCGCGCCGAGGTATGTTCGATCGGACAATGGCCCCGAGTTCGTCTCGCGGGCCATCCTGCGCTGGGCGCGATCCGAGAACATCGACCTGGCGCTAAGCGATCCGGGCAAGCCCTGGCAGAACGGCGTCGACGAGAGCTTCAACGGCAAGTTCCGGGACGAATGTCTGAGCCTGGAGTGGTTCAGGAATCGCACCGAGGCGAAGGTCGTCATCGAGCAATGGCGACGGCATTACAATGAGGTCCGGCCGCATAGCAGTCTCGGCTACCGGACCCCGAACGAGTTCGTGCAGCAAGGATGTTCAACTGTGAAACAGGGGGCCGTCGTCCAGGAATGACTGGTCCGACGAACCGTGGCAGGTCA
>NZ_WNJL01000038.1 GCF_010378095.1 Acidithiobacillus ferrianus | reverse complement strand
CCACTCCCTCCTTGTCGGCGGGAGCCATCATCTCAAGTTTCAGCTGGTCCGAGAATCCCGAGGCAGGTCAAGGACACATGAGCAAAACCGAAAAACGCCACACAGAATATCATGAAAATCTAATTTTCAGACATGTTATTTTAGCATTAGGTCTCTGTTTGGGTGGGACTAAAGCAGCATATGCATTCGGTGGTGAATTTCCTTCTAAAGTTCCAGTACCCGCAAACAATCCTATGACACCCCAAAAAATTTCATTGGGTAAACAATTATACTTCGATCCACGTTTGTCTCTTACGGGTGACGTATCTTGTGAAACCTGTCATGATGTCATGAGTAACGGAAGTGACAGTCTGCCACTGGCGTTCGGAGTACTTGGCCGAGTCGACACCCCCCGTCATGCACCATCAGTCTTCAACGCCGCCTTTAATACTGTACAATTTTGGGATGGACGCGCCAACAGTCTAGAAGCGCAAGCCAAAGGCCCCATCCTCAATCCAATCGAAATGGGAATGCCCAAAGCAGTAGACGTAGTCAAACGTTTACAGAAAATACCCGGTTATCGCAAAGAGTTTCGCCATGTATATGGCAATAAAGATCCCATTACCTTTGACCACATCGTACAAGCTATTGCTACCTACGAACGCACTCTAGTAACACCAAATAGTCCGTATGATCGCTATGTCAAAGGTGATAAAATAGCGCTTAGCAAAAGTGCTATAGCCGGCATGAAAACCATTAGATCATTCGGGTGCGAGTCATGCCATGCCGGACCTATGTTTGACAACCCTGGTACCCCTATGGGGACTGGGTGGTTCCAAAAATTCCCTGTGCAACCACACAATCCAGTTTGTGCGAAATATGTACAAAAATACCATCTCATGGATGATCCTGGTCGCTTTGATGTAACTCACAATCCAGCTGACATGCATTTATTCAAGGTTCCCAGTTGGCGTAACGTTGCCTTAGAAGCGCCCTACTTCCAAAATGGTTCTGTGCGTACTTTACCGACCGCAGTACGGGTCATGGCTGCTTGCCAACTAGGTTTGACAGTTACAGACAAACAAGTACATGATATTGTTTCTTTTTTAGATAGTCTCACGGGAAAGTTTCCTAAAGAGGTAGCGCCACGGCTTCCTGAAACACCAAACAGCACTATTATGATGAATGTTTCCCGATTACAAAAAGTTGCGCTGAAAAATAAAGAGAACTGATTTTTCAACTGGTTGTAAATTTCATTCTGCGGTGTTGCCTGCCGCCTCAACGGCGGGCCCCGCCCCGTGCTTACTTTCCCGCCCGCTAAACTGTTATCCATACCCATTTGTTGTTGTATGGCTTGATATGCCCAGCGTCTTGGCATCGGCCGACAGCAAGAAAACCATAAAGCAAAGAGTATGTTTTAATATCATACCATATTCAACCATATTATATTCTTCGACCCCCTCGGGGGGTGCGCGGCGCGCCGTGTGGTATTTTATCCCTCGCATTTTCGGCTGCAGATGTGCTCACTTCTGTTATATCGGTCAAATGAACAAGGCGTAATTTTATCCAACCAATCCGCACCCCCTCTCTATGTTCATTGGTTTTTAAATGAATATCTATTTAAAGCATAATGCCGCACCCATGCTTCAAGTCGGTTGTAATATGTTTCATAAAGGGCGTTCGGCCGCGCTTAGAAGGTGCATGATAATCAAAAAGATATTAAAATAATTACTTGCTTATATGTCTATATTTACATATTGACTGGTGGCGGAAACATTTTCAAACGCTGCAGAGTAATTATCTGTTTTTATTATGTTTATCGTTCTCCATCGTAGCGCTTAGCATAAAACGTAGAGACACACGAAGTATCTGCCTTGCTGTAACTGAAAAAAATATTGCAAAGTGTAGCAATTTATACTAAATAGGGTGTTTGGATGTACTTCGGCATCCTGTTTAGTGCTTAGGATTCGACGGGGAATGGTAGAAAAGATTTCATAAGTTTTTACTATGTCTCTGCAGCGACAATAATCTGTCTTTATGACGGTGTTTGTTTGCTGGGGTTTTGTGTGTGGCGAGTCTGGCGAGAAGACCGGACCTATGAGCGTATATTTTTTAGCTAATATGCCTTAAAGCGCATACCGCAAAGGGGGGGTTATGGCTTCACTGTCCATGAGTTTGAAAAACAAGCAGGTGATCGTAGCATTAGCAGCGGTAAGTGGATTGTTTTTATCTTCAAGTGCTTGGGCGCTGCCTTCTTTCGCACGGCAGACAGGTTGGTCTTGCGCAGCCTGTCATACGTCCTATCCACAGTTGACCCCGATGGGCAGAATGTTCAAGTTGTTGGGGTTCACCACGACAAATCTTCAACATCAACAGAAACTGGAAGCGCGTTTCGGGAAAAGTGTCGGACTGCTTCTGTCCCGGGTTTCACAGTTCTCTATTTTCGTACAGGCGTCAGCCACCAATGTTGCAGGTGGACAGGCGGCATTCGGCGGCACCAATACGAACGCTTCCCCAAATAATAACATTCAATTTCCACAACAGGTTAGCTTGTTCTATGCGGGTGAAATCACACCGCACATAGGCGATTTTTTACATTTAACCTATTCCGGTGGGGGTAGCGCGACTGGCGCCGGCGGATTTAGCTTCGATGATTCCAGTATCGTTTGGGCTCATCCCTGGAAGTTAGGCACGAATAACCTTTTGGTCACGGGTGTGGATGTCAACAATACACCCACCGCGATGGATCTGTGGAACACCACCCCGGATTGGCAGGCACCATTTTTTACCTCGGACTACTCATCCTGGGGGCACGTACCTCAGCCATTCATTGTAAACTCAGCCGGTGCGGCGTATCCACTAGCTGGCCTTGGCACATACGTCGCGGATATTTTTGGGCCTAACAAAGCTAATTGGCTCTACGCAGATGCGGACGTATATACGAATGCGCAGGGAACGCAACTCAATCCCGTTGGCAACTTCGCCAATTATAATGGCGGACCCAATGGTAGACTTTCAGGGGCGGCGCCCTACGTCCGTCTGGCCTATCAACACGATTGGGGCGACTGGAACTGGGAAGTTGGTGCGTATGGTATGTGGTCCAGCGTGTATGATAGCCCAAACACCAAAACGGGCCCCATTGATCAATTCGATGATTATGATCTAGATACCCAACTCCAATGGCTGGACACCAACACCAATAACAACGTGACGGTACGCGCGGCATGGGTGAATGAGCAACAGCGTTTTGGTGCAGGCAGTACATCTTCGAGTTTGTCTTCAGGGAACTTGAATTTCTTTAACCTGAACGCGACCTACTGGTATCACGATCATTATGGTATCCAGGGCGGTTATCGCAACGTGTGGGGAACTGCTAACCCTGCGCTCTACAACAATCCTAATACTGGCTACACCTACTCAGCTAATGGCTCTCCAGACACAAGTAATGAGTGGATAGAGGCCTCCTATCTGCCGTGGTGGAATACCCGGTTCTCCCTGCGATATGTCATATACAACAAGTTCAGGGGAGTGGGCGCACCATCCTCATCCACATCTGGATATGGGGCATCTAGTTATAACACCCTTGAGCTGCTGGCCTGGATAGCGTACTAGGAGACGAAGACATGATGACACACCTAAACAACCCCGGGCTCCCGGATAACAAGCAGAACGGTGCAACCAAACAAAAAAGAGCGATGGGCAAACCAGTGGCGCTGCTGATACTGAGTTCGCTTCTGGCAGTAGCTGGACAGGCGAGCGCCGCGGGTGGAGCGGGAGGACCGGCTCCATACCGTGTTTCCAGCGATTGTATGATATGCCATGGTATGACCGGTCATAACACGCTCTATCCGATTGTGCCTCGCTTGGCCGGACAGCATAAGGGATACCTGGAGTTGCAGTTGAAGCAGTTTAAGGATCGGTCTCGGGGGGATCAGAACGGTGAGATTTATATGTGGCCGGTGGCCCAATCTCTGACCGCTGCCGAGATGAAAGAACTGGCCAGTTACTTCGCGGCCCAGAAACCTGTGATGCAAAGCAGTGGAATCAAGCATGCGGGCATTAAAGAGGGGAAGGTCATCTTTAACCAGGGTGTCGCCGCCGCGCAGATCCCAGCCTGCATGGAGTGCCATGGATCGGATGGTCAAGGGGCGGGTGCATTTCCCCGTTTGGCGGGTCAGCGGTACGGATATATTGTCCAGCAGTTGACGTATTTCCATAATGGTACGCGGGTAAATAGCCTGATGAACCAGATTGCGAAAAATATAACCGTGGCACAGATGAAGGATGTGGCGGCTTATCTCTCGTCTTTGTAACGATTACCAAAGGAACTCATATCTCGGCTGACGTGGAGCCCGAATTGCTCTACGTCGGTTGGGGCTGTGCGTAGGTTATGCACGTTTGCGCGGAGGAATAGAAGTATGGCGGCAGGAAGAGGTACGGCTACGGTGCTCATATCCGTTGTGGTATGCGCGGCAGTCATTGTGGGCGCTCTGCAGTGGGAAAAAGGGGTTGCATTGCCGAGTCCATCTGGACAGGTCATCAATGGCGTACACCATTATACGATTGACGAGTTCAATTATTATTACAAACCCGATCGCCTCACTTGGCACGTCGGTGAAAAGGTAGAGCTAACGATTCATAATAGATCACAATCAGCGCCGCCGATCGCGCATCAGTTTTCCATCGGACGGACCCTGGTTTCCCGCAACAATGGTTTCCCCAAGTCACAAGCCATAGCGGTGGGTTGGAAAGACAATTTCTTTGATGGGGTCCCTATCACCAGTGGCGGTCAGACGGGACCCATACCCGCATTCTCCGTCAGCCTGAACGGCGGTGACAAATATACCTTCAGTTTTGTGGTACCCAACAAACCCGGCAAATGGGAGTACGGCTGTTTTCTCCAGACCGGGGAGCACTTCATGAATGGGATGCACGGGGTGATCGATATATTACCGGCGCAAGGCAGTTAATCAGAGAGGGCATTATGAACGCTGCAAAAGAAAATTTATGGAAAGCTTTCCGTGGCCTTGTGCTGGTATGGATTGTGGGCATGGCGATCGGCGAGACGCTGATCGCCTGGGGCATCAACAACTGGCCGCTCGTGGGGAGTGTCCAGGCCCGTATCACGGCGGACGCGACCACGTATCTGATGTGGCAGGCCGTGGCGATCTACGTGCTGGTGGGCGGGGCGATTGTCTATAGCGCGATGCGCTTTCGCGCCTCGTCGGCATCGGATGCGGTGATTCCGGAGAACCAAAAACGTACCTGGGCCCCTTTCGTGGTGACTTGGCTGGTCCTGGCGATCGGCATCAACCTGGCCAATACCATTTATCCCGGCATGGTGGGCTTGGAACAGCTCTGGGCCATTCAGATGGACACCAAGAGTCCTCTGGTGGTCGATGTGACTGCACAGCAATGGAAGTGGACGTTTTCCTATCCGAAGCAGGGGGTCACGGATGTTTCCCAACTGGTGGTTCCCGAGGGACGCACCATAGACTTCGTGCTGCGGACCAAGGATGTTATGCACGATTTCTGGGTGCCTGCCTGGGGGGAGAAGAAGGATGTCATTCCCAATGAGGTAAGGCACCTGTTTATCACACCGACCGCCCTGGGGTCCACCGCCACGAACCCGATGCTCCGGGTGCAGTGCGCCATGATCTGTGGCAATGGCCACCCATTGATGCGCGCCCCGGTGAAGGTGGTCACCGCGGCCAAGTTCAAGACATGGGTGTCAAACAATAGTTTTTAAGGCGCCGATGAAGTTTTGATCGCATCTGGAATAAGTATTATAGGTAAGGAGAAACACCGTATGGCAACCAATGAAATGCAGGCGCAAGCGCTGAATGAGACGGGGGGTGGCAAGACTTCGTTCGCGATCAGCATGCTGTTTCCACTCTTTCGCGCGACGCTGTGGGGTTTGACCGGATATTTTGCCGCGGCATGGATCACCGCGGCGCTGCTTGGGAGCGTCATCGTGAATCCGCTGCCTGCCACGGTGGGGTATATCGTGGGGTTAGTGGGCTGGCTGATGGGCAGCGGTCTTTGGGAGGGGTGGATTCGCCGCGCGTTCGGCGGGGCCGAAGCGCCCGCATACACCGGCGTGGAACGTTACTTTCGTTTCGGGCCCGATTCAAAATCTACGGCGGTGCGGTACGTGGTGTTCAACGTGGTCGCATTCTTCTTCGCGGGCCTGGCAGCCATGGCTATTCGGGTGGAACTGCTGACGCCAGATTCGACGGGCTGGTGGATGTCGACGATCCATTACAATATGACCTTTGGCATCCACGGCCTGATGATGCTGCTAGCGGTTGCCGCATCTGTCATCGTGGGTGGTGTCGGCTATTATCTGGTGCCCTTGATGCTCGGCGTCAGAAATGTGGTATTTCCAAAACTCCTAGGGCTTAGCTGGTGGCTCTTGCCACCGGCGGCCTTTGCCGTGTTTATGAGTCCAACGATCGGGGGATTTCAAACCGGCTGGTGGGGTTATCCGCCATTGGCGCAGAATAGCGGCAGCGGTATCGTGTTCTACGTCCTGGGTGCCGCAACCCTTCTTACCGCGTCGGTGCTCGGCGCAATCAATATCGCAGGGACCATGGTTTACATGCGGGCCAAGGGGATGAGCCTGGGGCGTGTTCCCATCTTTGTGTGGGGGTTATTTGCCGCCTCGACCATCCTTATCGTCGAAGCCCCGGCCACCTTCACAGGCGCGCTCATGGATTTGTCCGATATGATCCTCGGAAGTCATTTCTACACCGGCCCGACTGGCCATCCTCTGGCCTACATGGATCAGTTCTGGTTCCTGTTTCACCCGGAGGTATATGTTTTTGCGCTTCCTGCCTTTGCTATCTGGCTGGAGATCCTTCCGGCTGCGGCGAAGCGTCCGCTGTTTGCCAGAAACTGGGCCATCGCGGGATTGGTCGGTGTTTCCATGCTGGGGGCGATGCTGGGGGTTCATCACTATTTTACCGCGGTGAGTCCGGCGCGCATGCCCATATTCATGACATTTACAGAAACGGTATCCATTCCCACCGGATTTATTTATTTGTCAGCTATCGGGACCCTCTGGGGAGGGCGGTTAAAAATCAATGCGGCGGTACTGTTGGTGCTTATGGCCATGATGAACTTCCTGGTTGGTGGTTTGACCGGTATATTCAATGCCGACGTACCAGCGGATCTTCAACTCCACAATACCTATTGGGTGGTCGCGCACTTCCACTACACCATCCTGGGCGCCGTTATTTTTACCTGGATAGCCGCGCTGTATTGGTGGTTCCCCAAGGTCACCGGCCGCAAGATCAACGAGTTCTGGGGAAAATTTCACGCATGGTGGTTTTTCGTATTTTTCAATTGCACGTTCTTCCCCATGTTTATCGCTGGAATTGAGGGGATGAATCGGCGTATTGCCATCTACCTGCCTTACCTGCATGGCATCAATCTATTCATATCCATCTCTGCGTTCCTGCTCGGCGCGGGCTTCCTCATCCCGCTGGCAAACCTTGTCTATAGTTGGCGTCGTGGAGAAAAAGCCGAGCCAAACCCATGGGGCAGTAAGGGCTTGGAATGGCAAATAAAATCACCCACGCCGTATATACCCTTCCCGGAAGGAACGGAGCCGGAGGTCGTCGGCCCGAATGACAACTATGCTGCTGGATCAAAAGAACCCTTTGTCTGGGTCTCCACACCCAGCAAATAAATTAGGAGGAATTAAATTATGGCAGAAAATGGTTATGCTAGCTTAATGGATCCCGCTCCTGAGCGGGCGAAGCGGGGGGCGTTTTTCTTTCTGACGCTGTTTGCGTCGATTGTCTTTGCGATGTGGGATCTCGCGCGTTTCCTGTGGGGAGGGACCGGGGTCCCGAGCACGCTGAATATGGGCGTGGGTATTGGTCTCACCGTTCTGATGTTGATCAGCCTGGTGCCGGTCTTTGGCGCGCAGAGAAAGCTTAATCAAGGCGATGATAAAGGCATTCTCAGCAGCATGGGCGCCCTGCTGGTTGTTGCGGTGATAATGATCTGTGGGATTGTCTACAGTTGGACCTCGTTACCTATCAGCAGTGGCTACGGAGGCATTTATGACATCACCACAGGATGGTTTTTGTTGCACTTTGTGGCCGCCATCCTGGCGTTTCTTGCGACCATTATGAAAGGAAGCCGCACACCGGAGCGTGCGAAAAGAGAACGATGGGTGTCCTACAATGTGCTTATGTACTGGGGCGGGATGGTTGTTCTATGGGTGGTTTTCTTTGGCATCTTCTATCTGGCATGATTTTGCAGTGAATGGTCATCACGATACAGTGAGGTAGAACTAATGGATATGTCGCATTTGTCGTTTATTATCCCGGCTGGGGCCGACACCCCGGCATTTTTCTGGTTGACAGGGTATATCGGATTCCCCGTGGTTTTTTTGAGCACATACTTCTGGTGGGTATTAAAAGAGGCTGCAAAGGAAGACCGGATACGCATCCTGAAGAAGGCTGAAAATAATCCATCTAGCGGTGGATGAATCGGTACGCGTGAAGGGGGGGCGATAGCCCTCTGCTGATCTGTATGAATGTGGCACAGCGTGAATTTGGGTTTTTATGACGGGCATTGGGATATCGGCGCTTTTTATGATATTGAGCATGTCCGTGTAATGGGGAGGGTTCATCATGTCCGAAGAAGAATATTCCGTGGTCTGTGGTGATGGTGATGGTGATGATGGGGCGTGGGACGGAAACACGGTCTTGATCATCGCGCTGTTGTGGGCTATTATAGCATTGGGCACTTATTACGCTGTGCTTAGGCTGTTGTTTTGAGGTGTCTGTTTAATTGGGGTGGTTGGGGTGACGGAGCTGGTGCGGTAGCGTGTGACCTGGCCGGAGGACTGACGCTTTGCTCTACCACGGTATTTGGTTCAAATCATGTTAAACGTAAGGAGAAACCATAAGTTATGAATACGCAGAAAAAACGCAAAAGAACTGCTCTGTATTCTGTTGGTGCCGCTGCTATTCTGGCTGCCACACTGAGTATGAGCACCGCGATGGCCGCTACTTTGGATACTTCGTGGAAAGAGGCGACGCTTCCCCAGGTAAAAGCCATGCTGGCCAAAGACTCTGGAAAGGTCAGTGGTGATACGGTCATTTACAGCGGCAAGACAGTGCATGTAGTCGCAGCATCTGTTCTTCCAGGATTCCCGTTTCCGAGTTTTGAAGTGCATGACAAAAAGAATCCGACTTTGGAAATCCCTGCGGGAGCGACGGTGGATGTGACCTTCATTAACCCTAACAAGGGGTTTGGCCACAGTTTTGATATTACCAAAAAAGGACCGCCTTATGCGGTTATGCCGGTGATTGATCCTATTGTCGCGGGTACTGGATTCAGTCCCGTTCCTAAGGGTGGAAAATTTGGATACACCAATTTTACTTGGCACCCGACGGCGGGCACTTATTACTACGTATGTCAGATACCTGGCCACGCGGCGACGGGGATGTTTGGTAAGATCATCGTCAAGTAAGCGGTTTGGGCACTGCGGTATCACAAGATCATTCTGGTGATTGCGGTGCCCGGCATGCAAGACGTAAGGCTAGGGCATGTAATGTGCCCTGGCCTTTATTGATCGATCCTCGTAGTGAAAAGCCGTCTTGCAGATCCAGGAGTAGAGTGTGGTATTTTCAGTTTGCTGTCTTTTGTTGCGCCAAGTTATTTTTAGCGGTTCCCATCTATCATTTGTTGAGGTCGTCAGCGTGATAGCGTGGAATGGTTAGCATGCATGTCCGTCATATATATGATACTTAGGAGTGGATGCTACAGATACATCCATTCATAGGAGAGCATAGCTACATTAGCTGACCTATTGTGAAAATATTATGGTTGAAATGCAGATATAATGATGATTATGCGGCGGCTTAAAAGGGTGGTGTAATTTGCGGGGTAATATTAAACGACAACTAGGGGGAAGCCCTACCACAATAGGTGAGGAAACTCATCTCCCGCATGCCGTAGAAGGAGATTTGACGACGACGGTGCGGGTCATTGGCTGGTTGATTACCGGGATGCTCCTGGCAGCGTTGGTGGCGGGGTTGTGGCGCGGCTTCACCAGTCATCGAGGTCTGGTGCTTAACCTTGTTAACGGTCTCGAAACCAGCGAAGTCGGTTTTGCCATCATCCTGATTCTTCTGGGTAGTATCGTTGAGGGGTTCGGTTATGGTTTATCCCTCGGCACTCGCTGGCCCTATACCCGCAACATTGTTGTGCTGATGGCGCGTGGTGATCCCGAAGCAGCTCATCGTCTGGTGGCGACTTTGGTTGGTCTGGTGGCCCTGGCGTTGGTGATTTTGTCTCCCAATGTCACCACCATCAGTGGTTTGTCACTGATCGTGGTGACTGCGCTGTTTGGTATGGGAACCTTGTATGTGCTCGCTGGCCGGGCCCCCGCTTTTGTGCATGGCACTCACGGCTTGTTGGCTTACGGCGTTTTTCTCGTCTATCTAACGAGCCTTGTCTATCCAGGCCTCAGTTTTTGGACTTATCTCGGTGCCATAGGCGCGCTACACGCCTTGTTGCTTGCGGTTTTTCTCGGGGGTATGACCACGGGCCAGCGCGGTTTCGGTACCGCCATCGAGCCCTTTGTTAGGCCGCGGAAGGGTTCTCAGTGGACTATCGTCGCCCACGTCAGTGCGGCCCTATTACTGGTTGCCACTCTTGGTTGGATGATGCCTGCTTATCCTGTTGCATTCTTTCTTGCGGTGACTCAGGTCGCGGTTGGTTTTCTGCTCTTCCATGCGGTCAACCTCAAACCCAAGGACCCTGGCATTTTGGTAGCGTTTCACCAGTTTATGGTTTTGCTCATGTGTCTCGCCATTGTTTTGCGATGGCGTTGAATGAGGTTTTGGCTATGTTGAAAGAAGGGATAAGCTCTGGTGGTGTTGGTGATGCTTCCGGGCGGCGGATGCGGTGGTCGCTGTTGCGTGATCTGTGGGTGTTGGCCAAGGCCCGGGTGGTTTCATTGCTGGTGTTTACGGCTGCGGTGGGGGAGATTCTTGCTCCCGACGCGCTGGTGCACTGGGAGTCTGCGGTGGCGGGGTTGTTGGGGATTGCGCTGGCGGGAGGGGCGGGCGGGGTTTTGAATCAGATCGTCGAGCCTGTTTTGGACCAGCACATGCGCCGCACTCTTCACCGGCCGCTGGCCGAGGGCCGCATCAGTCGTGGTGGCGCCATTGTGTATGCGGGTGTTCTGATGCTGGCGGCCATGGTGATTCTGGCCTGGGGCACGAATCCGCTGACCTTGGGGCTGACGCTGGTTGGCACGGTTGGCTACGGGGTGGTGTACACGCTGTATCTCAAGCCCAGCACGCCCTGGAACATTGTCTGGGGGGGTCTTGCGGGGGCCTTGCCGCCGTTGATTGGGTGGACTGCGATCACCGGGAGTGTGTCTGCTCTTCCACTGGTGTTGGTTTTGCTGATTTTTGTCTGGACGCCGGCGCACTTTTGGCCGTTGGCCATTTGTTGCCGGGAAGACTACGCTCAGGCCTGTATTCCCATGTTGCCGGTCACCCACGGGGTGGATCGCACCCGCCAGGAAGTGCTGCGCTACGCCGTTCTGACCTGGCTGGTCAGTCTGGCGCCGGTTTTGCTGACCGGCGACTGGGTGTATGGTGGGATTGCGGGCATTTCCGGGGCCTGGTTTGTCGGCATGGCCTTGCGTCTCAAAGGGTTGCCGGAAGGCCAGGAGATGGACCGGTATGCCCGGCGGATGTTTGCCTACTCCATTTCCTATCTGTTTCTGTTGTTTACCGCCCTGATTCTGGGCAAGTTGGTGATGGGTTATGGCTTCTTCTGAGAGCGCGGAGGCCACCAGGGCCCCCGATCGTGGCAATGGTTCATCCATGAGTCCGCTCGAGCGGCGGGCGGTCAGTGGCCTCAGTTTTATCTACGTGGCGCGGATGCTTGGTCTTTTCATGCTGATGCCGGTGCTGGCGTTGGAGAATGACCAGCTTCGCTACAGCACGCCCCTGCTGCTGGGTCTTGCCGTTGGCATTTACGGACTGGCCCAGGCGCTGCTGCAGTTTCCCTTCGGTGTCGCGTCGGACCGTTTCGGGCGCAAGCGGGTGCTGGTTTTTGGTCTGCTGATCTTTGTGCTGGGGTCCCTGTTGGGAGCCGTCAGCCACAACATCTGGGGTGTTATTCTCGCGCG
>NZ_WNJL01000037.1:475000-572914 GCF_010378095.1 Acidithiobacillus ferrianus | reverse complement strand
AGAACGTATGAACGCCGCTACCCTCTCCTCCCCGGTTCAGTCCCCAAAGTTCAAGAAGGATCACTTCGGAAGGGCGCTGATGATTGGTGCCGTTATAGAGGCGCTGATGATCGGGGGACTGATTTATTCCCATCTGTCGCAGCCGGTGACGGTCAAGCCAAAGCCAAAGATTATGGCGATCCACATGATTAAACCGGCACCACCCAAGCCCAAACCTTTGCCCCCGCCACCGAAGCCCGTGGTGCATCCGAAGCCGATCCCGAAACCACTGCCCAAACCCATACCGAGGCCAGTTCCGCATCCGGTGGCGCATCATCCGCTGCCGCCCAAACCGCTGCTCGCCAAAACGCCCGCACCGCGGGCACCGGTATACACGCCACCGGTGACCCCGCTCGCGCCACCATCGCCGCCCGCACCGAGTCCGGCAGCGCGCCAGTCGGCCATGGACACCTACGCGGCCATGCTGCGTACGCGGGTACAGGCCAATGCCCACGTGCCGGATTCCGTCCGGATGATGCATGTCGGAGGAACCGCCGTGATTTCCTTTCGCCTGACGCCGTCGGGTCATCTGCTTTCCGCGCAGGTTGCCCAGAGCAGCGGTATCGGCGCCATCAACCGCGCCGCCCTGAAGACCGTGGAGGACACCCGCTTCCCACCGTTTACCAAAAAGATGCCCAAACATCCCATGACGTTCGATGTGTCGGTGCATCTCTCCGCTCACGGTAGTTAAGGGAAAAGGTCGCACCCACGGTCCCGGACGACTTTCGGGTGCGCGGCGCTCCCTCACTTTTTGGTTTTTGGAGGCTGACATGGAAGCATCTGCTACTGAAAATGACGCCGCCGCACGCCAGGTTATTGCCGATCACATTCGCACGCTTTTCGAGGGCCATGGCAGCCGGCAATGGTACGACGGTTACGAAGCTGTATCGCAGACGCGGCATGCCCTGCAATGTGCGCAGAACGCCATTGCGACGGGTGCGGAGGAGCGTCTGGTAAGCGCCGCATTCCTCCATGATATTGGCCATCTCATCGATCTGAATGGGCGAGACAAATTTCAGAGTGGCAGCGATGCCCAGCATGAGGAGGTCGGAGCCAACTGGTTGGGGCAGTGGTTTCCGCCCTCGGTAACGGAACCGATTCGTTGGCATGTTGCAGCAAAACGTTACTTGTGCGCGACCGAGCCGAGCTATCATGCGTCCCTCTCCCTGGTTTCTCAGCGAAGCCTGGCACTCCAGGGCGGAGTGATGTTCGCAGGAGAGTGCATGGCCTTTGAGAAAATGCGTTTTAGTGCCGATGCCATTCGCCTGCGCCGATGGGACGATCACGCCAAAGACCCCGAAAAGCCGCTGCCGGATTTCCAGGATGTCATGGCTTACATCATACGCAGCGTCCACGTTCCCGCCATATAGCGACTGTCGCATCCCCTTCAGCGATTAAGGAAATCTCCATGCACACAATCCATGCGTTATTTGATGACCTGAAGATCAACAAACAACACCGCCGAATCGTTCTGGCCGCTGGTTTGGGCATTTTTCTCGATGGCTATGATTTGTCCATCATTGCCGTCGCCTTGCTTTTGCTGAAGCCTGACTGGCATCTGTCGGCAGTGGCCACCGGTTTGCTAGGCGCGGCGACGCTGGCTGGGGCGGCACTCGGTGGCTTGATTGGTGGGCGCATTGCGGATCTTTTCGGTCGCAAAGTGCTTTATCTAATCGACATAGCAGCATTTTTAATAGCGGCTTTGCTCTCCGGTATCGCTTGGGATGTGACCTCCCTGATCATTTTCCGTGTTCTTTTGGGTATCGGTGTAGGTATGGATTATCCCTTGAGTTCGAGCTACATCGCGGAGTTCATGCCCAAAGCGCAGCGTGGTTCCGGACTTTCCTGGGCATTTGGTTTATTCATGGTTGGTACTACAAGCTCCGCCGTGGTCGGATTAGCACTGTTGCAGACCGGTCCGGATGCCTGGCGCTGGATGTTCATCAGTGGGGCTGTTCCAGCCTTAGCGGTACTCTGGTTGCGGCGCAACCTTCCTGAGACTCCACGCTGGTATATCGCGCATAATCGACCGGAAGAGGCAATCCAGGTGCTCCAGAGCATGTCACCAAATGTGGATGCGCAGAGCCTGCAGGAGACCCTTCAAAAACAGACACCAGAACCCGTCCAAATGCGTGCTTGGGCTACCCTGTTTGCTCCGCTGTGGTTAGGGCGCACGTTGCTGGTGGTTATCCCCTGGATGCTGATGGATGTCAGTACGTTCGGCTTGGTCGTCTATCTGCCCATATTGCTGGGGAGCTTCGGCATCCACTCCCACACGGATGCCTTGCTGTGGAATGTGCTTTTCGATCTCATCGGTCTGGGCGGTATCGCGTCCCTAGCGATGGCCACGCGGCGGATTGGTAGAGTCTTTCCGCAACTCGCGGGTTTTGCGCTGAATGCTTTTTTCCTGGGTGCCCTGGGTCTGGTGGCACTCTACACGCAGCCCCCAATCTGGCTGCTCGTTGTCACCATCTTCGGATACACCTTCTTTAACAATTTCGGGCCATCCACCACGACCTGGCTCCTGCCAGTAGAGATTTTCCCAACGGATCTGCGCGCCTCAGCCCATGGCCTGGCGACGGCCTGTTCCCGCGTGGCAGCGGCGACCTCCGTTTTTCTGCTGCCCAGCGTGCATGCGGCGGTAGGTAATGGTTGGCTGATGCTGATTCTGGCGGCTACGGCGCTGATGGGTTTGCTGGTGACCTTGTTGCTGGGTCGCGATGTGGAGCCCGGCATCCGTAGTCTAGAGGAGATTTCAGAAGTAGCGGAGCCTAATGCCCCTGTGATCGCGGCCATAGCGGATTAGCGCTTAGGGAATGCAAGGCTGGATCTCAGATGCTTGACGCGGTGTGTTCGCATACTATATGATATAGACGTCTATACATGTCTGGAATACTTTAAGATGAGATTCGACGAAACATCGGCCAACTCCACCAATCTGACCAGCATGCGCGCGCACTGGATATCGGAACTCGCTCACGCGATGTTCTCCGACTTGGCGGATGCTGTGGCGGATGCTGTGGCGGGTGTCGAACGCTGGCCGGAGTTTACTTCCATCAATTCGCCGGAAACTGGCTTGATCATGGTCCATGGACGCATGGGCGGTCTGGGTGATCCCTTTCCTTTAGGAGAAAGTACGGTCACCCGCTGTACGGTGCAGGACGATCAAGGTTACATGGGTTTGGCCTATGTCCTCGGCGACAGTCTTGCCCATGCGGAAATCGCCGCCAAACTGGATGCCCTGCTTCAACATCCGGAGTGGCAATCGTCCTTATGGGACCGAATCATCGTCCCGCTCATGATCCTTCGTACAGACCGCGAAGCGCAGACAAAGCAGGAAAATCAAAATAGTCGTGTGCAGTTCTTCACAATGGAAACCATGCGCTCATGATGACATTGGATGGCCAAAGGACCTTTCGGATGCTCCTAGAGGCTATGTCCTGCCCGGGACAACACATGACGCTGCCGGACTCGGCTGAGGAGTCGCCTTTCCGGCCTGCCTGCACAGCCATCATACATACCCTGCTGGATGCGGATACCCCGGTTGCCCTGGCGCACCCCGATGCCGCAGCGGAGCATTGGCTGAGAACGCGCTGTTATGCCCTGGTGGTCCCTCCCAAAGATGCTGTCTTTGCTGTCGCGACGGATTGGCCTTGGGAGGAACATGTTTTCCCCATCGGGACTGAGGAGGAACCAGAGAATAGCGCCACACTGATCATCGAGATCCCCACCCTGCAAGGCGGGCCGAATCTGATCCTGAGAGGACCGGGTATTCAGAGCACGCGGACTATTGCGCCTGAGATTGGCGCCGGATTTTTACCCTTCTCGCAACATAATCATGCCCTCTATCCCCGGGGCATCGACCTGATATTGTGCAGTGGCCGGGATTTTCTCTGCCTGCCGAGAACCACGGAAATAGAGGAGGCCTAAGCGATGTCTTACGTGGCAGTCAAAGGAGGTTCCGCCGCCATTCGGGCCGCCCATCGCCTCGTGCGCAAACGGATGCGGGGTGATCCCGATGCTCCTGAAATCACTCCCCGGCAAATATGCGAGCAAATGCATCTGGGCGTGGATCGTGTCATGGCCGAAGCCTCTCTCTACGACGTGGATTTGGCGGCCAGGGCCATGCTGCAGGCGCAGGGCGACATGATCGAGGCGATATTTTTACTGCGTGCCTATCGCGCCACTCTAACCCGGTTTCTGGATTCTACGCCGCTCGCGATGGATGCCATGCGGGTGCAGCGGCGAATCTCCGCAGCCTTCAAGGATTTGCCCGGCGGCCAACAACTGGGTCAGACTTATGACTATTCTCACCGGCTCTTCGGCTATTTTGACCGCCTGGAGACAGCGTCCGAAGTCGAGTCCGGCAAAGCCGAAGTCCCGCCGGAGCCAATGACCAGCGTTATGGGCCTCTTGGAAAAAGAAGGTTTGATGGAGCCAGCCGCAGCCTGTGAGCCATCGGCAGAGAACACGCAGCAAGACATCACGCAGCACCCCCTGCTTTTCCCGGCCAGTCGTGCGCAACGCTTACAGTCCCTGGCTCGCGGCGATGAAGGGTTCCTGCTCTCCATGGCCTATTCCACCCAAAGGGGCTACGGCCAAAATCACCCCTTTATCGCAGAGTTGCGCATGGGGGATGTGACCGTGGAGATCACCCCGCCGGAGTTGGGGTTTTCCATCGGAATCGGGACCATTACCGTCACCGAGTGCCAGATGATCAATCAGTTTCAGGCCAAGAGTCCGGAAGAAGCCGCCTTTAGCCGCGGTTACGGCCTGGTCTTCGGCCATAGTGAGCGTAAGGCCATCGCCATGGCTCTAGTGGATCGGGCGCTACGGGCCGGGGAGTTGGGTGAAGAATCGCTTTCCCCGGCGCAGGACGAGCAATTCGTCCTGAGTCACTGCGACAACGTCGAGGCGACGGGCTTCGTAGAGCATCTGAAACTCCCGCACTACGTGGATTTCCAGAGTGAGATTCAAACCTTGCGGCATCTGCGCAAGACGGCGGCAAAAGACGGAGCATAAGGTATGACGATCTACTATAATTTCGCCTATCTCGATGAGGGGACGAAGAAGAAAATACGACGAACCCTGCTCAAAGCCGTGGCCATCCCCGGTCACCAAATCCCCTTCGCCTCCCGGGAAATGCCTTTGCCTTACGGCTGGGGGACCGGCGGCATCCAGGTGACGGCCGCCGTTATTGGCCCTGAGGATATCCTCAAGGTGATCGATCAGGGCTCCGATGATACGACCAACGCGGTCTCCATCCGCAGCTTCTTCCGGAGTGCCACGGGAGTGCGGACCACCACCTTGACCCGGGAAGCAACCTTGATTCAGACCCGTCACCGGATCCCGGAAACACCCCTGCATGCGGGACAGATATTGGTCTATCAGGTGCCGATGCCGGAACCCCTGTTCAAGCTGGAGCCCCGGGTTTCCGAAACCATCGCCCTACACGCCATGGCCGATTATAGCCTCATGTATCTGAAGCTCTATGATCAGATCACTCGCTATGGCCGCATCGCCATCGGTTACGAATATCCGGTTATCGTCCATGATCGCTATCTTACGTCGCCGTCCCCGATCCCCGCCTATGATGTGCCAAAAATGCATATGAGTCCGGCGCTACAGCTATTTGGCGCGGGCCGGGAAAAGCGCCTTTATGCGATTCCCCCGTACACGCGGGTTATACCGCTCGACTTCACCGACTACCCCTTTGATCCGGTCAATACCCGGCAGCCCTGCGCGCTCTGCGGCGCGGTGGAGTCTTACAAGGATGAGATCGTGATCGATGACGCAGGCAACCGTCAGTTCATCTGCTCAGATACCGATTTCTGCGGGCAACGTCGATGAATTACAGTCCCGCTCCCATACTGATAGCGCGCGATCTGACCCTGTCCTTTGGCGCACTGTGTGCCCTGGAATCCGTGTCTTTGGAGATTCATCCCGGCGAGGTGCTGGCCATTGTCGGGGAGAGCGGTTCCGGCAAAACAACCCTGCTGAACGCCCTTTATGGGGCGCTGGCCCCGGACGCTGGCGAGGTCCGTTTCGGTGAGAACGGGGAGTTAGACCGTTGCGTGCAGGCGCTTCCGCGTCAGCAATTGCGGCATCTGCATCGTTCTGCCTGGGGTTATGTCCACCAGAATCCCCGCGACGCGTTGCGCATGGAGATTACGGCGGGTGGCAATATCGTCGAAAGGCTCATGGCCGCCGGTGAAAGGCACTATGGCACGCTACGCGAAAAGGCCCTGTTCTGGCTTCAGAAAGTAGAAATCGATCCCAAACGCATCGACGATTTGCCGGGAACCTTCTCGGGCGGGATGCAGCAACGACTGCAGATCGCCAGAACCCTGATCAGCCATCCCTATCTACTTTTCATGGACGAGCCGACCAGTGGGCTGGATGTCTCGGTGCAGGCGGGTTTTCTGGATTTACTGCGTAATCTGGTGTCGGAGCAGAGAATGGCGGTGATTTTGGTGACTCATGATCTGGCGGTGGCCCGGTTGTTGGCCGGGCGCGTTGCCGTTATGCAGCGCGGACGCATTATTGAGACAGGAGTGACCGATCAGGTCCTCGATGATCCCCAGCATCCTTATACCCAGCTCCTGGTCAGTTCGGTGTTGCCTGCATGAATCTGCTCGAAGTGAAAGACCTCCGCAAAACCTTCACCTTGCACCTGCGGGGCGGATTGCAACTGGCTGTACTCCGTAATATCTCTTTTTCTGTAGCGGCGGGCGAATGTGTCGCGCTCGTTGGGCCCTCTGGCGCCGGTAAATCCACTTTACTGCGCACTATTTATGGGAATTATCGCGCCGAAAGCGG
Source organism: Acidithiobacillus ferrianus (assembly GCF_010378095.1). Lineage (GTDB taxonomy): Bacteria > Pseudomonadota > Gammaproteobacteria > Acidithiobacillales > Acidithiobacillaceae > Acidithiobacillus > Acidithiobacillus ferrianus. Next base: position 566,056 of record NZ_WNJL01000037.1, on the reverse strand, counting down.
TTCGGTGACGGTCATGCACGACGGCGAACTGGTGGATCTGACCCGAGTGCCGCCGCAACAATTGCTGGTGATTCGTCGGCACAGCATAGCCTATGTGAGCCAGTTTCTGCGGGTGATTCCAAGGGTCTCTACACGCGCTATCGTGGCCAATGTGCTGAAGGATCAGGGCGTGCGTTCGGCAGACGCGGACGCACGCGCCGAGGCCATCTTGTTGACTTTGAAGATTCCTTTGCGTTTTCACGACTTGCCTCCGGCGACCTTCTCCGGGGGCGAGCAACAGCGAGTCAATCTGGCGCGCGCCCTGGTCAATGACCATCCGGTGTTGCTGTTGGATGAGCCGACGGCTTCTCTCGATGCCGAAAATGCCGCAGTGGTGCTGTCCCTGATCCAGGAAGCGAAACGCGCGGGTCGCGCCATTGTCAGCACCTTCCATGATCCGGACATGACCGCGCGCGTGGCCGATCGCCAGATTCCAATAACTTCTCTAACGGAGAATGACAGATGATGCAGGGTTTCAGCAACGCGCGGATCGTGTTGGAGGATGTCGTGTTGCATGGGGCGGTGCTCCTGGGTGCGGGAGGCAACATTGCGGATATCCTTGGGGAAACGTCCCCCATCCCGGGCACCGAGGACTGCGCCGGCGATTTTCTTCTGCCAGGTTTTGTGGATGTGCATACGGACAATCTGGAGCGCCAGGTGCAGCCGCGCAGACATGTCCACTGGCCATCGCGCTCGGCTTTTCTGGCCCATGACGCCCAATGCGCGGCGATGGGCATCACCACCGTCGCCAATGCCTTGTATGTGGGCGACGCCGGCTTTGAAAGCGAGCGCATCCAAACTCTGAAAAATGCGGTGGTAGACTTGGCGGCCTTGGATGCTAGTGGATCGTTGCGCGCCGATCATGTGCTCCATCTGCGTTGCGAACTCTCGGCGCCTAATATGCAGGAACTTTTTGAGGCGGTCATGGACCATGCCAAGCTCCAAATGGTAAGCCTGATGGATCACACCCCTGGTGTCGGACAGTACGCTAATCTGGACAAGTTTCGAAAAAGTCGGCGCGACGAGGGATACTCGTCCGAGGAACTGGAGGGCATGATCGGCGAAGCTCAGGCGCGACGTCATGCCTACAGCGAGAAAAACCGCGGCTATCTGTTGGAGCAACTCAAATACTCGCCTCTGGTTCTGGCGAGCCATGATGACCGCACCGAGGCGGAGGTCCTTCGCAACGCCCAGGATGGCATCAAAGTCGCTGAGTTCCCGGTGTCCATGGAGGCGGCGCGAACGGCTCGTCAACAGGGTATGGCGATTGTGGTAGGAGCCCCCAACGTGGTGCGCGGTGGATCCCATTCTGGTAACGTGGCCGTCAGCGATCTGGTCAAAGCCCGGTGTGTGGATGTCCTGGCCTCGGACTATGTGCCCAATGCGTTGTGTGAAGCGGCTTTCCGAATGGTGGATGATGGTCTTCTCGCGCTGCCCGAAGCGGTGCGGATGATCACTGCGGCCCCGGCGCACATGTTGGGTCTACCGGATCGTGGCGCCATTCGTGTCGATCTGCGCGGTGATCTGGTCCGCATCCAGCTCGTGGATGGACACCCGATCATCCGATCGGTCTGGAAGGCTGGTCTGCGGATCGCGTGAGGGGATCGTGAGGGTTGCGATTTATTACGTGCCAGATCGTCAGGACACCCTGTGGACAGCGGGCACCCGCTGGTTGGGACGCGATCCTGAATCCGGTGAAACTCTTGAGCGGCCACCGGTCCCCGGCTTGGCGCAGGCCACCCGAAAAGCCAGCCGCTATGGCTTTCACGCGACGCTCAAAGCGCCCATGCCGATTCGAAAGCCGCTGGCGGAGCTGGTCGACGCCATTAAAGCATCCCTGTCTACGACCGCCCCATTTTTTCTACCACCGTTGCAGCTGACCCTGGAGGATGGCTTTGTGGCGCTCCGTCTCGGTACGCCTTGTCCGCGTCTCGCGGATCTGGCCGATCGGTGTGTGCGGGATTTGGACGATTTTCGGGTGCCCTACACGGCGGTAGCGGAGGAGCAGATCCGGGCGTCTTCAGAACTCACCGCTCAGAACCTCGCCAATCTGAAGCGTTGGGGATACCCCTATGTTTTTTCGGAATGGGTTTTTCACATGACCCTCAGCGACCGGCAACCCGATGACCATATCTTCAGGATGGCCTGCGATTTTTTTGCAGAGAGTGCGACGCGCGCCCGCCGAATCAGTGCGGTGGGAGTTTTTGTGGAACCAGAGCCACAGCAGGATTTTATTTTGATCAGCCGTATTCCTCTCGCTGGCGGCAGTAGTACGCATGCCTAACACCCTCATACTGGTCGCGGGGCCCTCCGGTGCGGGAAAGGACTCGATAATCAATGCCTGTCGTCCCTTGTTGGCCTCTGACGCGCGGATTTACTTCGCCCGCCGTGTGGTCACCCGTGACGCGCAGAGTCCCGGCGAACGGTTGGTCAGCGTGCCCGCTTTTGAGAAACTGAAAGCCGAGGGCGGTTTGGCGTTTGACTGGGCGGCCCACGGTCTGATGTACGGGCTTCCCCGGGAAGAGCTCTTGCCCGATGGCATGGTGCAGGTCATCATAGCGAGTGTATCGCGTATCGTTATCCCGGCCATCTCTGCTCAATATCCTAGCCATGTGGTGTTCATTAACGCTTCGGATAGCCACATCCGAGAACGTCTGCATTTGAGAGATCGGGAGATGTCAAACGATATCGAGGAGCGGCTGTCGCGAAAAGTTTTGTTACCAGAGGACGTACCGATGACCACCATACAGAACGATGGCACCCTGGCGGAGGCCGCCACTCAGTTCCGGACAACCATTTTTCGTTTTACCACGGAAGTATGACAAATATCACCAAAGTGCCTTACGCACCTGGCATCACTGTCTGGAAGCAGATCGTCGATGACATCCAGCAGCGGATGGACAGAGGCGAGATGCGGCCCGGCGAGAAACTGCCCAGCGAAGGGGCTTTGGCATCGACCTATGGCGTTAACCGGCATACGATTCGGCGAGCACTGCAAGAACTTGCCGCGATCGGAAGACTGCGTATTGCCCATGGCCGCGGTTCTTTTGTAGCGTCTACAGTCTTTGATTACCAGCTGGAAGAACGCCCGAGGTTCTCTGAATGGATCAAGAAGTACAACCGGCCAGGCTCTTCTGAGGTGCTGGAGGCGGCCATCATACCCCTGCAGGATCTACCCGAATTACCGCGTATTCTCCGCTACGAAGTGTTTCCCGCCTATCCGAACGTGGCAATGGTTGAAACACTGGGCAAACTTGGCGAGCACCCCGTATCCATCGCGCGTCACCTGTTTTTTGGTGAGCGCCTGTTAGCCCTGGTGGATGATCTGCAACAGGGGCTGGGGATCACGGTGTCGCTCAAAAAACGGGGCGTGAGTGATTATACGCGACTGAAATCCTCCGTCTCGGCTGTATTGCCCCAAGCCAGGGAACAACAGTTGCTGGCCATAGACAAGTCCGATCCCGTTTTTATCTGCGAGAACGTGAACATCGACCCGGAAGGTGTGGGCATAGAGTTCTCAACGGTTATCTATCCTGCTTCCCGTGTGCGATTGGTGTATGAACCGGGGTGAGGACAACAACGAGCCCCCTGCCCCCAGCTCCGGGCAGGAATTCCGTCTGGAAGGCCCCCAATGACGAACATCCCCAATCCTGCTGCCATGACAATGCGACGGTGACGGGAATGGACGCTGCGGTTGTCGAAGTGGGTGTGAATGTTCTGCATGACCAGCCCTAAAACATCGCCGTCAGAGATGCGTAAACCGCTCTTGGCGTACCTGGGCTGGCCAGAATTGTGCCCACACTGCCCGGGCCATAGTTGCCACCCGCAGACACGTAGCCTTGTACGTTATATTCACGATTCAGAAGGTTATCCAACATAAGCGATACCCGCATGAGCTTCAATCCCGGGACATCCTGATCGAATATCGTCGTACGTGCCGAAAGTGACAAGTTTACGAGATTAACCGCCGAAAACGGTAATTTCAGACTAGTGGGTGCCGCACTGATGTCGCTGGACAAATATGTAGCAGACTGATAATTGTCCAGAACCATTGCGCTCCAGAGAGTACGCGACGCATACATACGGTAGCCAAGACCGAAATTGATGTTATAGGTAGGAAGCCCCGTCACTCTGGCGCCATTTACCGGATTACCAGAAGCATTTATGGTATTTTCAGATCCATGCAAAATACCATATAAAAATTGATTTTTGCCGGCTCCGTCGGTGCAATGACGGGATGGGAAGCTTCTTCTCCATAAGCGCTGTCAATCTGGGTCTGAAAGTTTTGCGACCAGTGGCAAAGGCGTGTATTCCCGGTGTAATGGCCGCATTCAGTGCAAGACTCGGAGCGAGTTTGGTAAAGTTGGCCGTATCTCCCGCCACCGCCGGGAAGGATCCGACGCCGTCACCCGGAAAAAGACTGGGTGCCGTAACCGAGGTAACGTTATTCACTGAAATATGATAATTAATAAGTGCAAATGCCCTTAAGGTGTGGTATCAAGCACCCAGTCTTCCCGCCCCATTTGGCGCACTGCCTGCCGATGGGTGAAAAACACCCAGATAACCAGTAACAAGGGCATGCAAAGTCCCAAGAACCAAAGCATGAAACCGGTTGATGACTGCAGCAGCGCTAGCAGGCCGAGGTTTACCAGAAGGTAGGCTAATCCGAATACCAGCGATTGGATGATCTTTTTTTGAGCAGCAATGCGCAAGCCGAACATATAGGCGAAGAAAAAGGCGTAGCTCAACCAAAGTGTCGTCGTAAATAGAAATGCCATGAGCGCTATGCCCTGTAGAATCTGTAACGACAGAAGCGAAGTTGATAGGGCGAGTATCGTCAGCGCAAGCACTCCGGCCAAGAAAATGCTCTGACGTGCATGATGGCGCATGGCTTGCTGGCAGAATCGCGTTTTGCTTCCCCATAGCCCGGTCAGGAAAACCGTTCGCCAGTCTGCGTCCTGCTGAATCCAATGACCGTTCGCCGCACTGACGAGCAAAACGGTTAATGTCCCGCCCATACCCACACTCAGGATAGCGGCATGATGCATAAAAATGGCAGAGAGCTTGGGATGCGTCATTTGTTTGCCGATCACCGAAGTGAGTAATGTCACTAGCACCCCCGCCGTCCCTATCAGAAGGACGCTGGGAACCCCCATGGGGTACAAAACAAGCGGGTTTCTCCACGTCTGTGGAGTCCATCGGGCCAACGCCCGCCAATTCCGGGAGACAGACCAGCGTGTTTTGGCAGGCTGATCGTGCGTCTGCGCATCGAATCGTGTCTCCTGCGTTTCAACCAAGGAGCGTAACCGCTCGGGTCGGAAGAACAGGGTGGCCATGATCGACGACCAAAGAATCACCGCTATGGGTAACGCCCAGAGCAGCGGTAACGTGCCAATATCCCAGTAGAGCGATCCGCTGACCAGCAGCGGTATATAAAAAAGAAGCAACAATCCGTGTAGGACGTATTGCAACCACCGCCGCTTTTTCCAGGGGACGCGAAGTCCGCCAAATCCTGTACCGAGGAGCGTAAAAAGACCCGTCAAAACCAAGGCTCCCGGCCACGGTGCATGGAAGCTAAGCAGTGCTAGGAAGGGCAACGTACTCGCACCCAAAATAAGCCATCGTGCCGTCTGGCGATGCAGGCGAATAAATCCCGGTACGGCCACTGCCAGAGGTTCCGTGACTTGGCGCCAGTAGTGGAGCAATAGTCCGCCATACAGATACACACAGAACATGATCAGGATGAAACGGAAACCATGCTGGGCCCAGGCATGTTGGGGATGGTGGGAATCAATAGTATGGGCAGGAAGTGCCAGCAGCACCCCAAAAGGGATGAGAAATAGCGCGCTAATGGCAGCCAAAGGGTTATCGCGAAACAGGTGCATGCCGATATAGCTGCGCAGGCTCGGATTCTTATTCATGCTGCGGTACCTACCATAGCCAGGAATGCAGATTCGAGAGTTGCCGGAGCGGTAACCACAATTTCCGATGACTCCTGGTTGGCGAGACGGGATGCCCAAGCGCTATTCCAATTAGCGACTAACACGGCGTACTGATCCCCGCCGGTAGCCAGTACCTGCAGCCCCTCAGGTAGCGGCTGAGACCATGGTTCAGCATCATCGCGCCGGATCCAGCGCGTCTGTTCCCGGAATTGAATCATGGACAGCTGCGCATGCATCGCGCCATTGAGCATGATCACCGTCTGCGTGGCGACCGGTTCCAGATCTGAAAGAATATGGGATGAAATCAGCGCTGTGGCTTGTCGATCGCGAAGGTAGTCGCGCAGCAATTGGAGAAAGTCACGCCGTCCAACGGGATCGAGGCTGGCGACCGGCTCATCCAGAATGAGGAGGTCCGGCTGATGGCGCAGCGCAAGCAGGATAGACAGGCGTTGTCGCTGACCACCAGAGAGATTTTTGATGCGCGTCTTAGGATCCAGGTCAGCCCACGCGTGCAATGTGGGTGACAGAGCGCGTCTAGCCTTGGGATAGAATTGTCCCAGATACTCAATCAATTCTTGCACCCGCAGCCAAGAGAATCCTTGAAAACTCTGCGGGACATATCCCATTCTGGATCGATCTTCTTCTGAAAGTTCGGTCGCGGGCTTGCCAAAAACCAGGGCCTGCCCTGTGCTGGGTTCCAGCAGACCGATAAGGCAGCCCATCAATGTTGATTTACCTGCGCCATTGGGTCCCAATAGGGCCACAATCTCGCCTGGTTCTGCCGTTAACTGAATATCACGAAGCACTTCTTTATTAGCGAAGCATTTGCCTAGGTGATTGCAGTACAGGAGGTGATCCTGAGCATTAACTGCCATATTAGACTGGATTCCAGCAGACATTGTTTTGCCCTCTTACTATGCATCCACACCCTAAATCAACCGCAGAACGCCGCGTCGTCTCGTGTTCACGCAGGCAGGGTTCACTACCTGTAAAATGCGGGCAGCATTCTCGGTCCACAGGGCATAATTTTTATGTACCAGGGCCGTCATCGTCTGGTTGAACTGTTGCTGACTATATCTTTGGGCAGTTACCACACAGTGGCTCCCGGTAGCCGCCGTAGCCAAGTGATGTGGCCATGTCGTCTCTTTGCCATTAGCTTTCAACAATCCCTAAACATACAGACGAAATGTGACAGTACGATGAAGGTGGTATGCCATATATATGACAATTTGCATTCAAAAGGTATCCCTATTCCCGCGATTGGATAGAGTCGAAAACAGTTGAAGGCCCCTATCTGTATAGGGTTTCCAGTATAATGGTCTTGACGAAAAGATTCACCTACCGGGAGATTTACAGGAGGGACCGATGCAGAAAATGGCACGAACCGTGCTGCCTTTCAAGCTTGCCGCGACGGAAGAATCCATGATGGCACAATCGGGGCTGGTGTTATTGGGCGAGTTTGCCCAAGGTGCGGGTCTGCATCGCTGGCTGGAACGGGAGATGCCCAAACCCGGCAGTGGCCATGCCTATACCGCCACAGAACATGTGCTGCCGCTGATTCTGCCAGCTATCAGGCCGATCTCTTCAATTACTGCGAAGAGACCGGCAGGACTTTCGCCATCGGCGGCAGGCTGGATGCCCCGACCCTGGTGGCTATCGCCGCGATTCCCGAATCCGCCTGGACCCGCTATGCGGACTGTGCCGTGGCGGAGACCGTGCATAGCATGGAGGCCACGCACAAGGTCTTTCGACTCATCGTGGTGCGCCCCCGCCATCACACGAACTGGCCCCCTGAACGCTCCTTTCAGTGCGGAGAGGCGGATGGGGAAGTTACGGCCCGCAATGGCTGATCGCACTATCAATATTTCAGCCATTATCAAAATGGCCACTTCCAATCCGTGATATTTTGTCGATCCACCCCAAACTCGTAGGCATGGTTCTTACAGGCGAACTGTTGATCAAGCAGCGCCTCTCGCACATTGGACCCCATATCGCAGAGGCGGGGTATCCGGTCAATGGCGTCAATGGCCAGGCTAAAACGGTCCGTTTGATTCAGGATCGCGAGTTCCAGGGGCGTGCTGATATTGCCTTTCTCTTTGTAACCACGCACATGAATATGATGCTGTCCGGGTCGCCGGTAGGTTAATCGGTGGATGAGCCACGGGTAAGAGTGGAAATTGAAGATCACCGGTTTGCTGGAAGTGAACAGCGCCTCGAACTCACGATCCGTCATCCCGTGTGCGTGTTCGGTATGTGGTACCAATTTGAACAAGTCCACCACATTCACGAATCGAACCTTGATGTCGGGCACGTGTTGACGCAGTAGGGCGGTGGCGGCCAGAGACTCCAGAGTCGGCACGTCACCGCAACTCACCATGACCACATCAGGTTCAACCCCCTGGTCATTGCTCGCCCAGCTCCAGATGCCAGCGCCCTTTGTGCAGTGCGCCACCGCCGCCTCCATGTCCAGGTACTGCAGATTCTTTTGCTTGTCCGCGACGATCACATTGACATAATTAACGCTTTTCAGGCAATGATCGGCGACGGAAAGCAGGCAGTTGGCATCCGGCGGAAGATAGATGCGCACCACGCTGGGGCTCTTGTTAGCCACCACGTCGAGAAAGCCGGGATCCTGATGCGTGAAACCATTGTGGTCCTGTCGCCAGACCAGTCCGGTCATCAGCAGGTTGAGTGACGCCACATCGGCCCGCCAGGGCAGTGCGTTACATTTTTCCAGCCATTTGGCGTGCTGGTTGAACATGGAATCAATGATGTGGATGAACGGCTCGTAGCTATTGATGAGGCCGTGCCGACCGCTTAGCAGATAACCCTCCAGCCATCCCTCTATGGTATGCTCGCTGAGCATTTCCATGACCCGTCCCTGCAAAGCCAACTCGCCGCCGTCGGCATCTTCCGGGAAATATTCCCCGAGCCAGACTTTTTGGGTGACCGCATAAAGGGCTGTGAGTTTGTTGGATTGGGTCTCGTCCGGACCGAAGACGCGGAAGTTCTGCATATTCAGCCGCATGACCTCCCGAAGGAAATTTCCCAGCGTGGGCACGTTGCCAGCCAGGGTTCCTCCGGCTTTTTCGATCTCCACGGAGAACGTGCGGAAGTCAGGCATATCCAGAGGGCGGCGCAGCAGACCCCCATTGGCCACGGGGTTGGCACTCATGCGCCGCCGCCCCTTGGGTGCCAAAGCCTGCAATTCAGGGATCAGTCGCCCTTGCGCATCAAAGTGTTTTTCCGGTTGGTAGCTGCGCATCCATGATTCCAACAGACTCAGATGGGCCGGGTTGGTGGCCACGTCCGGGAGGGGGATTTGATGGGCTCGCCAGAAACCTTCCAGATAATGCCCGTCCACCTTCCGGGGGGCCGTCCAGCCTTTGGGACTTCGAAGAATGATCATCGGCCAGCGGGGGCGGTAAGCCGCACCGGTCTGCCGGGCCTTTTCCTGGAACTTGCGAATCTCCAGGATACAGTGTTCCATGGTGGCGGCCATCGCCTGATGCATGCCCTCTGGATCGCTGCCCTCCACGAAGTAGGGGGTATACCCATAACCGACGAATAGCGCCTCCAACTCCGCATGACTAATGCGCGCCAGAATGGTGGGGTTGTTGATTTTATAACCATTGAGATGAAGCACCGGCAGGACCGCCCCATCGGTAATCGGATTGAGGAATTTGTTGCTATGCCAACTTGTGGCCAAGGGGCCGGTCTCCGCCTCGCCATCGCCGACCATGACCAGGGTGATCAGATCGGGGTTATCGTAGACGGTTCCAAATGCGTGAGAAACACTGTAGCCGAGCTCTCCGCCCTCATGAATGCTGCCGGGGGTTTCCGGGGTCGCGTGGCTACCGATGCCCCCAGGGAAGGAAAACTGCTTGAAGAAGCGCTGCATGCCTGTCAGATCTTCACGGATGTCCGGATAAATCTCGGAATAAGTTCCTTCAAGATATGCCTGGGACAGTACCGCCGGTGCTCCGTGACCGGGTCCGGAGATGTAGATTGCGTTCAAGTCGTACTTGTTGATCAGCCGGTTAAAGTGGATATAGGTGAAGCTCTGGCCTGCGTCCGATCCCCAATGGCCTAGCAAGCGCGGTTTTATGTGTTCTAGTCGCAGCGGTTCCTGGAGCAATGGATTGCTCCTGAGGTACAACATCCCCAGGCACAGATAGAGACTGGCTCGCCAGTAGGCATCGGTTGTGCGCAACTCATCCGGGGCGAGCGGAGTTCCTTGGACGGTTGCGCGAACCGGCCCATAAGCGCTGAGGTTCTCGCCTTCGTAAGCCGTCGTCGCTGTTTTAGCGGAAGTGACCATAGCGGGATGTCCTCCATCGTCTAAAAAGCTGTGGGATTGAGGGTCATGGTACCGTGAAATGGAAACCATGTCGCGACTGTGTTCAGTGTAGTTCATTATACCGAGAGCACTAAGCCTCTTTCCTTTAAAAACTGTTCAACCAGCGGTTTGGCCTCGTTTTCCAGGAGATCTTTCGATTTTTCCGGTGATAATAAAGTCGTCTGCGTATCGCACCATGTTCACTCTCTTGCCGGTATGTGTATTACGCTGAATTTCTTTGCGCAATAGTTGTTCCAGACCATCCAGCGCCGTGTTTGCCAACGTTGGGGAGAGATAATCCTCCCTTGTGGCGCACCCGCTTCCGTGGGGAAGAGTGCGCCATTATCCATGAATCCAGCCTTAAGCCATTATCCTTAAGATATCACTTTATCCATAGAGATATTCGCAATCATCCAGTCATGGCTGATGTTGTCAAAGCAGCCTTGAATATCCCCTTCCAGTATCCATTTTGGGGATGCTTTCCTGCGGGGGCCTTAAAACATGCCTCTGCTGCGTCCGCTGTGGAGCGTTCCGGACGGAACCCATAACTTACGAGCTTGTAGTTTCTGCACTCGGGGTACTGGTTAGTTGGGGCTACCCCTATAACTTAGCGTAAGAATGTAAACCACCCAAGAAAAGATCTACTCCGACAAAACAGAAGGTGACCGTAATTAGGCTTAATGCGGCCCACCAGGCCAATTTTACACCTTTATCTGGTCTGGTTGAAAATGTATTATTACTTCTCATGTGCAGGTATGCAGCATAATTTAACCAAACAATGAGTGCCCATGTTTCCTTGGGGTCCCAAGACCAAAATCCTCCCCATGCTTTAGCCGCCCATACCGCCCCTAAAATGGTACCTGCAGTAAAAAATAAAAAACCAAACATGACCATGGATACCATGATATGTTCAAGTTCATTCAAACTAGGTAATCGTTTAGATAAACTACTACCAATATTTTCAGATCGATTTTTTAGGAGGTAGGAAACACCTACCATGCCAGCCAGATAAAAATTAGCATAAGCAACAAACTCCATAGGAATATGGATCTTTAACCAGAAGCTTTGCAATGCAGGAATGATCGGTTGTATTTTGTTCTGGTGGTAGGCAAAGCCCACCCAAACCAAAAAAATAGCGGCCACTAATATCATGGGCATTGCAAAGGCTCCAAGCCCGCGCGTTCGGCCAAGAGACTCGTAATAAAGATAGAACAAGGCGGTGGTTGCGCAGAATAGGACCATCACATCATACATGTTGGTTACTGGGATATGGCCCCATGATGGATGACCGATATAAGTTTGTTGCCAGCGAATCGCAAGCGCCGCATACCCTAATGTGACTGCCACCCAAGCAAATTTATGCCCCCAGTCACCGCTGGCTTCGTTGCCAGAGAACAAATACCAATAATAACCGGCCGCACTGAAAACTATAGCCGCACTCATCCAATAGACCATGGCGCTACTTTGGAAGAAAAAATACAAGGCCACGCTGTCGGAGGCAGTATAGCCAAACTGATAGAGGCCAACGCCGATAGCGGCGATCCCAATTATAACCAGAAATAATGTCCTAAAAGCAGGCCAGCGCAGGCCGGCCCACATTAGCCCAGCATACCACAGACTAAGAGTGATAAACTGCCACATCCAAAATTCCGTACGAAAAATATACCACACGAGAAAGGCGCCAGAGGTCAAAAAAATAATCCACAGTTTAGAGCCTGCATCTGATGCTTTTATCGGTGACAATAAATTAGAAATACGAGTCATTTCTACAGATTCAGATAACATAGTTTCTCCTTGTAACATGTCTATCAGGAAAGAAGGAACTGCTTCCACCTGTTTACCAGTGGTATTGCCGTCGGAGTAATTTATGAATTTTCCGTTAAAAGTGGAGCATCCACATTAGTACCTATAGGAAGTCAATACATAGTTGCGTAGAATGTTCCGGGAAAGACTCAAAAATTTGTTTGGCTTGACACCTTATGATTAAACAGGTTGTTTCTTACGAAGATAGCCTTGCCAAGTTTCGGGCTTTTTAATCTGCTTTTTGATGTGATTAGTTACTAACACTACAACACGAGACCTCACCTCAGCATTCTTGGCAAGCAGGAATCTACCCAGGTCATCTTTGGCAGTTTGATTTATCGCACTCATGTATAACGGTTTCATAACCATCCTTACGACCTGGTTAGTGTAATTTTACCTAAGAACGAGATATATTAATCACAAGGATACCGAATGGCTAAAATCCTTAGCGAGTGGTTTGACATTGCTTCTTGGAAAAAGTTTCGGCAATCAAATCCAGTTGGATTTGATTGCCGTGATAACGGCGGCCAGGTGGTTTGGCGCAAGGAAGCGGAGATCCAGTTTTTCGTGTCACATTAGCAGTTTACGGAGCTGCGCCGCTGGTACCGCCTCCAGTTGAAGAGACATCATGCCGGTTCGCCCCGGTCACGCTGAGCGACAACGGGACGCCACGACCGTCCACCAGCACGTGGCGCTTGCTGTCATTTTTCCCGATCCGTTGGGTTGGATCCCACGCTCGACTGCGCCAGGGGGCTTTCATCATCGCCCTGTCGATGCTTTGCCAGCGCCAGGCAATGCCTTCATCGTCGTATTCGGCAAGACCCGCCTTCCACAAGGTTTCAAGCAAGCCGGCTTTCTCCCAACTCCAGGAAGCGGGCATGAATCGCACTGGAACTGCTATAACGCTCGGCAGGCAATGCTTGCTGCGCCGTCAGTCCGATCATCGTCCCATCAGTTTGCCAAATCCCCTTGGATTTAGGTGCAACTCCCATTTCTTTGATTCGTCAAGCCGTGAAGTCACGATAGTTATACGCCGACCACGCTGCTCAAGGTTCCTGGTCCCGAACAGATGAAACAGGAATGGATCGCCAGCAAGGGGGTCAAATCCTACGCGCGGGTCATGGCTTACCTCAATGCCTATTCCGCGCAAAAAGACGCGCCGCTAAACGCCTATCAGGCCGGTGAAAAAGAATGAAGCTATTTGAGATGCTTCAGCGGTAATCGATCCTGGGGGGTGGGGGTGAGCGGATTTGCGCTACAATACTAAAAGCCCTTGTGCAAGGAGTTGGGGATGCGCGATCTGGAAGATCTCATGTGGATGCAGGCCATAGACATGCTGGAGCGTGCGGAACGCTTGCAGCGGCACTTCTTTCAGCCTGCGCTGTCGGATCGCCGGCCGGTTTGGCGACCTCCCCTGGATGTTTTTGAGACCCAGGGGGGGTTGCGGATTGTCGTGGCTTTGCCCGGTGTTGGTCCGGAAGCGGTACGGGTGGTCTTCAGTGGCAACGTCTTGGTGGTGAGTGGCCAGCGCCGACTCCCCGCGGAGTTGCAAACGGGGCATATCCATCGTCTGGAGATCCCTTACGGCGCTTTTGACCGGCGTTTGCAGGTTCCCGATGGATTGGTCCTGCAAGGCTGGGAAATGCGGGACGGTTGCCTCCATTTGTCCTTTCGCCAGCAAGGAGAGATGAAATGAGCGACACGCATGTGGAGGCGCACGCGAGCAGCACACCGGTGCTGCCCGACAATGTCCTGCCGGTATTGCCCATGCGTAATCTTGTCTTATTCCCGGGGGTGGTCCTGCCCCTCGGGGTGGGACGCGCACAGTCGATAGCGGCGGCCCAGGAGGCCATCCGCCAGGAATGTCCCATTGCCGTGCTCCTGCAAAAAGATCCCGACAACAGTGCTCCCGGCCCTGAGGACTTGTATCCGGTGGGTACGGTGGCCAGCGTATTGCGTTACGTGACTACGGGGGATGGCGGCCACCATCTCATCGCTCAAGGAGAAGGCCGTTTCCGGGTGCGCGAGTTTTTGCCGGGTTATCCTTTCCTGGCGGCTCGTATCGAACGCCTGGAAGAGGTTACGGTGACCAGTTCGGAGCTGGATGCCCGCGTCCTGCACTTGCGCCAGCAGGCCGGTGAAGCCCTGTCCCTTTTGCCTCAGGTACCTCAGGAACTCGCCCAGGCCATCGCCCATGTGGAGCAGCCCGGGGCCCTGGCCGATTTGATTGCCAATTTTCTGGATCTCAAGGCGGAGGAACGCCAGCAAATTCTGGAGAATCTCGATGTGCGCAGTCGCCTGGAACAGGTCTCGCAGTTCCTGAGTTACCGTATCGAGGTCATGAAGCTCTCCCGGAAGATCGGCGAGCAGACCAAGGAGGTCATGGATCGCCGCCAGCGTGAATTCCTCCTGCGCGAGCAGCTCAAAGCGATCCAGCAGGAGTTGGGGGAGGGAGAGGAGGGCGACAACGGGGAGCTGGAGGCCCTGAGCCATGCCATTGACGAGGCGGAATTGCCGACCGAGGTGGAGGCCGTGGCCCGCAAGGAGTTGCGTCGTCTGCAACGGATGCCCGAAGGGGCCGGCGAGTATGGCATGGTGCGCAGTTATGTGGACGCCATCCTGGCCCTGCCCTGGAGCAAGGAGACACCGGAGCGCATCGATATCGGTGAAGCACGAAGTATCCTCGACGAGGATCACTACGACCTCGACAAGATCAAACGGCGTATTCTGGAGCATTTGGCGGTGCATCGCCTGAACCCCGACGGCAAGAGTCCCATTCTTTGCTTCGTCGGTCCGCCCGGGGTGGGCAAGACTTCCCTGGGCCAGAGCATCGCCCGCGCCATGGGCCGCAAGTTTGCGCGCGTGAGCCTGGGCGGCGTGCATGACGAGGCGGAGATCCGCGGTCATCGGCGCACCTATATCGGCGCCCTCCCAGGCCATGTCCTCCAGGCCCTGGGCAAGGTGGAGGTGCGCAATCCGGTGATGCTCCTGGACGAGATCGATAAGCTCGGCGCGGGCGGTTTCCAGGGTGATCCCGCCGCCGCCCTGCTGGAGGTGCTGGACCCGGAGCAAAACCGCACGTTTCGGGACACCTATCTGGCCCTGCCCTTTGATCTCAGCCACGTTTTTTTCATCGCCACGGCCAACGTCCTGGATACCATCCCCGGCCCCCTGCGAGACCGTATGGAAATCATCACGCTCTCGGGTTATACGGAGGAGGACAAGATGCATATCGCCAGTCGCTATCTCCTGCCCCGGCAACGGGAGGCGGCGGGTCTGACGGCGGAGCAACTGGTGCTGGAAGAGGAGACGCTGCCAGCCCTTATCCGCGGTTATACTCGCGAGGCCGGTTGCCGCAGTCTGGAGCGCGAACTGGGGGCCATCTGCCGCTGGGTGGCGGTGCGTATCGCCGAGGGCAGCAGCGGCGGGATGCGGATCCGTCCCGACGACTTGGCGACGATTCTCGGTCCTCAGCACTTCGAAAACGAAGTCGCCTCGCGGGTAGCCTTGCCCGGCGTGGCCACCGGCCTGGCTTGGACGCCGGTGGGCGGAGATATCCTTTTTATCGAGGCCAGCAAAAGTCCTGGTAACGGCCGCCTCATCCTGACCGGCCAACTCGGCGATGTCATGAAGGAGAGCGCCCAGGCGGCTATGAGCCTGGTCAAGGCGCGGGCGGCGGACTGGCAGATTGCCCAGGAGGGCATCGACAAGAGCGATATTCATATCCACATCCCCGCCGGCGCCATCCCCAAGGATGGACCCAGCGCCGGAGTGACCCTTACCGTCGCGCTGATTTCTCTGCTGACCGGCCGCAAGGTGCGACCGGACGTGGCCATGACTGGAGAGATCAGCCTGCGCGGTCTGGTCCTGCCTGTGGGCGGGATCAAGGAAAAGGTTCTGGCGGCCTTGCGTGCGGGCATTCACACCGTCCTATTGCCGGTGCGCAATCGCCGGGATTACGAAGACATCCCCGAGAACGCCCGGCAACAACTCACCTTCATCTGGATAGAGCGGGTGGAAGAGGCGGTGGCACAGGCGCTGGAAGCGGGTTGAAGCAGGTAGGTCCAGCGCCGCCTTGAACCCGGTGTAATCCTTAGCGGAAGATCCAGGGCAGGGCAGCTCGGCGACGAGTCGCGGGTCTTGCCCCTAGTCCGCGCCGCCGTCCGGTGCGGGTCGCCAGGGCATGGTCCGCTCCAAAAAGTCGGCGAACAACGGGACCGTGAATGCCGTATCCCCGTGGGAGGGGCTATAGACCATGCCCTTCTTGATGAGCCTGGCGCGGATTGGCCCGACCGTGGTCGTTTTTTCCTCAAGAACTCTGGCGATGTCTCCCGTCCGATACGGCCCCTGTCCCAAGGTCGCCATGGCGCGAGCGTAGCGTTTTTCCGCCGGCGCCAGGCGATCGAACCTCACGCGAAAGAAACTGGCATCCAGATCGGCCAAGGCGATGGTGCCCGCCGTGAGCGCGTCACGCCGGGAAATGGGGGATTGTCTGGCCGTGTTCCACGCCTGTTTCCCCCACTCCTGTATGAAATACGGGTACCCCTGCGTCTGGGAGAGAATGGTCCGCAACGCATCGTCACTGAATTCCACTTGTTCCTTGGCGGCGGGCACGCGCAGCGCCCGCATGCCATCCGCTTCATCCAACGGCCCTATTTCCACGAACTCGAATAATCGTTCCGTGTAGGATTTGGCCCGGCCCATCTGTGCCAGCAATTGCGGCAACCCCGCGGCCACAAGGGTGATAGGCAATCGCCTCTGGGAGGTTTTGTGCAGCGCCCTGGTCAGGGCCGCCAATTGTTTTTCCTTCACATACTGGAGTTCATCGATGAACAGGACCGCTGCCGTATGGTGCTCCGCGGCGGCTTCACCCACGGCGATCAACAGATCCCCCAAATCCAACTCGAGGTCTCCACTGTCTGCCATGCCCTCTTCGCCGATGAAGTCCATGCTGATTTCCACGTCTTCATATTTTATCTTCGCCGCGCGCACGAAGGCCGCCAGTACGCCCAACGCACGTCGTACCATGGCCTTGGCCATCTTGCCCTTGCTCATTCTGATCAGTGTCGCGCGTAGAGCCGGGGCGAGCATGGCGGGCAACGATTGGTCTTCAGGTGCCTCGATCTCCACGACGGCCATCCCGCTCACCTCCGCATCGAGCAGGACACGTTGCAACAGCACGGTTTTCCCGACACCGCGCAGTCCATAGAAAATGAACCCCCTCGTGGGGTGGCGCGCCACCAGCCGATCCAGCATGATGGACGTCCTCTCCAGCACCTCATCTCGTCCAGCCAGTTCCGGCGGGGCGCTGCCCGCTCCAGGCGCATAAGGGTTACGTCTTGGGTCCATTTCGATCCTCTCCCGCATACCGAATTTATCAAACATTACCATATTTTGCTAACTATGATAAAGTAGGTATAAACGTTGATCGCCTTCAAGGAAGATAGGCGTGCGCTGGCTCCCCGGTAGAACCGGGGGAGCGATTATGCAACCCTAGGGTCTCCTCGGCCCTGGGGCCGGTCGCGCGGCATAGATCAGGTTGTTGGCGCGCATTTAAAACTGACCACCTGGGGGTGCGGCAACACATTGCCCTCCTGTGCCGTCGTCATCCCGTCCCGCTGGCCCGTTTCGGACCAGACGGTGCGTTCGAAGGCCGCGTTTCTGGTCGCCTGCAGGGTGCTGTCCTGGAGATCGACATACTTGCCCAGCAGCGGCGTAACCAGAAACAGCGGAACCAGCACGAAGATCCCGAGGAGGGTCGTTTCGACCAGAGACTGCCCGGCCTGGGGCGAGTGTCTTGGCAAGGGTCAGCCTGCCGCTGTTATAGAGCAGTGCAACCGCCGCCTGCCCCCGCTCGCCCTGTCCATTCCCGGACAAGACGGGTATCTCGGCTGTTTGACCCGGCGACTATTGGCCGGCGCGGCGCTGGCGTTGGTGTACGTGGAAAGATTCTTTTGTTTGTCGGCGTCGGTTTGGGCGGTAGTCGCCGATGTTTGTGCCTGGCCAATCGCCGTTTGCGCGGACTGGCCGGAGACCTCTTGCGCAAGCCCCGCGATCTGATTGGAATCGTCTGCCCGAAAAACGCGAACACAGTGATGGCGGCGACGGCAATCAACGCGGTGATGATAATTTATAGGCGTGTCAACAGGTGGATCAACGGGCACGGGCGTAGTCTTTACATTTATGTTTTTGAACGCCTTCGTCGCGATCAGCCGCCTTGGTGGCAGGCACCGATGTAATGACCGGACACCTGTTCACTGATGGGGAATTGATAGCCACCCGCAGTGCCGGTACCCGTGATCGTCGCATGGAACGCGCGACCGCCGTTACCCATTTGCATATCTATGTGCATTTGTGTCGTGGTCTCGCCGTTTGGCGGGGTGCGCAACAGGCATTTGTCTGTGAACTGCACATGTCCGCCGGAGCGTATGACGACTGGGTGGGAGATCGAGCAGGATGCGCCGGTATCATGATTGATCAGTTCGGACCATCCCCGCCCACGGTCACAATAGGTATAGGTTTCCTGAACCCCTTGGGCTGTGCGCGTCGTGGCCTTCCATTCCCCGCGGTGCAGGGCTGAGGCATGGACCGGCACGGGACCGGCAAGAGCGAGCATGATGAGCGCAGTTTGGATGAATCGCATGAAGAACCTCCCGGACAATAAAATTATAAATGCATTATTATCATAGTCATGAGGTTTAGCTAAAGCCGGCGTCCCTGTTGGCTAGACACCGAAGGAGAGAGGCGCATGTCAACGGTCAAGACCAGAATTCTCGGCACCCTGGCTTTTGTGCTGGGGGTAACCCTAGTCGACGTGGTTTGGATGCAGGAAGCGGTTGCCCATGTGTCGCAGGGTGCCTACGGATTCCGGCCGGGGGAATGGCGTATCCACAGCACGACCACGGACGTTTTCGGCACACAGACATCCACTTTTATGAAATGCTATCACTCCCCTGAGTTGGCGCAGACGCAAGACTCGGGAATCTTGCCCGGCAGCACGCCAGGTTCTATGCACGGCACTGTGGTGCATGTCTCGAAACACGAAACCGTGGTAAACGAAACCGCAGAACTCCATGGCCGGCACGAGACGACTACGAACGTGCTGCATGTTGTCTATACCGGCTCCGGGAAAGATTATCATATGCGATGGCACTATGTGGTTTCGCAGATATCGAATGGCCAAAAGCAGGTTACCACAAACGTCATGAGGGGTGTCTGGATCAGCCCTGTCTGCCTGGCACATCCGCCCCTGGCAACGCAGTCCTCCACTCCATCCCGGCGAATGCTGGCCATTCAAGCGGCGGCCGCGAAGTCCACGGCTGAAGCGACGCAAACCAAAAAGGAAATGTCTGCAGAGATAGCGCAAGCCAATGCGGACTTGGCGGCCATGAAGGTCGGCGTCGCCAAAATGATAGCCAAGGAGGCCCGCGCTGGCGTCGTCATTCCGCCGCAGCATTAGATTCTCTGGCCGGGTGCTTGATGCGGTATCCTCCGGGCGGCATGTCCGGGATGCAGTGAGTGATGGTCCTCATGGTACTGTGACTTTTGCCGCCCGTGCAGCTCGGAAGACCTGGCGCAATTGCTGAGGGTCCGGCAGCGAGAAGAGTCCGCGTATCCTCGTCGCGCTCGGGTACAGTATCATCGGCGTAACCCCAAAAACCCGGCGCCACAAGGCGGTATTTCCCCGAATGGCCGCTGCCTGCGCGGGCGGGATCCGGAATGCGGGGAGCATCCCGCAGATGGCCGGAGGTCGCGCGGCCCGCCATTCCGCCGGTCAGGACAGCGAAGGCGGTGCCCAGCCAAACCCTTTTCATAGGGGTCCCCGGCGCAGATGTTGCCCCGGCTCCAGGGCCAGCCGATGGCAAGCGCCGGCGGCTATCTCGATGGTAATGGCGGCGTCGCGGCACAGCGCCATCCCCCAGGGTTGCAACCGGGCACAGCGGCGGATGCGTTGCGCGGCATCCAGAAAAACGACATCGATGGGGTAACTCATGCCGAGTCCATGCACCGAGGCGCAGGGCGCAATCCACAGCCCCTGATCGGACGCGAGGTGCGGACGGCCGAGCAACCCCCGGGCACGGGACCACCAGGTCTCCGCCACGAACAGTTGCAGAATCCGCTCGTCTTCCCGCCACAGGCCCATTTCCGGCAGTCCCTTCATGGGTGGAGCAGCATCATGACGATGGGAAAAGCGATGATAAGGAAGCTGACCGGAAAGATGAACATCACCAGAGGTCCGATCAACTTGACCGGGGCCTCCATCGCCGCCTTTTCGGCGCGCTGAAAGCCCTCCGAGCGCGCCCGTTCGGCCTGTGCCCGCAGGATCTTGCCGAGGCTGCCACCGCTTTGCTCGGCCTGGTTGACCGCTGCGACCAGGGCGCCGATCTCCGGCACCGCCACGCGCTCATGCAACCGGCGCAGCGCCTTGCTGCGCGGCACCCCGGCTTTGATGTCCCGCTGCACCAGACCCAATTCCTGGCGGAGCATGTCCACCGGTCCATTGTCGATGGCCTGACCAAGCGCGCTGGTGAAATTGAGACCCGCTTCCACCGCGAGGGTCAGGTAGTCGAGATAGATGGGCAGCATGCGCAGGATCTCGCGGTTGCGCCGCAATCTCCGCTCGGGGAGCCACAGCGGCCTTTTGTTCGGCATTTTGGAGCAGCGTGGCGGCTGCCGTCAACACAGGATTTTCACGCTATTCGGCCAACTATCCGGTGGTTGCCGCCAACTTTGTGGTACACTACCAGCGCAAATCACAAAATACCAAGGAGAAGGTCATGAATGAAAAGAGCAAAACGATTACGCGTCGCGACATGCTGAAAAACATGGTTGCCGGTGCCGGAGCGGTGGCCGTCACCACGATGATGGGGGTTGGCGTGGCGGATGCTGGAGTGATGGCCAAGGCGGCGGTGCAGTATCAGGATACCCCTAAGGGAAAGGATCGCTGTTCGACGTGCGCAAACTTCATCGCCCCCCATAGTTGCAAGGTGGTTGCCGGCAACATCAGCCCAAATGGCTGGTGCATCGCCTTTGTGCCTAAGTCAGCGTGAGGTATTGAGCTTCTTCCTGCACCGGTGAGGTGGCCGCGGTAAGGCGCTGGGCGTATTCGATGGGTTGACCGGGCACCAGCCGGGTGGTGCCCAACCCGGTCCGCTGCCCGAAATTTGGCGTTGAGCCCTGGGATTGGTTACGATTGGCGGAAGCGGGTGCCGTTGCACCGTTTCACTCCTGCAAGAGGATCGCCCCATGCCACAACGCAGTGGATTACTGATCATTGACCTGCAGTACGGATTTTCCCCCAAACCTGACCTGGTGGAGCGCATCCGGGATGCCGCGCAAGATTATTCGGTGGTCGTGGCTACCCGGTTTTGCAATCCGCCCGGCAGCCTGTTCAGAACCCGCATGAATGACGGCAATGATGGCGGATCGTTGATTGACGTGGGGCACGAAGTGATCATCGACAAGCCGGGTTATGGATTGAATCAGGCGGCGATAGCTGTCTTGCGTGAATTTACAGAAATAACGGAATGGGGCCTGGTAGGGAGCCGGACGGGTGCTTGTATCATGGCTTGCGGCTTCTCTTTGTGGGATGCGGGGATTCCTTTCCATGTCATTCGACATCTCTGTGCGGCTGAAGATGGCCCTCTGTGCGAGGCGACCAGTACGATCCTGCAGCGGCAGTTCGGGGTGTGACCGTGGGGGCACAAGGAGGTGTGGCGCCAGGTCCATCCATGTTTTATGAGCCCTGGTTGTTAGGATGCGACGCCCCCTCGTGATGTTTTCTCGTGACGCTCGCCTTTATGAGCAAAACTTCTGCTTGAGCCCCTAAATAGACATAAATGCCCAGCGCCACCATCATCGCCGCGGCGGTAAGCAGCAGTATGGCCGCGATCATTAAATTACCGGGTTCCCCCAAGGCGAATTTGAATACTAGCATCAGGCCTTCTATGGATACGGCAATGAGTATGGCCGCAAAAAATCTGGTCAGCGTGCGACGGGTTGCACTGTGCCGACGGATATCTTTGCGAAGCAGCACCTCCTCTTCAAAAATGGTTTTTGATAGGTCGAAAACCGCCAAAGCCACCGTGAAGAGAATGGTCGCCTGGAAAGGGGCGCTAAAATCTCCATAGGTTATGGCGGTAGACCAGACCGGATTGAGCGACACGAGGGCATGTAACCCCAATGACAGGCTGACCATGAGCAGTCCTGCCGACAGCGCGGCATAGAACGCCTTGAAGTAGGGTTCGAAGCCCCGACGCACGTCGTCTTCTTCCAGTAGTGCCAATGCACGATCCAGTTCGCTATCAGCGACCACCATGCCCAACAGCGTTCCGGCCTTGTCTCTTATGGGGGCGGCAACGGTGATGCAAACGTGGCCATTTGCCAAGGAGAGATAAGGTTCGGTGAGTATCGGTTCATCGGCAGTGAACGCGAGGCGGTAATAGGGGCGATGGCTTCGGTCAATCCGGTCTCCTCCTATCTTTTCTCGGCGTCTGGACGCTGCCGCGTTATCGCCAATCTGTAGGCCTTCCGCATCGAGAAGGTAGCAGAGATCTAGGAACGAATGACCTTCTATCAGAGTGGTCAGGATACGATGCCGTTCCTTGTGGTTCTGCTGCAGTAGAGTTGGCACCGCCACCGCATCGACGATACCTCCAAGAAGGGCCAGCAAGTCTTTCCGCGATTCATGGAACTGCTCGAATCGGTTCATCGAGATCTCCCGGCTGCAAGCTGAGGCAGCGCTTTCTTGGCACAAGACCATTAGATTTGTTTATTAACGCGATGTAAAGACTTGACGAACCTTCTGGCACATCCAACTTCGGTGCCGTGGTAAAATCCAACGGCGAGACAACCCAGCAAGGTTACCCCGCGTTGTCAGCTCTCCTGGCACAAAACTGCGGAGCAGAACTTGGGCTACACTTGCAGTGAGGGAAGGTTTTCCGCGAGAGGAGGTGGGCTGATGCTGCGTACAGAGACATCACAACGGGGAAGGGGCATCCGGATGGCCATCCTGGCGGGCTTTCCGGCGACGATGGCGCCTGTTTGGGCCCTGGCGGAAACGACCGTTGCCACCGTGCCCGGCTCGGCGGTGGATTTTTATTCCGGTCCAGACATGATGGGCGGCTGGGGTCCCGGAATGATGGGTGCTTTCGCACTATTTTGGGGGTTGTTGTGCCTGCTGGTCGTCGCGGGGATCATAGGCGGTATTGCGTTCTTGATCCGCGGGGCCTTCGTCTGCAGGCATCGCCACGGATGCAGGGGTGGTGCGGCCGCTAATGGAGGTGTCGCCGCCCTCAAGCTCCTGGACGAGCGTTATGCGCGTGGTGAGATTCAGCGTGAGGAATACCTTGAAAAGCGGGGAGATCTGGAGAAATGAGGGGGTATAGGGGATGGCGGATAGCGTGGGCGGCGGGATGGCTCGTCATCCTGAGCGGTTGCGTGGTGGCACCTGGCCCCGCTTATGTGGGAGGGCCGGTGCCTGGGGCGGTCATCGTGCCTGGGCCGCCGCCCCCTTTGCCTACGATAGTGGCCCCGCCGGCTCCGGCGGTGGGTATGGTATGGGTACCCGGAACCTGGATTTGGCGGGGACGCTGGATATGGGGACCGGGACACTGGGCCTACCCGCCCCATCCCTACACTCGCTGGGTGCCGGGGCACTGGTGGCATAGGGATGGGCGCTGGTTCTGGGGCCGTGGCCATTGGATGCGGCGTTAGCGCCTCTCTCTGTCGTGAAGGAAGCGTCCGCGTGAATCGTCATAAAAACGTCATGTAATCTTCACACTAGTGTCACACAAATCCGTTATCCTGATCGGAGCCGCAATACTATAGCTCCATAAGGAGACCTGTATGAGTCAGTCTACGGGCACGCACGTACCCCAGTTTAGTGTCATCGATTCTCTCAACAACGCCCCGGTGAGTTTTTTCCATTTGCGCGCCGCGTTCACGGCGGGTATGGGATTTTTTACCGATGCCTACGACCTATTCATCATTGGCTCCGCTCTGGTGTACATCAAGCCGGAATGGCACCTGGGCAACGGCCAGATCGCTTTTCTTTCGAGTATCTCGCTGATAGCCGCTTTCCTGGGTGCCATGATTTTTGGGCGTTTGGCCGATGTGCTGGGGCGCAAACGGATATATGGCATCGAAGCGTTGCTCATGGCGGTCGGTGCCATCGCCTGCGCCTTTGCGCCGAGTTTTATCTGGCTGCTGCTTTTTCGGGTGATTCTCGGCATCGGCATTGGCGGAGACTACCCCATGAGCGCGGTGCTGATGTCCGAATATGCCAATGCCAAAAAGCGCGGCGCGTTGACTTCGCTGGTGTTCGGCATGCAGGGGCTGGGATTGGCCTTTGGCCCCGTGGTCGCCCTCACTCTGGAGGCCTCGGGACTGCCGCCGGATTCCATTTGGCGCATCATGCTGGGTCTCGGGGCACTGCCCCCTCTCGCGGTGCTCTATCTCCGCCGCAGCATGCCCGAATCCCCTCGCTATAAAGTCCTCGTCCGTGGAAAAAGCGAGGAAGCCGCCAACGATATGGCGCGCTATTCGAGCGGCCAGGTGCTCCCCCACAGCACGCAGAAAACCAGCCCCAGGCGCATCTCGTTGTGGACGATGCTGACCAGTCCCAAATACCTGGTGCTGATCCTCGGTACTGGCGGCGCATGGTTTCTCAACGACTACGCTTTTTATGGGAACGCCATCTCCACCCCAGAGATCCTCAACCTCCTGGCGCCCAGCACCAGCACGATGACCATCAGTTCCTGGGCCCTGATCACGTTCGTGGTCTTCGCCATCCCGGGCTACCTCGCCTCCATTTTCTTCATGGATGCCATTGGTCATCGCCGATTGCAAATCATCGGGTTCAGCATCATGGCGTTCGCTTTCGCCACGATCGCCCTGGTGCCTGGAATTACCCATGCGGTCGCGCCCTTCCTGCTGCTGTACGGCATCAGCTTCTTCTTCGTCGAGTTCGGACCTAACTGCACCACGTTCGTCATGCCGGCCGAAGTGTTCCCCACCAGTATCCGCACCACCGGTCACGGCATTGCGGCGGGTATCGGTAAATTCGGGGCCTTCGTCGGCACCTTCGTTTTTCCCTTCATCAGCGCCGCTGGCGGCATCAAGGGTGCAATGCTCTTTTCCGCGGGGGTATCGGTGGTGGGGGCGGGGTTGAGCAGGTTGACGCTGCCGGAGCCGAGTGGCCAGACGCTGGAAGATCTGGAAGGGGAAGGCGGCGTGCCCCCCCAACCCGTGGTCAAGATCTCCGACCGTTCCGGCCAGCCGATAGAGAGTGGTTCACGCTCATAACCTCTTCGATGTGGAGCAATTCCCCTATGTTCTGGATCCTCTTGGATAGTATCGGTGTGCACACCGTGCATGTGTTGCGGGCGGTAATGTGCGCACAGATGCGGACGCAGTTGCCTATCCGGACCTCGCTGCCGGAAGGCCCACGCATCCTGCTGCTGGTGAATGCGCGAACCGGCGCTAAAACGATCGCCTCCGTTGAAACGGCACTGAAGCGTACCGGCGGTCGGGTGCGCCGGGCCACGGAGCGGACCGAAGCTGAACAGTGGGTGCAGCGCTGGGACCCGGAGGTGTTGGTCCTGCTCGGATGGTCCGCCGCGACAGGCGACTGGCTGCAACGATGGCCATTCGCAGCAGATCAGGATGATTTGCCTTTCCTGGTCGTCAGCAGCGGGTTGGAAAATCACGAAAGGGCGGATGCCGTGGCGGCGCTGGAGGCGGGCGCGCAAGCCTACCTCCCCGCCAGCATGGGATTCGAGCCGCTGACCGCCCAAGTGCGCAACGTACTTAAAAAGGTGCGCACACAGACGCCTGTCCGGATGGGAGAAGAGGAAAGCCTCTGCATCGATCTCGCGTCACTGCGGGTTTGGGTATTGGGACAGGAGATCCATTTGCCGCGACGGCTCTTCTCCCTGCTCCACTATTTCGTCCTGCATCCGGATGAAGTCATCTCCAACGAACAGATCGCCGACATCCTGTGGGGAGGGAGGGGCGCCTACCTCGCTCCCAATACCTTGGTGGTCAAGATTTATCGTTTACGCAAGATCTTGGAAAGTGCGGGGGCCAGAGGCTGGCTGGAGACCGTGCATAGCTTCGGATACCGCTTTTCACCTCCGCAGGGTTTGCAAAACGTCATAAAAAGGTCACCTCAGTGACACATGGACGTCACATTGGGCTGTTAGCATAGAGATAGTTTTAGGGGGCAAAGACCTCCACTTTTGGTGACGCCGGATATATCCCGGCGCATAAATTAAGAGGTAGCCGCATGAACGCCGCGATACAAAGCTCGGCACACCCATTGGTGGTGCTGGAGCGGAACGGATTGATTACCCGGGCCCTGCTCGACCGGTTGTCCACCTATACCGGACCGGTCTTTCGGGTCAGTGACCTGCACCGCTGCCAGGTCGTCTTGGGTGCGCAACGGCGCACCCCGGTCCTCTTTCTCGCGGGCAAACCGCTGGAAAGTGACTGGAGCGACTGGGGCGCGCAGGTCAAGTCCATGACCCATGCCGTCTGTCCCATGATGGCCGTGGACTTGCCGAGAGAATCCACCGCGCCTTCTTTTTTAAGATCCCGGGGCATTCAGCAGGACTCCGGGGATGTCGCGCGCCGCATCCAGGCGTGGATCGAGCAGGTCGCGGTGACCACCCTCGCTTATGGCCCGCTGCATCTGGACCGATCCCAAAAAATGCTGAGTGCGGCGGGGCGCTCCGTGGCGCTGAAGGAAGCGCTGTTTAACCTGTTGCTGTTGTTTTGGGGCCACCCGCAGCGGGTCTTGCCGGTAGCCCTCCTGCAGAAGGTTCTGGCGTCAGCGGGGTCGACCCTCGCCATGGAGGCGATCAGGGCCGTCAGCGCGTTACGCAGCCGTCTGAGCTTTTTGGGTTTCGACGACTGTATCATCACCCTCCGTGGACGCGGTTACCAGTTCATTCCCCCCGATACGTTCCAGCACCACGGCAGGACGATCGTCCGTCCTGCGGGGAACCACATCCCCTTCGCTGGTCTTTCTTCTTCCGCGCGCCGCTTCGGTGCCGCCTCTTTCTAGAGTTTCAGGAGTTTTATTGATGAATACCGCCTACCTCATCCATCTCGCCAACTACTCCGATGGTGTGCTTTATGTACTGGCCGGTCTTCTGGTGATCGCCCTGGGCGTCATTGTCGACCGCTTCTGGTACCTGCGCCGCACCATCCTGCGCGGCACCGTTTTTGTACGGGAACTCGCCCAGCACGGGCGATTGGACCGGGATGCCTTGCAGACCCTCGCGGATGACGCCGGCGACCTGCCGGAGGCGGCGTTGTTGAAAACGGCGGCGGATCATTCCGGATATGTGCAGGGCGATCCCCTTGCCAGCCGCCTGGAGGAGAGCATTCTGGTCATGGCGCCGCAACTGGATCGTCGCTTGTGGATGTTGGATACCATCATCACCCTGGCGCCGTTGCTGGGGCTTTTCGGCACCATCATCGGCATGTTCCACGCTTTTTCCGTCCTGGCCGCGCCAGGGCACGCGCCGACGGCGGTGACGGGGGGAGTGGCGGACGCCCTGGTCGCCACCGCCACCGGCCTGTTCATCGCCATGACCGGCCTGGTGGCTTTCAACGCCTTCAATAACCAGGTGCGGCAGATCCTGCTGCAGATGGATTCAGTGAAGACCATGCTGCTCAACCGGATGGATGGACACCCGATCACCGATGGCGAGGGAAACATCCAGACCGCGATGCCGAAGATGGCGGCGGCCGTGGCGAGGGCGGGTTGATGGAACGGCGTTACTTCGAGCAGAGGAAGGGGCGGGTGGAGATCATCCCGATGATCGACATCATGCTTTTCCTGCTGGTGTTTTTCATCATGATCACGCTGCAGATGATCCCGGACAAGGGACTGAACCTCCAGTTGCCGGCATCCAGTCAGGCGAAGATGCTGCCGCATCCGCATTACACCATCAATATTGAAAAAGATGGGACGGTGCGGGTGAAAGGTCATCGCTATGACTTGAACGCGCTACAAAAAATGCTGGCGCACGACAGTGATCCGGGCAAGACCCAGATCACCATAGCGGCCGACAAGGGGGTGCCGTTTCAAGATTTTGTTCACGTCATGGATGCCTGCCAGAAGGCAGGGGTCAGTGATATCGGTATTGCCGCAAAACCCCGTTGAAATAAAGGAGAGTACGAGATGTACAAGAAACTGCCGTTAAAACCTCTGCTAGTGGCTATTGCTGCCACGGGCGCATGGAACATTACCGTCGTGGCCGCGGCTCAAGCCGGGGTCACCGCGCCAACCACTTCTGCCGCAACAAACGACACCGTGAATGTCGGCAAGGTCAATGCGTCATCAGGCATACTAACGGAATCAGGAAAACTGCTGGCATCAACCAATGAAAAACTGACCAAGAAGAAGATATTCCAATCGACACAGTCAGAAACCGTAATATCCAAAAAACAGATGCAAGCGCTAGGTCCGGCATCAGGCGCTGCCCAAGCGCTTTCTACAGCCCCAGGAATTGCGGTCCGTGGCTATGCAGGTATCGCCAGCACGGGGCGCTACTCAATTTCAGTTCGCGGCGTCAAGGTGGGTTGGGCTTCGGTTGCCGGAGATCCGGAAAGAAGTGGGATATCTATCTTGTTTGATGGGATACCCATGAACGGTCTTGTACAAAACAACGGTTCGTGGGATTCCAATGAAATACCCATTCTCCAGATGATCAGTGGCATCAACGTGATATACGGCCCAGGGAACCCGGCATCGAGATGGTTTGATAGTCTTGGTGGGACGATTAATTTTGTACCCGTACAACCGTCCTTGAAACCAAGTGCTGAGGTTGGAACATTTTTTGGCAGCAATGGAACGTATGGGTTGCACTTCAATGTAAAAACGGGGGCAATGGATGGCTGGTCTGCCGTGTTGGCTGGAGGATATACCCAAAACAACACGTTCCGTACCGGATCATTTAATGCACCAAGTAAGGCGTTCGCCTATTTTGGTAAGGTGGTAAAAACCTTCAGATCAGGTACCTTCAGCATCGGTGGCTATGTCAATAGCGCGAACGAATTTAGACCGAACTTTATTCCAGTTTCACCAATCCAAGGAATCACCACTCAAGGTCTGAATGCGAATGCCCCGCTGTACAGTCAAACCACGAGCGGGTACTATTATTCTTTGCCGGAATCCGTCTGGTTCAAGCAGATCACCGTTCAAGATTACCTGCTCTACTCGAAGTTGCATCTGAGGTTGGATAGGCATGTGGGACTGCATGAGATGCTATGGTATCGACATGGACATCGGATACACAACAGAATTAATAATTTCCAACCAGGGAACACTACCGAGTATTATTATCCCAATAGTGAAACCTTCGGAGACAAACTGTATTTTGATTGGAAACTGCCATACAACACCGTAAAAGCAGGAGGTTACTGGATACAGCAACAATATAATACCTTGATATCTATGACCCCGAATAATGATATTCCACAGACCGCCATTGCCAGCGTTACCAATCCTACAGTAGACTATAATAACGATACAACAAATACCACCTATCTGGCCGGATTTATTCAGGACACCATCACGCCAATTTCCGGATTAAAGATCACGCCGGGCCTTTCGGCGGTAGAATTTGCCACACAGTTCTACAATAATGGGGCACAGGGAATTCCCTATGTGACGCAGGGCGCCACCAACTTCACCGCCACATCCAACAGTTCCAAAACATTCACCAAGCTGGAACCCTCGGTTGGTTTTAGATATGCTCCAGTGAAGTGGGGGGCATTATATGGCAATTATGCGCTGACCTATCAGAACCCTATCAATGGGGCATTCGGTGCTTACAATGCGAGTATCGTTAATTATAGCACCCTTAAACCAGTGAAAAGTACGGACTATGAGGTTGGCGCCAAGTTCCTGATAAAAAACTTTATGTTTCTCCATGACTTCACCTTCAACGTAAACTACTACCATGATTACCTGAGCAATGAGACCGTTCCTATTGCGTTGGCCAACGGTACGCAGAAATTTGCTGGAGCCGATGCCACACTAAATGGAGTGAACCTGACCGTTGCGGATAACCCAAGCTGGCATTGGCATCTCTATGCCAATTTAGGCTTGAGCCATAATTACTTTAATTCTTATACGCCATCAGGAGGAGGGATATCGACTTCTGGATTGCCGGTCTCCTACAATCCCAATATGACGCTTACCGCAGGCGCCTACTATCGGGCGTATGTCGATGGAGTGCTGATATCTCCCAATCTCGTGGACCAGTACACGAGCTCGCAATACTTGTTCGACAACCTCACGGGATTACCATCTCAGCAAAAAATGTCCGGGTACAATGTGTTAAATGCGGGGATTGCATTCAAAACGGACAAGCTTAACCGGTACGTCCCCACTCTCAAGGCGGTGTCGCTTTCTGTCGGAGTGACGAATCTCTTGGGGCGCAAATATAATCCGATCGAGTATATCACCAGTGGCGGGTACTTTGGCGGAAACAGCGCTGGGGCTATCTTGGCGGATCCGGGCGCTCCCCGTCAGTATTATGTTGCCGTTTCCGCAAAGTTTTAGCTTGAATGCAAGAGATTTTCGTGATAATTAGTTTACGGAGAACCTATATGTTCACAGCCAATCATGTTTTTCCGGATATTAGATGTTTTTAGTTATAAAGTGGCCGAATGAGCGCCGTAATCTGTCAGAAGGCAGGGATCACTGATATTGGTGTTTCCCGAAAAATCCAACTGATATAAAGGAGAAGATGACATGCTCTTGGCACCTGGCACTAAAAACCTGCTTCATTCAACATGCGCACTGGCAGCATTAACCATATCTAGCAATGCTTACTCAGACAATAATAGCCCAATAAATATTGGGAATGTTTCACAAAGTAGCGCAGAAACGTCTTCAACAAATGCTAAGAAAATAGTGGCAAGATTGTTGCGCAGTAATACCCCATCTACTTATATCAGTGCAGCCAAAATCGCCAACGAGGTGGCTCCGGGTGGCACCATTGTCGACGCCCTTACCGTTGCGCCGGGCGTACACATCAATGGATATGGCTCGGGTAACGGTGCCGCCCGCTACCAGATTCGCATCAATGGCATCCAGACAGGGTGGGCTTTGAGCGCAGGTAATCCGGAAAAAAATGGCATCGCGGTATCTTTTGATGGTGTGCCCATGAACAACCCTTTATCGAACTGGGATGGATGGGAAAGCTCGGAAACCCCAATCTCTAACATATTTTCTGGCATTCGGGTCACACAAGGCCCAGGTAATCCAGATAACCGCTGGTATGACAGCATGGGTGGCACTGTAAATCTTATCCCTCAGGAACCTGGCAAGCATATGGGAGGCGAGGTCGCTCTGGGCTATGGCAGCTTTTCTTCCCCTTCTGCGGCGGCCGTGTTTCGCACCGGTGACTTGTCTGGCTGGAGTACAGTCTTTGCTGCAGGGTACACGCGCAGCAATGGTTTCCGCTCCGATCCTTACTATGCGCCTAACGAGGGTGCTGCCTTCTATATGAAAACCCGCAAGGATTTCACCGGCGGGCATGCCAGCGTCGGGCTCTACTTCAGCCGGACGAGCGAATATCGCCCCATGTATATTCCCGTCTCTCCCATTCCAGGGGTTTCGGTCAATGGATATCAGCAACCCGGCCCCGCTTACAGCGAACAGACAACCGGCTATACCTATACCATACCCACTTCCTTATACTTCAAAAATGACACAGCCCATATGTTCCTCGGCTATGCCAAACTCCATCTGCGACTCGCAAGCAATATTCACATGGATAATCTGCTCTGGTATCGAAACGGATATCGGCACCACAACCGTCCAAATAATTATTATTTCCATCTTGTGAACACGGAAGATTTTACCAACACCACTGCTACACTAGGGGACAAGCTGGTGCTTTCTGCCGCACTCCCATGGAACCACCTTCAGGTAGGCGGCTACATCATGGACGAGCGTAATCACAACACCTATCTCGGCTATAATCCTGCCGTATTTGCGAGCAGTCCTGCGAATCCTATTTTTGTGGCTGGCTACTATGATGATTGGGAAGGCGCAAACATTTTTACTCAGGATACCATCACGCCATTGGCGGGACTACATATTACGCCAGGCTTGGCCTTAATGAGCTATCGAGTCCAGTTCGTCAATAATTCCAATGCTACGATTCCGGTCGGAGCTACACCATATATAGTTCGCAACCTGGCTGCCAATAATGTTAGCAATTATACAAAACTCATCCCGAGTTTGGGCATAAACTATCGTGTCCTGCAGGGATTGCATCTTTTTGCTACCTGGTCACAGAACTTCCAGACTCCCTCTGCGGACGCTTATGGCAACTATGATCAGGCCACAGTGGTTGTGCCAAGAAACCCAACTTCCATTAACAGCTACATCGGCGGAGTAAAATGGGATATTGGCCCATGGGACGGCACAGTCAGCGCCTTCCACCAACATCTGACCAACGCCGTGCTGAGTAGTTTTATTCCCTCCCTGCTGATCACCGAATTAGATCAGGTAAGCGCCATCTATAATGGGGTGAATTTTAGCGCGAACTATGGTAAACGATTGGGTGTGCAGTTGTTCACCAACGACACCCTCGAGCATGCCTATTACCCCACCTATCGGCCCGCCTCTGGGATGCCTTTGTATGGAGCACGCATGCCTAACGTGCCAACGACGTCGCTATCCTTTGGAGTCGGCTACCGCTGGTATCAAATAGCGGCACTCTGGAATGCTCGCCTCTCCGATACCTATACCTCCTCCACAACCTTGTTTTCCAATATCACCAATGAACCGACGAATGCACAAAATCCTGCATATAATATTGTCGATCTCGGACTCTCTGTAACCACCGCCATGCATCTGGTGCCTGGGTTTCATAAAATAAAATTTTCGCTGCAGATTTTTAACCTCTTCAATCGTCATTACAACAGTATGGCTTATATTTCCAGCGGAGGTGAGCTGGGTCCAAATAGTGCTGGTGCCGTACTGGCTGATCCAGGTGCGCCGAGAGCAGTATATGGATCTCTAACAGCGTATTTATAATTGTGGGATATCAGTCTGATGAACAGCCTTCACTTTTTGCTTATCCCAGTGCTCCATTGCAGGTTTTTAGGTGAGGTTTCACTCAAGTTTTAACACGCATGAAAGGGCGATATTGGGAGATTATTGAAACAGAGTTATCACCAACTCTACGTCTTAGCGTCACTCTTTGTTTCTGCCAACATGCGTTTTTAGGAGCCGGATTAATGAATAATATGACTAGGAAGACAGTTATCAGCGTCATAGTTGCAGGATCGTTATGCTACTTACCTTCTGCCCTGGCCACACCCCTGAATCGGCATGTTTTAAGTTCGGTTCAACTTGATTCACAAAATAGAGTAAATTACACAGCCACATTGCCCACGGGCCGCATAGTGACGCCGACCGGTGTCATTAACGGCACCCCGAATTTCCCCACGGTGGTAGCAGCAGATGAAAACCGTATTGCCGTGATGGCTAACGGTGCAACACCTTTTCAAAGCATCACGTTTTATGACGGAAAGGATCTTCAGCGGGTAGATCGGCTAGTAGCGTTTTCGAGAGTGGCGCCCGTTAAACCGGTGGCTCATGCAACACTCGGTGGTAGTGGTATCGCGATCAATCCGCAACATGCGGGTGCGGCAGGTGTTGTGTATGTTCCAAAAGAAGGCGCTGCACTTAAAATTGCCCAGGCCAAAGCCACACTTGCCGCCGAGAGCGATCCCCAAGCCATTCCCACTTCGGTCATTTCGCACAGCGACTTTTTCCAAGGGCTTACTGCCGGTCCGGATGGTACCTTCTACGCTACAGGAGGTGATTCTGATCAGGTGGTGGCTTTGCGCAGTGTGCAGGGCAAGGTTGAGGTGATTCATCGGTATCCTTTGCAGTGGCAGGCTTTTCCGAAGGATCAGTATCCCTATCAGTATCAGGGGAATCAGCAGAAGCAATATCTCTTTTATCCGGACTCGGTGGTCGTCGGTCCCCAGAATAAGCATCTCTATGTGACGGGGATGCTCTCCAACAGTCTGGCGCGTATCAATATCGCCAGTGGCAAGACCGAATACGTCAATGTCGGCGCCTACCCCTTTGCTGTGGCCCTGGCCGATAACGGGCAGCGGTTGGTGGTCAGCGACTGGGCGGGCAACGGCGTTGTGGTGCTGGACCGGCAAAGCCTGGAGGTTATGGGGGAAATTCCCACCGGGCCGACGGTCGGCCCGTCAACAGTGGCGGCGGGTGTGCATCCTACGGCGATGGTTGTGGTGCCCGACAGTCCCGACGTCTTTGTGGCCGACGCCAATGTCGACAAGGTGGTGGAAGTCGATACGCAAAGCTTGCGTCCGCTGCAGGTGGTGGATGACAGCCCCTATCCCGATGCCCCTCCCGGCAGCTATCCGGATGGACTTGCGGTTGCCGATGGCAGGCTCTATGTCGCCAATGCCGGTAATAATGATGTGGCGGTGTATGACATCCGCACGGGCAAGCGTCTGGGTCTGATTCCCACGGCCTGGTACCCGACCAGCCTGACGGTGGCGAATGGTGCCTTATATATCAGCTGTGCCAAAGGTCTGGGTTCCGGGCCCAATCTGCAGTGGCAGTATATCGGCAATATGATGCACGGGGTGATCCAGAAGGTGGCTCTCAAGGAAATCCCGGCCCATCTGGCCGATTGGACCGAGAAGTCTTTGCACAACGATGGTTTTACGTCGGCCCAGCGCAGCGCTCGTCACAAGGAGAATGTCAAAACCACCACCTATCTGCGCAAGTATATTCACTACGTTGTATTCATCCTGCGTGAGAATAAGACCTTTGATGAAGATTTAGGGGATTACACGGCGGCTGGCAAATGGGCGGATCCGCATTTTGATCTGTACAACCAGAAAGAATTGCCCAACTTATATAATCTGGCCCACCATTATGCGCTGTTCGTGAATTTCATGGCCGACGGGGAAGTCACCGCACAGGGTCATCAGTGGACCGATGGCGCTTCGGATTCCGATGTGGTGCAGCGCTTGTGGCCCGAATATTATTCTAACCGCGGTTTGCTCTGGAACGCCGGTCCCGGCGGCAGCTCCTCCCTCAAGCCCGCCGCACCAGGTGCGCACAACCCCTATGATATCTACCAGCCACTGGGAGATCATACCAATCCCTGGATCAGTTATCCTGAAAAGCTCTATTTGTTTAATGATCTTTTGGAACATCATGTCAGTTTTGAGGATTTTGGCGAGAACGTGACGCGACGGCGGGATGGTGTCATTCGTACTGGTTTACTGCAGCATATGGATGTCCGTTATCCCTATTGGGATCGGATGATTCTGGATACGGCTCGTGAGAAACTGGCAGAACACTGGCTTAAGGCACATCCGGGCGTAAAATTTCCGCATTTCATCTATATCTGGATACCGGATGATCATACCGCAGGTTTGGATCCCTGCTATTACGCGCCAGATTATTACGTAGCCAATAACGACTACGCCACGGCCAAATTCATCCATTACCTGTCCACGACGCCGCAATGGAAGCATATGGCGATTTTCCTAACCGAGGACGATGCGCAGTCCGGCGCCGATCATATCAATGGTCATCGTACTTTTGCGCTGATCATCAGCCCCTGGGTCAAAAAAGGCGTGCTGGAAACGCATCTGGATTCCCAGGTGAATATCGTCAAAACCATTGAAGCGGCCTTGGGTCTGCCGCCCATGTCCCAGTGGGATGCCAATGCCTCCGTCATTGCGGGCATCTGGACAGATCATCCGGATTTCGCGCCGACGCCGGCGGTGCTTCCGATTCAGGTGCCGGTGTCTTTCAATCCGGGTAAATGCAGCAATCGGACCTTGCTCAGAAAAGAGGCGGGGGCCACCGGTCATATGCTGACTGCGGAATGGTTGAAGGCGCATACCGGTCCCCACGGGCGGCATCTGGCGCCGGTTAGTGCGGCGAACGCCTATACCCCCACTTCCCTGCTCAAGGTCAGCGGTCCTGAGCAGTTGAAGCAGGAGTGGATCGCCAGCAAGGGGGTCAAAAGCTACGACCATTTTATGGCCTACTTACATCACTATGCCCAAGTCCATGGGGCGACCATCGCCAGCTATGAAGCCAATGAAGGGAAGCTCCATTGAACAAACAGTGCAACCGCGAAAATCGCCGAATATTCCGTGCCACGACCCGGCCTATGCAAGGATTTTGAGAACGTATGAACGCCGCTACCCTCTCCTCCCCGGTTCAGTCCCCAAAGTTCAAGAAGGATCACTTCGGAAGGGCGCTGATGATTGGTGCCGTTATAGAGGCGCTGATGATCGGGGGACTGATTTATTCCCATCTGTCGCAGCCGGTGACGGTCAAGCCAAAGCCAAAGATTATGGCGATCCACATGATTAAACCGGCACCACCCAAGCCCAAACCTTTGCCCCCGCCACCGAAGCCCGTGGTGCATCCGAAGCCGATCCCGAAACCACTGCCCAAACCCATACCGAGGCCAGTTCCGCATCCGGTGGCGCATCATCCGCTGCCGCCCAAACCGCTGCTCGCCAAAACGCCCGCACCGCGGGCACCGGTATACACGCCACCGGTGACCCCGCTCGCGCCACCATCGCCGCCCGCACCGAGTCCGGCAGCGCGCCAGTCGGCGGTAGACCTTTATGTTTCAGAGGTTCGGTTATTAATTCAGGCTAACTTGCGGATCCCGGAAGAACTGCGGTTGATGCGTCTTTCAGGCATGACGGTGGTGTCCTTTGAATTGACCCCACAAGGCAGAGTCCTGTGGGCGAAAATATCACGAAGTAGCGGTATCGGCGCTGTGGACCGTACCGCTGAGAAAGCCGTTAGAAGCATTATATACCCGGCATTTTCTAGAAAAATGCCGAAAACGGATACTTTATTTGTAGTCGATGTACACATTAAGACTTAGCAATAATCATAGTCATCAAGTAAGGAACCTGATTTTATAATAAACCAGAGGAGTTTGCGCTGGTGGCAATTATACAAGTTGGTGGTATATGATAGTCATCATGAATGACGCATGGTTGTCACAAAGCAAGGGTATAGTTATCGCTGGCTTTGATCATCAGCTGAGCACGTGAAGCGGTAAATATTTTAATATAAAGGGAGAATAATTAAGTGAGTATGGGAACTTTAGAGTGGCCAAAAACTACTAGGTGGCTTCACATTTGTCTTGCGGTACTTATGACTTTCGAGTTGATGAGTGAACTGGATATGAAGGCGATCTGGAAAAGGAAAGGAGAGCTTCATTTTCGTCATCTTCTTTTCCACGCACATATGTGGGTGGGAATGACTACGGCTGTCGTCATCGCGCTTTTCTGGCTACAAATATATTATAACGAGCAGGTTCGTGCTCATCTGTTTCCTTATCGTGGAACTTATCTGCAAAATATTTGTGCAGACGTTGCAGGTATGGTGAAAGGTTATCTCCCAGAATCTGGACTCCGTGGAGGACTTCCAGGCCTCGTCCAAGGGTTTGGATTGTTTGCAGTCACAGGCATGGCATTTACTGGCGTCACCATGTTTTTTCTTATCCCAAACTTTGGAGTTTCCGCACCGATACATATCTATCAAATTCCTAAAAAAATTCACGACTATATTTCGGAATTCGTCTGGGTATATTGGTGGGTGCACATCAGTGTGGCACTATTGCATGCTTTTAGATCACCACGAATTCCTAAGATATTTAAAGTTTGGTAGAATGGTTCGACATTTTTCTGAATTGGTCAGCAGTATAGCGGTATATTAGAGAGGTGGTGTAATGAATAATTTGTTGTTTATATTTGTGCTTTTGTTAGTATCACTATTTACTGAAAGCGCTAGCACGTCAAGGAGTAATCCAAGCCTCACTATTAAAAAAGTAATTATTTTCATGCGCCACAGTGTGCGATCTCCTACAAAAAGCAGGGCGGTACTGGATCGGTGGTCGAGTCATAGATGGCCTTCATGGAGTATAAAACATAGTTTTTATCGGAAAACGGGGTCTTTTTAGCCAGGATGATGGGTCTTGGTATTTCAACATACTATAGGCACTATATCAATCGATATACGCTTATCCGCAAACACTTTTAGCTAAAAGTGTTTGCGGATAACATGGAAAGAACTGTCGCCACCGGCGACGGTGTTGTGGAGGGATTCAGGCCAATTCAGCATGTAACAGTCGGACATGTCCTTCATGGTAAGGATCCTCTGTTCCATGCCGTTAAAATGCACGCATGTCCTGTGAACAAATCCATTACTGAAAAGCACTACCTGCAATCTATTTCACATCCATTGCTCAATAATTATAAGTACGTAATCTATATGGATGAAATAAAAAATATTCTTTGCCCTGACTTAGACAAAAAGGTCGCTGTGTATGTGCGCTGAATAGTCCAAACAAAGTTGTAATAAAAAACCATGTACATAAATGGAGCTCTTCACGTAGCCAATGCAGTGGGTGAATCTTTTCTGATGGAGTGGATGGAAAGCCGTGCAGGTTCCTCGACGTTTTAAGTGGGTATCCTGAGATCCAGTTTACCCAGGATCAGGTAGGCCATGTTGATGAAGTTTTTGTGGGTGCG
This sequence comes from Acidithiobacillus ferrianus, assembly GCF_010378095.1. GTDB lineage: Bacteria > Pseudomonadota > Gammaproteobacteria > Acidithiobacillales > Acidithiobacillaceae > Acidithiobacillus > Acidithiobacillus ferrianus. The sequence goes on along the minus strand of NZ_WNJL01000037.1, from coordinate 527,329 downwards.
GTAACCCCGAGCCTTGGCCTTGGCGGATTGGATGAGGCTGTTGAAGCCTTCGAGAATGCCGTTGTTGATCTGGCTCTCGAACCAGCGGAGCACGCCATCCCAATGGTTCAAGACGGTATCTGACACCGGGGGCGGGGAATGCCAGAATACTTGTGTCTCCTGTGAATTTAGGATAATGCGGAGTTTCCTGCGTGATTTTTGGCACCCTTTTTGCAGAGAGATCCCCATACCGCTAACCGAGTTATGGCAACCTTCATACCGCCGACAAATGCCGCATCTCCGCCGGCATGCGCCTCACGTTCTAAATGGCTTGCACTGCTTCACAGCCAAGAGTATTCTTGTGCCATGTATATGTGATTTACATATATTTCCAATAAACATCTAACTGTGAGGTGATTCATGACTGACAGCACACTAAATCTGGCACAGGAACTGATTCGTACCGCCAATGCGCTGCGTGAGCGCGGTCTGCTGTTCCGTGGTGCACACGCCAATCTTTCTGCGCGGCAGGACGACCGCCTGCTTATCACCCGTGGCGGTTCGGTCGCCAATCTGGGTGAAAAGGACCTCTCCTGGCTTCCGGTCGCGGCCGAAGGTCTGCAGTCTGATTTCGATGCCAATTATCGCGAAATCATTGAGATGCACACCCGGCTTTACCGGCATCGTGCGGACATCTGCGCGATCATTCACTGCCACCCGACCCACAGCACAGCGTTCGCCGTCGCCCAGCAGTCCGTGCCCGCAGTTTACGAACCGATGCTGCGCCAAGGCATGCATACCGATGTGCCCGTCGTCGCTTGGGCGCCGCGCGGTTCGAGCGCCTCGGTAAATGGGATACTCGAGGCATTCGATAGGCCCGATACGGTAGCCGTGCTGCTGGCCAATCATGGCGTACTGGTGACGGGCGATACTCCTGAAGTGGCACTGAACCGCCTGACGGCATTGGAAGAGGCCGCAGAGCTGGTACTGCATGCGCGCGTCCTGGGCGGAGAAAAGGCACTGCCCGATGCCGCTTATCGCGAAGTGGCGGAACGCATGCAACGTTTTCGGAAGGCGTCTTGAGACCCAGAGAGTCCAATCGCCAGGGCCGACACCTGGCAAGTTTTGCGCTGCTCCTCTGTGCAGAAGAGCCGACACATGGCCTGGCCCTTCACCGCAGCATCAATAAATTGCTGCCGGAAGGGCTCAAAGTGGATGTCGGCAATCTGTACCGCCTGCTGCGGGAGATGGAGGCGCGCGGCACATTGCGTTCGGAGTGGAGCACTGTCGGTTCTGGAGCGGCACGCCGCGTTTACCAGATCACACCAGTGGGTCTTGACGAATTGGCAGACTGGCGCGAGGACATTGCGCGCCGCCGACAAGCCTTCGATCTCTTTATCCAACGCTACGATGCGCTGCCGGCCCGCAACGCACGAGCACTTAAGGAATCCGCTAAATGAATGAAACTCCCGTTGAGACACGTTACAAGGAACTATTCGGATATATCCCCGATGGCGTACGCATGAGAATCGATCTGGCGCGCATGGCCGGCCGAGAGATCGCTCTCGAGGCCATCGAGCACCTGCGCGACACGTTAATCCATCACAATCCGCTTGAACGCAAAACCCAGCAGCTTGTCCATCTGGGTATGCTTCTGGTACTTGGCCGTGAGGCACCCGCTCTGTTGCATGCACGTGCCGCAATCCAGGCAGGCGCAGACGCGCCTGAGCTGCACGGCGTGTGCGAAACGGCAGCCATTGTCGGCGGCATGCCGGCTTACAACCTGGGCGTCCAAGTGGTCAGCCAGGCCCTGCGGGAATCCACAGGAGACAACGCCAATGAGTGATGTCACCTCGGCGCAATCCAGCAGCACACTCGCCGGTACAATCGAACTGCGCCTGACCGCCGCCGCTCGACGCGCGCTCGCGCAACGTGAGACACCATTGCTCGTACATCTCGAATTGCTGTTCAGTTGCATGATTCGCAAACAGGTGCTGTTCCTGGAGTCAGAACATCCTGACGCCCTCCTGCTTGATGGCGGCGAGCAGCAAGTACGGATCGGGTTCCGCGCCGTCGGCACGAAGACCTGCCTGATATCCGACCAACCGGTACCCGATCTGCAAACCTTCCCCATCAAGCGAGTGGAACCGTTCCTGCCGCGCTGGCTGAGTCTGGATATTAAACATGTACAATGGCGCGGAGAATTTGGTTACGTAGGCAATTAAGGGTGCGCCCTTCACGCAACGATGGTAAGCACCCAGCAACCCCCGTCTTCCCCTCACATGCGTGGGGAAGACTGGAAAATTGGTATCAAGAGATCAGGCACAGCCTGATTCCTAAATATCGCGTTTTGTACCTCCTTTATGCAAAGGAAACCGACTTGGATTAGACTGTGGGTTGGGAGGCGTATTAGCTTCTCTTCAATCTGCTTTAAGCGGTTCACGAACCAAATCTCCTAGTTTTACCTGGAGATATTTACTGTTATAAGGATTGTCTAATGCCCGGACAAATCCAGAGGGAAAGCCAGATCAAGGATGAGATGGCTATGCACACCATCGAGGATGACAGGGCACTGCAGCACGCATATGACAAGTACGAAAAGGACGCCGCTACCGCACATCCGACCTTGGCAACGATAAAAGGTGACATCATCCGCGTTGGGAAAGCAGAAATGCGATTAGGATGGGAAATGGTTCCTTACCATCTCCAAGGCTATGCATTGCTCAATCCCGCACAAAAAGCCACCTACACCCAATTGGCTGCCAAGACTTGGGCACAGCATCACAGAACACCTGACAAGTGAGCGGGCGGAGGGACGATAATCGCTCAGAAGTCTCCCGCGAGTTTTCGGCTATCTCGCGATTTTGAGATGACGTAAGGAGAAAATCGCGGGAAAGGCTCAATCTGTAAAACTTCCTGGGTTCCTCGACGTTTTAAGTGGGTAGCCTGAGATCCTGTTTACCCAGGATCAGGTAGGCCATGTTGATAAAGTTTTTGTGCCTGCGCAGCCGTCGACGGGAGCGTCCGCCGACCAGGTGATGTCTTTTCGGCCCGGCCCTCTACCACCCCCCTACCCACTCGATCCGACGAAGAGCCGCCGTGCAATCAGGTGGGATGGGGAAAGGTTTGCTCATTGAAAGTGATGAGTCATATGCTGTATCTTCGGAATCTGTATGCCAGGATAGCGCGAGAGGATCATTATTATGCACGGCACGGAGCTACGCCAGTCATGAAGTTGATTGTCAGCCTCCTCGGGTCTACTAATAGATATCAGGCACCATCTCAAGTTCCGAGTTCTTATCTCGTGCAAACATGTTGATTTTAATAGGTCATGATGTTAATCTTTCAGAAGTTTTTGGGATGCTGCATCTACGTTATCAGCTTATCGCGCACCCTGATCGAGCCCTCCGGATATGGAGTTAGCTTTTGAACTTCTTCAAGAAGCGAATGGGCAAAGGTATATCGGGCTACGTATTTTCTATTTCAAGTTAGAAGAGATGCGCAACGCAGTACTACAGAAACGTTATTACAAACCTGTGGTGACTGCTGGTCTCATGCCTGGATGTCATGAAGGCCCGGACACGATCTGTGTACGTCGGCACAATTTCAGCAACTGATTCGTGATAATGCCGTTGCAGACTGCAAATCAATGCCAGACTGATTGGCTGTGGATAATGTACATTGATATTTCATATATATTTAACGGTTCTCATAGTGTGCATTTTGCCAAGTGTCGCGGCTGCAGATGGAGTTTCCCTCACCCTGCCCCAAGCTATTTCAGAAGCTCTGTGTAGTACCCAGCCGCAGGTATTTCAGTCTGCGTGCTGCTGATTCTGCTAGGTTTTCAGTTCGGCAGCCAGAAAGCGGCGACGGTGGCGATTTTTCCCATAGCGCTGGCGGCGTCGTGGGCACTGATTCTGTTGATGATCACCCATACGTCACTGGACGGCACGGCATTTCTGGGAATTTTGCTGGTCTTCGTCATCGCCGTGAACAACGTAATCCTGATCTTCGCCCGTGCTCGCCAGTTGGATGGGAACCATCCAAAAGCTGCCAGCGTAGCGTTTGCTGCCCGTCAGCGCCAGCGGCCCATCCTGATGACGAATGCTGGCCGATGTTTTCGACTTTCTGCCCCTCGCCATCGGCATCGGGCGCGGAACCGACCTGCTGCAGCCCCTGGCCATCTCAGTCATGGGTGGACTGACACTGAGAACGGTGATGAGCTTATGGTTGGCCCCGGTGCTGTATGCCGCATGGACGGGGAAAAGACCAAGAACTCGTGATTAGCTATCCTGAAAAATATCCCAAGCGATCCGTTTACGTCATGTTAATGTAATCAATAAAAATATTTAGGTCACCTCAGTGACGCACTCCTGTAACATTAGTCTGATATTCTCTAGCGAGTTACCATAAGTCACTATAAGGAAATCGCAATGTCGCAAAAAAATAAACCACAACCAGCGTTGGCGCTGGCTGTCATCACCACCGCAGTACTTCTTTATGCAGGGGATGCCAATGCACAAACAAAACCAATACAACCGACAAAGGGCAATTATGTTGGTAACGTAAAAAAGACGGCAAAAAACCCCGAAAAGAAAAAAACTGCAGGCTCATCCTTCTCGAGCAAACTCTTAACCAACGATCAAATATTTAATTCGACTCAAAGTGTAGCCAGAGTGACGTCCAAACAGGCTAAAATTTTCGGCCCAAACGCCAGCTCCACAGCGGCATTGAGCATACAACCTGGAGTGTACTTAAGCGGCCCAGATGGTACGGGTGTCTCGAACAGATCCACAATTTCAATACGGGGCATACAAGTCGGTGTCACGAGTTATAGTGGAAATTTGGAATATAACGGAATCACAGGATTGTTCGACGGCATCCCCATCCAAAATCTGGATGAGGGAAAAAGCTTTCACACCGTAGAAACACCCATAGGGTCGCTTATTTCCGGCATCAACACCATATATGGCCCTGGGAACCCCAGAAGTAGATGGTTTGACAGTATTGGGGGCACTATTAATTTTCTTCCGGTGCAGCCGAGTCGTCACGCCAAAGCAAAGGCGGCCTTCTCCTATGGAAGTTTTGGATCTAAAATTGTATCGGCATCTGCGGATACAGGAAGATTTGATGGTTGGTCTGCGGTCATCGCCGGCGCTTACGCGCATGGCCACAGTTTCAGAACAGGTTCATATCTACCCAACCACAGTGAGGAGCTATTTTTCAAGCTTAGAAAACACTATCACGGCAATAGCTACAGCTTCGGTGCTTACTACGTCGACGCCAAATCATACAGACCCAACCAAATCCCTTTGTCACCAATCCCCGGCGTAACCCTCAGCGGTTTACCCAATGGTACGCCATACAGCCAGAGTTCGACAGGCTTTTATTCGACGCTACCCACATCTGTCTGGCATAAGATTGACCAGGATCACATGTTTCTTCTATATGGCCGCCAACGGCTTAAAATAGCCAGTAATGTTAATTTAACGAACGAAATGTGGTACAGGAATAGCGTACTGAACCATTACGGAGTCAATAATTTTTATCCGCCGAATAGCAACTCCGGAGCCGAAGTAACATATTGGCACACGAACACCTATGGAGACAAATTAGATTTCGGGGTTCACTTGCCCATGAACAGAGTAGCATTCGGCGGATATGTCATCGCAGGGAATACCTACGTGAATGGGTTTGGCGGTAATAGTCTAACAGGTAATCCTATCCCTGGCATCGATGGAAACCCTTATCCGGGGAATCCGACTTCAATTACGAATCATAACTACGTAGAAACCTACGCATCGGGGTTCCTGCAGGATCGTATCACACCGCTGCCTGGCCTCACCATTGTTCCTGGCCTAGATTTCATGGATTTCCAAACGCATTTTTTTCAAAATGCACCGTCTATAGCCGCAGAGTACCCAAATGCATCATACAGTACATCTCCCAGCCTTGCTAAAGAATACCAGAGGTGGGAGCCATCCTTTGGTGTCAATTATAAGCTGCTAAGTAACATTGCCATTTATGGAAATTATTCAGTGACCTATCAAAATCCAACAGCCGGAAACTTCAATGCGGCTGCTGGTCCTCTAACGGAGCTGGGAACTTTGTATCCGGTGAAAAGTGACGATTATGAAGCAGGCGTCAAGTTTCATCAAAAGGGTTTTTTAGGACTTGACGATGTGTTCGCTGACGCAAACTATTTTCACGATCAACTGAGCAATGAGACGATTCCTGTTACGTCACCCACGAACCCGTTGTATACCATTTTCAGTTACGGGAATGCGATTCTTAATGGCGTCAATCTATCGTTGGACGCAAAGATTAATCATAACTGGTCGATGTTTTCCAACGTTGGATTCATTCACGCTTATTATACTCAGTATTTTTCTACTGCAGATAATCAATCGTATAATGGAGCTCCGGTTTCTGCGACACCTGACGTGACTGCGAATATTGGTGTGACCTACAGTAAGTATCTCAACTTTGTACGGAGCAGGGTATCTGCAACAATTTTTGATCAATATTACGGGGCGCAATTCATCTTCAATAATAATGATGGCGCACCTTCATTCCACCAAAAGATTGGCGGCTACAATGTGGTCAACATGGAACTTGATGCGCGAACGAGTGCTCTTAATGGACTGATACCTGGAATTCGGTACACTGCATTCTCACTGAACGTTACCAACTTATTCAACAGAGAATATAATTCTACTGCTGACATTACTGGCGGCGGGTATTTTAACACAAATACCGCGGGCTATGAAATTGTCAATCCGGGCGCGCCCAGAGCAGTGTTTGGTACGCTAAGTTTCGCGTTCTAAAGCTTGTCTAATTGTTACGTTATGATTCCCGCCTCATTTTTAGGGGCGGGCCTTTCAGGGATTTTATTGGCTCTGAAAGAGAGGTTTATTGTCAGCAATGCCTGAAATAACTGTCGAGGTCAATAACTTGGTCTTTTTTGAAGTTGATCGAGCGTTGCGAAGTAGGGATGTTGGTCAAGCGGAAGCAATCGCTATAGACTATCTGCGGGCGCACAAAAATGTCGATGCTGAGTGGTTTTTTTTACTTGGGATGATTTACTATAAAAATTTATTATTTAAAGAAGCGGCAATTATATTTAACAGGGCGCATGTAAGCGTTCCAAATAGTTTAAAGTTTGCGTTGCAGTTAGCAAGATCCTATCAAATGCTGGGGCACTATGGAAAATCCGAAGCGATATTGCTGCCATTGTTGGCTAGCGACGCAGACAATGATCAGGTGCTCATGTTGCTTGCTGTTTGTGCGGATGTCGCTGGCAAACGTGAGGATGCTTTAGCTTTTATAGATAGGTCTATTATCGTTAATGATGCCAACGTGGAAGCCAAATATCTCAAGGTATCACTTTTGAGTAACGCTGGCCATCCGGATTCAGCAATTTCTTTGTTGGACCATATTGTAAATCGCCATGGGGATTCTGACCGAGTCGCTGCGTTGCGCTCTTTTGCATTGGAAAGACAGGGAAAATATCAGGAGGCGTTCGCGACTGTAGAGCGGCTCATGCCAAATACTGATCTACATGCAGTAGCATTGGCCTACGGACGTGCAGCTATGCATTGCGATACAAGCACCAGACGTTCTTCATTTAATGGAATAAAAGAATGGCTTACAAAAAATGAATTATTCCTATTGTCAAGCCAAGATAGAAGCTCACTAATATTTATCTTGGGTGACTTAGCTGACAAACTAGGAAATTTTGAAGAGGCATATTCATTTTATATTAAGGCGAACTCTTCTGCCTGTGTTGAGCGTTATGACCGATCTGCCGTATCCATGTTTGTTGGTAGGTGTATGAGATATGAGCCAAATAATATATGTGGAATAAACAATAATAGAGAAAATATTTTTATAGTAGGCATGCCGAGAGCCGGCTCTTCTCTGATTGAAAAGATGCTTGTCAAAAGTGGAGAGATATTCGGACACGGGGAGCCAGGCTATGTAGGCCGTGTCGTCCGCCAGATCAGCAACGGTGACGTTGTTAACTACCTTGGATTTTTAGATGACTTAAATAAAAACTCAGTGTTATCTTTGGCGACGAGATTGAAAGCGGCCTATCGTTTGGTGGGAGGGAATCTAAAGCATGCTGATAAAATGTTATTCAATTATCAGTTTGTTCCACTCATTGTGAAATTGTTTCCTGACGCCAGAATTATTCATGTTGTTAGAGATTATAGAGACGTTGCGCTTTCTTGTTTTGCACACAACTTTTCCGGGAATCATCCATATAAGTTTACTATTTCTGATATTATTTTTCAGTTCCGTGCCCATATTGAGATTATGAATAGATGGAAGCTACTGTTTCCAGAAAATATCATAACGATAGAGTATGAACGTCTGGTTTATTATCCCACATCTGTGATGCCGGAGATTTCTAAATTTATCGGAATAATTCCCAACTATGATTTCACAAGATTTCATGAGCTGAATACGGCCTGCATCACTTCGAGCTACGCGCAAGTCAAGCAGCCACTTTACCGCACCGCGATAGGGCGGTGGCATTTGTATCAGGACATTATAGACTTTGAATGACATGCGGTGTTTTAGTGTTGCAGTCGACGGAGGGAGGCGGTTGTTGGGGGGGCAGAAACCATGTGCCATTGTGGAAGTAGCCGTGGCCGACGGTCGCTTTGTGCTTACAATTTCTCAACTTCATACATCACCTTATGCAGACAGTAAGCAACCGCATGTCGTGAACAGAATTACTGAATTTTGGTCTAATGCTTAGTTCCCTCGGCTGAGGCTGACTGAGCTGACCGGACTGCCCCTTCGGACATTACTCTTTGTCCAAGGCGCATGCCGCCCACAACGAGCGCAAACATTTGCATTTCAAGGAGTAGCCTCGATGTTGAAGGATAGTCTATTCGCGCTATCGGCGCTCGCGGGCGTGGTATTGCTGTCGGGATGTGCCACAGTAACCCCCGTCAGCGGGACATTCCCGGATATTTCACCCCTGGCCGCGCAATCGGGCACCGCTCAGGGAAGGCAGGTCCGTTGGGGAGGGAAATTGATCGAAACCCAACCCGAAGCGCGCGAGACTTGCTTTACGGTGCTGGGGGAACCCCTGCGCCGTGATGGTCGACCGGAGCCGGAGCGGGGAGAAGCGCATATCGGTCGCTTCCTGGCCTGCGCACCCGGCTTCTATGACCCCATGTTGTATCGCTCCGGCCGTGAGATCACTTTCATCGGACGGGTGGAAGGCATAGCGCATCGCAAGATCGGGCAGTTCAATTACGCCTATCCGACCCTCGCGGCCAGCACGGTTTATCTCTGGCCCATCCGGCCGCCACGGCCACAGATTCGGGAGCAGGTTTATATGGGCGGCGGCTTCGGCTACTTCCCGGGCTGGTGGTATGGCCCCGGCTGGGGGTATTGGCCCGGCTGGTGACACAAAGGGGATGGCTTTATGAGAATTCGCTTTATAATTCGCGCAGTCGCGGCCACCACCACTTTACTGACGGCGACTCCTGCATTAGCCGCCTCCGAACCGTCCTGCGCCGTTATGGCTCCGAGACAGAATCAACAGCAGTTTGATCGCCTCATGGCGGCGCTGACGCACAAAAATTATCCCCTATGGACCGAAGATGCCGACACCGCATTCCTGAACGGCCTTTCCGCGCGGCGTTTTTCCCGCATGGCGAATACTCTTGACCGTAAATTACAACTCCAGAAGGGTTGGCATGCCAATTACGTGACGCATCTACAGGATGGCGCCTATAGCAGCTACGTCTGGCGCGTCACGCTTCATAATGGTCGGCAACTGCTCATGCAAATGACGGAAACCCAAGGCAAGGTGGTGGGCTTTCATCTCGGTTGAAGGATTGCTTTAGGCTACCGCGCGGATCCTTGCGTGGCGGAAGCGGTGAAGAACGTGACGATGTGTGGTGACTGTAGTTGGCGGTGTTCACGTTCATACGAGCCTGGCAATGTGGAGAGAAGGAGCAAAGCGGCGTCAGCATGGAATGGCGAGTTTCCACGACCCGACACTGTACGGGCTCGGCCCGCTGAGCAGCTAATTGTCGCTGAGCACCCTGCTTCGTTAGACGGCGACCTACAAAATACTTTTAAAGAGTGGATCATGAACCCCCACAGCGACCGGAGAATATTATGCCGCAGCAATCCGATGCACCATCAGATCAGGCCCGCGCGACGGTCTGGCCCAACTTTTTTATTGTTGGCACGGTCAAGGGGGGCACAACCTCTCTATATAATCATCTTAAGCAGCATCCTGAGGTCTTTTTGCCGGCATTCAAGGAACCCCACTATTTTGCCCAGATCCACCCGAAACCAGGGCAGGCGCATCTGCTCGAATATGTGAGCGACCAATCGGATTACCTCAAACTATATCATGGAGCAGACGACTTCCGCGCTGTCGGGGATGCCAGTACTTCCAGCCTTTGGGATCGGGAAGCCCCTATGCGCATCCACGCGGTTTCTCCCGATGCCAGGATCATTATCCTGCTGCGAGACCCTGTCGTCCGTGCCCATTCCCATTATTTGATGGATTTCCGGGAGGGCGTGGTAGACATCCCCTTGAATATCGAGTTGCTCAAGCGTGATTTCGCACAGGTCGAAAAAGGCTGGGGCGTTTCTCGCCTTTATGTGGATCTCGGACTGTATCATGATCAGGTGCAACGCTATTGCGCGATATTTGGCCGCTCACAAGTCCTGGTGTTGCTGTTTGACAATCTGGTCAGAAATCCAGAGACCGCGTTCCAGCGTGTCGCAACACATCTGGGTATTGATCCCGCCCCTTTCTCGCAGATGAATCTTGCACAGGTGCATAACGGTTACAAGGCGCCCCGTGGAACGTGGGCGCGTCGTTGCGCAGCTAACCCTTTGGCGCGCTGGATTGGATACCGCCTCATGCCGCGCGCACTACAGTGGTGGCTGTATCAGCACCTGATCCTCAAGACCGCCGCCAAACCCATGTTGGACACCACCGTCCGGAAATTTCTGGAGGATATCTACGAACCCGACATTCAACGTCTGGAATCGCTTCTGGAAATACCCCTGCCTGAACTAAGGTCTTCCTGGTAAATCACCTACAAAAATCGTCGCATCTGTCACTGAGAAACATCGCCATGGTCCATTCCAATTGGCTGTTTGTTTGCGGTGACAAAGCCATAGCCCATTCAATCGGTGAGGAATGGGGAGTCCGCCGCTACGCCGAGCATCCGGTCGATCTCACGCTCGCTTCCAGCCAGCACGTCTCGCCGTCCCCCGTGAAACCGCCCCGCTCGGCGATGAAATAAGCGGCTTCAGCAATCATGCAGTAGCGTTCCTCCGCAGGCATCCGTGGCTCGCCTGCTACCTGATGATGCTGGACTTCCTGACTGTCCTCGGACATCAGTGTATCTCCTCTATGTGGAAAAGAGAGTTCAATGCTTAGGGTTGATCGCCGTCAGAGGGAATCTTCCGCGGCGTTCGCTATTGTCGTTGCCAGTTCATCCAGAAAATCCTGCAGATGTTCACTGACCACGGCGACATGACTCTCTAAGACATCCAGGTCGGCGCACCCCTCCGCTTCCTGGAGCAGGAACAAAAACAGCGCGTCGTGGGTAAGCCGGGCATCCTCCCAAGTGCCGATACTGGCATATAGGCCCTCCTGATAGAGTTGCGCCACGCGGGTTTGCAATGGGTTGAGTTCCATGACCGGTCTCCGAGTCAATTGATGGGCGGGCGTGCCCGAATCCGAGAATACACCCCAAATATGACGCTTTTATGAACGCCAGCGAACCCGACCGGAAAAAAGCACCGAGATACCGCCTCATCCAAGCGCTACAGTATCTTGGCAATACCCATGCTCTTGGCCCTTGGCGTCGATCAAAATATCGCGTTGATCAAGTCGTCCCCAATCCCGAAGCCCGCGCCCATCATCAGCGCCTGACCAAAACCGGAGTGTTCCAGGCTGTTCAAAAATCCGCCCTGTTGCGGCTGTGCCTGTGGCGTTTGCGGGTAGCCCGGTTGCCATGATTGTGGCTGTATGCACTGCTGCAGTTCATTTTGCACGGCCTGATGCATCGCCTGCATCAGCATCATGACCTGCTGCTGTTCCTGCTGGATGTTCAGGGCCAGCTCCTTGAGATCCAGCAGCCATTCGCGGGCGTCGGCACTGCCGCCGTCTGCGGCGGTTTTGAGCTTTCCGGCCAGCCCCTGAATGCTCTGAATTACGCTTTGCCCTTCCTGCTGAAGCCGGTTGTACTGCTGTTCCACGGTGGCGATTCCACGTCTCTCTCCTCGACGACGCGCCTGCCGTACCCATCGTCCAGCCCGCGTCAAAAACCGTCATCAGGTCCATTGCCGCCCCATAGCAAGCAGGAACCCTGCTATTGGAACGCGCCCATGCCGGATACCGCAGTAGAGACTACCACCCCATTCGCCTGCTCTATGCGCCGGAACTCCTGCAAGGCTCCCTTTTTCGAACTGGTGACTTCTCTGGCATAGCGGTCGAGTGCGTCTGCCAAGGCAGTTTTGTCTGCAAGATTGGTGGCGACGAACACCCCGCGCTCCATATCCCCTTCGACTTGTCGCGCCCAAGCCTGAGCAGACCCTTTCTTATCAAAAGTTCGGGATTGTGTGGAAAAGCCCTTACGTCTAACCTGCGCCTGCCAGCCAATAAATGCTGTCGCGGTCCTTGCGGGGGTTGATGCTTGCCATCGCGCTGCACTCCTGCTGCACATCCATTGATAATGATTGCAGCATATTTGCAGGAAAACACAATGTGAGCTTGCGTAATATCTAATAATCAATTGATTTTATTTGGCTGGGGGACGTGGATTCGAACCACGGTTAGCGGAGTCAGAGTCCGCTGTCCTACCGCTAGACGATCCCCCAAGGGTGGGGCAAAATGATAGCCGTGATGGCCCGTTTGTGTCAAACAGCAGGATTTTCAGAGCGATTCCGGTACCACAAACGACACCCCTGTCAATAGGACGGGGTGGGATGCCCTGATGTCGCGGTGCCAGGCTGTTTTCCCTGATGCGCACTGTTCCCTGGGCATCTCTACAGTTCCTGTTGCCGCCCCTTCGGGGGCGGTTTTTATTTGCTTTTTCGGGTGGATACCTTTATAAGAAAACCCGCTGCGGGGCTTGTGGCCCCTGTGTTTTTTCTTATGACCGTTTTTGGGGAATATTAGTGTCTCGTCAAATCCGTAACATTGCCATCATCGCCCACGTGGATCACGGCAAAACCACGTTGGTGGACCAGCTCCTGCGTCAGTCGGGTACCTTTGCCGCCCACCAGCAGTTGGAAGAACGGGTGATGGACAGCAACGATCTGGAAAAAGAGCGTGGCATCACCATCATGGCCAAGAACACGGCGGTGCAGTGGGGCGACACCCACATCAACATCGTCGACACCCCCGGCCATGCCGACTTTGGCGCCGAGGTGGAGCGGGTGCTGGGCATGGTGGACGGCGTGCTGCTGTTGGTGGATGCCGTTGAAGGCCCGATGCCGCAGACCCGTTTCGTCACCCGCAAGGCGCTGGAACTGGGTCTCAAGCCCATCGTCGTCATCAACAAGGTGGATCGCCCCGGCGCCCGCGCCGATTACGTCATCAGCGCCACCTTTGACCTCTTCGACAAGCTGGGTGCGACGGAAGAACAACTGGATTTTCCGGTCATCTACGCCTCCGGTTTGCAGGGCTATGCGGGGGAAGATCCCGAAGTCCGCTCCGGTGACATGAAGCCGCTCTTTGAGATGATCCTCAGTCATGTGGCGGCGCCCGAAGGCGATCCCGAAGGCCCCCTGCAGATGCAGATTGCCGACCTCGATTACTCCAGCTATGTGGGACGTATTGCTGTTGGTCGCATTCGCCGTGGCAGCATGCGTCCGGGGCAGGATATTGTCCTTATTCACGGCGTCGATCAGACCCAGACCAAGGCGCGTATCCTGCAGCTCCTCGGCTTTGATGGCCTCAAGCGGGTGCCGTGGGAAAGCGCTACGGTGGGTGACATTGTCGCCGTAACCGGCATTGAGGAACCCTCCATCGGCGCCACCATCGCGGCGCCCGAAGCGCCGGATGCGCTGCCGTGGAAACCCATCGATGAACCCACCCTGAACATGACGTTTCAGGTCAATACCAGCCCCTTTGCGGGTCGGGAAGGCAAGTTTGTCACCAGTCGCCAGTTGCGTGAGCGTCTTTATCGCGAGTTGCTGATCAACGTCGCGCTACGGGTGGAAGATACCGACAACGCCGATGTGTTCATGGTGTCCGGGCGCGGCGAGTTGCACCTGACCATCCTCATCGAGAACATGCGCCGCGAGGGCTACGAACTGGCGGTGTCGCGGCCGCGGGTGATCCAGCGCCAGGTGGACGGCGTCTGGGAGGAGCCCTATGAGGCGCTGACGGTGGATGTGGAAGAACAGCATCAGGGCACCATCATGGAGCGCCTGGGCATCCGCCGCGGCGAGTTGCAGGACATGATCCCCGATGGCCGGGGCCGGGTGCGCCTGGAATACCGGATTCCCGCGCGCGGGCTGATCGGCTTCCATACCGAGTTTCTGACGGCGACTTCCGGCACCGGGGTGATCAGCCATATTTTCGACAGCTATGGTCCGGTCAAGGGGGCTATCCCGGCGCGCAATAATGGCGTACTGATCTCGGCGGAAGAAGGCGAGGCGGTGGGTTTCGCGCTCTTCAATCTGCAGGAGCGTGGCCGGATGTTCGTCAGCCCCGGCGACAAGGTCTACGAGGGCATGGTGATCGGCATTCATACCCGCGACAACGACCTGGTGGTCAACCCCCTCAAGGAAAAGAAGCTGACCAACATGCGCGCCTCCGGTTCCGATGAAAACATCATGCTGACGCCGCCGATTAAACTGACGCTGGAGGCGGCAGTCGAGTTTATTGCCGATGACGAGTTGGTGGAGGCGACGCCCCAGTCCATTCGCATCCGTAAGCGTTATCTGACGGAGAACGAACGCAAGAAGGCCGCGCGCGGCGGCGGTTGAGGTTCGTGTCGGTGATCACCGGTCAGCGCTACGCGCTTTTTTCGAGCGTAATGAGGCGAAACCAGCCAGAGATCGCGGTAGGGATGTCGCTGATCACTTGCAGTTCTGGCCGCCTTTCCAGAATCTCTTCAAAGACGAGGCTGGTGTGGGTGGCGATGGCGCTGGATATGGGCGTCAGCAGGCGCCGCCAGAAGGCGCGTTGACCCTGTCGTAAAAATTTGTCAAGGAGCAAGATACGACCCCCCGGTCGCAGGACGCGGCTGGCTTCCGCCAGGGCCATGTCAGCATGGGGGACGACCGCGAGGATCAGGTGCATGACCACTATGTCGAAACAGGCGTCCGGGAAGGGTAGCGTCTCGGCATCGGCCTGTGCCAGTGTGATTTTCGCGCCTTGCTTTTGGGCATGGCGCAGCATGGCATGGGTGATGTCGATGCCGACGATCTCGCCATGCTGTGGCAGGTAGGGGATGTCGAGGCCGGTGCCGATACCGTCGACGAGAATACGGCAGGGGTCGGCTGGAATGCCGCTCAGACTGCGTTGTCGCAGCGGGGCTGAGAAGCCACGCACGGCGCGATCGTAAATGGGCGCCCAGAGGGTATAGGCGCGCTGCAGGCTTTGGCGGCTCAATGGAAGACAGTGGCGACCGCCAAACGAAAGGCGGGGATGGGAACGAGGAAACTTGCGCCACTGTCGCTGATCCATTCGAAAGTGCCGTGCATGCTGCCTACGGGCGTGGGGAGGACCGCACCGCTGGTGTAACAAAAGCGCTGTCCGGGGTGTAGGGTAGGTTGTTCGCCGACGACGCCCGGCCCCTTGACTTCCTGGGCGTGGCCTTCGGCATCGGTAATGATCCAGTGGCGATTGAGCAGTTGGGCGGTCTGCGGACCCAGATTCTCGATGGTGATCTGATAGGCGAACGCGAAATGCTCTTGCTGGGGGCTGGATTGCTGGGGCAGATAGCGGGTTTCCACGCTGATCTGAATCTCCGTGGGGGGGGCTGCTTCCATTGGAATGTGCTCCGGGCCGTGTGTGGTGTTGCGATTCAGAGACAGTCTAGCGCTCCGGGAGTGAGCTGCCAAGCTACTGCCACGCGGATGATTCCGATCAGCGTTTGCGCGCGGATTCCGGGCGCGGGCGATAGAGGATGAGTATACGCCCGACGCGTCCGATGATATCGGCGTGGCCGGTTTCGGCCAAGGTCTGCGTCATGGCGTCCCGCTGGTCGTGGGGCACGGACGGCAGGCGTACCTTGATGAGTTCGTGGGCGTTGAGGGCGACCTCCAGTTCGGCAACGACACCATCGGTGACGCCGTGGGCGCCTATCATGACCACCGGCTTGAGGGCGTGAGCACGAGCACGCAGAATTTGTCTTTCTTTGGTGTCCAGCATGTTATTCTCTCTATCGGTCTGGTGCCGGGATGTCCAACGGCAGAGTGTACGTTTGCGGGGGGCGAGGGTCAAAGCCCGGGAGCGCGTTTTGGCAAGAAGTAAATCCAGTGAGCAATGGTTGCGGGAACACTTCACGGATCTCTTCGTGCAGCGGGCCGCGAAAGAAGGATATCGCTCACGGGCGAGCTATAAGTTGCTGGAGATTCAGCAGCGGGATCGCCTCATCCGTCCGGGCATGCAGGTGCTGGACGTGGGGGCGGCACCCGGAGGGTGGACCCAGGTCGCCGCGCCCTTGATCGGTAAAAAGGGACGGCTGGTGGCGGTGGATCGCCTGCCCATGGACCCGGTGGCGGGTGCGACGGTGATCTGCGGCGATGTGTATGATGACGCGGTGCTCGCGGTCTGTCGGAAGCACTTGCCGGAGGGCGCCGATTTGATCATGAGCGATATGGCGCCGAACATGTCCGGTATTGCCAGCGTCGATCAAGCGCGCGCCATCGACCTCGCGGAACTGGCGCTGAATATGGCGCAACGCTGGCTGAAACCGGGTGGATCGCTACTGATGAAGGTTTTTATGGGTTCCGGGGCGGAGGAATTGCGCCGTGCCCTGCGCCGGGACTTCAAGAAGATGGTGGTGCGCAAGCCCGAAGCCTCGCGCGCGCGATCAACGGAACAGTATTGGCTGGCGTTGAATTTTCAGGGGCTTGCGCAGGAAGGGTTGGACAACGGCGGGAAGAATTCTTTATAATTCCTGGCGCGCGCAGTTAGCTCAGCTGGATAGAGTGTCGGCCTCCGAAGCCGAAGGTCACTGGTTCGACTCCAGTACTGCGCACCAAATAAAGCAGATGGTTGTGCGGCGTTCGGCGGCGGAGCGCCAGAACGGAAAAGCGGCGTCGTGAGCGGCCGCAGACCGGGAGGATGCCGCGGTGCCGGTGTCCTTGCGGAAGGTTCGGGCATGCGTGCGGCCATACGGAGGTGCATTGGTATGAATGCGCGCGACATCGGAGCCACTTTGGCGATGACCGGTAGCTCTCGAGGTTGCGGGGATGATGGCGTTTGAAAACCCCCCTGAAAATTCCCGCGTTCCTCACCCGTCCCATCACCATACCTCCCTATCGGTGGACCATGTCCCTGGCCTTTTGGGGGACATTCGTGGGGGTGGTGGTCTTTTCCGGATGGTACGCCTGGTCTTCCTGGCACCGCTATGAACAGGGTAGCCAGCATCGTCTGATGCTGGCATCCGACATGGTCGCGACGGTCACGCAAAAGCTGCTGGACGGCCACGCCTCCGGGCTTCAGTTTTTGGGGCGGCGATTACAGCGAGCAGGCGCGCTGCGGCATCCTCGCCGTGCCCGGAGGCTTCTCCTGGATTATCAGAAAAGCTTCTCGGAGATCGTCAGCGCGAATCTCATCACCCCGAATGGGCAGGTGGTCGCCTCCACGACCGCGCCGGCCGGGGTGCCGTTGCCGGACTTCCGCAACAATCCGACCATCTGGCCGGGTTTCCAGAAAGGCTTGCAGGTACACGGCATGCGGATCTACCACCCGATCCAGGGACCATTGGTGGATCATTGGGTCATCCCCCTGAGATACACGGTATTTTCCCCAGGGGGGGAGCCCTTGTTTGTGGTAACCACCCCGCTGCGCTTTCATGACATCGAAGGCTTCCTGAGCCATTTGCCCTTACTCCCCGGAACGGCTGTCGGTCTGATCCGGAATGACTTTTATCTCGAGGGGCGCTGGCCCGTACCCCAGGGCCATCTCGCCGGGATGCTTTCCCATCCGGCCCCCGCGGGTGGGGCCTTGCGACTGGCCCTGCAGCGGGACCCCCATGCACGTCACGGAATTTATGCGGGCCTCGTCACGGTGGAGCGGAGCTACCGGTTCGGGGCCTTTACGCGCTTGAGCCGGTACCCGTTGACCGCGTTCATTTCCATTCCTGAAGGGCTGTGGCTGGTGGACTGGTGGCAACGATATATCCAATTCCCGCTGATTTTTCTGGTCATCGCTTTGGGGTTCAGTCTGGTTGCGTATCAACGCATCCTCTCTCTGGACCGTCGATGGGAGGCGCAGCGCCAGACCTTCGAGCGGACCCTGACCGCGCAGGCCACCCACGACGTCCTGACGGGTCTGCCCAACCGCGAGGGTCTGCGGCTGGTGTTTGATCAGGCGCTGGCTCGCGCCGAGCGGCAGGAGCGGCTGCTGGTCGTGGGTTTTCTCGACCTGGATGCCTTCAAGCCGGTCAATGACGTTTACGGCCACGGAGTCGGCGATGATCTGCTGAAAGAAATGGCCCGCCGCCTGCAGGAGGCCGTGCGCCGGACCGATACGGTGGCCCGCCTGGGCGGTGATGAGTTTGTGCTGCTGCTGGAAGGCCTGCGCGGCATGGATGAACTGGACCAGGTCCTGGCCCGCCTCTGGACGACGATCGCACGGCCTTTCCCGATCTATGGAGCAGTGACCAGTATTCAGGCAAGCCTGGGATACAGCATCTATCCCTTCGACGAGGGCGATGCCGACCTGCTCCTGCGGCACGCCGATCAGGCCATGTATGCGGCCAAGGCGCGCCCGGGCCGCGATGGTGAAGGTTGGGCGCAGATCTATTATCCGGAATTGGGCAACATCAACATGGGCGATGAACTGCTGCGCCGGAATTTCCTGCAGGCCCTGTCCACGGGAGCGGTGACGTTGCGTTACCAGCCGTTGGTGGCCCTGGCGACGGGCCGGGTGGCGGGCCTTGAAGCCTTGACCCGCTGGCGCCGGGGAGATCAGGATGTTTCTCCTGATCACTTTCTCCCGGCTCTGGGCGTGCGGGAACGTCAGGCGCTGGGGCGTTTCGTGCTGCAAACGGGGTTGCGGCAACTGACACAGTGGCGAAAAGCCGGACTGGATCTCTTCCTCAGTATCAATGTCACCCCGGAAGAACTCGACCAGCCCGGATTTACCGATACCGTCCTGGGCACGCTGGCCGACTTTCCAGGCGTGCCCCCGACAGCGCTGGTGCTGGAGGTGCTGGAAGTGGGAGAGATCCTCGAACGGAACACGGCTTTGGGGCACCTGCAACAGCTACGCGGCGCGGGGATGAAGATCGCGCTGGACGACGTGGGGAGCGCCTATGCCTCCCTCCTGCGCCTGAAGAATCTGCCCATCGACGAGATCAAGATTGATCAGGGGTTCATCCGCGAGTTGCCCAACCGCCCCCAGGATCTGGTGTTTGTCGAGAGCCTGGTCAACCTCGGCTTGGGAATGAACGTCATCATTACCGTGGAAGGCGTGGAAAGCGAGGCCCATATCGCTCTCCTGCGCGAGATGGAGGTGCACTATCTCCAGGGATATGCCATTACGAAGCCACTGGAAGGCGCGGCCGTGGCCGACTTCGTGCGGAACTTCGTTCTCGGCTCCGGGGATGCCGATACGCCACTACTGGCGCTGTACCAGCATCTGGGGTGGGTGCACGCGGCGGAAGAAGCCGCGCTGAACCACGGGCTGTGCGAGGACGCGGAACTGGCGGCTTGCCCGATCACGGGTTGGCTTCGGACGCACGCGTCCAATGTGCCGGGGGTCGAAAGTTTGTTGGCCGAGCACGCCGCCGTGCATGCGTTGGGCCGGAAGATCCTCCAGGCACGCAGCGGTGGGACTCGCGAAGAACTGCATCGACTGCTGGGTCAATTGCACGTGCGCAGTCATCAATTCCAAGCGGCGCTTGGAGAAGTGGTGCGTATCATGCGGGAAAGGACCGCAACCGAGGGGCAGACCCCGTTTCCCTCGACCTAGTGGCGAATGCGCGGAGTCAATCCGACATCGTGAATATTTCCTGGCATGCATGGCGTATTGGTGGCGCGTAAGTGCCGCCTGCCCGCTTATTTATCGAATCCGGTACGAGAGGAGCCAGTTCTATGGCGCTCATGTCGTTACGCATTGATCCCCGGGGATTTTGAAGCGTCTGCCGTTTTTGGCAGAGGATGGTTTGGCGACTGCCATAAATGGCAGGACGCAAGCAGTGACAACAGTTTTATGGGCCGATCAGAACACCAAATAGGCACAATAAATCAGACAGGTGCTTCATTAAATTATAATAACTTAATTTATAAATATTAGATTTTTATTATGGAATGCGGCTTGCTATGTCACAGGGCGGTAATATCACCAGGTATGGTCATGTATGTTGCTCAAGCCGTGTGTCGTTCAGGAGGGATCGCTTGCGTGTGCCCTGGGGGGTCGCCCCGCCAGGGTGAAATGTGGCTGTCTGCCTCATGGCGGGGCGTGTCGCGCGGATACGGTTATTTTTGGGAGGATGCAGCATGGCGGGGAGGCGTTGACTGGTGCAGGCTCTCGGATCCGCGCGCGTATCTCTGGAACACCGATATGTCGACCTGTGGTTGCGGGATGACGACGTTGTACTACACTTCGGTGAGGAGGGACGTCCGGGTATCGCATATGCCCTATGCGGCAGCCTGTGGATCGCGCCTTGCGGCTGGGCCGAACATCCGCGGACCAGCCGCTCGCGTTGTCCTGCAGCGGCATCATCTCCGTGGGAGATTTGCCGGTGCGTCCCTGATATGTCTCGGGCGTGGCCCCTGTGCGTGCCGCGGAGCCCGCATCGCGGAGTCTCGGCGGGTTTTTCCCCACCAATCGGATGTGTCCCTGGCCAAATGGCCCACGAGCGCAGCACACAGACTCCATCCGGTCATGCCAACCGATCGGATAAAACAAATAACAGTAGCGGCATGGAAGCGGCGGGAGCTAAGGAGACCAGAGAAGATGGGTCGGATATCTACACAAACGTGTATTTGGAGGTTCAGGTGTTTATAGAGAATAAACGCTATGAAATGTGCGCAAAAATGCTACTGTCGCTAGCCGCGCTCACGTTGGGAGGTTGTTCTAGCGACGGTTTGTATCTGTTGAAACCGGAAGGTTTGATATCACATACGTTTTATCACTATTTCATTCTTGATGTGGTGATCATGTTATTTATCATTGTCCCCACGACACTGCTGACCATATGGGCAATGTGGAGATATAGAAAGGGCGGCAAAGGAAGTTATCATCCCACGTGGAGTCACTCAAGCACCATAGAGATCATTGTATGGGGTATTCCCCTGGTGACAGTGGGGATCTTGTCCTATCTGTCGGTAAAGGCTATTTATGATGTCAATCCCTATAATCCGGGTGTTATTTCCAAAGTGCAGAAGGCAAATGGCGGGGATCCTGTGGAGGTCGATGTCATCGCAACAGATTGGCGTTGGTTGTTCATTTATCCGCAACAACATATTGCCTCGGTGAATGAATTGGTGGTTCCGGTAGGGGTTCCCGTCAGGTTCCGCCTGACGTCCACTTCCGTGATGAATGACTTCCTGATTCCCCAGTTGGTCGGCATGATCGACGTCATGCCGGGCATGCGTACCAAGCAGGCGCTGGTGGCCGACAAAGCGGGCACCTACATAGGTTATTCTGCTGATTACAGCGGTGCGGGGTTGTCATGGATGCATTTTCAGACGCGGGCCGTCCGTATGGCGCAATTTGCACAGTGGGTAAAAAGTGCCCAGCAATCTCCCCAGCATCTCAGCTATGCGGGCTTTGATCGTTTTGCAAAACCGTATATAGCCGTTGGCGGTGATCGGCAAATCTTCGGTAGCGTGCAGCCTGGTTTGTTTGATCATGTGATTGATGAAGTCATGCGCGGCAAAGTATGGCCGACGCCCATGGCGATGACCGAGAATATGGTCAATTACATGAAAAAACAACGCGCCGAACAGAAAGCGGGAGACTATTGACATGTTGGTACATTTACAAGGGCCGTGGACTCCTGTGCTGGGCCGGCTCACGCTTCAGCAAATACCTTATGAAAACCCCATTCTCTTGGGCACTTTTACCTTTGTGGCTGTCTTGGCGATCGCGATATTGGCGGCTACAACATATTTCGGTAAATGGGAATATCTCTGGCGGGAATGGCTCACAACGGTGGACCACAAGAAAATTGGCGTCATGTATTGTCTGCTTGGACTGATCATGCTGTTTCGAGGATTCATCGACGCCTTGATGATTCGCACGCAGCAGGCCATTGCCGTTGGCCACGAGGCGCCGGGTTACATGGGGGCGGTGCATGGATATCTCACGCCCTTTCACCTGGGCCAGATTTTTACGGCCCATGGCTTGATCATGGTGGTGTTCGCGGCGACCCCGTTGCTGGTGGGTATCATGAACATCATCGTGCCGCTGCAGATTGGCGCCCGAGACATGGCCTATCCCTATCTGAATGCCCTGGGATTATGGCTTACCACCGCCGGTGCGGCATTGGTGATGGTATCCCTGTTCATAGGTAATTTTGCCCACGGTGGATGGTATGGATTCGTGCCTTATTTCGAGCTGCCGTACAGTCCCGGGGTCGGCGTGGATTACTGGATATGGACTTTTCAGCTGAGCGCCATTGGCACCTCCTTGGGCAGTATCAATTTGATTGCGACCATCGTGAAGATGCGCGCTCCGGGAATGACGTGGATGCGTTTACCCATATTCACGTGGGCGTCTCTCAGCACCAATCTCATCGCGCTCACCTCTTTCCCGGTGCTCATGGTTTCCCTGGCTTTACTGGCATTGGATCGTTATGTGGGTACCCATTTCTATACCGCGGGTATGGGAGGGAACCTGATGCTTTATAGCGACCTGTTTTGGGTTTGGGGGCATCCGGAAGTGTATTTCCTGATCCTGCCGGCTTTCGGCATGATGTCGGAAATCATCCCCACATTTTCTGAGAAGCCGTTGTTTGGGTACGCGACGATGGTAATCGCTTCATTCGCTATCGGCGGGGTGTCGTGGGGGGTATGGCTGCATCACTTCTTCACCATGGCGGCGTCACCCAGTGTCAACAGCTTTTACAGTGTCACCACTATGCTGGTGGGTATTCCTACCGGCGTCAAAGTGTTCAACTGGGTGTTCACGATGTATCGTGGACGTGTCCGCTATGAACTGCCCATGCTATGGGCGTTGCTCGCGCTCTTCCTCCTGCTGGTTGGTGGCATGACGGGTATGATGAACGCGTTCGCCAGTAGCGATTACATGTGGCACAACGGGCTGTTTGTGGTCGCGCATTTTCATATGATGGTTTTGGTGATCGCGGCGAGCGTGTTTGGCGCCGTTGAATATTGGTTTCCCAAAGTCTTTGGTTTCAAGCTTGAACAGAAATGGGGTAAATGGTTCTTCTGGTTTATGATTCTTGGGACCGGCTGGACATTCGTTCCCATGTTTCTTTTGGGTTTTGCCGGTATGACACGCCGTCTGGATTATATCCCGTATATGCAATGGTCCCCTTATCTCCATGTCATGCTGGTCGGTATGGTGTTTTATGTGCTTGCCGTATGCTTCTTCGTGGCGCACCTGTATGTCAGCCTCCGGGATCGCGTAAGCAACCGCGCGGGCGCCGATGCCTGGGGTACGGGCCGCAGTTTGGAATGGATGACGCACTCTCCCGTTCCGGCTTATAACTATGCCTTTATTCCGCACATCAATGTACTGGATGAGTGGGCGTGGCGTAAGGAAAACGGGTTGACGGAACTGCACGCCGGTGACTATGAAGGCATTCACATGCCAAAGAATACAGGGATTCCCCTATTCCTCGGCATGCTCTTCATGGGCCTGGGCTTTGCCCTCATCTGGCGGATCTGGTGGCTGGCGCTGTTGTGTGTCGCCCTGATAGTGGGGCTCATCATCCTCCGGTCTTTTGACCGTGATACCGATATGACGATCCCCGCGCACGAGGTAGAGCGAGTGGAGCGCGGCGCCCGGGATGAAACCCCTGCAACGGCGCGGTCCGCCGGGATGCCGGGCGGCGCGGTGACTGCCCACTCCGCCCTTCGGCCCGGCACGGACGGCATCGGCGGCGGCACGACATCCACAAACCCCTCATGGGCCCCGATGGACCGTTAACGGACTTATCCCGACTCCCACCCTCTATCGGATGGGATAAGTCGTTTCCGAGCATATCTGAAAAAGGAGTTATTCTCATGCGTGCATCTGCGGCACAAAAAGTCGATCCGGCCCACGCGACACTTTGGGCGCGGCACTATCCCGGTCACGACATGATCGGCACCCGGACTTTTGGATTCTGGCTTTATATGTTGACCGACGCCATGGTCTATGCGGCGCTGTTCGCATCGCTGGGTGTGTTAAGTCATGTGGTTAATTTGGCGGGCGGCCCATCGCCTTCCGCGTTCATCAACCCGGTCTATGCGTATGGTGAAACCATCACTTTGTTTCTCAGTGTGTTGATTTATGGCTATTCGATGGTTGCGCTAAAAAATGGAAATCACAGCGGAGTGATTGGCAGTATGTTTGCCGCTATGCTGTTGGGCATGGTGTATCTGGTGATAGCCGGCATAGATATTCGCGAGATGTTCGCGCAGGGCATCATTCCCGAGGCCAGCGGATTCTTGTCCATATTCTTCACGATTATCATTTATCATGCGCTGCATATTATCGTGGGCGTGGTGTGGATGCTGGTCATGATGATCCAGGTTGCGCGGGAGGGTTTTAGTGCCAACGTGGTGTATCGTCTGATCAATCTTCGTCTATTCTGGCATTTTCAGGCGGTGATTTGGGTGTTTGTGTTTACTTTCGTTTATTTGCAGGGGATGGTGGTATGACAGAGCATACGCAAAATCCGTTAAATCATCCGGAAGTGCAACTGGCCAACGGTCGCGCATATCTGGTGAGTTTCATTCTTTCCATGCTGCTGACGACGGCGGGTCTTTGGCTGGCCATTACGCATATCACGACGCCGTTCGGCACGGTTTTGGTGACGTCCTTTCTTGCGGGTGCGGTGGTGGTGATTCAGGGTTACTTCATTTTGCATATGGATATCTCCCATGCGCAGATATGGCATACCGTGGCCATGGTGCTGTTCTTGCCGTTGTTTGTCGTCACCATCGGATTGACCGCGTGGATGTTCCATGGCTTGTATCAGCGCACCATGCTCATGCCGCCGGGCGCGTCTGATATGGCCCAGATGTCTCACCCGCCGCATGAGCGCACACCGTCGTAGTTTCCACCCATCCATGGTTTCGCTCATGGGTCTCGCGCCATGGGGTCTTGCAATGGCGCCAAGATCAGGATGTTTCCCGCAGGATTGGCGGGACCGCCCTCACACGGGGAGCCTGGCTGCTCTTCCGTGGGTCCCCGTCTTGCTGAATTTTATATGTTATTAAATGGAGATGCGGGGTGCGCGATACGCGGGATGATTTACTTGGCGGCCCAGATTCCGGGGGAGCGCGTGCGCGGGTGCGATCTTGCCGCGTATCTTGATGTTCCGTTGCCCACGTTGACCAGTGTGCTGCGTAGACTGGTCAAACGGGGGATTCTACATGCCGCGAAAGGACGTGGCGGCGGCTTTTCCATGTATCCCGGAGCCGAGCGGATGAGCCTTTTCGAGGTGATTGAGATCGTGGATGACCGGCTGACCCGTAGAGACTGCGCGCTCAAGATGAAGGCATGCGCGCACGTGAAAGTCTGCAATCGCTGTCCATGGGGTGGGCTTGCAAAGGGTGGAATGGAGTTTCTGAAGCGGCAGACCATTGGAGGGATGGCTGACACGTTATTTTGAAGCATGGTACGATTGTACCCCTTCCTTCTCGTTCCCGGGCGCAGTACCTATGGCTGAGCTCCTTGTATTCCAGCATCACTTTGCCGAAGGTCCCGGAACGCTTGGGGATTTGCTCGCCTCCCATGGGCACGGGACGACCACCGTCCGGTTGGATCTCGGTGAGGTGCCTCCTCCGTCGATGCGGGGGTATGGGGGCTTGGTGATCATGGGCGGGCCCATGAGCGCCAATCAGGACGACCGATACCCGTGGCTCCGAACGGAGCGTTCGTTCATCCGTGACTGTGTTTTGGCGGGTATTCCCACAATAGGGCATTGTCTGGGCGCCCAGCTCATTGCAAAAGCGCTGGGAGGGGAGGTGTGCGTCAACCCATCCGGACCGGAGATCGGATGGTGGCCGGTGACGAAGACGACTGCGTCAGTCGATGGTCACTGGCTGGACGATCTTCCAGAAAGGTTTGAAGGCTTTCATTGGCATGGCGAAACGTTCACCCTGCCAGAAGGGGCCGTGCCCCTGCTTTCTAGTGATATCTGCGCGCACCAGACGTTTTCTGTCGGTGACCATTGTCTGGCGCTGCAATGGCATCCGGAGGTGACTGAGCGTGCCGTGCGGGTATGGGTCGAGGTGATGCATGCAGATCTCCTTTCCGAGGCGGATGGGGTCCAGAGCGCGCAGGAGATCTTGGATGGGGTGGGGGAGCGATGTGTTGCGTTGGCTCGGTGGGCCCGACTGATCTACACCCCGTGGATCCTGAAGATAGCCTGACTGTGGATCCGCCCGCCACTTTGGGCGGGATCCCCGCTTTTGCCTAATCTGCGGGCCGTTTTTCTTCGCGTGAGCCATGGTTGCCTTGCATAAGAAGGAGGCGCTTACTGCCGGCCCGTGCTGCCGAAACCGTCGGCACCGCGTTCGGAGGCGGCGAATTTGCTCACGACGGTAACGCTTGGACGGAGGACGGGGACCAGGATCATCTGCGCCACGCGCTCTCCAGGCTCGATAAGGATGTCCGCCGACCCGCGATTCCACAGAGAAATCTTAAGGGGTCCCTGGTAGTCGGCGTCAATGAGACCTACCAGATTGCCGAGGACCAGGCCACGATGACCAAGACCGGAACGCGGCAGCAAAAGCGCGGTAACCCGGGGGTCGCCAATGTGCATGGCAAAACCGGCGGAGACGAGTTCCGCCTGACCCGGCGCCAGTTGTAACGGCGCTTCCAGGCAAGCGCGCAGGTCCATGCCGGCGGCGTCGGCGCTGGCATAATGGGGGAGGGGCCACTCCTGGCCGATGCGTGGATCGAGAATGCGCATTCGTAGATCATTCATGAAGGTCTTCGGACTCCGTACCGGGGCGAGAAAATAAGGCGCTGAGGTGACGCAACAGGTGGCGCGCGAGGTCGATCTTGCTGCAGCGGGGAATGTGCAGCACACGCTCCCCCTGTAGAATGCTGCAGGCATTGTCCGCTGCCCCCATCCCCATATCGTTGCGGGTTATGTCGTTGGCGACGATGACATCGGCCCCCTTGCGCCGCGCTTTGGCGCTGGCCATGGCCAAATGGTCCTGGGTGGCGGCAGCAAAAGCGACAATCCAGCGTGGTCGGCGGGGATCCTGATGGACCGTGGCGACAATGTCGGGATTGAGACGCAGGGGCAACGGATTGGGAATCTCGGTCTTGCCCAGCTTTTCGGCGCTGTAGTGACTCGGCCGGTGGTCCGCCACGGCGGCGTTGGCGATGAAAATATCGACGGGTGGGTCCAGTGCCCGCAGGCAGGCGGCAAGCATCTCTTCAGCGGAGATGACGTCCTGACGAAGCACTCCCGGCGGCGTGTGTTCGTGCGTCGGCCCGGTAACGAGCAGCACTTCCGCTCCGGCCTCGGCGCAGGCCTGGGCGAGCGCGAAGCCTTGGCGGCCGCTGGCGTGATTGCTGAGGCCGCGTGCCGGATCGATGGCCTCCCAGGTGGGACCAGCGGTGACGAGGACACGCTGCCCACGCAAGGTTTTCTCCGCCAGGGCGCTCCGCAGTTCGCCCACCAGTCGCTCTGGTTCGAGCAGCCGTCCGGTGCCGGTCTCTCCGCACGCGAGGCCGCCGCAGTCGGGGCCGAGAAAGTGGACGCCATCGCTCTGCAACTGTGTGATGTTGCGCTGAGTGGCCGGGTGTGCCCACATGGCGCTGTTCATGGCGGGAGCGATGAACAGGGGCGCACGGCTGGCGAGAACCAGGGTGCCGAGCAGGTCGTCGGCCAAACCCTGGGCGAGACGGGCCATGCCATCGGCGGAGATGGGGGCGAGCAGAAGGGCATCGGCCCAGCGCGCCAGACGGATATGATCCATGGCCGCTTCCTCGGCGGCGGCAAAAAGGTCGCTGCGCACGGGGGCACCACTGAGCGCTTGCAAAGTCAGCGGGGTTACAAACTGAGCGGCTGCCCGGGTCATGACCACCCGCACCTCGACACCGCTCTGGCGCAGGGCGCGGACGATCTCCGGGCTCTTATAGGCGGCGATGCTGCCCCCCACGCCCAGAAGAATCCGTTTGCCAGCAAGGGGCTCTGTCGTGTTGAATACGCTTTCTATCATCACATTCCTAGTGTAAAGGAAGGAGGGAGCGCATGGCTATCACGGATTGGCCGGAGGATGAGCGTCCGCGGGAGCGGTTGTTGCACAAGGGGGCCACGACGCTGTCGGATGCGGAGTTGCTGGCGATTTTTCTGCGGGTGGGCGTGGCGGGCAAGAGTGCCGTGGATTTGGCGCGGGAGTTGTTGCAGAGCTTCGGTGGTCTGCGCGCGCTACTCACGGCGCCGCACCATGATTTTTGTGCCCATAAAGGGCTGGGAGATGCCAAATATGCGCAGTTGCAGGCGGTGTTGGAAATGAGCAAGCGCCATCTTGCGGAAGCATGGCAGCGGGGTGACGGCCTGGATTCGCCGCAGCGGGTGCGACAATACCTGTCCGCCACTTTGCGCGATCGCTGCCGCGAAATCTTCGCCGTGATCTTTCTGGACAACCGCCACCGGGTGCTGCGCTTCGAGGAGATGTTTTTGGGGACCATCGATGGCGCCACGGTGCATATCCGCGAGGTGCTGAAACGGGCCCTGGAACTGAATGCGGCGGCGCTCATCGTGGCGCACAACCATCCCTCCGGGGTGGCAGAGCCCAGCGCTGCCGATCTTTCCCTTACCCGTCGCCTGGATCAAGCGATGCAGCTGATGGACCTGCGCTTGCTCGATCATTTCATCGTGGGCGATGGTGAGCCCCTGTCCTTGCGTGAACAGGGGGGCTGGTGAAAAAAAATAGTCCGCTCTGGCGGCGTGCGCTCTTTGCGGGGCGTGGATTGTGGGCCGCTGCCCGTGAGGAAGCGAGTTTTCGGACGGAATTGCTGGCGGTAGCGGCCGGAGTGATGCTTCTGTACTGGCTCCGGCCGCCGCTGATCTGGTGGGGCGTAGGTATTTTGCTCATGGCTGCGGTGCTGGCGGCGGAACTGCTCAACAGCGCCGTGGAATCTCTTGCTGATCTGGTGAGTCCGGAGTATCACCCCTTGGTGGCGCGGGCGAAGGATTGCGGTGCGGCGGCAGTGCTGGTGTTGAGTATCGCTGCGGTACTGTGGGTTGCGTTATTGTTGTGG
This sequence comes from Acidithiobacillus ferrianus, assembly GCF_010378095.1. GTDB lineage: Bacteria > Pseudomonadota > Gammaproteobacteria > Acidithiobacillales > Acidithiobacillaceae > Acidithiobacillus > Acidithiobacillus ferrianus. Next base: position 497,757 of record NZ_WNJL01000037.1, on the reverse strand, counting down.
CAACGCTGGTGTGCGGGTCTCTGACCGATGCGAGGCCCTCAGCGCTGGGAACTACTGGCTTTGTTGCTGTTCGGCTTGGGGCTGGCGGCGCTACTCTGGCTTTATGTGGGCGATGTCCTGGCGAGCATGCTCTGGCACCGTATGGCATTGCTGGATGCGCGCTGGGAGGCGGAGATCATGCAGTCCCGCGATCCCGCCTGGCAGCCCTTTTGGGCCGGGGTGACCCGGCTCGGGGGGCCGGGGTTTTTACCCTGGCTGGTGGCGTTGCTGACCGCGGCCTGCTTCGCGGCGCGGCGTTTTTTCGAAGGGATTCTGTTGATGTGGGGCACGACGGTGTTGACCATACTCGTCCAGTTGGTGAAGGCGGCGACGGATCGTGCCCGGCCGGCGACGGCGGTGGATGCGCTTTCGCCGGCGTTCCCCAGCGCGCATGTAAGCCTCAGCTTCCTCGTCTATGGCTTGCTGGCTCTGTATATCCTTGCGCCGAACGGGTTTCGCCGGAGTCTCCGTGTGTCTCTGGTGAGCGTGCTGGTGGCGCTGGTGGCGGCCATTTCCTGGAGTCGTTTGGCGCTCGGGGCGCAGTGGCCGAGCGATGTGTTGGGGGCCGGGTTGCTGTCCGGCTTATGGTTGGGTCTGCTCGGAGCGGCTTGGCGGGGCTATCGCCGTCGACATCCGCCACGCGCGCTGGTCGGCGCGGAGCGGATCTGGAGCCGAGTGGCGTTGGGATCGCTGGGTATTGCCGGTTTGGCGGTGCTGGGGTCGGTATTGGCCGGATGAGACGAGGCGGAGCCGGTGGGCGGTTGCGGCAGGCTGCGGCGATTTTACCCGGTCGATGGATACGGCTTATACTGGCGGGGGCTTTAGGGGTGGGACACCATGCCTGCGGCGGCTGATGACCGTAGCGGCGGTGTTTCAGCGGGGTGAAAGGCCGCGTTTTCGGGGCGCGGGAGCAACGGGGAAAAGGATGAGCATTGGCACAGGAGTGACCATCATTGCCATCGTTATGATCATAATCCTGTTGATCATGGCGGTGACGGCCGCAGTGCTGATACGGACTTATTTGCGGCTGGAAAGACTGTTGGCCAGGGCCGAGCAGGAAGCCGGACCGCTGATCTTCGATATCAAGACGGCGTTGGCGGACATCAAACACATCACAGAGACGGGTCGCAGGCAGATGGGCCGAGTGGATTCGACGCTCAAATATCTCAGTCAGGAGATCATGGAAACGACGGACACCCTCGTGCAACCGGTCCATGAACTCGGACTATGGTACCGCGCGCTGCGCGCGGGCTGGCGTTACTTTTCGCGGAGGCGTTGAAGAGGGGCGTCGCTTGCCCTGTTCGGTCAGGTATTTTTCAGGTGAGGAGGCATCACAATGAGGAACGCAGAAGGCTTTGTTATCGGCGTGCTGGTGGGTGCGGTGGGCGCCCTGTTGCTGGCTCCGGCCAGTGGTGCGGAGACGCGTCAGGAGTTGCGCCGCGCCATGGATAAGGGACGGGATCGTTTGCGCAGTATGGAGACGCTGGCCGAGGAGCGGATTGCGGTACTCATCGATGAGATTCAGGAGAAGACGGCGCGATTGATGGATGCTGGCGGCGATCTCGTGGAGTCCAAGCGGCAGGATTTGGCGGAGGCTATCCAGGTGGCCAAGCGCGCACTGGCGGAAGAGCGGGATATCTTGACCCGCGCGAGCCGGGCGCGCCGTGTCGCGGTAGAGAGGGAAGAGCATCTTTAAGATTGCGGTGAGTCGGAGCACATGTGACTTTTTATGGTGTAATCAATCATTTCATGGTGCGGTGCCGGACCGGGGCGACTATGATGAGCAGGTCGAATTCATAGGGAGATACACATGGCTGATAAACTGTTGATGGTGATGGTGAACACCGATCCTTCCAATCCCCAGGAGCTGGGCGCGCCCTTTTTCCAGGCGACGGTGGCGGCGGCGATGGACTTCGAAGTGGAGGTCGTGCTGACGGCCCGCGCCGGTGAGTTGGCTAAAAAGGGGGTTGCCGAAAAGATGCACGTCATGCCAGGCAGCCCCAAGAGTGTGTATGATTTCATCCAGGATGCCCATGAAGCGGGCGTGAAGTTTTTTGTCTGCACGCCCACCCTCGAACTCTGGGAGTGCACCAAGGAAGACCTGATCCCCGAAATTCAGGACATTGTTGGTGGCGCCTATGTCATTGAGCAGGCCATGGACGACGACGTGGTCACCTTTACCTACTGATGTCCGTATGATACCCACCCATTTAGGGCCCGCTGAGCACCTGTTTAGCGCGGAAGAGGTGGAGGCGGCCATCCGGCGGATGGCCGTTGCCATGAATAAGGACCTGGAGCCCCTCACTCCGCATCGTCCCGTGGTGTTGCTTTGTGTGCTGACGGGAGCGGTGGTGGTAGTCGGACAACTGATGCCGCATCTGCATTTTCCCCTGGTGCTCGACTGTGTGCAGGTGAGTCGCTATGGCGCGGAAACCAGCGGGGGTACCTTGCAGTGGCGTACCCGCCCTAAGGAATCCCTGGCAGGAGCCGTGGTGTTGCTGGTGGATGATATCCTCGATGAGGGGATTACCCTGAGGTCGTTGCAAGCGTATTGCGCGGCGGAAGGTGCCGCCGCCATTCACACGGCGGTGATGATTCGTAAGACGCGTCCGCGCGCGGTGGAGGTTCCGGTGGACTACGTGGGGCTGGAAGTTCCGGATCGTTTTGTCTTTGGCTACGGACTGGATGCCCGCGGCCTGGGGCGTAACGCACCGGGTATTTTCATCTTGCCGAGGGACGACTGATGGGGTGACGGGTATCATTGGCGGCAGTGGTCTGACCCGCCTCAAGAACCTGGAGATTCGCAATCGCCGGGTCATTCGCACGCCCTTTGGCGAGACCTCCGGCCCGTTGACCTTCGGGCAGCTTGGTGGACAGGAGGTGGTGTTTATCGCCCGCCACGGTTATGGCCACACCATCCCACCGCACCGCGTCAATTACCGCGCCAATATCTGGGCACTACACCATGTCGGAGTGACGCACGTCGTCGCGGTGGCGGCGGTGGGCGGGATCAGCACGGCCATGCAATCCGGGGTTATTTGTCTGCCCGATCAATTGATCGACTATACCCATGGGCGTCCGAGCACCTTTTTTGAAGGCCGGGAAAGCATGGTGGTGCATATCGATTTTTCCGAGCCGTACTGTGGCTTGGTGCGCGCACGCCTGCTGCGGGCGGCGGAAACCGCCGATGTCGCGGTGATCGACGGGGGTACCTACGCGGCCACCCAGGGACCACGCCTGGAAACCATCGCGGAAATCCGTCGCATCGAAAGGGACGGGGGAGATGTGGTGGGGATGACCGGCGCGCCAGAGGCGGTGCTGGCGCGGGAGATCGGGCTTTGTTACGCCCCATTGTCACTCGTCGTGAATCCGGCGGCGGGAAAATCGACGGAACCCATCACCATGGAGGCTATCGACGCAGTGATGCATGCGGGTATGCACCGGGTGCGCAAGGTGCTGGAGTCTGCCGTGCCATTACTGGCCGATTGCCCGCAATGCAGTTGTGGGGCTTCGGTGGGGCCGGACGCGCTCAAACATCTCCATAGCCGGGAGTAAGCCTGCTGCTGGGGCGGCACCCCGAGCCCTGAGCGGTCCGGCCCTGCCGGATCAACGCAGGGTGACCAACTCCTCGGCGCTGGTGGGGTGAATGGCGATGGTGTCGTCAAAATCCCGTTTCGTGGCACCCATGCGCAGCGCCACGGCAAAGCCCTGCAGCATTTCGTCCACGGCATCGCCGATGGCGTGCAGACCGACGATCCTTTCTTCCGGCCCCACCGTTACCAGCTTCATCGCTGTTTTTTCCGGGTCGCTTGAAAAAGCGCGGAACATGGGGGTGAAAGTCGTCCGATAAGCCCGGACCGCCTCTTCTCCGTACTGTAACTGGGCAGCGGCTTCGCTCAGGCCGACAGTGGCGATGGGGGGGTGGCTAAAAATGACGGTGGGCACCAGATGGGTGTCGAGGTGCCGGTCGGTCTGACCGCCAAAAAGTCGATCGGCGAGTCGCCTACCGGCGGCTATGGCGACCGGCGTCAAGGCCGGGCCGGGGGTGACGTCGCCTACCGCGTAGACGCCGGGTGCGCTGGTGGTTTGGTAGGCATCCACCGGAATGAATCCCCGCGTATCAACGGAAATCCTCACCTGCTCCAGGCCCAGTTCGGAACTGTTGGGGCGGCGACCAATGGCCCAGATGACGGCGTCCAGTCCACCCAGGCAATCGCCGTCGTGAAAATGCAGGTACAGACCATCGGTGCGTTGTTCCACTTCCCGGACCTGGCGCAGGGCGAGCAAGTTGATGCCTTGATGCAGCATGGCGTCCATCAGGTGTTCGCGCAGCATGGGCTCAAAATCGTTGAGGAAGTGGTGGCGGCGCATGACGAGGGACACCTCGCTGCCGAGTCCGTGGAGTACCCCGGCAAGTTCGACGGCGATGTATCCCGCCCCGACCACGGCGACACGGCGAGGCGCCGTTTCCAGCGCGAAGAACCCATCCGAGGTGATGCCCAGTCCGGCCCCCGGAATATCGGGCCAAACAGGTTGTCCGCCAGTGGCGATCAAAATATGCTCGGCCTCCAGCAGCGTGTTGCCGACGTCGACTCGATGCGCGCCAGAAAAGCGGGCGTGACCGCGAAGCAGGGTAACGCCGTTGCCATCCAGGCCCTGAGCGTAGCGCTCGTTGAGACGCGCGATGTAGGCGCTACGTTGTTGCTTGAGCCGTGCCCAGTGAAAGCGGGGCGTCACGGTGTCGAAACCATACTCTTCGGCCATTTTCATCTGGCCGGCCAGATGAGCGGCATTCCAGAAGATTTTTTTGGGCACACAACCCGCATTGACGCAGGTACCGCCCAGCGGACCAGCGGCGACCAAGGCGGTACGCGCCCCGTAACGGGCGGCGCGGTTGGCCATGGCGATGCCGCCGCTGCCCCCACCGATGACAATGAGATCATAGTGTTGCGTCATGACATCTCCCTTTTCCCAGGAACCGAACAGGGTAAAAGAGCCGAGGCCGAGGCGGCTGTTTGCACGCGTCGACGACGGCTCGGGGCGAGCCGTTCTCGCCCCTCACTTTACGCGCGTTTTCCGCCGAAGTATTTCTCCAGATCGTCCGCGCCGCCAATGTGTTTACCGCCGATAAAGACTTGCGGCACGGTGGAGCGTCCACTCACCGCGCGAATGGTGCGCGAGCTGACACCGGTGCCCATACCGGTCCTGATCTCCTCGAAGGTCAGGTCGTGCGCCTTCAAGAGCGCCTTGGCGCGGGCACAGTGCGGGCAGCCCTCGCGGGTGAAGATGGTGATGAACTCCGGATCGCGCGCTTCGGGGTTGAGGTAATGGAGCATGGTGTCGGCATCAGAAACCTCGAAGGGGTCGCCGGGTTTGTCGGGTTCGATAAACATCTTGTCGATGACGCCATTCCTGACCAGCATGGAGTAGCGCCAGGAGCGTTTGCCGAAGCCAAGTTCGCTCTTGTCCACGAGCATGCCCATGCCTTTGGTGAATTCACCGTTGCCATCAGGAATCAGGTGAATGTTTTCGACCGCCAACTCCTTGGCCCAGGCTTCCATGACAAAAGCGTCATTCACGGATATACAAAGGATGTCATCGACGCCATTTTCACGAAAGGTCGGCGCGAGTTCGTTGTAGCGGGGCAGATGGCTGGATGAGCAGGTCGGGGTGTAGGCGCCGGGCAGAGAAAATACGACCACGGTCTTGCCTTTGAAAAGATCGTCGGTACCGACGTCACGCCACTGGTTATTGTCGCGGGTGCGGAATACGACTTGGGGAACGCTTTGGCCTTCAATGCTGGTGAGTTTCATGTTCGTCTCCTGTTTGCGCTACGGTGACGGCACGATTGCCGGTATCCGATGTGCGGGGGTGGGCCCCGCCGCACACGCATAGATGATAGACTTAGTCTAAAATAAAATCAAGTATTGAAGTGTCTGGCCGGAGTCAAAGATCAAGCGGTGCTCCAGCCCAAGTAGGCGGCCGCGGTGTCGAGACCCCCATAGCGAATCTGGAAATCCGCCTGAGCGCGAATGACCGCCCTGGCATGGTAGGCGATGCCGACCCCCGCCCTGCGAATCATGGGCAGATCGTTGGCGCCGTCGCCGATGGCGATGCAATGGCCGGCATCGGTGCCTAGGTCGGCAGCCAGCAGATCGAGGATATCGGCTTTGGCGGCGGCATCGATGATGTCACCGAGCACCTGGCCGGTGATCTGTCCGTCGATGATCTCCAGGGTATTGGCGAAGGCGTAATCGAGGTCCAGTGTTTCCTGGAGATGTCGGGCAAATTGCGTGAAACCACCAGAAACGACACCGACTTCAACGCCCTGCGCCTTGGCCGCAGCGACCAACTCGCGGGCTCCAGGGCTGAGAGATAGCCGTTCGCGGATGATCGCGTCGATGGTGTTCGCGGGTGTGCCAGCCAGCAGACGTACCCGTTCGCGCAGGGAACTCTGAAAATCCAGTTCGCCGGCCATGGAGCGTTCGGTCAGGGCGGCAACCTGGCGCTTGAGACCGAGATAAACGGCCATTTCATCGATACACTCGATACTGATGAGGGTCGAATCCATATCGGCCAGGAGGAGTCGAAAATGACCCCGATCCCACAGGCGGGTCACGGCGACATCGAGGGATATCCCCTCCAAGGCCTCGATGAGGCAATGGTTGGCCGCACCCAGCGGACCATCGGGTCCATGCAGCATGAGGGCCAGATCGTCTCCCTGGCCATGCAGTATGCGGCCGGGAATAAAGTGTTGGAGATGCAGGGTGGTGAGCGCCCGGCGCAGTGCTTCGGGTTGCCCCGCACCATGCAGCACCAGACGCACGCTGTTGCTGGCACTGTTCATCGGCGCCCAGATGACTTCCCGCTCCTGATGCAGGGCCTGCCGGGAGAGTTCATCCAGAAACGGCGCGATCTCACCCACGGTGACCGGCAGTTCCCAACTTTGCAGCCAACAGTCCCAGATCTCCTGGTGGCTTTCTATCTGGGCCACCAGTTGCCCCATGCTGGCCGGGAGATGCATGGGGCCGCGTGCGGCGGGACTGAGAATGGCGAGACGCGTGCTGCTCATGGTTGGATCCTCAGTTGGTCGATGAGTTGCAGTAATTCCTGACAGCGCGCTTCGCCATCGGGGAGATCGCGGCGAATGCGCAGGCGGTGTTCTCCATCCAGTTGGTAAATGCCGGGGGACTGCTGGATGAACTGGATGATTTTTTCGGGGGCTACCTGGTTGTCGGGGACGAATTGCAGACGAGCACCAGCGGGACCCGCGTCGATCTGGGCGATGCCGATCCGGAGGGCGCTCAAGCGTAACCGAGTCTGGCAGAACAGGGTGCGGGTCGGCGCGGGAATGGGTCCGAAGCGGTCGATCATCTCCACCAGGATCTCATCAATGGCGGAATCACTGCGCACGTCACTGAGGCGCTTGTAGAGTTGCAGGCGCAGGTGTACGTCCGGCAAGTAGTCGTCAGGAATGAGCGCCGGGGTGTTGAGATGAATTTCCGGACCATTGGTGCGCCGTTCTTCGAGACTGTGGGGATCGCGTCCGTCACGAATGGCCTCCACCGCGTCGTTCAGCCATTCCATAAAGAGGGTGAAACCCACTTCATCCATGTGCCCGCTTTGCGCCTCGCCGAGCAACTCACCCGCCCCGCGGATTTCCAGATCGTGGCTGGCCAGGGCAAAGCCGACACCGAGATCTTCCAGGGATTGGATGGCGTCGAGACGACGGCGGGCATCTTCGCTCATGGCGCGTGGGTCCGGAGTGAACAGATAGGCGTAGGCACGTTGGTGCGAGCGGCCCACTCGGCCGCGTAACTGGTGCAATTGGGCGAGACCGAATTGGTCCGCGCGGTGGATGAGGATGGTGTTGGCGTGCGGGTTATCGATGCCGGATTCGATGATGGTGGTGCTGAGGAGAATGTCGAAGCGTTGGTGATAAAAATCCAGCATCACCGCCTCCAACTCGCCCTCGGGCATCTGGCCATGGGCGACGCGCAGGCGGGCATCGGGCATCAGGCGGCGCAGGGTGGTGGCCATGCGCTCAATGTCGCGTACCTCGTTGTGCAGGAAATACACTTGACCGCCGCGATACAATTCGCGCTGGCAGGCCTCGATCACGGTCGCATCATCCCAGATCTGGACGAAGGTGCGCACTGGTTGACGGCGTTGGGGCGGCGTAGCGATGATGGAGAGATCTCGCAGACCGGCGAGGGACAGGTTCAGGGTGCGTGGGATGGGGGTGGCGGTGAGGGTGAGGATATCCACCTCGGCCCGCAGGGCTTTGATCCGCTCCTTCTGCCGAACTCCGAAGCGATGCTCCTCATCCAGAATCAGCAACCCCAGATCGTGAAAAGCGACATCCTTTTGCAGTAGACGATGGGTGCCGATGAGGATATCCACTCTCCCGGTGGCCACGGCGGCGAGTACCTGCTTGTGCGTCTTGGCGCTCTGGAAACGGGAGAGCACCTCCACGCGTAGCGGCAGTCCGGCGCAGCGATTCCGGAAGTTTTCGTAATGCTGCTGGGCGAGGAGCGTGGTCGGCACTAAAACCGCCACTTGTGCCCCGCTGTGTGCCGCCAGAAAAGCCGCCCGCAGCGCTACTTCGGTTTTGCCAAAACCCACGTCGCCGCAGACCAGGCGATCCATCGGATGGGGGTTGGTCATGTCGGCGATGACGGCATCAATGGCCGCCTGTTGGTCGGGGGTTTCTTCAAAGGGAAAGCGAGAGACGAATTCCCAGTAGGCGTCGTCGGGTGCGGGGAAGGCCCGGCCGCTGCGCGCGGCGCGCCGGGCATAGATGTCCAGCAGTTCACTGGCGGCATCGATGGCTTTCTGCCGCGCCTTGGCTTTGGACTTGTCCCAGTGATTGCTGCCGAGGCGCGAGAGCATCGGTTCCGTCGCACCGTTACCCACGTAGCGGGCAATACGATCCAGGTGATCCGCCGGGACATAGACGAGGTCGTTGTTGGCATACTCCAGGACCACATATTCGTTGATGTCGCCTTGCGCGGCAAAAGGCGTGGTCATGCCCTGAAAACGGCCGATACCATACTCCTCGTGGGTCACGGCGTCGCCAGGCTGTAGATCACCGAGATCGCGGATCAAACCTTCCATATTGCGCTGTCGGGCGTTGGCGCTGCGCCGTTGGGCAAAGATGCGATCACCAAAAATTTGCGCTTCGGAGATCAGCGCCAGTCGGACCAGACCGCCTTCCCTGATGAGCAGGCCGCGTTCCAGGGGCGCTACGGTGATGGCGATCCGTTCCGTGCCGGCAAGAAATTCCGGCCAGTTCTGAACCCGGCTGGGGAGTAGACCACTCTTGCCCAATCGCTCTGACAAGGCTTCCTGGCGTCCCGGCGATTCGGCGGCGAGGATGACCCGGCCTGTTGTCGGCAGATGGCGCAGAAAAGTGTCGAGCGCGGCCAGTGGCGCTTCCGGACGGCTATGGAGATCGGGGAGCGGGGCGGTCGGCAGGCGCTCCGCGTCACCTTCCCGCTGTCCATGCACCAGCGCCCGGCCACGCAAAGCGTCTTCCCATTCAGCGGGGGTCAGGAGTAATTCGTCCGGGAGCAGTATGGGGTGCGTGGTATCGTGGGCGCGCTCCTCGTGGCGCTCCTGCCAGTCCTGGCGAATATGCTGGGCAGAGGCGTCCAGGCCAGGGGGCAGAAGAACAACCCCGTCCTTGGGAAAGTGCATCAACAGATGACTGCTCTCGGGGAAGAAGAGGGGGAGATAATGCTCGGCTCCTTGGGGTACTTGTCCGCGACTGGCCGCCCGGTAAATTTCGGCACGTTGCGGGTCACCGCTGAAGCGGGCGCGGAACTGGTGGCGAAATTCCTGTAGCGCGGCGGTGTCCACCGGAACCTCCCGGGCGGGAAGCAGGGATACCCGGTCGGCCTTTTGCAGGGTGCGCTGGGTTTCCGGGTCGAAAGCCCGGATACTCTCCACCATGGTATCGAAGATCTCGATGCGGTAGGGCAGAGGGCTGCCGCTGGGAAAGAGGTCGACGATCCCGCCGCGCCAGGCCAGTTCGCCAGCCTCCGAAACCTCGCTGACATTGCGATAGCCGGCGTCGATCAGACGTTGACGGAAACGCTCTGGATTGAGATGGTCGCCCACGGCGAGGACAAAAGCGTGTCGGTCGAGGAAGTTGCGTGGCGGCAGGCGTTGCAGGACGGCGGACAGCGGGGCGAGGCACACGCCACGCCATTCCGGTAGCGCCGCCAGGGTGGTCAGACGGGTGGCCGTGGCATCCGCCGGAGGCGCCAGGCGATCATAGGGAAGGATTTCGCGGTCCGGGAAAATCAGCGGCGCTGGTAAGTCCGGTGCGAAAAAATGCCATTCGCGTTGCCATTCTTCCACGTCGTGCGTGGTCGGCAGCAAAACCAGCAGCGGACGCCGCCACTGACGCGCCATTTGCGCTGCCAGCCAGCTGTCCGCGGCACCGTAGAATGGACTAAATGCGCGCGCCGCCCCGGCGCGCGGCGGGATGCCGAGAGAAAGACTGCAATCCAAATGAGTGTCTGATCTTATATGGAGACTCTGAAGAGCCCTAGTGTAAAGGCGCGCTGTGGAAACTGCAAAACGAGAAAGCGCGATTCTTGCGTCACCCCCACAGACTGGGGATACTGCGGGCTTGCGGCGGGGATGTACGCTAGGAGGCAAAAATGGAGCGCATCTGGGTGGTGATCCCAGCAGGTGGTCGGGGACAACGATTTGGTGCCATGCAGGCCAAACAGTATGCGCTGTTGCGCGGTCGTCCGATCATCGCCCATACCTGGACGGTTTTTCTCCAGGAACGGCGCATCGCGGGAATCCAGTTGGTCCTCCCGGGTGAAGATATGGCCACGGATGCCTGGCATGCCTTGCTGGGGCCGTTGCCGGAACCCCTCTTCCCGCCAGTGGCCGGTGGTGCCTCACGCGCGGATTCGGTGCGTCTCGGACTGGAGGCTTTGTTGCGACAGGGGGCGGTGGCGTCTGATTGGGTATTGGTGCATGACGCCGCCCGACCCTGTCTGCGCCACCAGGACCTGCGGCTCCTGCTCGACAGTCTCCCGCATTCACCCCAGGGCGCGCTGCTCGCGGTGCCCGTCGCCGATACCCTGAAGCGCGCCGAGGACGGGCATGCTTCAGGAACGGTGGAGCGAGAAGGACTGTGGCGCGCCCTTACCCCACAGGCCTTTCCTCTCGATGCCTTGCTTGCCGCTCTGGAAGCCGCACGTGCCCGGAATCTGGCCATCACCGATGAAGCCTCGGCGATGGAGTGGCAGGGCTGGCGACCTCGCCTGATTCACGGGCACGGCGACAATATCAAGGTGACCCTCCAGGATGATCTTATGCTCGCCGCCGCCATTCTCGCCGCGCGCGAAGGAGAAGGATAAAACGATGCGACTGCGTATTGGTCATGGATTCGACGTGCATGCGTTGGTGGTCGGAAGGCCGTTGATCCTTGGTGGTGTGACCGTCCCGTACGCGCATGGTCTTGCCGGCCATTCCGACGCCGATGTGCTCCTCCACGCGCTTTGCGACGCCTTACTGGGGGCGGCGGCCCTAGGTGATATCGGCCAGCATTTCCCCGACACCGATGTTCGTTTTGCGGGCGCGGACTCTCGCCTCCTGCTCCGGCATTGCTATCAACTCATTCAGGGAAAAGGGTATCGAGTAGACAATGTCGACGCGACCATCGTCTGCCAGCGTCCGAAGCTGGCCCCATACATTCCGCAGATGCGTCGACACATTGCCGCCGATTTGGCGGTTGATCCGGATGCCATCAATGTCAAAGCCACCACCACCGAAGCCTTGGGCTATATCGGTCGGGGGGAAGGCATTGCCGCGCACGCGGTCGCCCTGATCCGGCATGTCTGAAAGTTCGCCGCGCATTTATCCGGCGGATGGGGAACCGCTCAGCGCTGAGTTGCGGCGGAGCCTGGAAGATTTCCGGGTCACGGAACGGTTGCCCTTCGCCCCATCGGGGGTGGGCGGTCATCATTGGATCGTTGTGGAAAAGCGCGGCCTCAATACCCAGGAAGTCGCCATCCGGCTCGCGCGCTGCGCGGGTGTGGCTGTCCGTGATATCGGCTTTGCTGGTCTCAAGGACCGTCACGCCATTGCCCGGCAAAGCTTTACCGTGCCAGCGGCGCCGGGCCGTGATCCCGACTGGGCCAGTCTGGAAGGGAATGATCTGCATCTGCGGCAGGTCAGCCGTCATGATCGCAAGCTGCGCCGCGGTGTGCTGCGTGGTAATCATTTCCAACTGGTTCTGCGCGCGACCACGGGAGCGCAAAGTCTGTGGAGCACCCGTCTGCGAAGCCTGGCGCAAAGGGGGTTCCCGAACTATTTCGGTGCCCAGCGTTTCGGTCATCGCAATCTGTCGGAAGCCGCACGATTATTGTCGGGACAGTGCGCGCGGGTGGACCGGCATCGGCGTGGCTTGCTCTGGTCCGCCGCTCGTTCCGCCCTGTTCAATCTTGTCCTCGCCGAGCGGGTGCGACAAGGCAACTGGACCGAGATTCTGTCCGGTGAGGTGGTTCAACTGGCGGGCTCACACAGTCTTTTCCTTGCTGGGTTGGCGGATCAGGAGGCGTTGCGGGCGCGGGCCGCTGCCTGGGATCTGCACCCTACCGGTCCGCTACCGGGACGGGGTGGGGTGACGCCGACCGCGGATGCCGCTGCGCTGGAGACTCTGGCTCTGAGCGCGGCGGTTGCCGCCGGTACCATGGGCAATGGCCTGTATTGGGCTCGACGCCTGGCGGAACAAGGACTGGATGCCGCCCGGCGCCCCTTGCGCGCGCGTCCCGATGATTTGACCAGTCATTGGCAGGATGCCCACACCCTCGTTCTCAGCTTTTTCCTCCCTGCCGGTGTCTTCGCGACGAGTTGTGTGGAAGGGCTCTTCGGTCAGGAGATACCCGAAGTGCAGAGGCTCGACCTTTATGTTGACTAGATGCCTTACAATGGACATTATACCTCCACCGTACAACATTATCCTGAAGCACTATAATAAGGAGAGAGTTCCCATGGAAAACCCCGTAACCATTGGCCGCATGGCGCGTGAAGCCGGGCTCGCCGCAGAGACGCTGCGTTACTATGAGCGCATCGGCCTCATCCGTCCGGTGCAGCGGACGGCGGCTAATTATCGCCTCTATGATGGCCATACGGAAGCCCGTCTGCGGTTTATCCGGCGCGCCCAGAATCTCGGCTTTTCGCTGGCCGAAGTGAAGGATCTGTTGGAGATCAGCGGCAGCGCGACCAATGACATGGCGGAGGTAAAGGCCCTGACCGAGCAAAAAATCGCCGAGATCGATTTGAAGATTTCCGATTTGCGACGGATGCGTACGGCCCTTGCGCAGCAGGCCGGACGCTGCCCCGGCCACGGTCCTGTCGAAGGCTGCCCTATCCTCGCTTCCCTGGCCGAAGTGGAAGGCAGCCCGGCGCTTCGGAACCGCTGGGAACGACGGGGTGATGACCGACTGGTGGCCGCCCCATAGTGCGGGGCGGTCCGAGGGCGCCCTCATGGGTCGAGGTGCCAGGGGGCGGATAGAACGGCGTGGCGCCGATCATGACCGACGCCGCCAACCCAGCAGGATTTGCAGTGCGCCGCCGCCGCCTTCGCCGGGGCGCGCCTGGGCGAAGGCGAGCACCTCCTGATGGCGCATCAGCCAGCCGCCTACCAGCCTTTTCAAGACAGGAATGCGGCCGGGGGAGCCCAACCCCTTCCCGTGGATGATGCAGACGCAAGTCCAGCGCCGCTGCCTGGCCTCGCGCAGGAATACCCTCAATTCGGTGCGGGCTTCTTCAACGGTACAACCGTGCAGATCCAGTCGCTCTTGAGTGCGGAATCGTCCCCGGCGCAAATCCCGCAGCAGTGCGGGAGATAAACCAGGACGCAAATAGAGCCACTCATCTCCCGATTCCAGCGCCGCATCACTGTTCAGAGGATGTCCCAACGATTCCAGGACCGCCCTCTCGTCCCGGTAGCGCTGCAGTGGCAAAGGCGGGGGTGGCGCCGGGCGAGCAGGTGGGGGCGGCGCTGGTAACGGGCGAACATCGGCAACCGCCCGTAGAAAACGCGCCGTATCCTCGATGTCGATGGTCGGACCCTGTCGATCCGGCTGATGTGGCCGCCGCCCCACGTTTCAGTCCTTTTGTTGCTCCAGCCAGCGCTCCGCATCCAGTGCCGCCATGCACCCGCTGCCCGCACTGGTTACCGCCTGACGATAGACATAGTCCTGCACGTCGCCCGCCGCAAAAACGCCTGCAACGCTGGTTGCCGTCGCCATGCCGTCACGTCCGCCACGAGTGATCAGATAACCACCTTCGTCCATCTCCAATTGTCCCCTGAAAATTCCGGTGTTGGGTTGATGACCGATGGCCACGAAGACTCCCGTCAGGGCTAATTCCCGGGTGTTGCCATTTTGCATCCGTTTGATCCGTAGACCGGTGACGCCGGAATGGTCCCCCAGAATCTCATCCACTGAGTGATCCCATAGGACAGTGACATTTTCTTTGGCCATCAGCTTGTCTTGCAGGATTTTCTCCGCGCGAAATTTGTCGCGCCGGTGGACGACGGTCACATGCTTGGCGATGTTACTGAGGTAGAGCGCTTCCTCCACCGCGGTGTTGCCCCCCCCAATAACGGCAACGCTTTGTCCGCGATAGAAGAACCCATCGCAGGTTGCACAGGCGGAGACACCCTTGCCGCGAAACTGGTCTTCGCTGGGTAAGCCCAGGTACTTGGCGGATGCGCCTGTGGCCACGATCAGGGCATCGCAGGTGTAGCAATGCTGGTCCCCACGGAGACGAAAAGGCCGCTGGCCGAGGTCTGCGGTATGGATGTGGTCGAACAACACCTGGGTATCGAAGCGTCGCGCCTGTTTCTCCAGTTCCTGCATGAGTTCCGGGCCCATGATGCCATCCGCGGCGCCTGGCCAATTGTCTACATCTGTGGTCGTCATCAGTTGTCCGCCGGGTTCCATGCCTTGCACCAGTAGCGGATTCAGGTTGGCGCGTGCCGCATATATGGCCGCCGTATAACCCCCTGGACCGGAGCCCAGGATGAGTAAGCGGCAATGCTTTTCATCGATGATATTTTTCGGGTCGCTCATGGGTTACCTCGTTGCCAGAATGGTGAAGATGGTAAGGATGTCGGCCGAATGACGTGTGTTGGTGAAACACGCCCCGACCTGTGTGAATCGCTGGGAAAAGTCTAACACCATTCTCTTCGCACTGTCTCAGCCTCCCACGCCTGGACTAGGGTCCATGGGGATGACGCGTGTCGCGAGATGAGCCCCGCACCTGATCCGCCGCACGCCAATAACGATGGAATTTCTTTGCCTTTCTTGTTTTTCCTTGACACCTGCGCAGGGGTCGTTTAGCGTGCCGACATGAGTTCCACTGCCCGCAATGTCTCCAGAGACTCCCGGTCTGCCTCCGCAAAGCCGGTGCAGGGGTCGCGTGCCAAATCGTGGCGTCGTGAGGCGTGGTTATTGGTGCTGATCGCGGTGGCGGCGTTTATGGCCATATCCCTGCTCAGCTTCCACCCGGCCGACCCCAGTTGGTTCAATAGCGGCAAGGGCGGTCCCGCGCGTAACTGGGGTGGCGAGACGGGTGCCTATCTCGCCGATTTTCTGGTGCAGATTTTTGGCATGATCGCCTGGCTCCTCCCGGTGGCGTTGGGGGCGTGGGTCTGGCAGTTGTGGCGATACTGGTTTCTTCAGCATCCGGGGCGGTGGACGGCCCCCTTGGGCGGCATCGCCATTGCGCTGGGCCTGATGGGCTTCCTCGCGCTGACCTGGCCCGCCGCCTGGTGGCCTGTTGCCGGGGCGGGGGCGGGCGGTATCCTGGGCCAGGAGATCAGTGTCCTTGCCCAGCCTTTCATCGGTGTGGGCGGGAGTGCGTTACTATTCTTGGGGCTATTTCTTTTCGGTGCGTTTCTGCTGACCGGCCTGGGACCACGCGCGATGATGGCGCGCATCGGCGCACTGCGTTTCTCCTCGCCGCGGCGCCTGCGCTGGCCCTGGCGGCGAGGGTTGCCAGTGCATGCGGTTCCGGTCGCGACGCCCGCGTCCGGCGCGCAAAAGGCATCCTCGCCGGCATCTGGCCTCTTTCCCGCCAAAAAGCGCGGAGCGGTATTGGTTCAGGCCGCCGTCAAGCATGGCCGGCAGTTACCATTGCTTGCTCCCGTGGGTCCACCGCGGGCTGACGGTCTCCCCGATCTTGCCCTGCTCGATCCGGCGGATGTGGACGATCCGAATGCACGGCCGCAGCCTGAGGTGCTGACGCAACGATCGCGCGCGTTGGAAGAGAAACTCGCTGATTTTGGCGTGCAGGCGACGGTCGTGGCCGCCCATCCGGGCCCGGTCATCACCCGTTTTGAAATCGAACCGGCACCGGGAGTCAAAGTCAGTCAGATCGCCGGCCTCAGCAAGGATCTCTCGCGGGTGCTGGCGGCGCGGGTGCGGGTGGTGGAGGCGATTCCCGGCAAGGCGACCATGGGTATCGAGGTGCCCAACCCGAAACGGCGCACCGTGCGGCTTTCCGAAGTGCTTTCCAGCCATAGCTTCACGCAGGGTAAAAGTTTACTGACACTGGCCCTCGGCCAGGATATCGGTGGTCATCCAGTGTCCGCCGATCTGGCGAAGATGCCTCACTTGCTGGTGGCCGGTACCACCGGTGCCGGCAAATCCGTGGGTGTCAACGCCATGATTCTCAGTATTCTGTTCAAGGCGACCGCCGAGGAAGTGCGCCTGATCATGGTGGATCCCAAAATGCTGGAGTTGTCCATTTATGAGGGCATTCCTCACCTGCTGGCACCGGTGGTGACGGACATGAAGGAAGCGGCCAACGCCTTGCGCTGGTGCGTGGCGGAGATGGAGCGACGCTACAAGATCATGTCTTTTGCGGGCGTGCGCAACCTTGCCGGATACAATCAGAAGGTGCGCGAGGCGGTGGCGTCTGGGCACCCGTTACCGGGACCCGATAAGGACATGGATGGCGCACCGATCACACTCACCACGCTACCCGCCATTGTCGTTATCATCGATGAATTCGCTGACTTGATGATGGTGGTCGGGAAGCAGGTGGAAACCCTGATCACCCGCCTGGCACAAAAGGCGCGGGCGGCGGGATTGCACTTGATTATGGCGACTCAGCGTCCCTCGGTGGACGTGATTACCGGTCTCATCAAGGCCAACGTCCCGACGCGCATCGCCTTTCAGGTTTCCTCGCGTATTGATTCGCGCACCATTCTCGACCAGATGGGTGCGGAAACCTTGTTGGGCCAGGGCGATATGCTGTATTTGCCACCGGGTTCCGGTTATCCGCTGCGGGTGCATGGTGCTTTTGTCAGCGATGAAGAAGTCCACCGTGTGGTGGAATCCTTGCGCCAGTTGGGTGCGCCTCAGTACGACGAACGTATTTTACAGGGTAATGACGGTAGCGATGGAGAGGGCGCCGGTGGCGAGGGCGGAGAGGATGCGGACCCCCTCTACGATCAGGCCGTGGCTATCGTCACCAGCAGTCGCAAGGCGAGCATTTCTTACGTGCAGCGGCAGCTCAAGGTGGGTTACAACCGCGCGGCCCGCATGATCGAGGAGATGGAGCGGATTGGCGTGGTCGGTCCCTTGCAAAGTAACGGGAGCAGAGAAGTCTATGCAGCAGCGCCTCCAGGCCGTGACTAATTATCTTCTTCACCGCCGCGGCCCCACATTGCGGGTTGGACGCCTGGCCCGCGGATTTTTGATATCCCTGCTGATACTGGGCATCCCCCAGTATGTCGCCGCGGCTTCCGGATCGGCCGTGTTGCAGGAGTTCTTCCAAAAAACCCATACCATTACCGCCCGGTTCAGTCAGGAGGTGGCCAACCATGACGGCCAGGTCGTCAAACGGGCCAGTGGCCAGTTGTGGATCTCCCGCCCCGGAAAATTCCGCTGGGACTATGGCGGTAATAACGGGCAAATCATTGTCTCCGATGGCGAGAAGGTCTGGCTCTACGAGCCCGCTCTGGAGCAGGCCACGGTGCAGCCCCTGGGCCAGGCGCTCGGGTCGACGCCGGCGGCATTGATCGCTGGTGGTGATGACCTTAGCCAGCGCTTCAAGATTACCGACCTGGGGAAAAAGGACGGTCTTCGCTGGCTGCTGCTTCACCCCAAAACGGGCCAGGATCGGGGTTTCACCGCCCTGCGCTTGGGCTTTGACGCGCAGGGCATGCTCCGCGAAATGCGTATGGAGGATGCTTTCCAGCAGCAGACCGTACTCCACTTCGAACATATTGAAATCAACCATCCCATTGCGGCGCAGGAGTTCCAGTTTACTCCCCCCGCCGGTGTGGATATCCTCTCCCGTTAACTTTTTTGGAGTACCGCATGTCGGCTTTGAAGACTCGTCTCGCCCTCGTCACCTTCGGCCTGTTAGTGGCTGCGCAATCCCATGCCGCCGGCTTTGCCGTGCCGACCTCCGTGGTGGGCCTTTCGGAAGCGGGTGCCACGGTGGCCGACGGCGGACCTGTCAGCAGCTTCTCGAACGATCCCGCGAGCATGGTTTTCTTTCCAGGTACCCGGGTAGGACTGGATATTTTGGCGATGCGACCTATCTACAAGGTGAGTAATCGTAATGGCAGCTTCGATGCCAGCAGTAACCTACAGCTCCTGCCCAACCTCTTCGTGACCCATCGTTTCAATGATCTTCCGCTGGCGGTCGGTCTGGGAATCACCTCTCCCTACCGCGTCAACAGTTCCTGGCCTGCGGGAACGTTTGGGACGGCACAGACGACCCCATGGAAAAATGACCTGCGGATCATCGATGTGAATCCCGGTGTCGCTTATTTGTTGCTGCCCAATCTGAGTATCGGGGTAGGGTTGGATTATTACCGGAGTCTCAATGCCACCTTCGGCCCCCATTCCGGTAATGGGGGTGGGGTCGGGGGCAATGTAGGTCTCTTCTACACCACCGAGACCTTCAATGCCGGACTCAGCTATCGCTCTGCGTCCAGCATCGGTGGCGGCATCGACCTCCCCAACCGCGTGCAGGCGGGTGTTCGTTATCGTTTCACGCCGCGTTTTGCCACCGAATTGGATGTCGACTGGAATGACTGGAGTAATGCCCGATTACCTGGCTATGGCAATCTGGGTTGGAAATCCGCATTGGCCTACCGCCTCGGTCTGAGCTATCACCTTGATCAGGATCTCGAATTGCGTGGGGGTTTCGCTCACGAGGGGAGCCCTGGTAATGGTTCCAGCATTCAGGCGGGAGTACCCGCGGCGAGCAGCAACTTGGCCTCTTTTGGCGTGGGCATCGGACTGGGTGCTTGGCACTATGACGTGGGGGCCGCGTATGCCCTCTCCGGTAATGCAACCTCCTATAACGCTGACTTCCCTGGCACTTACAAAGTCAGCACCTTCAATTTTGGTGCGGCTATTTCCCGGGATTTTTAAGGGCGAGAGCGTCCCTGACATGACCGCGTCATCCATCGACCCGCGCCCGCTGGCGGCCCGTATGCGCCCTCGGAACCTGGACGCTTACGTCGGCCAGAGGCATCTGCTCGGCAAGACGGGTCCGTTGCGGGCCATGGTGCAGGGCGGGCAGTTGCACTCCATGATTCTCTGGGGTCCGCCGGGCAGTGGCAAGACCACCTTGGCGCAACTCCTGGCCCACGCTGTTGGCCAGCATTTCCAGGTCTTATCCGCCGTCAACAGCGGGGTACGAGAAATCCGCGCCGCTGTCACCAGCGCCGAGTCCGCCCGGTCTCTGGGCCAGGGCACGGTCCTCTTCATTGACGAAATCCATCGTTTCAACAAAAGCCAACAGGACGCCCTGCTGCCCCATGTGGAGGAAGGGGTCATGACCCTCATCGGCGCGACGACCGAGAACCCGAGTTTCGCCCTGGTCAACGCGCTGTTGTCACGAGCGCGCGTCTACGTCCTCAAAGCCCTGACCGATGAAGATCTTGATACGATTCTCGACCATGCCCTCGCTGATCAAGTGCTCGGCCTGGGCAAGTTGGTGATACGGATACCTCCAGAGGTACGGAAAGGTTTGCTGACCGCAGCCGACGGCGATGCCCGCCGGGTGCTCAACCTGCTGGATCTGGCGGTGCAACTGGCCCCTGTCCAGGAGGGTCAGGTGCGGATTAGCGCGGAGACCATCGCTGCGGCGGCAGGCCAGTCCTGGCGGCGCTTCGACAAAGGGGGTGAAGCGTTCTACGATGAAATTTCCGCCTTTCACAAATCCTTGCGCGGTTCCGACCCCGATGCGGCCCTCTACTGGCTGGCGCGGATGCTCGATGGGGGCGCCGATCCCCTCTACCTCGCCCGTCGCCTGGTGCGCATGGCGTCCGAGGACATCGGTCTTGCCGACCCGCGGGCCCTGGATATGGCCCTGGCCGCCAAAGAGGCGTATGCCTTTCTCGGGTCGCCCGAAGGGGAACTGGCCTTGGCGCAAGCCACGGTCTATCTCGCCAGTAGCCCCAAAAGCAATCGGGTGTATAACGCTTGGAACGCCGTGCGCACCGCGGTCAGAGCGGGTGGCAGTGCGGAGGTACCCCTCCATCTGCGCAACGCCCCTACAGCGCTGCTCAAAGCACTGGATTATGGTAAAGCCTATCAATACGATCACGACTATCCCGACGCCATCGCTCCGGAGCAGCATTATCTGCCCCCGGGTCTGCGTCAGACCCATTTTTATGATCCCAGTGACCATGGTCTGGAAGCACGTATCCAGGAGCGTTTACGCTGGATAAGCGCGCATCGTCAATCTGCCGGAGAGAAAACCCCCCATGCTTGATCCCAGCTTGTTGCGTAGCGCGCCTGAAAAAGTGGCCGTCAATCTGGCCCGCCGTGGCTACAGGTTGGACGTGGCGGCCCTGAGCGCCCTCGACCAGCAGCGTAAAACCCTGCAGATCCGGATGGAAGAGGTGCGTAATGCCCGTAATGAAGCCTCCAGACAGATCGGTCAGGCGCGCCGTCAGGGGTTCGATACCAGCGCGATGCAGACTGCGGCGGCGCAGCACGGTGAGGAGATCAAAACCCTGGAGCAATCTCTGGAAAGCATCCTTGCTGAATGGGAGAACCTGACCAGCAGTCTGCCCAATATCCCGCAGGATTCAGTGCCCGATGGCCGCGATGAAAGTGACAATGTGGTGTTGCGTCACTGGGGCGCGCCCCGCGCCTTCGATTTCCCTCCTCACGACCATGTCGATCTGGGCGAGGGCTTGGGGATTATTGATTTCGCGGCGGGCGCCCGCCTCGCTGGCGCCCGCTTTGTGGTGTTGCGTGGCCTCGGTGCCCGTCTTGAGCGCGCCCTGACGCAATTCATGCTGGATTTGCATACGACGGAACACGGCTACTGCGAAATTGCGCCGCCCTTTCTCGCCAACGCCGACGCCCTCTTCGGTACTGGGCAGCTCCCCAAATTCGAAGAAGATCTCTTCGCTTTGAGGGACGACCCCTATTACCTGATCCCCACTGCCGAAGTGCCGCTTACCAATCTTCTGCGCGGCGAGATTGTCGGTGCCCTGCCGCAACGCTTCTGTGCCTATACTCCCTGTTTTCGCCGCGAAGCGGGCGCTTACGGGCGCGACACCCGTGGCATGATCCGCCAGCATCAGTTCGACAAGGTGGAACTGGTGCAGATCGTTCGTCCCGAAGATTCCGCTCAGGCCCACGAAATACTTACCGCCCATGCTGAAAAGGTATTGCAACTCCTGGAGCTGCCCTACCGGGTGGTGGCCCTCTGCGCGGGGGATTTGGGCTTTAGCGCTGCCAAGACCTATGATCTGGAAGTCTGGCTGCCGGGCCAGAATCAGTACCGGGAAGTCAGTTCCTGCAGCAATTTCGAGAGCTTTCAGGCGCGTCGCTTGCAGTTGCGCTATCGTGCGGAGGATGGCAAGCCTCAGCTCGCGCATACCCTCAATGGTTCGGGCCTCGCCATCGGCCGCACCCTGGTTGCCCTCCTGGAAAACCATCAGCAGGCCGATGGCCGTATCCAAATTCCCGCCGCCTTGCGTCCCTACCTCGGTGGGATGGACGCCATCCCGGCCTGAACGAGCCCATGCCTTCGGCCTACGAACCCGTGAGTTGTGCACTGCACAGCGCCTTGGAGCTGGCCGCGATGCAGCGTCGTCCAATGCGTTTGCGCATGGCGGATGGCACATGGCAAGCCGGCATTATTCTCGACGTCTGGACCGCGCAGGGCAGGGAATGGCTGCGTTTGCGCCGGTCCGACGGTGATGTCGAGATTGATCTTACCCATATTCAACAAGTCCAGGACAATACTGCACCATGAAATATCCCATTATCCCCAGTTTCCTTGCCGGCTGTTCGATGCTGTTTTGCGGCTCTGCCTTTGCCGCGGAGTTTCCCCTGCCCGCAGCCGGCAGCAACATGGTCGGCCAACTTCAGGTGGTCATCGCCCGGCATCAGGATACCCTGCTCGACATCGCCCGCCATTACGATGTTGGCTATAATGAAATCCGCGCCGCGAACCCCGGTGTGGATCCCTGGCTTCCCGGTGGTGGCGCGCATGTGCTGATCCCCACCCGATACATCCTCCCGCCCAAACCCTGGACGGGGATCATCATCAATATCCCGGAGCGGCGTTTGTTTTATTTTCCCGCGGGTCAGAACGTGGTTTACACCTATCCGGTAGGCATTTTTCGCCCAAAATGGCCAAATCCGCTGGGCAGCACACGCATCATTGCCAAAGTCAGGAACCCCACCTGG
>NZ_WNJL01000037.1:0-467500 GCF_010378095.1 Acidithiobacillus ferrianus | reverse complement strand
GAATAACATTGTGATTTTTGAAGCTGAGAATCAGCCAGTGCAAGTGCGGCTGGAGGGTGAGACCGTCTGGCTGAACCTTCAGCAACTGCCGCCGACGGTAAAACCTATCAGGTTGAGTATTTCAACCTCGACGCCATCATCTCCGTCGGCTATCGGGTTAACTCCACCCGCGCTACCCGCTTCCGTCAGTGGGCTACCAGTGTGCTGCGCCAGCATCTGGTGGAAGGCTACACCCTGAACCAATAACGTCTCAGGGAACGGGGCATCGAGTTCGAGCAGGCACTGGATCTGCTCTCGCGCACTCTGGCGAATCAGCAACTGGTCAGCACCCATTGGTTCTGCTTTCATAAGGATCATACTTTTTGTTTGCACGATCGTTCTGAAATATTACGGAGGCAATATGGAAGTTATCGCTGCGGTAAAAAACAGGCGTGCCGTAAAATCTTTTGATCCGCATCATAAAATGTCCGAGGAAACCCGGCGGCTGCTCTGGGAAACATCGATATTGGCGCCCAGCGCGTACAATATCCAGCACTGGCGAATCGTGGATGTACGAGATTCGGCGCAGCGGGCGGCCATTCGTGAGGTGGCCTGGGGACAGGCGCAGGTAACGGATGCATCGGCACTCTATGTGCTCTGTGCGGATTTGAACGCCTGGCAGGAGGAGCCGCAGCGGTACTGGGCAACTGCGCCGCAACCGGTGCAGGACTTTCTGCTGCCCAAGCTGGACGCGTATTATCGCGGTAAGCCAGTGGTGGCCCGCGACGAGGCGATGCGCACTCTGGGTATCTTGGGTATGACCCTGATGCTGGTCGCACAGGATCTCGGCTACGATTCCTGCCCCATGGATGGTTTTGATTTCGACGCGGTGGCAAAGATTATTCGCTTGCCGGACGATTTTGCCATTGGCTATATGCTGGCCATCGGCAAGGGCACGGGTAGTCTCTGGCCCAGGAACCGGGAGCCGGTGGAGAAGCGGATGCACATCGATCACTTTTGAGCCCTGGGCCACTCACCGCGGAGGGAAATGCTCTATACTCGTAGCTCTCGCCATGTTGAGCAGGAGACCCCCTGCAGGAGTGTGAAAAATGCCTGTCAATGAAGGAACTGCGGATCGGATCATCCGTGTGCTTGTAGGATTGGCCATCATTATCGTGCTCGCCGTCTTTCTGCCGGGCGCCTATAAGTGGTGGGCGGTGGTGGGTTTGGCGCCGCTCGTTACCGGGCTGACCGGTTTTTGCGGGCTTTATTCCGTGCTGGGCATCAAAACCTGTCCGTTGAAGCCGCGGGCGAAGTCTTGATTCTCTGCGTGCCCTTCCGGACGCTCCCGAGGCGCTGTGCGGGGAGGGCGTGGTGCCGCGGCCTACCCCCTGGCGCGACGCCGCCGGGCACCCGGTAAGCGGCGCGCAGGTTCCTCCGGTTATGCCCCGCTCGGGCGATCAGCACGCGTTGGGTCGGCACAGCCACGCGTCAGTCACCTTCCCGGCCGCGTCCAGACGCAAATGAACCTGTCCCTGTTGCCGCAGATGCTGATCGCCCGCGCCCCCGAAGGGTACCCGTTCCTCAAAATCAAACTGACATAACAGCAGCACATCGCTGCCCACCCGCTCCGGCAGGCTGCAGTGACATTGCGCGCCTTCGCGCAGGGCGACGCCGCCCATGGTGGTGAAGCTCGCAAGCAGTTGGCTGCTCTCCAGATAGTCCAGTATGGCCGACTGGATGGCGGGATCTTCCCAAAGGTCCATGACAGGATACTCCTCGACAAGACGGCCGAATTTCTTAGTCTATACTCAAAGCGTAGCCCATGGCGGCGCGTTTGCACGCCAGAGGGCGTCCCTTGAGGTCACGTCGCGCGGAGAGGAGGGGGATTTTGGATTTTTGGACGGACGCGCCCCGGTCGGAAGGGGGCAGATGATGCCGCCGCAAGCGCTGACCGTCGGTATTTTCGCCGTTGCCGTCGTCATGGTCCTCGTGGCCATTCTCTGGGTATCGGGTTGGTTCGGTGGGCGATATCCCAATCGCAACAAGGATATCCCTTTCGAGAGCGGGCTCGGCGTCAATGTCGCCACGCATCCGGCCATGCCGGTGGCCTTCTATCTGCTGGCGGTTTCGTTTCTGGTCTTTGAACTGGAAGCGGCTTTTCTTTTCGCCTGGGCGGTGGCTTTTCATGGATTGGGCTGGGCGCCGATTCTGGGGGGGCTCGGTTTTATGGCGATTCTCGGACTCGGGCTCTTTTACGAATGGCGGATGGGAGGCTTGCAGTGGCGTTAACACCCGGGCCGTTGTCGCTGCTGGCGGGTAAATTTGAGAATCTGTTGGCCTGGAGCCGCGCGGGATCGTTGTGGCCGCTCAACTTTGGCACCTCCTGCTGTTTTATCGAGATGGTAGCGGCGGTGACGCCCCGACACGATCTCGCCCGTTTTGGGGCGGAGGTACTGCGCGGTTCGCCGCGCCAGTCTGACGTGCTGATCGCTTCCGGTACCATCTTCGTCAAGATGGCGCCGATGATTTTGGAGATCTACGAGCAGATGCTGGAACCCAAGTGGGTGATTTCCATGGGCTCCTGCGCCAATTCCGGCGGTATGTATGACGTCTACAGCGTGGTGCAGGGCATCGACCGGATTTTGCCGGTGGATGTGTATGTGCCGGGTTGTCCGCCGCGCCCCGAGGCTTTGATGGACGGATTGCTGCTCTTGCAGCGGAAAATTCGCCGCCATTCACCACGGATTCTGAATCGGGAGGCGGGCTGATGCTGCTGGCGGAAGCCCTGCAAAAGCGCTTTCAGGCGATGCCGTTGACGGACGGCCGTGATGGTTGGCCGGATTTTCAGGTGGCGGAGCATCACTTGGTGGATGTTCTGCATTTTTTGCGCGGCGACATGGTGCCGCGATTTCCCATGCTGCTGGACCTGACGGCGGTGGACGAGCGCGGCGGTCAGGCGGCACCGGAGCGCGCTTTTACCCTGGTCTACCATCTGCATGGTCTGGATGACCGCGGGGCGTTGCGCCTGCGTGTGCCCCATGCCGACGCGGAGGTGCCGGTACCGACGGCGACCGGGGTCTTCGCCAACGCCAACTGGTATGAGCGCGAGGTCTATGACCTTTTCGGACTGGCTTTCAGCGACCACCCGGACTTGCGGCGGATCCTGCTTCCACCCCACTGGGAGGGACATCCCCTGTGCAAGAGGGAGCCCATCCGTGCCACCGAGCGGCCGGCTTATCGGCTCGGCAAATCTGAGGTGCAGGAGGCGCTCAAAATGTACAGCGATACGGTACCGGCACCGGATCCGGGTCTGACGGTGCTCAATGTCGGGCCGCATCATCCAGGCACCCACGGCATTCTGCGTTTTGTGCTGAAGCTCTCTGGCGAGGAGATCGCGACGGTGGACCCGGATATCGGCTACCACCATCGCGGCGTGGAGAAGATCGCCGAGGGGCACACTTTCCACAACTTCATCCCCTATACCGACCGGGTGGATTATCTGGGGGGCGCGCTGGGGGAGTTTCCTTATGTGCGTGCCATCGAGATGCTGGCGGATCTGGCGGTGCCGCCGCGGGCGGAGGGGATTCGTACCTTGCTGGCGGAGATCTGCCGGATTTCTTCCCATCTGGTCTGGCTGGGGAGCTACGGTAACGATCTGGGGACGATGGGACCGGCGTTTTACGCTTTCCGTGACCGTGCCCTATTGATGGATCTGATCGAGAAATACACCGGCGGGCGGCTGCACCCGCAGTTTTTCCGGATTGGGGGGGTGGCGATGGATTTGCCCGATGACTGGCGGGGGGATCTGCTGACCACGCTGGAGGCCGTGGAAAGGGGGTTGCGCGACAGCGAGCGTCTGACGGTAGGGAATCCCGTTTTTCAGGCGCGCACCCGCGGTGTTGGGGTGCTCAGTGCGGCGCAGGCGGAGAAATGGGCGGTGTCCGGCATCCTGCTGCGCAGCACGGGCAAGGACTGGGATATGCGCAAGGCCGCTCCCTACGGGCTTTATGGCGACCTCGACTTTGCGGTGCCGACTTCAACGGATGGGGATGCCTTGGCACGGACGCAGTTGCATATCGAGGAGATCCGCGAAAGCATCGGCATGCTGCGCCAGTTGGCGGAGAGGATGCCGGAGGGACCGACGCTGGCCGCCGATGCCCGCTATGCCTTTCCACCCAAGGATCACACCCTGCGCGATATTGAAACCCTCATCCATCATTTTGAGCAGGTGGCCGGGGAAATCGGCCCGCCAGCGGGACAGGCGCTCAGCATCACCGAATCGGCACGGGGCATGTTGGCTTATTACGTGGTAGCCGATGGGGGGCCGCGTCCCTATCGTCTGCGGGTGCGGAGCCCGTCTTTCCCGCATGTGCAGTTGATTGCCGAACTGGGGCGTGGTACCGCCCTACCCGACTTCATCGCCACCATAGGTTCCATTGACTATGTCCTCGCCGATCTCGATCGCTGATTTGCAGGATACCGCGCTGATCGCCCGTTTGCAGGCGCTGGTGGCGGAGTCGCCGGTGCCGGCGGCAGCGATCAGCGCTGTCCTGTACACCTTGCAGGATGCACGGGGATACATCGACGATGTGGCGCTGCATGCGGCGGCGCAGCTCACCGGATTGAGTCCGGTGCGGGTGGAGGAACTCTGCACTTTCTACAGTCTGGTGCTGCGCGCCCCGGCAGGGCGCCATGTGCTGCGAATCTGCGACAGTATCGCCTGTCACCTGGCGGGGGCACAGGATCTGTTGGCCCAGGCGCAGGCGTATTCCGGAGTGGCGCTGGGGGAGGTCGGTCTGCGTGGCGCGCTGACGGTGGTCCCTCATGTCTGCATCGGCCTGTGCGATCGCGCGCCTGCGCTGCTGGTGGATGGTGAGGCTGCGGGTCCGGTGGACGCAACCTCCCTCGCGCAATGGCTGGAGCAATGGGAGGCGGACGCATGGAAGCCATCCTGAGCCGTCATTTCCACGATCCCGATCCGGCGGACCTGCGCGTTTACGAGCGGGCCGGGGGTTACGCCGGGTTACGCCGGGCGATCACGATGGACCCCGCGGATATCATTGCCGAGGTGGAGAAGTCCGGGCTGCGCGGCTGTGGCGGCGCGGGGTTCCCCACCGGACTGAAGTGGCGATTGCGGGGTGCCGACGCCCCGGCACCCCGCTACCTGGTTTGCAATCTGGATGAAACGGAGCCAGGCAGCATCAAGGATCGTGCGCTGCTTTTCGGGGCGCCGCACCACTTGATCGAGGGAATGCTCATTGCCGCCCATGCGTTGGGGGTGCGCCATGCCATTTTCTTCGTACGCGGCGAGTATGCAGCGGGCGCGCGGGTGCTGGAGCGGGCTCTGCAGGGGGCGTGGGAGGCGGGTCTGCTGCGTTTGCCTGATGGCGATCTGCGTCTGGATATCCATCTCTCCCTGGGCCGCTACATCTGTGGCGAAGACTCCGCCATTCTCAACGCCATCGAGGGTAAACGGCCCAATCCGCGCAAAAAACCGCCGCATATCAGTCAACAGGGTCTCTGGCAGCAGCCGACCACGGTCAACAACGCGGAGAGCATCGCC
Source organism: Acidithiobacillus ferrianus (assembly GCF_010378095.1). GTDB lineage: Bacteria > Pseudomonadota > Gammaproteobacteria > Acidithiobacillales > Acidithiobacillaceae > Acidithiobacillus > Acidithiobacillus ferrianus. The sequence continues at coordinate 461,955 of NZ_WNJL01000037.1, read as the reverse complement.
CATCTGCCCGGTATCCTCGCCCAGGGCGCTGACTGGTTTCGCGGTCTCGGGGTCCATGGGGGCGCCGGCAGCAAGCTCTACAGCGTCTGTGGCCCGGCGCAGCGGCCCGGGGTCTTCGAATTGCCCATGGGAACGACGGCGCGGGAGATTCTCTACGAACATGCCGGCGGGATGCGCGCCGGGCGGAACCTGCGCGCGATTCTCCCCGGAGGCTCTTCAACGCCTTTCCTCCTGCCGGAACACCTCAATACCCCCATGCATTTCGATGCGGTCGCCAAGGTGGGCTCCCGCCTGGGCACCGGTGGCTTCATCGTGATGGACGATCGACAGTGTCCGGTCGATTTTCTTCTCGCGACCACCCGGTTTTTTGCCCGTGAATCCTGTGGATTCTGTACCCCTTGCCGCGAGGGCCTGCCCTATGTGCGTTGGCTGCTGGAGCGTATCGAGGCGGGCGAGGGCGACACCGAAGAGATTGCCGCGCTGCATGCGCTGGGTGCCCAGATTGCCCCCAACAGTTTCTGCGCCCTGGCTCCGGGCGCGCTGATGCCGGTGCTCTCCGGCCTGCATGCCTTTGCCGAGGATTTCCTCGATCACGTCCGCCAGAAGCGCTGTCCCTATCGCAAGGTGGCGGCATGAAGCGTATTTTTTATCTGGATGGCCAGCCGGTACCCTTCACGTCCGGGCAGAACGTGCTGGAGGCCGCCATCGCCGCCGGAATGGCGCGGCAGATCCCATATTTCTGCTATCATCCCGCCCTCGGCAGTCTCGGCGCTTGCCGTCAGTGCGCGGTGAAGATCTATCCCCATGACGACAAACATCCGCCGCGGGTGACCATGGCCTGCCTGCTGCCCGCCAGCGATCATCTGCAATTGGCGACGGTGGACCAGGAGGTCCATACCGAGCATCGGAAAATCATCGAACTGCTGATGCTCAATCATCCGCTCGATTGTCCGGTCTGTGACGAGGGCGGTCAGTGTCACTTACAGGATATGACGGTGCAGACCGGCCATGCCGTGCGCCGCTACAGCGGACCGAAGCGGACTTATCGCGATCAGGATCTGGGGCCGCTGGTACATCAGGAAATGAACCGTTGCATCACTTGTTACCGTTGTGTGCGTTTCTATCAGGACACGGCGCAGGGCGATGATTTCGGCGTCTTCGGTTCCCGCGACCGGGTGTATTTCGGACGCCTGGAAGACGGCCCGCTGGAAAGTCCCTTCAGCGGCAATCTGGTGGAAGTCTGTCCCACCGGGGTTTTCACCGACAAGGTCTTCCGTCACGACTACGCGCGGGTCTGGGATCTGCAGCAAGGGCCTTCGGTCTGCCCTCATTGCGCGGTGGGCTGCAATACCCTGCCGGGTGCCCGGCTGGGCACCTTGCGCCGGGTGCGCGCGCGTCATCATCCGGAGATCAACCCGCATTTCCTCTGTGATCGCGGGCGTTATGGCTTCCGCTATGTGACGGCGGCGGAACGGCCGGTGCGGGCACGGCTGCACGGCGTGCACAGTCGTCAGGATGCCGTCCTGCGTCAGGTGGCGACGCGGTTGCAGGAGGGGCGTAGCGGATTCCTCGGTTCGCCGCGCGAAGACGTGCAGAGCAATCTGGCCCTTTTTGCTCTGGCCGACTGCCTGCACGCACCATTTGCCGCTCTTTCCAGCCCCTGGATGGAGGCGCTGGCGCAGCAGTGCATGGCTCTGCCGCAGGCGCCCACCTTGAACGACGTGGAAATGGCGGATCACCTGATCGTGCTGGGCGATCTGGGCGGTGTCGCCCCCATGGCCGAGTTGGCGGCGCGGCAGGCCCTGCGTCACGGGGCGCGGTTGACGGTGCTGGCGAGCCGGCCAACGGCGTTGGCCGAGGCCGGTGACTATCGTCCGACCCGCCCCAGCGCCTTGCCGGATTTGGTCACGGGCCTTGCGGAGGATGCCTGTCTGCAGGGCAGCCGTCGGCCGGTGATTCTCGCGGCTGCGGAAACCCTCGGTCCGGCCGGTGTGCATGCCCTGCGGAAAACCCTGGCACGGCTCCCGGCGAACGCGCGCGCGGGGGTGTTCCAGAACAGTCCGAATCTTTTCGGCGCCGCCTATTTTGCCGCCGACGGCCATACGGTGCGCCTGCAACACGCTCTGCGTCAACGCGAAATCGACCACCTCCTCTGTCTCGCCGCCGATCCTTTGGGCAGTGACTGGGGGGCCGGGATCTGGCGGTCGCTGGCGCCTGGCTTGCAAGGGGTGACCGTACTGGATATGGTCGATACGGACACCGTTCGTGCCGCCGAAACGGTCTTACCCATGGCGGCTTTTCCCGAGCGGGACGGTCTCTTCATCAATTACGAGGGGCGCATCCAGGCATTCGCCCCAGTCTATCGCCGTGAAGCGCAAGTGCCGTCCTGGCAGGAGAATACCCGTGGCTTCCCCGCTGCGGCGGGCGGACAGATGCATCCTCTCGGCCCGCCCACCCCCCAATACTGGCTGGGCCGCCTGGCGGAACTGCTCGATATCGTGAAGCCCTGGCAGGAGCGGTTGACCTTTTACCAGCGGTTCCTTTGCCCGATTGCACCCCGCCCGGACCATCCCGGGATATTGCTGGATGATGCCCTGCGTGCGCGCTTCGAGATTGCCGCGGCACCCGCCGCGGCACCAGTCGGCACTGAGGACTGGGAGCTGGATCTTTTTCGCTGGCATGGCGGCGAGGCCCTCGCCGATGCCGCCGCCGAGTTGCAGTCGCTGGCGCCGTCGCGGGGATTGCGGCTCAACGCGGACGTCGACGCGTCTTTCGCCACGCTCAGCGGCCCCTGTGGCCGCCTGCGTTTACCCGTGCTTCCCATCGTGGGCATGGTCGCCGGTGTTGCCGCCCTGGATCAGGAGGGTTTTGCCCAACTGGGCCTGCATCCCGGCGAAGCCGTGCAGATTCAATGGGAGACCGTCTCGTGACACTTTTCCTCATGGCCCTGGGTATGTTGCTGACGACGGTGGTCCTGCTCGGTCTTGCGGGTTTTCTGGTCTTCGCCGAAAGGCGGGTGCTCGGCCTCCTGCAAAATCGCCACGGTCCCAATCGCCTCGGTCCTTTCGGCATTGGGCAGGCGCTGGCCGACGCCCTCAAGCTGATGAGCAAGGAGAACTTTGTCCCGGCCTTTGCGGATCCCGTCCTCTATCGTGCGGCACCGGTGCTGGTGGCGTTCAGCGCCCTCGCCAGCTTTGCGGTGGTGCCTCTCGACCGGGGCTTCTCCTGGGCGGGGGACTGGAATATCGGCCTGCTGTTCATCCTGGCTATGAGCTCCCTCAACGCCTACGGGGTCTTCCTCGGTGGCTGGGCCTCGGGCAGCAAGTTCGCGCTACTGGGCGCCGTGCGCGCCGTCGCCCAACTGGTGAGCTATGAGTTGCCACTGGGATTGGCCCTGCTGGCGGTGGTGCTGCTCAGCGGCAGCCTCTCCTTGAACGGCATCGTCCAGGCCCAGTGGATGCCCTATATCGTTCTGCAGCCCCTCGGCTTCGTGATCTTCCTCATTGCCGGAGTGGCGGAAACCCATCGCCTGCCTTTCGATCTGCCGGAGGCGGAGAGTGAACTGGTTGCTGGCTTCAATACCGAATATGGTGGCATGCGCTTCGGTTATTTTTTTCTGGGGGAGTATCTCGGCCTCACCCTGATCGCCGTACTGGCCGCCGCGCTCTATCTGGGGGGCTGGCACGGCCCCTGGCTGCCGGGCTGGATCTGGATGTTGATCAAGACGTTCGCGGTGATTTTTATCTTCTTCTGGTTACGCGCCAGCCTGCCGCGCCCGCGCTATGATCAACTAATGGCCCTGGGCTGGAAGATCCTGCTGCCGCTCTCTCTGCTCAACCTCTTGTGTACCGCCTTCGCGGCGGCCTTGTGGAGGCTGGGATGAGCGCCTACCGCGGTCTCGTCCAACTGGGTCTGGGGCTCTGGACCACCTTGCGGCAGATCGGCCGCGGTGCGTCCACGGTCAGCTACCCCGAAGAGGCGCTGAAACTGCCACCGCGCTGGCGTGGTCGCCCGGTGCTGACGCGCGATCCCGACGGCGATGAGCGCTGTGTGGCCTGCCAGCTCTGCTCGGCGGTCTGTCCCACCCGCTGCATCGAACTGCAGGCCGGAGAGCGCGAGGACGAGCGCCGGTATCCGGTCAGTTTCCGCATCAACTTCTCGCGCTGTATCTACTGCGGCTTCTGTGAAGAGGCCTGTCCGACCCTGGCCATCCAACTCCTCGATGCGTTCGCCTTCAGCACGGAGCATCATCGGGATCTCATCTACGAGAAAGAGGCCCTGCTCATCGACGGCACTGGTAAGCATCCCCACTACAATTTTTACCGCCACGCCGGCGTGGCTTTGCACGGCAAGGACAAGGGGCAGGGCAGCAACGAGTCGCCTCCGGTGAATGGTCGGAGCAACCTGCCATGACCGCGCTGCTGGTGCTCCTGCTTGCCCTCATCGTGCTGATGAGCAGCGCCGCCCTGTTGGTGGTGCGCAGCCCCATGCATGGCGCGGTCAATCTGGGGGTCACGCTGCTCGCCCTCGGCATCCTTTTTCTGGTGCTGGGCGCGCCCTTCGTCGCGGCGCTGGAAGTGGTGCTCTACGTCGGTGCCATCCTGGTCCTCTTTCTCTTCGCCATCATGCTTCTGCGGACCCCCGTACAGCCGGAGCCGGAAGCACGCTGGCGATCGGGGTTCTGGTGGCCGGTCATTCTCGTGCTACTGTTGGCGGCGGTCGTGATTCTCCTCTTCACCCGTCCTCCGCCGTTGCTGACGGTGATTCGGGAGATCGGCCCGGTGATTATCGGTCGTGCGCTCTTCGGACCCTATATGTGGCTGACGGAAGCGGTGGCGCTGCTGCTCTTTGCGGTGATAGGCGCGGTTCTCGCCGTCCATCGGAGGGAAGGACATGACGCTTGAGCTGGCTCTGGTCATCGCGGCGCTGCTTTTTCTCGCGGGTATCGCGCTGATCCTGCTGCGGCGGAGCCTGATCTTTCTGCTGCTCGGCATGGAGCTGCTCTTCAATGCCGCCATGGTCATCGCGCTGGTGGGTGGGGCGCGCTGGCACTCGTCCACCGGACAGGTACTGGTGATTTTCATCATGGCCCTGAGCGGTGCCGCGCTGGCCCTGACCCTGGCCCTGCTCTTGCGGGTGAAACAGGAGTTGGGCGGCGATACTGTCGATGTCCTGTGCCACTTGCGGGAGGAGGCCGATGAGTGAATGGCTTTGGTTGATCCCCGGCTTCCCCCTGCTGGGGGCGCTCCTCAATGCCTTGTTCGGGGGACGGTGCTCGCCGCGCGGCATGGGCCGTATGGCCGCGACCATGCCCTTTTTGTCTACGCTGGTGGTGCTTGCCCTCTGGAGCACCCACGGTCGTGACCCCCACCTGCATGACCGTGTCTGGACCTGGATAGCCGTAGGCCGGTTCCACGCGGATATCGCGTTCCAGGTGGATCAGGTCACCCTGATCATGATCAGCATCGCAGCCTTTGTCGGTTTTCTCATTCATCTGTTCTCGCAGCAATTTATGGCGGGGGACTACGGCGAACGGCGCTACTATTTTTACCTGAACCTTTTTGTCGGGGGGATGCTGGTGCTGACCATGGCCGACAACCTGCTCCTGCTCTACCTGGGTTGGGAAGCCGTCGGCCTCTGCTCCTACGCGCTGGTGGCCCATTGGTACCGCAAGCCGGAGAACGCCTGGGCGGGGCGCAAGGCCTTCGTCGTGACCCGGATCGGTGATACGGCGCTGGCGCTGGCCATCTTCATGCTCTTCGCGGAATACCATACCCTCAATGACCAGCAGCTCTTCGTTGCCGTGGCGACGCACCCGGACGTGCTGGTGCTGACCATTGCCGGTGCCCTGACCCTCATCGGTGCCATCGCCAAGTCGGCGCAGTTCCCCCTGCATATCTGGCTGCCCGATTCCATGGCCGGACCCAGCACCGTCTCCGCCCTGATCCACGCGGCGACCATGGTGACCGCCGGGGTATATCTCTGCATTCGTCTGTACCCGGTTTTTGCCGCGGTGCCGGGCATGCTCTGGGTCATTGGCCTCAGTGGCGCGTTCACGGCTTTTTATGCGGCCAGTTGCGCCATCGCGCAAGTGGATATCAAGCGGGTGCTGGCCTACTCCACCATCAGCCAGTTGGGGTATATGTTTCTCGGCGTCGGCATCGGCGCCCCCTCGCTCGGGCTCTTTCATCTGCTGGTGCATGCCTGCTTCAAGGCCCTGCTTTTCATGAGTGCGGGGGTGGTCATCAGTGTCTACAATGAGGACCACGACATCCGCCACATGGGTGGCCTCAAGGCGCAGCAACCTTTCCTGCGCTGGGTGTTTCTGGCCGGTATTTTTGCCCTGGCGGCTGTGCCGGTGGTCTCCGCCTCGTTTTATAGTAAGGACGCTATCATTGCCACGGCTTTTATGGTGCCCGGCGGCAAGCTGCTCTGGGCACTGGCGCTGCTCGGCGCGGTGCTTACCGCGGCCTATGCCTTCCGCCTCTACTTTCTGATTTTTGAGGGACCGGTAACGCCCGGGGAACCTTACCGGATGGGCTGGGGTATGAAGATTCCCCTCGCGCTCCTGGCCGCCGCCAGCATCGGGATGGGCTGGCTGCAATTTCCGCCCGGCTGGTCTGGTCCCGATCTTTGGCTGCCCTGGCTGGCGCCGGTGCTGGGTATGCCGCCGATGCCGAGCGGCGCGGTGAACGTCTTCCTGCAGATCACGGGTTCCGTGGCTACCTTGCTGGGCATCGGGATAGGCATCAAGGCCGCGCAATGGGAGCGGCGGGGGCATGGGTTCAGCCGCCTTGCTTTTCTGTCCGGCGCCTGGTTTTTCGATGCGGCCTTCCTGCGCGTTTTTCCTCCCGCCGTATATGCTTTTGCCCGCTTCCTCGACCGGGGCGTGGAGCGCACGGGTTTTCGATGGGCGTTTCTCGGCGGTTTGCGTGACGGTTTCGGGGTGGGCAGTCAACTCCTGGGAATTGGTGAAAACGGCCTGCTCAGCCGCTATGCCAGTGGCATGGTGCTCGGTTTGCTGATTCTGCTCGTGTTCGCCTGGGGGTGGATGTGAACCTCGGCAGCGTGTTCATCCTGCTCCCCTGGTTGGCCGCCCCCTGGCTCGCGACCCGTAGGACGGGGGGGCATTGCTTCGCCATGGCCGTCGCTCTGGTCGAACTGGTACTGGCGCTTGTCCTGCGTCTCGCGCCCGGCATGCTCCACGACACCAGCCACGCGCTCTTCATTCCCATGCTTGGCGCGCTCTGGACCCTCCACGACGGCCTTCTCGGCGGTACCCTGGCCGTGCTGACCGCCCTGCTGTTGCCGATCAGCCTGGCTTTCGCCTGGCGATTGCCGGAGTTTCGCGCCCTGGCGCTGGCTGCGCTGGTCATGGAAGGTGCCTTGTTCGGTCTTTTTCTTGCCGATAATGTATTGATGTTCTACATCTTTTACGAGATTCTGGCACTGGCCGGGGCCTTTCTGATCCTGCGCACCGGTCATAAAAGCCGCACTGCCGCGCTGCTGTTTCTGCTCTACACCGTGGTCGGCTCCCTGCTCTTTCTGGTGGCGCTGGTAGGGGTCTATGTGCTTCATGGCGCGCAGACGGGCGTTTATGATTTTTCGGTTCTGATCCTGGCGGATACGCGGATTCCGGCGACAGCGGGTCTCTGGATGTTTCTCGGCATGGTCGCCGGGCTGGCCGTGAAGATGCCGCTTTTTCCCCTGCATAGCTGGGCGAGTTCCAGCTATGGCGCCGCCGCGCCGGCGGGCAGTATTTTCCTCTCCGGCGCGGCGGTGACCGCGGGGGCTTACGGCCTGATTCATTTTGCCATGCCGATGCTCCCGCAAGCCGCTCTGCAATTCGCCCCCGTCGGCATCACCCTGGGCGCCATCGGCACGCTCTATGGCGCTTTTCTCGCCCTCAATGCCGACAATCTGCGCCACTTTGCCGCTTATGCCAGTGTCAGCCACATGAATCTGGCGGGTCTCGGTCTCTTTGCCCTGCAAGCCCAGGCGATGCGTGGCGGCATCTTTCTGCTCATCGCCCACGGTCTCGTTTCGGCGGGGCTTTTCGGCGTGGTGGCCGTGATGGAGGCACGCGGACTGACCGGTGAATGGGCCGGTCTCGGCGGGCTCTTTCGCCGCGCACCACGCCTGGGGGCGTGGATGCTGTTCTTCTTTCTGGCGGGTATGGGCCTGCCGGGCCTCGCCAACTTCCCCGGCGAGTTCCTCAGTCTGGCGGGGGCTTTTCAGGTGTTGCCCTGGGCGGCGGGGCTGGCGACACTCGGCATTCTCGCCGGAGTGATCTACTTCCTGCGCATTTATGAGCGGGTGATGCTGGGGCCCCTGAACGCCGTCTTGCCGGATGCCCTGGCGGATTTGCGGCAGGGCGAGTGGTTACTGTTCTGGGTCTTGGGTTTGCTCACGCTCTGGATGGGGTTGGACCCGCAGACCGTCCTCGCGCACCTCGGCACGCTGCTTTCCGCGCATGGCAGCGAGGCCCTCGGCGGAGGTGGCCATGGTGTATAGTCCGCCGCTATTGCCCTTGCTGATTGTTGCGGGTGCCGCCGTGATCGCCTTTCTCGGCGATGCCCTGCGCATCGGCAAGATCATGCCCTGGTGGGGAGGGGGCGCCGCCATCGCCGCCGCCATCAGCATCATGGTCGAAAAACTCACCCTCGGAGACTTTCTTTACTGGAATTCCAGTGCGACCTTGCTCGGGGTCTATCTGAGCCTGGCAACGGCGGCCGGGCTCACCTTTGTGGCTTTCCACCCCCTGCCCCGGAAACTGTCCGGCAGTTTTACCGGACTCCTCCTGACGGCGCTGACCGGCAGCCTGATGCTGGTCGGCGGACAGAATCTGCTCTTTCTCTTTGTCGGCCTGGAGCTGCAGGTTTTGCCCTTCTTCGCCTTGCTGGCCTGGCCGGGTAGTGGGCGAGGCGCGCTGGAGGCCGCTTTCAAATACGCATTGTTGGCGGCCCTGGCCTCGGCCCAGTTCGCCATCGGCATCGCCTTGATCTATCTCGGGGATGGCAGCCTCGCGGTGATTCCGCCTTTCAGCGGCATGGCCGGCACCATCTATGGTCTGATCGGGGTGCTCGCCCTGCTGGCCGCCTTGAGTTTCGAAATCGCTGCCGCCCCCTTCCACGCCTGGGTCGCCGACATTTATCAGGGCGCCCCGGCACCCATGCTGATCTTCCTCAGCGGGGTGGGCAAAGTAGCCGTGATGGGAGCGCTGATCACCCTGGTCAGTGCCACACCGCGCCTGCAACTCCCCGTCGCCGTCATCGCTGCCGCCAGCATCCTGATTGGTAATCTCCTCGCTTACCGCGCCGGGCACCTGCGGCGCATGCTCGGCCACTCCGCCATCGCCCACGCCGGTTATTTTCTCGCGGCACTGGCGGCGGGTCCGGTGGGCACCATCGCCGCCAGCGCCTATGCCTTGGTCTACGGCATCATGAGTGTCGGTACCTTCATGGGCCTGTCCAGCCTGCCCGAGAACAGTGTCGCCATTCCGTGGACGGTCCTGCGCGCGCGTCAGCCGGTGCTTGCCGGCCTGTTGGGCGTCACCCTGCTGTCGCTGGCCGGCATGCCGCCGAGCATCGGCTTTTTCGCCAAGCTCTTCGTGATCATCGTCGACATCCATGGCCAGATACTCTGGCTCGCCCTCCTCGTCGCCTTCGGCAGCGCCTTCTCCTTTGTCTATTATCTCAGCGCCCTGTGGAAGCCCGCCACCCTCAGCAACCCCGATCGTCTGCTGTGCCGCCGCGGCTGGGAAGGCTTCGCCGCGTTGGGGATTCTGATGCTGGCGCTGGGGTGGGTGCTGGTGCCTTACGGGATGGGGTGAGCCGACCTCACGGGTGGCCGGCTTTCCAGGCACGATACGCATGCGCATGCCGCACTCCCGGGCAGGCAAAACACGGAGCGCACCGGACCCGTTTCCGGAAGGCCGCGCAAAGGGCGCGATGACCGCCAGCCGGGTATGGATAATCAGTAGCATGCGTCTTCACCGTTCGGTGGAATATTAGAAAAAATGGTGTGGAATGGGGCGCACGAATCACGTAACATGATCGTCAAACAGGGCCTCCCGCACTTATGGAGAGCAGGTTGGGACGCGCCCGCATCCGTCTATACACAAGATTCAGATTCTATGTGGTGGCATTTTTGCCGCGCCATCGGTCGTTTTCTGTAAATCAACGGTGAATCTTCAGCAGCATAGTCGGATGGAGGGGGGCTCTTGAATGAAAGCGGTCATCTTAGCCGGGGGGTTCGGAACCCGGTTGGCGGAAGAAACGGGGGTACGTCCCAAGCCGATGGTCGAAATCGGCGGCATGCCCATTTTGTGGCACATCATGAAGCACTATTCGACCCATGGCGTTCAGGAGTTCATCATCTGCCTGGGCTACAAGGGCTTCATGATCAAGGAGTTCTTCACGAGCTACCTGTTGCGCAGAGCCGATGTCACCATCGATCTCGCCAGCAGCCATCTGCAATATCAGCGCCCCTGCGCCGAACCTTGGCGCGTGCATCTGATTGACACCGGGGCACAGACCATGACGGGCGGACGTCTACGCCGGGTACGTGAGTATCTGGACGTGGATGAACCCTTTTGCATGACCTACGGCGATGGGGTCTGCGATGTCGATATCGGCGCCGAGATCGCTTTTCACCGACGACACGGGCGCAAGGCCACCCTGCTGGCCGCTCAGCCGCCAGGCCGTTTCGGCGCTTTCGAGCTCTCTCCCCACGACGACCACGTCCCCAATTTCTGCGAAAAACCGGAGGGCGACGGGGCCTGGGTGAACGGCGGGTTTTTCGTTCTGGATCCCGAGACCCTGGACTATATCGAGGGCGACGAGACCGTATGGGAGAAGGGACCCATGGAACGCCTGGTGCGCGAGAGCGAACTGATGGCCTACCGCCACAGTGGCTTCTGGCAACCGATGGATACGCTGCGGGACAAGCAGTATCTCGAATCGCTCTGGGCCAAAGGGCAAGCCCCCTGGCGCACCTGGACCGAAGCGTCGTAGTCATTCGGAGAAGCATTACCTTTTTTCTCTGGAACATCAGGAGCGACCATGAAAATTCTCATTACCGGCAATCTCGGCTACATCGGCCCGGTGCTTATCCGCCACCTGCGTAAGACCCGCCACGGGGCGTGGATCGAAGGTCTCGACCCGGCGTTTTTCGCCGGCGCGTTGACCACCCGCGGTCCGTGGCCGGAAAGCGCCCTGGATGTTCAGCATTATGCGGATGTGCGGGACTGCAGCCCGAGCCTGTTTTCGGGTGTGGATGCGGTGGTGCATCTCGCGGCGTTGTCCAACGATCCTATCGGCAAAGCCTTTGAGGCACTGACCGAGGAGATCAACCAGACCGCCACGCTGCGTGTCGCACGACTGGCCCGCGATGCCGGAGTCAAGCACTTTGTCTTCGCCTCCAGTTGCAGTGTCTATGGTGCGGGATCGGACGCGCCACGCCGCGAGCAGGATACCCTCGCTCCGTTGACCGCCTATGCCCGATCCAAGGTAGGGAGTGAGCAAGCCCTCAAGACCCTGGCGAGCTCCAGTTTTCGGGTGACCGCGTTGCGTTTCGGTACGGCTTGCGGCATGAGTGAGCGCTTGCGTCTGGATCTGGTCATTAACGACTTCGTCGCCACCGCGCTCGTCAAAGGGAGCATCGAGGTGCTTTCCGATGGCAGCCCCTGGCGCCCGTTGATTCATGTTGAGGACATGTGCCGCGCCATGGACTGGGCGCTCGATCGCCGGGTCGGCGAAGACTTTGAGGTCATGAATACCGGCTCTGATTCCTGGAATTATCAGATTCGTGACCTCGCCAAGGCCGCCGCGGCGGCGGTTGGAGGTGTGGGTGTCTCCATCAATGCCGAGGCGGCTTCCGACAAACGCTCCTATCGTGTCGATTTCAGCCACTTTCGCGAACTCGCGCCCGAGCACCAGCCGCAATGGACGCTGGAACGTGCGGTGGCCGACCTTAAAATCGGACTCGAGGCCATTGGTTTCCGCGACGCGGCTTTCCGCGAAGGCGCCTTCATGCGCCTCAAGACCCTTGCACAGTTGCGCGAGGGCGGCTGGCTGGATGCGGATCTGCGCTGGGTTCGGGCGCGGCAAAGCCGTGCGCCCTGGCAGGAGGTGACGGCATGATTTTCGACGCGTTGGCGGTGGCAGGCGCTTATCTTGTCGGCCTCGAGCCGCGCAACGATGATCGCGGTTTCTTCGCCCGATCGTTTTGCGCGCACGAATTCGCCGAGCGTGGACTCAAAGACACCTTCGTGCAGGCCAACCTCAGCCATAATCCACATCGTGGCACCTTGCGCGGGTTGCATTACCAGCGTGCGCCGCATGCAGAGGCGAAGCTGGTGCGCTGTACGCGCGGGGCGCTCTTCGATGTGGTCGTGGACCTGCGTCCCGGCTCCCCAAGTTACGGGCGCTGGGCGGGGGCGGAGTTGAGCGCGGACAATCGCCGCGCGCTTTACGTGCCCGAAGGTTGCGCGCATGGTTTCGAGACGCTCGTGGACGATACCGAGGCATCTTATCTGGTCTCCGCTTTCTACGCGCCGGGTGCCGAGGCCGGGATGCGCTGGGATGATCCCCAGCTTGCCATCGACTGGCCCATCACCCCGCCTGCCCGTATTTCACCCAAGGACGCCACCGCGCCATTGTTCAAGGAGTACAACGCATGATGGTCATCGACAAATTCCTTGCCGAGCGTGAGGTCCAGGGTCATCCCATCCGTGTCGGCATGATCGGTGCGGGCTTTCAGGGGCGCGGGGTCGCCCTGCAACTCGTCGCGCGCCTGGCGCCGGGGCTACGGCTGGTGGCCATCGCCAACCATCATCTCGCCGCGGCCCGTCAGGCCTACGCGCAGGCGGGGGCCGGGGACGCGATCGCTGTGGATAGCCCGGCCGCTCTCGCACGGGCCATTGCCGATGCACACTACGCGGTTACCGAGGATGCCACCTTGCTCACCGACTGTCCGCAGATCGACGTGATTCTCGAGATCACAGGCAGCATCGATTATGCCGCCGACCTGATTTTACGCGCCATCGACCACGGTAAGCATGTGGTCATGATGAACGCCGAACTCGACGGCACCGTCGGGCCGATCCTCAAGGTGTATGCCGACCGCGCCGGCGTATGTTTGACGCAATCCGACGGCGACCAGCCCGGCGTCATCGCCAATCTCTATCGTTTCGTGCGCTCCATTGGCGCCGAGCCGGTGCTCGTTGGCAATATCAAGGGGTTGCACGATCCCTACCGCAATCCCGACACGCAGGCTGAATTTGCGCGACGCACCCATCAACGCGCGCCCATGGTGACTTCTTTTGCCGATGGTACCAAAATCTCTTACGAGATGGCGGTGTCGGCCAACGCCTTCGGCTTGCGCGTGGCCCGCCGCGGCATGTACGGACCGACCGTGCCGGTGGGCACTCACGTGCAGGAATCTCCGAACTGGTATCCCCCTGAAGCGCTGGAAGTGTCTGGCGGGGTTGTCGATTATGTGGTTCAGGCCGAGCCGGGACCGGGGGTTTTCGTCATCGCTCGCCACGAACATCCGGTGCAGCGCGAATACCTCAAGCTCTATAAGCTCGGCGATGGACCTTATTACGTCTTCTATCGTCCGTATCACCTCTGCCATTTCGAGGCGCACCACAGCATCGCCCGCGCCGCGCTGTTCAACGACGCCACCATGGCGCCGCAGGGGGCGCCACGGGTCGAGGTGATCACCACCGCGAAGCGCGACCTGATACCCGGTGAAGTGCTGGACGGATTCGGCGGTTTCCTGAGCTACGGCCTGGCCGAGAACGCGGATGTCGTCGCTCGCGATCGCCTGTTGCCCCTGGGCGTGGCCGAAGATTGTCGGATCAAGCGCGCGGTACCCAAGGATCAGGTGCTCACCTACGATGACGTCGAACTGCCGTCCGGACGCTTGATCGAGCGTCTGCGCCGTGAGCAGGCGGAATTTTTTCATCTGCCCCATGGCGGAAGTTAGCTATTCCGGCAGTTCTCCGCATTTCTGGGCAATCATGGCGCCAATCGGGATCGCGGACGTCGCGGCCGGCGAAGGCGCATTGCACACGTGGAGCATGCGCCGGGTCTGCTGGAACAGGAAATCGTGAATGGCGACCCCGTCCCTGGAAACGGCCTGTGCTCTGATGCCCGTGCGATAAGGCCGTAAATCGTCCATTTCCAAAGCGGCGCAGTATTTGCGGCACTCTGCCAGGTAGGCGTGTTTATACATTGAGCCGCGCAGTTCATGCAGCGCATGCCGGCGATATTGCAGGATGAGTTTCCAAAATCCCGGATACGCGGCGAAATCGAGCGTGTCCCGAAGACTCATGGAGAACTTTTGGTACCCCTCTCGGGCGAAGCCAATGACGGCATTCGGCCCCACCGTGACGCTGCCATCGATCATGCGGGTGAGATGAATGCCCAGAAAGGGCAATGCAGGATCCGGCGCGGGATAAATCAGATGCTTGATGAGGCCGCTCTTTTCCGCGGGAAGCTGAAAGTATTCTCCGCGGAAGGGAACGATGCGAAAATCAACCCGCAAACCGGCGAGCGTGGCCAGTCGATCCGCTTGCAGCCCGGCACAGGCGATAAGTTTCTTGGCCCGCCAGGAATTTCCACCCGCCCCAATCTCGACATGCGAATCCTTTTCCAGAAGATGATCGACTGCCGTGTGATAGTGCACTTCTCCGCCTGCCTCCATGACGAGGTCAGCCATCTTGCGGCACATCGCCGCGAAGTCGGTGATGGCGGTGGCCGGACTGTACAGCGCGGCCACCCCGCGGATATGCGGCTCCCTGCGGTTCAATTCCTCCCCGTCCATGCGCTCGAGCATCAGACCGTTGGCGCGCGCCCGCGCATACAGGGCATCGATGCGTTCACGCTCCATGGTATTGGTAGCCACGATGAGCTTACCGCACGCTTCAAAGGGCAGGGCGTGATCGCGGCAGAAGGCCGTGCTGGCCTCCAAGCCATCACGGCACAGTTGTGCCTTCAGGCTCCCGGGCGCGTAGTAGATACCCGCATGAATGACGCCACTGTTATGTCCGGTTTGGTGCATTCCCGGGCCGCTTTCCTTTTCAAGGAGGAGCAGACTTGCGTCAGGATACCGCTGAAGTAGTTGCCGCGCCGTCGCAAATCCGACGATACCACCGCCAATCACGCAAAAATCGTAATCCATGGGTTCCTCGTCATGTGTGAACGAACGGCTTGAAATCGCGGGTAATCCCTGCGTTGAAGCGCGCGGTCATCCGCGCCCGGTTACTCCTCCTCGCCCGGCCCCCCGATGGCCCTTTATACCCGCTCCCAGCTTCCGCTTTGTGCGCTATAACGTCTGATCGCGCGCGCTGGCGCTCCGACGATGACGCAGTAGTCCGGGAATTCTCCCCTGACCACGGAATTGGCACCCACTATGCACTGGGTGCCCAGCACGGTGCCAGCCAGCAGTTTTGCGCCAGAACCGATAAAACAGTTTTCCCCGATGATTGTTTTTTTCACAATGAGGGGTTGTAACATCACCGGAACGCCAATTTCCTCGTAAGCGTGGTCGTTGTCTGTTATGGTCACATCGTAGGAAATGATGGTGTGCCGACCAATGACCACTTTATTGGCGCAGCCGATGGTGCCGTTCTGTCCAATACCGACGCCATCCTGAATCTCCAACTCCGGCGAAAACCGCTGTCCTCCATGCCAACCCGTCAAGGCCTCGATTCTCGCGCCATGACCAATGTGCACATGGTTCCCAATGCAAACACATTCAGGATTGGCCAGGTTCAGGGGCGAACAGAGCAGCGATCCATCCCCGAAGCACTTAAAAAATCTTCTATAGTAGATTCTGCCCATCAGGAGGCAATACTGTCTCTTCAACTTACCCTGTTTCGCCCATAGTGGTGCCCTTAAAAAACCCATGATTTTTTTGTAGACCATGATCCACCCCCTTCTGCCAGAGATTTTTAATCCTTCCCACGGCGATGATCGGAACGGTTTTTGACGAAACGCCGGAATTCAGACGCGGTTCTCACCGTTTTTTTAGAAAAGGCAACACCATTTTTAGGGTGATGCCGGTCAGACGGGAAGGCAGGCATGCAAGCAGGTATGCCATGAGACAACGCAAGTTTTCGGTCAGGCGAAAGGCCTTCATGGCGACGCTCCGAGCCGCGGCATTGTCGCCCAGCAGCAGGTGACATTTTGCCACGGACAGGCTGGACTTGACGAGTTTTTTCTGGATAAGGCGTTTTTTTTCCGGAAAGGACTGGTGCGTCAAGAAATAACCAAGTATAAACAGGAGGTTTTCATTTTGCTTCAAGGTTCCTGAAGATGACGCAGAGCCTCCATGTACCCGGTAGGACATCAACCTCGCGGGCACGTAGTAACAATCGAATGCGGATTTGCAATGCAGGAAGGACATCCACCAGTCGTATGCATAACCCACCTCCTCATATATTTCGTCCAGATCTATGGACCCTGTCCTGAACACTCGTCCGGAGGGTGCCGGTATTACCTGATTGAAAAGGGCGCCCACCCGGTCAATGAGCACCCCCTCGGCCAAATGTGCCCGTCCCCATGCATTCGAGTTATGATCAGATACCGCTACATTCTCCGTGCCATCCGCATCGATGATTGTATGGTCACAAAACACGAGACCAACGTGCTCGTCCCGCTCCATGGGGAGAATGAGGGTTTCCAGAAATTTGGTATCTACTACATCATCATCATGGATGTTGGCAATGTATTTACCTTGGGCCAGCCGCATGCCGAGTTTTGCGTTTGACACCATCGGGAGGGTGATTTCATTGCCGATGTAACGAATGCGTTCGTCGTTGAACTCCGTACACATCCGGGCGATTTCCGGCGCGTTGGAGTTGTCCGCAACAATCAGTTCAAAATCACGCATGGTTTGTTCGAGAACCGAGGCGATGGTGATCCTTAAATACTCGGGTCGTTTGTACGCCATCAATACGACGGAAACCAGCGGACTCTTGCGCAAACCCTCAAGCCGAACGTGAACATCTTCCATGAGATATCCTTATGAACTTCAGTGTTTCTAATGGCGCGCAAGCGTCGAGGATTTCAGGGCGCTACCGGACCAGCCAAGCCGACGTGTGCTTCGCGCCCAGGGTCCGAGAGCCCGACGGCAACCCAGAGGCGGCGAGTCGCCAGTAACTGAAAGAATAAAATAAACCCGTCTGAAGTGCCACCGAATTTCGTGTATTGCCGCGGACCGGTGCGCAAATCCCGATCTGTGCATAGGCACGTTGGAAAAACACTGGAGGTTGGGGGTGCGCGCGGCAGCGGGTGGCCTGCATTTTGCCGCCCGCGAACGTGCCAACGCCTTGACATCCGCCCCTGTCACCGCTATTCTCCCGCCCCTTATTGAAAAACCCGAAGCGGGAGTCGTGTGATGAAGACCTATTCTGCCAAGTCTCATGAAGTGCAGGGGGACTGGTTCGTGGTGGATGCCACCGATAAAGTCCTGGGCCGCCTCTCTTCAGAGTTGGCCAAGCGTCTGCGTGGCAAGCATAAGCCCGAGTACACGCCCCATGCCGATACCGGCGATTATCTGGTCGTCATCAATGCCGACAAGATCACGGTTACCGGCAACAAGGCCAAGGATAAAATGTATTACCATCACACCGGCTACGTCGGCAACCTGAAGCGTGCCTCCTTCGAGAAGATGATGGAGACGCACCCGGAACGGATCATCGAACTCGCGGTCAAGGGCATGCTGCCCAAGAATCCCCTGGGTCGGGCGATGTTCAAGAAGCTCAAGGTCTATACCGGTTCCGAGCATCCCCATTCGGCGCAGCAGCCACAACCCCTGAACGTTTAAGGCGAAGACTCCATGGAACAATACTACGGTACCGGTCGGCGTAAAAGTGCAACAGCCCGCGTGTACTTGCGTCGGGGCTCAGGCAAGATCGTCATCAACAAGCGCACCCTGGAAGACTACTTTGGTCGTGAGACCTCGCGCATGGTGGTCATGCAGCCCTTGGAACTGACGGGTCATGGCGGCCAGTTCGACATTCTGGTCAATGTCAGTGGCGGAGGGGCCAGTGGTCAGGCCGGTGCGATCCGCCATGGCATCACCCGCGCCCTCATGGTCTATGATGAAACCCTGCGGCGGCCGTTGCGCAGCGCTGGCTTCGTCACCCGTGACGCCCGCGAAGTGGAGCGCAAAAAGGTCGGCAAGCATAAGGCCCGGCGGAGCCACCAGTTCTCCAAGCGTTAGTCGCGCACGCTTCGGATCGGAAAGCAGGCCGCCCTCGGGCGGCTTTTTCCGTTATGGCTAATAATATGGAGGAACGTATGATTCGCGCGGGTATTGTCGGAGGTACGGGTTATACCGGGGTGGAGTTGCTCCGTTTGCTGCTGCCGCACCCGGAGGTCGAGGTGGCGGTCATTACGTCCCGCGCCGAAGCCGGGCAGCGCGTGGATGCGCATTTCCCCAATCTGCGTGGTTATGGTGATCTTTGCTACACCCCTCCGGATCTTGCGGAACTGGACACGCTCGATGTGGTGTTTTTCGCGACGCCCCATGGGGTGGCCATGGATCATGCCCCGGGGCTCTTGGCCAAAGGGGTGCGAGTCATTGACCTGGGAGCCGATTTTCGCTTGGCCGACGCCGGGCTTTTTGCCCGGTGGTACGGCATGGCGCATCGCGCGCCAGAGGCTCTGGCCGAGGCCCGGTACGGCTTGCCGGAATACTACCGGAAGCAGGTTGGGGAAGCGCGACTGGTGGCCAACCCGGGCTGTTACCCGACGGCGGTCATCCTCGGCTTTGCTCCGCTTCTGGCGGAAGGCTTGCTGGAAGACGGTGGGCTGATCGCGGACTGTAAGTCGGGTGTCAGTGGCGCGGGCCGCGCTGCCCGGGTTGACCTCATCTTTCCCGAGGTGGCGGACAGCGTCAATGCCTACGGGGTGAGCGGCCACCGGCACCGGCCAGAAATAGAGGCGGTGCTTTCCGATATCCGTGGCAGCGGACTGGAGTTGCAGTTCACGCCGCACCTTATGCCCATGATTCGCGGTATCCATGCCACCCTCTACGGTCAACTGCGTCGACCCCTGAGTGACGCGGCATTGCAGGATCTCTTCGCGCGTCGCTATGCCGGCGAGCCCTTTGTGGATGTGATGCCCTTCGGCAGTCATCCCGCCACTCGTTCCGTGCGGGGCGCCAACGTCTGCCGCATAGCCTTGCATCAGCCGCGGCCAGGGCGGGTGGTTATTCTCTCGGTCATCGATAATCTGGTGAAAGGGGCTGCTGGGCAGGCTGTGCAAAACATGAACCGCATGTTCTCGCTGCCGGAGGAGATGGGGCTGGCGCATATTGCGTTATTGCCATGAAGGACTCTCCGTGCGGATCGGCGCGTTACCGGCCCCTTTTGCCAGGGGCACGGTCTCGTGAGGCGGAGCGACAGTGTAATGCGCTGAAAATAATAGAGATGTCTGATATGCGGACGGAATTGTAGCCGTTTTTCCACAGGCTTTTTTATAACTGATTGAAAAATATGTATGAAAATCCTGGCATTATTTGTGCTTTACTACAGGGGCGTCCCATCTGGAAGGCGGCATACGATTTTTGGCTCGGTGCTTGTTCCCCAGGTGTTTCCTTAACCGAGACAAGGAGTTTTCTGATGATTAAGCCAAGGGCATTCGCTGTTCGTCCACGCTGGCTGGCGTTTGCCGGCGGTGTGATGTTCGCTTGCGGCCTGACTTGCGCGCCCGGCGCATGGGCAGATGATGGACCGTCTTTGGGGATTGCTATTCCGGGATTGAGCGTATTTCTCGGTGATGCACCAGGTTACTACGCGCCGCCCCCTCCACCGGTCTACTACGCGCCGCCACCACCGCCACCGGGTTACTATGTGACAGCGAGGCCGGCGAGGGTCTACGGCCCCCGACCATGGGAGCGTCGGGGACCTCCACCTTGGGCGGGGCGCTGGCGGCATGATGACGACTGACGACGTTGGCGGTGATGGGGCGTCATCTTAGGGTCGAATGACTGAGGTGAAAAGCCGAGTATGCACCATGATGGTGCTTCTAGCACCATCATGGTGCATGGTGGCCGGCTTGCCCCGTTGGGAAACATCATGAATCCCTTGTTTTGCACGTGTGGCATGATTACTCTTTGGTGGGTTGTTAGTGGCATGACATTTGCTAATTAGCAACAGCGGTCAATTTTTTTATACAAACCAAGGAGTCGCCATGTCGTATCACAACATCATTCCCGCTTCCCGTTCCGTGCGCAGGTCAGTGCTTGCCGCCGTCGCCTTGAGTCTGCCCATGATCGTCGGGGTAGCCGAGGCCAGCCCCCTGTCCATACCTGCCCCCTTGACCTTCAGCGCCGGTCCCCTCGGTAAGCTGGATGTGCAGGGTGTCGCCAGCGGTATGGCTTTTTACCAGGATTTCCCGCAGGGTGCGGCGGGCACCCTAGGGGCCAAGCATGTCGGCGCGGATATCACCAATGGAATGGTCATTATTCAAAAGAATACCGGTCCGCTGCAGTTTTATATCCAGGCGGGCGCTTACAGCTTCCCCACGCTGGCGGCCGCTATTCCTTCCTCCGTGAGCAACATCAATGATTTCGGGGCCATGCCCCTCGCCTACTTAAAGTACGCCCCGTCTTCGAATTACTCTGTAGAGATAGGCAAACTTCCCACGCTTCTTGGCGCCGAGGGCGGCTTTACCTACCAGAATATCAATATCGAACGCGGTCTGCTGTGGGATGTGGAGCCGATCGTCAGCCGTGGTGTTCAGTTTAACGCCAGTAAAGGCCCTGTCAGCGCTTCCGTTTCTTTGAACGATGGTTATTACTCCAATCGCTATAATGTCATGAGTGGGTTGCTGAGCTATGCCATCGATGGTTCCAATACCGTGAGTTTCTATGCGCAGGGGCCGCTCGGTAATGTACGTACAAGCTCCCCGCAAGTGGCTTATTCATCATATGGGACATCCAGCGATATCTATGGCGTGGAGTATCTCTACAGTTCGGGACCGTGGATGATTGAGCCCTATGTGCAATATATGCACACCCCCGGATCGGTCCGATTGTCCATTCCGCACGCTTTTTCCAATTACGGGGCTTCCGTGCTGGCCGATTACAGCTTCACCAACACCATCTCTTTGGCCGGCCGGGTGGAATATTTGGGCGTCGGCGGAAAGCCTGGGGAAGGGCTCAATAGCACCGGTGTGGCGTCTACCTTGACGGACTTGCCTGCGGATTCACATGCCTGGTCTATTACGCTGACCCCCACCTATCAGGATGGCGGTTTTTTCGCGCGGGCGGATCTCTCTTATGTCACGGCCTCTGCCCCTATGGGATATGGACTGTCTGGCCTCACCAATACTACGCAGCTCCGTGGCATGCTAGAAACCGGTTTCATGTTCTAATCCGTACCCTTCCAACAGCCCCGAGTTTCCGGGGCTGTTCCGTGTAACGCTAGCGGAATCGCACATCGACAGCGTTGCAGCAAAACGGGAAATCATGCCTACAGCCTCAACGCGAGTGGGGATCCACTCACCCTCCGCATCCTGGTCAAGATCGAGGTGCGATAAGCGTCGCTAGCGGTTTCTTTAGACCTGAATATCTTGAGGATGCGCCATAGAGATAGGCGGGCTTTTTTGCGCCTCCTGGAGGCGCCTATTTTTTGCTTCATTTTCTCTATGCCGGTGAATAATGCACCAGTTCAATACGCGGCTGCCCCATGTTGGGGCAATTATTGCCGAGAGCGGTGAATAACCATGTATTTTGCGGATGTCTATGTTGGCATGTATTTTGCTAAATATGATGTGGTAGTTGTGAACGGTTGTGACTAGTGCCTCCTCTGGCAGGTTTATGGGCGGCCCTCCCGCCCTTTTTTGCTGCGTCCCGAACGAGGACAAATATTTTCTCCGGCGTTATTCGGTCTCCCGTTTCTGGTTGGAAACGTCCTTGCGGGCCCGCGGAACGCGGGTGCCCCATAAGCAAGCACTCTTGACGCTTTGCCGTGGCCTAGGCCATCATTCCCAAGATTTAGCTCTCATCAACATTCACCCGTGACCTGCATCCCGGCGATGCGGTCCATATATTTTTGCCTGGGAGGACCATGGACGCTACGGACCAGAAGCGCCTGTTGCGTGAAATGCTTTTTGCCCGCCGTTTCGAGGAGCGCTGCGCGGAGGCTTATCACGAACGCCAGATCGGCGGTTTTTTGCATCTGTATCCTGGTGAGGAAGCCTGCGCCATCGGCGTGCTGGAACAGGCCCGTCCCGGTTCGGACTACGTGGTGACTGGTTATCGCGACCACATTCACGCGCTGAAGTCGGGAATGGACCCCAAGGCGTTGATGGCTGAGCTCTTCGGTAAAGAGGCGGGTTGCTCCAAGGGCCGCGGCGGTTCCATGCATCTCTTCGATCCCGATGTGCGTTTCATGGGCGGCTACGCCTTGGTCGGCGGTCCTTTTCCGTTGGCCGCGGGCTTCGCCAAAGCCATTCAGTTGCGCGGTGGCGATGAAATCTCCATCTGCTTTCTGGGCGATGGTGCCAACAATCAGGGCACTTTCCACGAGACCATGAACATGGCGAGTCTGTGGAATCTGCCCGTGCTGTTCGTTTGCGAAAACAATCTCTACGGCATTGGTACCGCCATCGAGCGTTCTACGGTGGAGATCAATCAGTACAAACGCGTGGCCCCCTACGGTATCGAGGCGGCGCAATGCGATGGCCAGGATATCGATGTGGTCATGGCCCACGCCGAAAGGGCGATACAACATGTGCGTGAAAAACGCAAACCCTACTTTTTGGAATTGATGACCTATCGCCTGCGCGGACATTCCATGTCCGATTCCGGTGCCTACCGTTCCAGGGAAGAGGTGGAGGAATGGGCGCAGCGCGATCCCATCGGTATTTACCAGCGTCGCCTGATGGATGCCAACGTCATCAGTGGGGAGGAGTTTCATGCCTTGGATCAGGCCGTACAGGACGAGATCGAGAACGGGATCGTGCGCTTCGCCGTGGAGAGCCCGGAGCCGCGCGTGGAGGATGTCGCCCGTTATGTGTACGTGGAAGGAGACAAATAGCCATGGCTGAAATGATGTATTGGCAGGGTATCCTGCGTGCCCACGATGAGGAAATGGCGCGGGATCCGCTGGTTTTCGCCATGGGAGAAGATATCGGCGTCGCCGGTGGGACCTACAAGGCGACCAGCGGCCTTTTTGCCAAGTATGGCGACCAGCGGGTGATCGATACCCCAATCTCCGAAAACAGCTACACCGGCATTGGAGTAGGCGCCGCCATGGTTGGCGCCCGTCCCATCGTCGAGATCATGAGTGTCAACTTCGCTTGGTTGGCGATGGATCAGCTCATGAACAACGCGGCAAAAATCCACTACATGTCTGGTGGCCGCATCCGTTGTCCCTTTGTCATGCGGGTACCGGGCGGCACGGCGCACCAGTTGGGTGCCCAGCATTCGGCACGCATGGAAAGGGTTTTCATGGGCATTTCTGGTTTGCGGGTGGTGACTCCGGCAACGCCGCGCGATGCCTATGGGTTGCTGAAAAGTGCCGTGCGCTGCGATGATCCGGTAGTCATTCTTGAGCACGAGGCCATGTACAATCTCAAGGGTGAAATACCGGACACGGAATTTTTCACCCCGTTGGAAGGGGTTGAAGTGATGCGACCGGGTAAGGACATCAGCCTTTTCGCTTACAACATCAGTGTGCATTGGGCGCTGGACGCGGCGCAGAAATTGGCCGAGGAGTACGGTATCGATGCCGAGGTCATTGATCTTCGGGCGCTCAGGCCCATGGATCGGGCGGGTATCGCGGCCAGCGTGCGCAAGACCCACCGCGCCCTGGTTGTCGAAGAAGATGAAGCCCCGGTGGGGGTGGGTTCCGAAGTGATGGCGATCATCAATGAAGAGTGCTTCTTCGATCTGGATGCGGCACCGGTGCGTGTGCATGCCCTGGATGTGCCGATCCCCTACAATCGCCGCCTGGAAAAGGCCGCCATCCCCAACGCGGCGGATGTCGTCGCCGCTGTGCGGAAGATGCTGGGCCGATAGCGATCGGCGGTCTGTCCGGGGGCCGGTCGCGGCCACTCCCGGGTGATAACGCCGCGGTCTCCCTCTCAATCTCGGTTTGATTCAATAATGGTGAAACATGGCTGAACCTTACGTCATCAAGATGCCGCAACTTTCCGACACCATGACGGAAGGGGTCCTCGTCTCTTGGGAAAAGCCCGTGGGTGCACGGGTGGAGCGCGGCGACGTGGTGGCGACGGTGGAAACCGACAAAGCGATCATGGACGTCGAGGTTTTTCGTTCCGGGTATCTGGCGGGACCGTTGGTTGAAGTGAATAGTGTCATCCCGGTGGGTGGAGCGATCGGCTATCTGGCGGAAAGCGCGGAGGCGGCGGTGGTGACTCCGGCGCAGGCAGCACCCGCCGCGGCGAGCGCTGTGTCAAGTGCTGTGCCCGAGGCCGACCCTGCCGTCTCATCTACTCCTGAGGGTTATGCCGTCAAGATGCCGCAGCTCTCTGATACCATGACCGAGGGTGTGCTGGTGTCCTGGGAAAAATCTCTCGGCGACAAGATTCAGCGCGGCGATGTGGTGGCGACGGTGGAAACCGACAAAGCGATCATGGATGTCGAGGTGTTTCGCGCGGGATACCTCTCGGGTCCACGGGTAGCGGTGGATACCGTGGTGCCAGTGGGCGAGGTTCTCGCCTGGATGGTAGAGTCGCCGGAGCGGGTGCGCCATGAAAGTGCTACCATCAGCACCGCCGGAGCGGTAAACAAAACCGGTACGGCGCCAGCACCCGCGTTTGCGGCAGACACTCCGGTCGCGCGCGCTCTGATACCGGGGGCGTCCCCGGCGGCGCGTCCCCGGCAGGGAGCGGCCAGCCCCTTTGCCCGTCGGTTGGCCGGGCAACAGGGGGTCGATCTCGATGGTCTGCGTGGCAGCGGTCCCGCGGGGGTGATTGTGGCGGCCGATGTGCTGGCGGTCGGCGCGGGCAGTGTGGCATCGGGGCCTTCCGCGCGCCCTGCCGAACCGGCGGTACCTGGTCATGGCCGCCCCATGACGGCCATCGAAAAGGCCATTAGTCAGGCGATGGTGGCTGCTTTGAGCATTCCGGTCTTCCATGTCACGGTCAAGGTCAGGCCCGAGGCGCTGATCCGCGCCGCCAAGGCGCATAAGGCCTCCCTCACCGTGGCCCTTGCCAAGGCTGCCTCCCAAGCCCTTGCCCAGCATCCGCTGGTCAATGCCGCGTATCAGCCGACGGACCATATTGTTGAGCGACATCAGCATGATATCGGCATCGCCGCGACCACGGAAGACGGCGGTCTGGTGGTGCCCGTTCTGCGGGGCGTCGAGCGCAAAGGACTCGACCAACTGCAGACCGAATGGACCCCGCTGGTGGAGAAGGCGCGCAAACGCCGTCTCAGCCCACCCGAATACACTCATCCGACCTTTACCATCTCCAACATGGGTATGTATGGCATCACCCAGTTCGATGCCATCGTCACTCCCGGCACGGCGGCCATTGTCGCCATCGCCGGTAATGGTCCCGAAGGCATGCCCATCACCATCACCGCTGATCATCGGGTGGTGAATGGCGCGGAAGCCGCCCTGTTCCTCCAGGATCTGAAGCAGGCCGTAGAGTATCCGGAGGCGTGGCTGGGTAGCGGCGGGCCAAGGATTCCCGAAGGCGAGCACGACGTGCAGGTGCTGGTTATCGGCGCCGGCCCAGGCGGTGAGGATTGCGCCCGCGAGTTGGCGGAACACGGTATCCAGGTCGCCATGGTCAATGACGCCCCGTTGCCGGGCGGCGAATGTCTCTGGCGGGGTTGTATCCCCTCCAAGGCCTGGCGTGCCGCTGCGGACCGTATCCGTGACCGCGAGCATGATGCGGCCATGGGGCTGACGCTGGGCGCGCCCAGGTTGGATTGGGCGCAACTGGAGCGGCACCGGCGCGGCATCCTCCAGACCCGCGGGGAAATGGCCCTGAAAACCGATCGGGGCATGAAGATTCAGGTGCTGGAGGGCTATGCCCGCTTTATCAGTGACCATAGCGTCGAAATCACCGGAAAGGATGCGCGCACGCTGAGTTTTGGCGCTTGCGTCATCGCTACGGGCGCCCCGGCTTTTGTGCCGCCGATTCCCGGTATTCAGGAGGCGCTGAAGAGTGGTGCCGCGGTGACTTCCGATACGGTCTGGAATCTGTCCCAGCCTCCCAAGCGCCTCTGTGTCATCGGCGCGGGGGCCATCGGTATGGAAATGGCGCAGATGTTCCATGATTTCGGTGCCGAGGTGCGGGTGTTGGAAGCCCTGCCTCGGCCAGTGGCGGAAATGGAGAAAGAAATCGCGGCGCAGTTGATGCAGGTATTGACCCGCAATAGTCCGCGCTTGCAGGTGCTGACCGGGGTCAAGGTGGCGGAGATTACTGGACGGCCCGGCCAGTTGGAGATCCGCTACCAGGTTGGTGAGGAGACGGCGAGTTACGCCTGCGATCTCCTGTTGGTCGCGACGGGAAAGCGTCCGGATACACACGGTCTGAATCTTGCCGCAGCGGGGGTGGCCTTGGGCGAGCGCGGCGCCATCGCGGCCGATGCCAGCGGACGGAGCAGTGTGCCCCATATCTATGCCGTAGGCGACGTGATCGGTGGTTACATGCTGGCCCACACGGCCGGTCAGCAGGGACGCGTGGCTGCCACCCATCTGCTGGGTCAGGACGCCCGCTATGATGCCGCCAAAGACAGTGGCGTCACCTTCACCCGTCCGCAGTGCGCTTTTGTCGGATATTCCCTGGAGCAGGCCAAGGCGGTGGGAATTGATGCGGTTGAGGTCAAGGCACCGCTGAGCATCGATGCCAAGGCCATGATGACCGGTGAGACCGATGGACTCATCAAGATGGTGGCTGATAGGGTGAGTCACGGTATTGTGGGCGTGCATTTTCTTGCGGACCACGCCGATACCCTGGTGGGTGAGGCGGTACTGATGGTCAGCGCCGGCCTGACGTTGGAGCAGGTGGCCGGTGCCATTCATCCGCATCCGACGCAGACGGAACTCTTTGGCGAAATGGCGCGCCGTCTCCTGTCGCGTTTGCGGCGCTCGACCCAGGCGGCGGGCTGATTTTTGGGCCGAACGGCTCCGGAGGGGTCGATTCTCGTCGCGGAGAGGTTGAACCGGTCTTCAACTGGTCCTTGTCTCGACTTGACGCCCCCGCGTAAATGCGAGCAGAATACTCGACTATCCACTGGATGAAGCGCTGCGGCGCATGGAGTGACACGTAATGAGCACAGCAACAGAAACCATGACGAATCTGGATGCCATTCCCCCGGTCATGACATTGACCGATAATGCGGCGGAAAAGATCAAGTCGCTGATCGAGGAGGAAGGGTCCGACGCCCTGAAGCTTCGCGTCTTTGTGACCGGAGGTGGCTGTTCTGGCTTTCAGTACGGCTTCACCTTCGATGAAAACATGAACGAAGGCGATACGGAAGTGCAGCAGTTTGGCGTAAGTCTCCTGATCGATCCCATGAGCTATCAGTATCTGGCGGGCGCGGAGATCGATTACAGCGAGGGCTTGGAAGGTGCGCAGTTCGTCATCAAGAATCCCAACGCCACGACCACCTGCGGGTGTGGATCTTCCTTCTCGGCCTGATCTTTGGCGTCGGTATGGCGGCGCCCCGATGGGAGGCTCGATGGCCTCCCTTTTATTTTGTGGGCGGGTTATCATGCCACGGGAATGATTTCTAGCGTTTTCCGCCTCGGTTGGATCATCGCTACCACGATAGAAGGAGTTCCGCATGGCGGATACGCACTTTGCTCCAGGCTTGGAAGGAGTCCCTGCAACCCATTCCAGTGTTTCTCATATTGATGGGGCTGCGGGCTTCTTGACGTATCGTGGTTACACCATTGCCGATCTGGTAGAACACAGCAATTATGAAGAAGTGGCGCTGTTGCTCCTCGACGGCGCGTTGCCGAGCGCCAAAGCGCTGGATCAATTCGATCGCGGTCTGCGCGCGCACCGGCAAGTCAAGTATAACGTCCGGGAAATCATGAAGTTCATGCCAGTGACCGGACACCCCATGGATATGCTGCACTGTGCCGTGGCGAGTCTGGGCATGTTCTATCCGCAGCAAGAGCTTTCTGACGCCGAGCGCGAAAATACGCCCCACCTCGATGCGATGGCGATGCGGATCATCGCCCGCATACCCACCATCGTCGCCATGTGGGAACAGATGCGTTTTGGTAACGACCCCATCCCGCCGCGTTCCGATCTGAGTCATGCAGCCAATTTCCTGTATATGCTGTCCGGTCATGAGCCGGATCCGGCCTTTGTCGACATTCTCGATTCCTGTCTGATTCTGCATGCCGAACACACCATCAACGCCAGTACCTTCTCGGTGCTGGTGACCGGTTCTACGCTGACCAACCCCTACCACGTCATCGGCGGTGCCATCGGAACCCTGGCTGGCCCGTTGCACGGCGGTGCCAATCAGAAGGTGGTGGAGATGCTGGAGGATATCGGCACCGTCCAGCGCGTGGGCGCTTATCTCGATGGTAAAATGGCGAACAAGGAAAAAATCTGGGGTTTCGGGCATCGCGTCTACAAGACGCGTGACCCGCGCGCCACCCTGCTCAAGGGGATGATGGAGGAACTCGCCAGTCATGGCAATCTGCGTCACAGCCGACTTTTCGAGATCGCGATGGAAGTGGAACGTCAGGCGACCGAGCGCCTCGGTCCCAAGGGTGTCCACGCGAACGTGGACTTCTACTCGGGGGTGCTATACCACGAGATGGGCATCAAGGCAGATCTTTTTACGCCCATTTTTGCGATGGCGCGCTCCGCCGGCTGGTTGGCGCACTGGCGGGAGCAACTGGCGGATAACCGGATTTTCCGGCCCACGCAGGTGTATATAGGAGAACAGCCGAAGAGCTATGTTCCTGTTGCTCAACGATTCTAGGATAAACATATGACAGAAGTGTTGCGGGACATCCCTTTCCTGGCCACGGACCGGGTGGAGGCTCTGCTGGATATCGAGCGGCACCTGATCGCCGAACAGTGTGCGATCGAGCGCTGGTTCCGCGGGCAATGGCAACGGACGCCGCCGCCTTTTTATGCTTCCGTGGACCTGCGCAATGCGGGTTTCAAACTGGCGCCCGTGGATACCAACCTGTTTTCGGCGGGATTCAACAATCTCAATCCAGATTTTTCCGCGCTCTATGTGACCGCGATCCAGCACTTTCTCAATCAGTATCATCCGGGTCTGGAGCGGATACTGCTGATCCCGGAAAACCACACCCGTAACCTCTTTTACCTGGAAAACGTGGCACGGCTGCGCGAGCTGCTGGAACTGTCCGGCTTGGAAGTACGGGTGGGCTCACTGACTTTGGAGGATCGCTCGGTCTATGCGTTGCCCTCGGGTAACCGGTTGATCCTGGAGTCACTGCGGCGGGAGGGCGGACGTATCGCGATAGCCGGCTTCGATGCGCAGCTGATCTTGTTGAATAACGATTTGTCTGGCGGCGTACCGGAAATATTGGCGGATCTGGAGCAGCCTATTCTGCCTCCTCTGGCGGCGGGCTGGCGTAGCCGTCGCAAATCCCAGCATTTCACCCATTATCGCTCTGCGGCACAGGAGTTGGCGGGGGTGATCGGCATCGACCCCTGGCTGATCGACCCGATTTTCCGCCGCTGCCAGGGCATCGATTTTATGCGTTCAGAGGGCCGTGAATGCCTGGTCGCCAATGTGGATGCGGTCCTGGAGATCACCCGCGAGCGTTATGCGCATTACGGTATCCGTCAACGGCCCTTTGTCATCGTCAAGGCCGACGCCGGCACTTACGGCATGGGCATCATGACGGCATATTCGGGCGAGGAGTTTCTCGATCTCAACCGGAAGGAGCGCAGCCGTATGGCCAAGAGCAAGGAAGGGCTGCCAGTCAGCGATGTCTTCATCCAGGAGGGCGTTTATACCTTCGAGCAGACGGCCCGGGAGGCGGTGGCGGAACCGGTGGTGTACATGATCGGCCAGCAGGTACTGGGTGGCTTCTATCGAGTGCATACGGAGCGTGGGCGGGACGAGAATCTCAATGCGCCGGGCGCGCACTTCGAGCCCATGGCCTTTGGGCAGACTTGTGTGGCCCCCTGCCGGCAATCACCTCCCGATGCGCCGGTGAACCGTTATTACGCCTATGGGGTGATCGCCCGCCTGGCGTTGGTGGCTGCGGCGCGGGAAATGGCGGACTGGCGAGTGCAGGATGTGGTGCGGGAGTCTGCGCTGTGAGCGTGCTCAAAGCCGCTGTGCTCATGGACCCCATCGCCGGGATCAAGCCCGCCAAGGACACCACCTTCGCCATGTTGCTGGCGGCACAGGCGCGCGGGCATGCGTGTTGGGTCTTTACCCCGGCGGATCTCTTTTTGCGCGAAGGACGTTCCTGGGGACGATTGCGGGCCGTCGTTGCGCGTGACGGCGTGGAAGATTACAGCACGCTGGGTGAACCCGAGGAACGGCCCCTCGCCGACATGGATGTCGTGTTGATGCGCAAGGACCCGCCCGTGGATCTGGAGTATCTCACCGCCTGTTATCTGCTGGAGCACGCGGGGACTTGGGTGGTCAACGATCCGGTCAGTCTGCGTAACGCCAACGAAAAACTCTACGCCCTGCATTTCCCGGAGTTTCTGCCACCCTTGCTGGTCAGCCGCGATCTTGGGGATTTACGAGCCTTTCTCGTCGAGCATGGCGAGATCGTCGTCAAACCGCTCTCGGCGCGGGGGGGGGAGGGTGTATTCTATCTGCACCGGCGGGACCGGAATGTGGGCAGCATTCTGGAGACGGTGACGGGCTGGGGTCAGCGTTACGTGATGGCGCAGCGTTACCTGCCCGCCATCCGCGAGGGCGACAAACGGATTCTCATGGTGGATGGTGTGCCCGTGCCGGGTGCCCTGCTGCGGGTGCCTTCGGCCGCGGATTTTCGCGGCAATCTGGTGGCGGGGGCGACCGGGGTGGCGGCGCCGCTGAATGACCGCGATCAGGAGATCTGCGCGGCGATAGGACCGGCCTTGCGCGCCGCGGGCCTGCTCTTTGTCGGTCTGGATGTGATTGGCGGGTATGTGACGGAGATCAATGTCACCAGCCCCACCGGGGCGCGGGAGATCAGGCGCTTCTTCGGGATCGA
The DNA here is from genome assembly GCF_010378095.1 of Acidithiobacillus ferrianus. Taxonomy (GTDB): domain Bacteria; phylum Pseudomonadota; class Gammaproteobacteria; order Acidithiobacillales; family Acidithiobacillaceae; genus Acidithiobacillus; species Acidithiobacillus ferrianus. The sequence goes on along the minus strand of NZ_WNJL01000037.1, from coordinate 430,787 downwards.
CGCGGCAGAACTGCTCTGGCAACGTCTGGAACGAGGGCGGTGATGCGCCCGATCCGTGGCGATCGATCACGGTATCTGCCGTTTTCGCGTTAAAACACGTATCATGGGACTTATGACCTTTTCTTCTCTCAAAAATCATCTGCTCATCGCCATGCCGGGCCTGCACGACGGCGTTTTTGACCGCACCGTGATCGTGGTCTGCGAGCACAGTGTCGAAGGCGCCATGGGCGTGGTCATCAACCGCCTGGTGGACATCAATATGTCCGACGCCCTGCGCGCGGTGGATATCCAGCCGTCCGAGGAAATGATTCATCGCCCGGTATACTGGGGCGGGCCGGTGCAGCCTCAGCACGGATTCATTCTGCACGCTCCGCGGGGTGAATGGCTCTCCAGTCTGGAAGTGAATGATGATCTGGCCCTGACCAGTTCGTCGGATATCCTGCAGGCCATTGCCCAGCATGAGGAGCCGCAGCGCTACCTGCTGGCGCTGGGTTATGCCGGCTGGGGCGCGCAGCAACTGGAAGAGGAACTGAAAGAAAACGCTTGGCTGCACGGCCCCCTGGACATGGCGGTGATCTTCGATCTGCCCGCCAGTGAGCGCTGGCAGGCCGCGGCGCGCCTGCTGGGGGTAGACATGCGTCTGCTCAGCGGTGCGGCGGGTCATGCCTGAGCGGGATGGGCCGCTGCTCGGGATAGACTTCGGGGAGCGCCGTATCGGAATCGCGGTTCTGGGAGAATCCGGTCTGGCGCCGCAAGGGATCGCCACCCTGCGCAATGGCGAGCGTGGTCCGGATTGGGAGGGCTTCGCGCGTATCCTCAGAGAATGGCAACCCCGCGCGCTGGTCCTGGGTTTGCCCCTGCACATGGATGGCCGTGAGGGATGCATGGTGGACCGGGTGCGCAATTTTGCCGAACGGTTGCAACGGCGTTTCCCGTTGCCTATCCATTGGGTGGATGAGCGTCTGAGTAGCCATGCCGCCGAATGGCTCCTGAAAGATCGCACCTTTTCCGAGAAAAAGCGGAATCGTTTGCGGGATCAGGCCGCAGCCTGCGAAATTTTGTGGACTTTTCATCGTGCCGGGAGACACACATGACAACGGACTGGGACGTGACCGCACTGTTGGAGGGCATGGCGCGTGATCTGCGCCCCCTCATCGACCCGGAGCAAACGGCGATGATCGGCATTTTTACCGGCGGCGTCTGGCTGGCGCGCACCCTCCACGCCGCGCTCGGCTTGCAGCAACCCCTGGGGCAGGTGGACATTTCCTTTTATCGCGACGACTTCAGCCAGATCGGCCTGCACCCCCAGGTGCGCGCCTCGGATATTCCCTTCGACGTGGAGGGCCGCGACCTCATCCTGATCGACGATGTCCTGTACACTGGTCGCACGGTGCGCGCCGCGATGAACGAAATTTTCGACTATGGACGGCCTGCCCGCATCCGTCTGGCCGTGCTGGTGGATCGCGGCGGGCACGAATTACCGGTGACCGCCGACGTCGCCGCGTTGCGCCTGAACGCCACCGCGGGCGAACATATCAAACTGCGCGGCCCCGATCCGCTCCGTTTGGAGTTGGAGCAGCGGGGACCGCAGCCATGAGTGCCACCCTGCGTTTTGGTGAAGGTAACCTGCAATACGACGCACAGGGCCGACTCCGCCACCTGCTGAGTATCGAAGGTCTGCGGGAGCGGGAACTGCTCCAGATACTGGATACGGCGGAGTCTTTCCTCAGTATCGCGAACCGCAGTGTCAAAAAGACCCCCACCCTGCGCGGACGCACCATCGTCAACCTCTTCTTTGAGAACAGCACGCGCACCCGCAGCACCTTTGAACTGGCCGCCAAACGCCTCTCGGCGGATGTGCTGAATATCGCTGTCGGCACCAGTAGCGCCAGCAAAGGCGAATCCCTCATGGATACGGTCGATAATCTGGTGGCCATGCAGGTGGATGGTTTCGTCATTCGCCACCCGGAGGCGGGGGCGGCCCATCTGGTCGTCCGCCATCTTGGCGACTCGGTGCTGGTGGTGAACGCCGGCGATGGCCAACATGCCCACCCGACGCAGGCTTTGCTGGACGTGTTCACCATCCGCCGCCTGGCGGGACCCATCGAAGACCGGGTGGTGGCCATTGTCGGCGATGTGCTGCATTCGCGGGTGGCGCGCTCGCAGATACATGCCTTGTCCATTCTCGGCTGCCCGGAAATTCGCGTCATCGGCCCAAGTACCCTGGTGCCCGAGGCGCTCTCGGCGCTGGGGGTGCATGTCTACCACGATCTGCGGGCCGGTTTGCGCGGCGTGGATGTGATTTGCGCCCTGCGCCTGCAACGGGAGCGCATGGTGTCGCACCGTCTGCCTAGCCTGGATGAGTTCCACGGTCGGTTCGGACTGACGCCGGAGCGGCTGCGATGGGCGGACCCCGGCGCGCTGGTGCTGCATCCGGGTCCCATGAACCGCGGGGTGGAAATCGCCTCGGAGGTGGCCGATGGCGCGCAGGCGGTGATTCTCCAACAGGTGGCCCATGGTCTGGCGGTGCGGATGGCGGTGCTCGCCATCCTCGCGGGCGCGGCGGGTGGGGAGTGAAGGCCATGCGCAGGATGATACGCAACATTCGGGTGATGGACCCCCATGACGGGTTTGATGCGGTCACGGATCTGGCCATGGCGGATGGCCGAATCGTCGCGCGGGGCACGCTGCCTGTCGGCTTTACGGCGGAAGAGGTGTTGGATGGCAGCGGGCTGATCGCCTGCCCCGGCTTCATCGAGACCGCTTTTCAGGGGCACACGCCCGGTCACGGACGGGATGGTGATCTCGCCAGCGAATTGCGCGCGGCGGTGGCGGGTGGGGTGACCCAGGTCGTACTGCGCCCGGACACCCAGCCCATGGCGGATAACCCAGCCGTCCTACAAGCGCAGCGCACGCTGGCGGATCGCCTGGACTTGGCCAAGGTGCATCTGTCCGGTGCCCTTACGACCCAGCTGCAGGGTGCGGCGTTGACCGAGATGGCGGGCTTGGCGGAAGCGGGCGCCATCGTTTTCAGTCAGGCCAAGGCATCCGTGGCCAGTGCGGCCTTGTTGCGACTGGCCCTGAGCTACGCGGCGGATCTCGGCCTGCCGGTATGGCTCCATGGCGAAGAAGCGGAACTGGCGGCCCAGGGGGTGATGCACGAGGGCCATTCGAGCATCCGCTTGGGTTTGCCCGGACGTCCGGCGGCGGCGGAGCAGATCGGCGTGCAGCGGGACATCGCCATCGCCGCACTCAGCGGCTGTCCCATTCATTTTCCGCACTTGAGTACGGTCGCCGCGGTTGCCGAGGTCGCGGCGGCGCGTCAGCGGGGTGAACCGGTGAGTTGTGGGGTGAGCATCCACCACCTGCTGCTCACCGAGCAGGATGTCGGTTTCTTCAACCCTCACGCCAAGACCCTGCCGCCTTTGCGTCCTGCGGCAGAGCGCGATGCCCTGCGTCTCGCCGCAGCCACCGGTGCTATCACGGCCATCAGTAGCGACCACAGCCCCTGGGGCGTGGATCGCGCGGGCATGACCTTTACCCAGGCGCCCTTCGGTATCGCCGCGGTCGAATGGCTCCTGCCCCTTGCACTGCGGCTGGTGGATGAAGGGGTGGTGGACATGATGACGGTGCTGGGTCTGTTGAGTGTCGGCCCTGCCCGCGCCATCGGCCTGCCCGCGCCATCCCTGGTGGCCGGCGCTCCCGCTGACCTCTGTATCTTTGACCCCGAGGCCTATTGCATCGTGGAACCCGCGCTCCAGTGGAGTCACGGGCGGAATCTGCCTTACGGACAATGGGAGTTGCGCGGGCAGGTGCGATATACGTTGGTGGAGGGGCGGGTGGTATACCGGAGGTGAGGGTGTTCGTTCGTGCATGGCGATCTCCTTCGAAAACGGCGGCGGAGTCTTCCGCTATCGCCTCAAAAAGCGGCAAGCGCGCCAGCCTCGATGCTTGTTCTTTCAGGATCTCGCCGCCATACTGCGCTCATGGACATACAGGAAACCATCGACAGTTTGCGCAAGATGCTGGAGGGTGTGATCGCCCCCGGCGTGGAAGCCTTGCGTCTGCGACTCGATGCGATGGAAAAGGAAGTCCAGGAAAACGGGCGTCATATCGAGCGCCTGGATAGCCGTATCGACCGTCTGATCGAGCGCGTGGAAGAAGGATTCTCCCGCCTGGATGGCCGCATCGATGTAATGAGTAACGGCTCAACGCCAGGCTGGACGCACTGACTTCCGCCATCCTCAATGCCAAGCAGCCGACCTATCCCGACTCCATCCTTACCCGCCTGGAAAAACTGGAGCGAGACCTGCAGGAACTGCGAAAAGGTTAGCGGCCGCCGCGCAGCGGCTTTCGCACATGGTCCAGGTATTCCGCACGACGGCCTCGCCAGCGCGAGTCAACGGACAAATATAAGTATCACCCTAGCCCTCGCTCCCAGGACCTTCGCCGACTGGCTGCGCGCCTGCGGCAGACTGGGCGGTCAGAATATGGTAAGCACGCCATTGTCCACACCGACCTTGACATCTTTTTTCTTGACCCCGGGTTATTTCCGCCTTGATCAGGAACTCGTTGTCAGTCTCGCTGATATCAACGCAAGCTCGTTTCATTATAGCAGTAGATTTCCGCACCAGGGTCGTGTGCATCACTCTGCGGTTCCATACGGAGTGCCCCTGTCGTGGCGGGTGTTGTGGGTGGGCGGGCGCCGCCCTCTGTGCCATGGCTGGCGACGAGACCATCGCTGACTGGTCTACAATTTGCGGAGTCAGGCTTGTTGCTTTCTGTAAATCCGCGGTGGTGCGTCTACATGGAAGATATGTGGCGATTAAAAGGAGGTTTCATGCATGCCATGGTTCTGGAAGAGGTGGGTAAGCCTTTGGTGCTCACTGAATTGCCACGGCTGCAGCCACAGCCCGGTCAGGTCCAGGTAAAAATACTGGCGTGCGGAGTATGCCGTACCGATCTGCATGTAGTGGACGGTGAATTGCCGAACCCCAAACTACCACTCGTTCCCGGCCATGAAGTAGTCGGCCAGATAGAATCGGTAGGAAGCCCCGATATTTCCTTACAGAATGGACAGATGGTGGGGATTCCCTGGCTCGCATGGACTTGCGGTGCCTGCGAATATTGTCGCGCAGGGCTGGAGAATCTTTGTGAGCAGGCGCGTTTTCATGGTTACACCGTGGATGGCGGTTATGCCGAATATATGGTTGCCGATGCGCGTTACTGCTTCCCTCTTCCAGACATTTACGCCAATCCGGAAGGTGCCCCGCTGCTGTGTGCAGGACTCATCGGCTTTCGGGCCTTGCGTTTTGCGGAGGGGAGCCGACGCCTGGGTCTTTATGGATTCGGCGCCGCCGCACATTTACTGATTCAGGTAGCACGTTACCAGGGCATGGAGGTCTATGCATTTACCCGCCCCGGCGATAGTGAGGCCCAGAATTTGGCGATTAAATTGGGGGCCGTGTGGGTAGGTGGATCGGATATCCTACCGCCGCAACCGCTGGATGCGGCAATTTTGTTTGCGCCGGTTGGAGCCCTGATACCTGTTGCGCTTCGGGCGGTTAAGAAGGGTGGCATGGTGATCAGTGCGGGGATTCACATGTCGGATATCCCAGCTTTCCCCTATTCCTTACTCTGGGAGGAGCGACAGGTGCGATCTATTGCCAATCTGACGCGCAAAGATGCTGAGGACTATTTCCCACTGGCACGGCGCGTTCCGGTGCAAAGCCATATCACGACGTATCCCTTGGCCAAGGCAAATGTCGCGTTAGCGGATCTCAGGCGCGGCGCGATCCACGGTGCGGCGGCGCTGGTTATGGGGGCATGGCAGGAACGCGAGACATGAAAAGGGTATGGATTCCGATGTTCCTGCTGTGGCTTGCTTCTGCTACTGGCGGCGCACCCGCGGCAATAGCGCTGGCACCGGCTTGGTTGCGCGCTGCCCGCGCGCTCGTGCAAATGCACTATTTGCCCGGCCAAGTGGGCTGGACCGGGTTACGCGGGGCAAATCCACAAATTTGGTGGTTATGGCCGTCAGGCACGCCGTCCGCACTGCAGGCGCTCACCCCGGATTCTCCTGGATCGCCCTTGCTCTTCGGTGCCCTGGATTTTTTTGCCAAGGTGCACGGACTGCCATGGTCTAACCAAAGCAGCGACTGGTTTGATCAGGGCAACCGCCATCGCCTTTATGCGGCCGTCCTTGCCGCCCATCGGCACGGGGAAGGCGCGCCAAAGCCGTTTGTGTGGGTTTATGTGCGCAAAGGTACGCCAGAAACTTTGTCCATTTGGCGGTACAACGCGAAAACGAATAGGGGTAAATGGGTGTTGCAAAGTCTGACCAATACCGGGGTGCCCGGTGCGATCACCCCCAACGGTACCTGGGCAGTCTACGCGCGCTTTCTGAGTACGCGAATGACCGGTTGTTTTCCCCATGGCGAGTGTTATAACGATTCAGGCGTGCGCTTCGTCAATTATTTCTGGGATGGCCGTGCGGTACACTATTTCCCACGTCTTGCGTACGGGTTTCGGCAAAGTAACGGTTGTGTGGAGCTACCGTTAAAGGCGGCACAAAGGGCCTATGGAATGATGCACATCGGTACGCCGGTGACGGTGGCGCGATGATACGTTTGATGCGGCTCAGTCGGCACGGACTGGGGTGCTTGTTGGCTTTTGTGGTGTTTAGGGTGGAACCGGTTTGGTAACGGTCATCCAGGATCTCCAGGCGGTCATGTCGGCTCCGATCAGTCAGGGTTTCCAGCCCCCAGTCATCCCACACGAGCACATCGATCTTGGGCAGGCGCTGGTAGAGCACATGATAGCCGCCCCGACAGATACCGTCTTGAACCGGTTTATGCAAGGGCATGATTGGGATTGAATGGTTGCCCCGATTTGAGCACACCGAAGGCGATATGCAGCAGCCTGCGCATGGCAGCCACAATGACCTGCATAGGGCATTTACCCCGTGCCAGCAACCGGTCGCAAAAGGCGGCGATCACTGGATTGTACCGTTTGGCTACTACGGCTGGCAGGTACAGCGCCTTGCGTAGAAGAACATTGCCTGCCTTGGCAATATGGCTTTTACCGGCCCACTGGCCCGACTCACGAATACGCGGGTTGAGTCCCGCATAGGCGACGACCTGTTTAGCGGAATGAAAGCGCGTGAGCGGACTGAGGAAAGCCAGCAGCATGGCTGCGGTGGCCTCGCCGATGCCGGGAATACTCAGCAGGAGCGCCTTTTGGGATTTCAGGTCCGGGTGATGGTCCATATGATCCTGGATTTGTCTGCGGACGGTATCAATTTGCTGATGGATGGTGAGCAAAAGGGCTTCAATGGACGCGCGAGCGGCAGGCTCTGCCATTTCGAGGCGATTGTTTTCCATGTTCTGCATACCCAGAAGATCATCCAGACGCTGTACCAAAGCCTGGAGGGTAACGATTGCTTCTGTCGGCGGTACCCATGGGGCAGGTCTGTGCATCTGGCAATAGCGGGCAATGAGCCGGGCGTCCGCTTTGTCTGTTTTGGCCCGGGACAGCTCGGTTTTACCAAAGGCGTGAATCAAGGCAGGATTCATCACACTGATCAGTAACTGTTGTTGCGCCAGAAAGCGCGCCAGGCTTCGGCCATAGGCGCCAGTCGTTTCCATGCAGATGTGAGCCTTGAGGGCCTCCTGCTTCTCCAACCAATCCCGGAATTGCCGGAACCCCTCAGAATTATTGGGAAAGACCTTGCTGCGATATTTACCATGGGGTTTCAGCAGGGCAACATCGAATTTAGCTTTGGCTACGTCAATACCAACACAGGAAACGGGATCCATCATCATAAGCCTCCTTGCCTAGCATAATGGCGATCTACGGACCATGCCGGTTCATCCTTATCTGTGCAGGCTCATGCGCAATGCAGGCCTCGGATACCGTCCGAACTGGGTGGCAAAGTTGAGGCAAGTGATTAATCTGTCGGACAGGATCAATTCCTTGGCCTACTAACAATCTATCTTGCCTCGCTCCGGGGATCAGCCGAAGGGTACCAGTACATACTGACTGGCTCCAAGACATAAGGCCTTTTGAGTAGCTCGTGTGGCTGATTACGTCGAGCCGCGCTTCGGCCATGCCCTGAAGATGGGGATAGGCAAGTCCTTGCACCTGCCCGGCCACTTGGCCTGAGCTGATCTCCGCGCTGGGGTTGGGGCCGATATTTTCAACAGCGCCAAGCCGCACCTGGGGAAAGATGGTGTGGTTTCCGCTCTGGCTGCGGTAGTTGAACTTTTTGCCTACCAAGATGGCCGGTGAAAGGTACAACTGGCCATCACTCTGCCCGCTCACCGCAACATCCAGAGGGCCGCCGCCATGGGTTGAATAGCCGCCCGTCCAACTCTGGTTACAACCAACTGACAAGCGCGGGCTGACGATGATGTTGTCCATGCTGGACAGCGTTTTCCAGTAGCTTGCGCGCACTTCGGTGCCCATGAAGCCACCCCCGAAGTTTGCCACCTGTGGGAGACCAAGCGCGGTGGATTCAAGGGTGTTCTGGGACAAGCCGCCGCCCACGGCGCCCGTGATTTTCCATCTACGATTTGCCAGGGGGTAGTAAGTGCCGTACGCCCACAAGCCATAGTCGCTTGCGCGGGTGAAGTCGCTGGCGCCGGTTCCAAGCCCCGCCTGGCCTGCTGAGAATGCCACACCAAACACGTCACGGCCATCTGGTCCAACCGACTTGCCGTAACCTGTCAAAAGCCCGTAATTCATGCCGGAATAGCCGCTCTGGCTGCTGAATCCACCCAGCGTTTTCAACCAGACGCCACGCGGTCCACCACCCACAACGCCAGTGCTGACAAGGGTTTGCGCCGTATTTTGGATGGCCGCCTGGGTCACTCCTGCAGAGTCGGCCAAGACCGGCTTTGCCTCCTGGACTGGGGTGACCACATGCACCACCGGGATGACCGGTGCCGCCGGGATGATGGGCTGGGACGGCTGCGACGGCGCCGGCTGAGCCTTGGCCGGCTGAGCAACGCACGTTGACCCAAGACAAAGATCAACCTGGGTGGTGGTCGTTTTCAGGTACGGATTCAGCCCGTCGATGCTGTTGCCGCTCGCGCCGTTGTAGACGTAATATGGTGTGGCCTTAAAGTTCAGCAACGTGCCGGCATTGATCAGGGTATAGGTGTGCCCATTGGTGTAAGCCCCCTTTTCCCCGTTGATGATCAGGTTCCCGCCGGTGATGTCGGCACTGCCCGCCACATTCATCCCCCATGCCTGGGCCGGTGAGATAGGGATTTCCAGGGATCCGCCAGTCTGCGAATAGCCGCCAGAAATACTCAAGCCAGTGGAGCCGACCGGATCAACCACCAGCACCAGGTAAGACGCGGCGCCCGCCATGGACACGTTCCCATCCACGCTACCCCCACTCGATGTAAAAATGGCTTGGCCGGTGTTCCCGCTTTCGATGGACAACGTGCCGTTTCCATTGTTCAGGGTCAAGATGCCGTCCAGATTGACCTCTGTCGTTGCCCCTTCAGGTAAAATCACCATGTTATTAGCATCTCCGCCTCCCATGGTGACATCAAACGCTGCCCCGTTGGGGACGGAGATGGTGTCCGGTCCGCCACCGCTGATTTGCAACGTTTCGGTGGGCTGCATGCCGCCATGTAGAAAGTCGGTGGAGACCGACCCGTATCCGTTGATCGTTTCCGTGGATGCCGTCTGTCCGTTGTCCACCAGGGAAAGGGTGGACAGGTTACCGCCCAACATGGTGATGGTGCCGGTGCTTGCGGATTTCATGTCTACAGAACCCAGCGTTTCGCTGGTCGGCGTCCCGCCGCCGTCCCCGATGGTCAAGGACATGCCAGCACCAAGGTCAAGGGCGCTCGCTCCCAAGGCCTGATTTCCGACGATCTGCAAATCAGCATACGGGTTTTGGGACGTGGAAAGATCTTCAACGGTGAGCGCCCCGCCTCCAGCCGCATTGCTGCCGTCGATCAAAAACTGGGAAATGCCGGAACTGTTCGGATCCGCTTCAATAGTGCCGTTCGTGGCCATCGAGACTGGGCCCATGCTGACAGTAGAACTGGCAGAGATGGATCCGGGCTGAGCCAAGGGGGTGAAGTTGTAGTTAAAATCCAGGACGGGCGAGGCGCCACCCGTGCCATTAAAAGCAGTGGAAGTTGGAGTCCACGTGTCGCTGTTGGTCACTGTGGTATTTTGGGTGATGGTTTGCTGGCCGGTGTATGCCGTTGCGTCCGCTGCTGGCGCCGCCAATGCCAGGGCAAGGGCCAAGATCAGGGTTTTCGGTTTCAACTGCATCTGTTTCGTCTTCATTGGTATTGCTCCTTTCGGTTAAACTTCATCAATAGGAGACTGCCAAATTAAAATTTTCAGACGGGGTGAAGCCCCTTGGAAGGGGCTCTCAAGACACAAAAAACCCGGCGCTTGGCCGGGTTGGGTGGTGTTCCGTGATGCTCACGATGGGGGTGAGTCTTCTTCGCTCCAGGTGCGCTGCCAGGAATCATTGCGGATGACGATGATGTCTTCCCCATCCACATCTTCCTCGTGGCGCAAGGCATCCAGGCTTGCCAGAACGTCCTCCAGGTCGTCCCGGTCGAAGACATGACCCCAAGTTTCCATGGCGTCATCCAGGGTTATTTTTCCGTCGCGGATATCGCCAGCAATTTCATACGTCAGTTTTCTGGTGCTCATGTCAGTCTCCTTTATTGCACAGTTTTGGGGGTGTGATAAACGTCTTTCATTTTCAGCAAGGCGCGTTTTGAAACCTGGTTGGCGAGGGCGCTTCTGGCGAAGTTGAAGTTGAACATCTGCTCGTCAATTTCCGCCAGCAAGTCATCCAACTGCTCGAATTCCAGGCTTAGGCGCTCCATGCCGGCGGCCTTATCTTCCTCGATATCCACCGCGATCATGGCGCTCAAGTAGGACAGATCCATCAACAACTTCACCACATCTGCTTCGGCTTCGTTTGGCTCTTTCATTACCTGTCTCCTGGTGGTTAATCGTCATCTATTACTTGCTGCCAAATATCATTGCTTCCTCCACTTCTCGCCAAGCGCCGTTTCGTCCGCCTTATCTGGCCACCATGCACCGCTGCACTTCGCACAACGGTAGTAAGGCTTGCCGGTTTTTGTGGAGAACTTGCCGGTGGGTGTCTTGCACTTTTTGCAGGCGGGGCCTTCGGCTTCTGGGGTGGCTTTCGGACGATCCGCAAAGGGTTGGCCGGGTTTTCCGGCATCGTCCTGGAGCAAGCCATGGCCATCTTTGATAGAACAAGCCCAGAAGAAATTGCCGGGTTTGTTCTTGCTCTCCAAGCGCTTGACGTGGCCGGTGCAGCCATTGACCGGGCACGGTTCCGTTACGGGAACCGCCCCGGCGGGCATGTTGGAAAGCCCCTGTTGCAGCGAATCCCACACCCGCTGCATCGTTGCGCGGGGCTGCGCTTGCCCCTGGGTGATGGCGTCCAAATCGTCTTCCACCTGGCGCGTCCAGTCCAGGTCGGCAAAGTCGAACTTGCCAGACAGGGCAGAGATTACGGCTTCACCCAGAACGGTCGGGTACAGGGGCGGCTTGCTGGCTTTCTGCTCCATGTAGCCGCGTGCGAAAAGCACCTTGATGATGCTCGCGTAGGTCGATGGGCGGCCTACCCCATGGTCCTCAAGAGCCTTTATTAAAGTCGCTTCGGTGAACCGGCTCGGGGCCTTCGTGCTCTTGGAAAGGACTTCACCGCGCGACGGGGTTTCTGTGGCGCCCTGTAACAACACGGGCACGGGGTTTGCGGCCTCCGGCTGCTCGCCGTCGTCGTCACTGCTCTCTATGTATAGAGTGCGCCATCCCGGATCCGTCATGACTGAGCCTGTGGCCTTAAAGATGGCGGTTTTTCCTTGGAACTCGCCGCCGTCCAACACGCAAGATGTTTGCTGGTAGGCGGCATCGGGCATCTGGCTTGCCAGTGCCCTTTTCAGAATCAGTTGATAAAGCGCTTGTTGGGTGGCGTCCTGCCCGGCGTTTTCTTCTGCCGGATCCGTGGGCCGGATCGCTTCATGGGCTTCTTGGGCGCCATCCTTCACTTTCCAGCGCCGAGGTTGGGGAATGACGAGAAGCCCAGCGGATTGCAGAGCGTTACGCAGTAACGTTTCGCCCTCTACAGAAAGATTGGGGCTATCCGTTCTGTGATAGGTGATGGCGCCCTGTTCAAAAAGGGCTTGGGCGGCTTTCATGATGGCCTCCGTGCCGATTTTCAGCGCGCGGCTGCCGTCCTGCTGTAAGGTGGATGTGGTGAACGGCGGCGGCGGTGCCCGGCGCACCGGCTTACTCTCGGCCTGGGTAACAGCCAGGTTCATGCCCGGCAGAGCATATGCCAAGGCATCGGCAAACTGCCGATCCTGGAAATACTCACCCTCTTGAGTACCATCCACCCATGCAGCACGCCAGCCGCCTTGCATATGCGCCATGATCTGGAAAAAGGCAGTGGGCTTGAACGCTTTGATGGCCTGCTCGCGCTCCACAATGATGCGAAGGGCGGGCGTCTGCACGCGGCCGGCGCTGGCCTTGGATCCCACTACATTAGATAGAGGGCCGGAGCATTCCCAACCAACCATCCTATCGAGACCGCGCCTGACTTCCTGCGCGGCTACCAGCTTCATGTCCATGGTGCGGGGATTGGCTACGGCCTTTTTGACGGCGCTTTCGGTGACTTCCTGATAAGTGACACGCTTTGCGTCCGCTGGGCGGATACCCAAGACCTGGCAGAGATGCCAGGCGATGGCTTCCCCTTCGCGATCCGGATCGGTCGCCAGATAGACCCCATCCGCCTTTGCGGCTGCGGCTTTCAGACTTGCCACAGTGTCCTTTTTATCGTCACTAATCGAATAATTCATCTTAAATTCAGGCGGGCGGACGTAGGCCTTATCTCCTGATTTTTCCAGATCTCTTACATGTCCAATGGACGCTTTTACCTGCCAGTCATCCCCAAGGAAATGCTGGATGTGCTTGGCCTTCGTTGGGCTTTCAACTATTAGCAGTTTCATGATTTGCTCCCTATATACCGCTGTGAAAAATAATCTACGGTGCTCACATATGCGCCGCCGCCATTCGACAGGCTTAACTGCCCTGTCGTATATGCTGCCAATGCCAAATTGCGCGCTTGCGCTCCACGGTAACCCTGTCCCCACGCCCAACCTTCATTTTTCTTTAGCAGCCCTGCTGCAAAGTTCGCCGCAAAGCAGGTATTCAGGGCGTTTATTGAGCGGATATGCCACCCTGGGAAATTGCTGCTTTTCAGGCCGAAAGCGCCAATGGCCACGTTGTGCCCGCGCTTTTCAAGGCGGTGGATAATCGCCAAGGCTTTTCCCGGATTGGCTGGCCGATAAACCCGCAATGTGCTGGTATCCACCAGTTGCAAGGGATCGCCGATGCCGCCTGTTTCCGTTTCTGCTATGCCGTAAAGCGTCTTTCTATTGGCTTTTGGAGCGCATTTTATATAGGCGCTTGGCGGCTCAGTCTGGTAGTGCATTTGGGGCTCCTTTGGTGCCATGTATAAGCAGGTATCGCGCATTGTTGAGTACATCCATAATCAGCCATGCGGCTTCTCTGGAATGGGTGCTGGAGTGCAGGCAACGGGACTTTATTGCGGCTTCCAGTTCATCCATTGCAGAAAATAACTCAAGGCTATCAGCGTCCATGTCGGGATCCTTTGGCGGGCGCAATGCCCGCCTTTCAGGGGGTTAAATGGTGGTTACTTAATGGCCGGGCAGAGGTATAACGTGCCGATGATCCCAGTGGTTTTCACGCCCTTCCGTTTTTCCAGCTTGGTGCAGAACTGGTAGGTTTGCTTGAGATTCCAGACGGGGACGTGATAACGATCACGCACGGCCTTCACAAGGGGCTGTTCAGCCTGGTTATACCGGTGCAAATCGGCCCTTGTGGGTTCGCATGTTTCGCGATAATCCATCACCAGCGGCCAGTTGATGCCGGTGCGCACCTGGGTTTTAATTCCCAAGATTGAGAGCCTATGCTGCATGACACCCTGGTTATTAGCATCCATTTCACAATAACGATGCGTCACGCTTGCCAGGGCCTTTGCCACGGCAGGGGGTGGGGTTACCGCTGTCACTGTGGCAGCGTCCGCAACGCTTACACTTGCCATAATTGCCATGATTACCACTGCTATTTGCCTGTTCATTTTGTTTACCTCCATATGAGATGGTGCCGCTTTCACACGGCACCTGATTTAATCGCTTACTTCACCTGGTACAAAACCAATCCATCTTTGAGAGCATGAATTGTTTCCTTGCGGCCATGTCCCAAGACGGTTTCGCACGTCAGCAAAGACGCGCTATCAGCGCGGGTATCCAACACACAAACCGGCTTGCCCTGGTACAAATGGGGAAGGGACAGGAAAACGACCTTTTTGAAGGTCATATCATTTAATCCCCAATCTGCCGTTGGGTTGATTACCACGCTGGTTTCATACGGATATACCAAGGGGGTGCTGTCGCTCATGATCGGCTTGCAGGTGTTTACCTGCGGGGAAAGGGTGTTGGCATCGGCAACGCTCATAATGGCCTGCGCTCCAAAAAATCCAACCGCAAACGCAATTGTTAAAATCATTTTTCCAAACCAGTTCAGATCGTTCATTTCGTTTACTCCTGTTTCAGTTGGGTGGTGGTGTTCATCTATATGTCATTGCCAAATTGATTTGCTGCTTTCGCCTGCGGTGTCCATAAAACCCCGGCATTTTCAGCCGGGGGTGTTCGTTATGCCGCCTTGCGGACGGCTTTTGCTTCCGCTTTTGCAAGGGCTTCTGCCTTGGCGGCTTCTTCGGCGGCCAGGCGCTCGGCTTCGATCTGCTCAGGGCTTTTCCAGTCAGGGGCCAGGGCTTCCGTCAGTTCCTGCATGGTGAAGCCGTCGGCGTTAAAGACTGCCTTCAATTTCTTCATGCGCTCAAACTGATTGATGCCGCTGCGGCGGATCTCGCTTGCGACGAAATTTGCGCCCATCTGCGCTTCAAAGTTGCTCTTATCCATGGGTGCTACTCCTTTCCGTTTGGGTGACTACACCAATAGGGGAGTGCCAAATTAAAAATTTTCGGGCGGAATCGGGTTTTGCGGGGGGGGGCAACGGGCACAAAAAACCCGGCACGGTGGCCGGGTTGGGGTTGGGGTTGGGGTTGGGGTTGGGCTATGATGATCCGCCTTTTATTACATTTCCATTTCCATTTCCATGTCATCGTTCCTTGACTTGGTTTGGATCTCGGGATTTTTAAAGCGGTCATCAAACTCGCCGGCTTGCACCCTGTCATAGGCATTTTCCGCAATTTCAGACGCCCTTTCATGCTCTTTTGCGTCTACCGGGCTGGCTTGGGCGTAATCGCCTTGCAGGCCAAACGCCTGGGATATTTTCTGGTCATCGGCAAGGCTGCTGAGCATTTCCTCTTTGGTCATTTCCTTACCGTCCTGGATCTTGTCTACAAGTTCTGCCGCTGTTCTGATGTTTCCTGGCATTTGAGCACCTCTGAAATAGGCGGGGACAACCCCCGCACCTGTGTGGTGGTGCCAAATTGATTTAAAAAACCCAAGTGGTTTTGAAAACAAAACCCAGACGTAACCCAAACGGTTTTCGCGTGGGTTACGTCTGGGTTACAGGGTATAGGGGCCGCTTGCGGCGGCTAGTCGACCACGCCCCTGAGGAAGGAGTTGAAGCCAGTGCGTGACTGCCGGTGTTTATCGCCACTGCCCGGCTTGGCGGTTCCGTCACATCTATATCTGCGGTGGTGCCAAATCCATCACCACTCGATCTCGATTTCGCTGCCGCCACTCATGCCCGGCCCATTCATTGATGGGCGATCCATGGTGGTCACCGAGTCCAAAGGCGGGACATTGAGGATCCCGCCTTCGCCGGGGGTGCCGGGGCCTACCTGGGGATGGTGGGCGTCCGGCCATTCCTGGGGCGGTTGGTTTTGCTGCTGTGTCATATTCATGTTTATATCCATGATGCCTCCATACTGCTGACTCAAGGCTTGTACGAAAAACGTACAAGCAGTTTATATCTCCCTTTCCATACCGCCCTTGTCCTTGTGCTGCTGGGTAGCAGGCTGTGGCTTGGCGGGTGCAGGAGCCTTGTCATAGGTCGGCGCCTGCGGGCCTTTCGCCGGGGCCTGTCCGCGCTGGGCCTGCTCGGCCTGCCGGGATCCAAGCACCTTTCCCATGCCACTCGCTTCGCGCGCCTCTTGCGTTTTGGCCCACTTTTCCATTTTGTCCATAGGTGGCATTGGTGCCCGCTCCGGTTCCCGTGGCGCGGGTTCCGACTGCGCCTTTTCAGGCTTCGCTGGGTCACCTTTCTGCTCCTGCCGGTCGCCGCGCACCATCTGGTTGGCGGATTCCGGCTGCGCCCTTTCATCGCGCTGTTCCGCTTCGCGGGGTGCGCCTGCAGGTGCTTCCCGCTCCGCATCCTTGCCGGGTGCCGCCTGGGCGGCTTCCGGCTGTGCCCTTTCTTCAAGTGCTTCCCGCTCGCCGGTTACACTGGCGGGGCCTTTCTCCGGTTCCGCTTGCTGTGCCTGGGATTTCGGATCCAGGCCATCCTCTTTCTCGACGACTTCCATTTTCTTCTCCTCTATCTGCTGATTAAACTTCTGTAAATCTTTATCCCGTGAATGATCAATTGCATTTTCCTGATACTGATAGCCTTTGCCCCAATCTTTCTGCAACTGCGCTACGTCATTCGTGTGGACTTTTATTTCATACCTGAAACGCGTCTGGCCCACGTAGCCTTGGTTTGCGGAGTTGATTTTGCTGCCAGCGCGAAGCGCGGCTATACCATAATCCTGTGTGGCGCCCTGCATGGAATGTACTGTGCCAGAGTACGCATGTTCAATTCGTGTTCCGCCGTTTTTGTCTATCGCCACATCTTCACCCTGGCTGGTTTTGATGTAAATCTTGCCTTCTGATACCGACTGCACAACGCCTTTCTGTCCGTTAAAGACTTTTATTTCTTTGCCATCCGGCTGTTGGATCGTCTGATTCTCCTTAAAAATAACCCGGTCCCCGGTGGCCATCGCGGTTTGCTTTTCTTCAAAGGCTCTTACTTTACCGGCTTCGTCCGGTTTCCAGATAATCTCGCGGTTTTCTGAGTCGGCTAGGCGCACTTCGCCTTTCTGCAGATCCACAGACTGGACGCGGTATTCCTGGCCTTTTGCCAGGATTACCGGCGCGTCTTTCTCCAGTCCGTTTTCCTTGGCGTTTGCGCGCATTTCAAGGTAGTGCTTTTGTATGGCTTCATCGGCGTACCTTACGCCATGCACAGCGTAACCTTCGCCTTTAATTTCAGCGGACGGCATGATGACGATCTGGACGGCTTTGCCGTCCTCGTCTTTCATTTTTCCATCGTAATAATGGGCCTGACGAAGTTCTTCTTTTGTCGCTTTACCGTCATGCAGGGTGCGCGCCTGCACGTCTTCTTTTCCCAGAGCGCCTTCGGCTTTCAGTCCCTCGCGGATTCCAAGGTTCAGCCTTTCGCGCATGCCATTGGTTGCGACAATTAACAGGGTGTTGTCCCGCGTCTGGGATGGCACGCCTTTATCGTTTTCCGTTGGTTTACCGGGTGGTAAGGCCAAGTATTCCTTAGCCACCACATCAGCAATCTTTTGATCAATCTCCTTGTAATTACTGGCATCGCCTATGTCCACGGAATGCATGAATTGCCCCATTTCCTGCGCTGCTGCTGCGGCTTTTCCTTCTGAGAACAGAGTGGCGACCTTGAGCATTTCCGGGGTTTTCTGGCGGCGAATTTCACTCAGGGTGGATATATCACACTCCTTTTGCATGATTCTGAACGGGCTGCCAGAGTCAACGGCTTGCAGTTGGTTGGTGTCACCAATAAATAGGCCACGGCTTTTGTTCTGCTCGATAGTGTGGATGGCTCTTGCGCCGTCCACACTGCCCGTCATCCCGGTTTCGTCACCGATGAAAATGGTTTTATCATCCGCTTTCATGCCAGAAGCTGCCCACATGGCGTAGGTTTTGCATTCGACGTTTATGCTGGCTAGTTCCTTCACGGCCTGCGTTCCGGACGCGATCCCAAGGACTTTGTAGCCACGATTTTCAAAGGCATTTTTTGCCACTTCCACAGCGGTTGTCTTGCCCGCGCCCGCCACCCCTTGCCAGGTGGTGTTACGGTCGCTGGATCCCAATGTGGTGTGAATGGCAAGCACCTGATCCGGGGATAGCTTAAAGCCTTTAGTCGCTTCATACGCGGCTATTTCCCGCTGGATTTCTTGCGGCGTCCAGCGCTCGTTTGCGGCGACCGCACCCTTTCCGGCACGGAGATTTTTGATCATATTTTCATCGCGGGCCAAGGCCGCACGGGTGGTTACAAAACGCTCTGTGGACGGCGCACCAGTCTGAGGATCTATTGGGGATTTTGCCACCAGTAGCCCATGCTTTTCCTTTTCTTCAGAAAATGCCTGTCTTAACTCCCCCTCTGTTACCCCGTTTTTGATGCCCGCCTTTAAGGCCCATGTTGACATATCCTTAGCGGAAAACACGCTTTGCCTTTCAGAGAAGTGGCGTGCGGCACTTCTCAGGGCTTCGGCCGCCATGTCCATGCGCTGCTCTCGGGTTTCGGGCACCCATGTCTTGGCGCGCTCGCGCATCTCTTCCTTTACCCTTTCCCCCTGCTCAAAAAATCCGGCTTCTTTGGCGCGATCTACCCAGTCCTTTCGCAATTCCTGGCCTGACTTTTCTGCAGTGTCCTTGGCTTCACGGGTTGCCAGGTTCGCCGCTTGTTTTTGTTCGGTGCTGGCCGTTGCGCGCGTCAGCCCTTCCTTCTCCAGGGCTTCGAGTATTTGATTGGAGCGCCCTGAATTAAATTCAATGTAGTCCCTGGAAATTCCGGCTATTTCAAAGCTGTCCTTGGTTTGTACGATTTCAGCACCTAATGGCCGTAATTTATTAGCCAACAAGGAATCCGCAACGCGACCGATGTGCTTCACGTCGTCGTCAGATAGTTTCATGTCGATAGCCACGGCTTTGCCGTCTTTTTCCCTGATTACCACATTGGTAGCAACGAAATGCGAGTGGATCTGGGGGTCTACGACCCCATCCACTGGCCGTGCCGTCTCGTGAACGAACACCGCGCACACCACATCCCCGTCCATGCGCACCTGCTGCCCATTTTCCATGCCGCGCGCCTGGATGTGCTTTTCATTCAGGAATTGTAGGAACGCCTCCTTGGAGCTTTCCAGAAATGCTTCGCGGACTTCCTGCATATTGTGTGTCAGAGCCAGTTGCGACACGCTTTTGGGTGGGGAGATGGTGAAGTCCCAACCCGTCCGGCGTTCGCCGCCATCTATGGGGCCGGGCAGTTGTTGCCCGTTCGGCAATTCGCCTTTTAGTAGACGGTCGAAGGTTTCAAAATCGTGCCCGCTCTCAAGTTCGCCTACCAGTCCAAGCTTTTCAGCACCCGCGCCGATCCACTCGGCAGGGGCGTGCCCTTCGTCTTGGTAATACCCCGGATCTTTATAGTATGCGGCGCCGTCGCCGGCGGCCTTTGCTACGGTCATCACCATTTCATGCTCCCTTGGGGC
This sequence comes from Acidithiobacillus ferrianus, assembly GCF_010378095.1. Classification (GTDB taxonomy): domain Bacteria; phylum Pseudomonadota; class Gammaproteobacteria; order Acidithiobacillales; family Acidithiobacillaceae; genus Acidithiobacillus; species Acidithiobacillus ferrianus. Next base: position 411,205 of record NZ_WNJL01000037.1, on the reverse strand, counting down.
CGGGTGGCCCCTATCTATATATATGTCAGTGCCAAATTCACCACGGGGTTAAAAGGGGTCGGTGGGTGCAGATTCATCCACCACTTCCGGCAAGCCGGGCGCTGTTTCGGAGATGAAAGGCTCAGGGGTGATGGTGTGCGCCATCACATACGCTTGTGCCTGGCTGGGGCGGTCTTTCCAGGCCAGTTTCACCCGGCATTTCTTCACCCCATCCACGCCATCCGAGTAAGACAAAATGGCTTCCAACTTGGGCAAGCTCTGGATTTGACTAGGCAAAATGGCGTCTTCAGTGGTGTTTTGGAAGCTGCTCGACTCCCCCCCGCCACTGCTGTTGCTGCTTTCAGACAGCACTTCCCGAGTCAAATTTCTTGAGCCGATCGCCTTGCTGGCCCATGCGGCGGTATCCGGATCCGGTAACCGAAAAATTGTCTGGGTTTGAGGCAGGCCCAACATTACCTCTGCGCCGTGGATCCCGTAGACGTCTTTCAGTTGCGCCACAGTTTGGATGCCCGTCACGACGCAAAGGCCGTACTTTCTGCACTCGGCCATTGCCACGGCAATTTTCAGCATCTTTTGCAGGGTAGGCAGTTCGTCCACCATGAGCCACAGCCGCCTTTCACGGTTCGGGGACATCATCATCACGCCATTTATGGCTATGTCCAGCCACAAGGAAAGCAGGGGTCTTAACGTTGTGCGTTGATCAGCGCGGCTTGTCAAAAACAGCCATGAACCTTTATTTTGCTCTTCATTCATCACCCATTTACGGATTGAAAACGGCATTTCTCCGGGCTTTGTGTCCCTTAGATATCTCAGGCAGGTCGTCGGTGCGGTCATACTGGCACGGCTGTTACTAAACGTCTGGGAACTGCCAACCAGGCCTAACAATCCGCATTTTTTAACCAACTCAATCAATTCTTCATTTTCAGAAGCCATGATCATGCGCGTCATTTCTGAAACGGATTTCGTGGTTTCCAAAATAGCCACTAACAGCGCTCTGGCGCTTTGTGGAAAGAAGGGCTGGCGCTCATCATCAGCAATTAAACCACCTGCCAGGGCTTCAAAGTCCGCCCTATTATCCGCATCTGACCATGGTGTCCAGGGCTCAGAACGGGCGTCCAACGGGTTTAAAATCTTATCTCCTGGACGATAAAACCATTGCAGATATTCGCCAGTCGGGTCATATACGATGGCCCTTTCACCCCTTAGCCGGATTGTTTCCAGCATTTGGGAAATAGCCACGGATTTGCCCATGCCAGGGCCGCCCGCGAAGAGAAAATGGCTGCTCTCTTCGTCTCGCGGGATCTCTACGCCACCGATTGTGATGGGGTATTTATTGCCGGTTTTGGTCTTCGCAAGTCTCTTAGGATCGCGGTAATCAAAGATCCTGGCGCCCCTGATAAACTCGCCATCCATGTCTTCATCGTCAACATTATTAACGACTTTTTTCTTGTGGAGAAGGATGCGATGAACGGCAATAAGGGTGCCGATGGCCAGCAAAAAACCGATGCTTTGGGAGGCAACCAATGTGATAGCCATGGCCGTTGCTGTGACCCACAATGCGCCTAAAAATTGCCATCTTGTGGCCTTCGTGCTTCCTTTACGGGGGGTGTTTTTGCCACCATAAACGCCAAAGCCAAAGAAGGCAACAGCCATAACATACGCGGGCATCATGATCATTCCATGATGATATGCGGCGACACTCATGCCCATGGCGGTAAGGCCACTGGTCACCATTACCAGCGTCCATAACCAGTATAAGGCGCTTCCTGCGCCTTTAAGGAAGGACTCTTTTTTACGTCCGGGGGTTGCGTTTGTGTCCATTACACTTGCTCCTTTATGTTGATGTACAGGTGTTACACGGACCAGATACTTTCCAGACATTCGTCTTCAAGCTGGGCATCGAGATCGTCTAAAATGGCGTTTTCAATCTCCCAGTCAAGGGGGATATCGTTTTCAATTTCTCCCAAAATGGGGGTACATGGTGCGGTTTCATAATCGTCTGCGTTGCTCATTTTACGGCTCCTTTTAGTGGGTGGTTCATCTATGTGGTGGTGCCAAATTACTTCAGAACGGGTCGTCGTGATGGACCGTATCATCGCACCCATTAAGCCAATCATAGGAATCCGCGACGACGGGCGCGGGGCGTTCGCGCGGGTTGTGGGACTCATTAATTTTATACGCCGCCCACTCACAATCACGTACCAGTGATGCCGCCATTTCGGCGGCTTCCTGATAATTATCCGAGTCGAAGCTAACGCTCAGGGTAATCTCATGTATGGTAATCTTCTTCATGGTTTTACTCCTTGGAATCGCTTGGCGTACGTCTTCAAACCGTCCTTGCCGATCTTGGTATAATCCAGCCCAAGCGCGTTCATATCGTTTGGGAACAGGCCAACGCGGGCATCCACAAAGCCCTCGATGTGTTCAATTTTTTCTTCCGATTGCGCCATCTTAGTGTGCAACACCTGCAATCCCGTCAATATTCTCTGGAGCACATCCGGCGACGTGGACGCGGCTGCCGGGCTTAATGCAGTGCTTTCTGGAGCGGCTTTTTGCTCCGCGATTTCGCGCATGGAGACGTTTATCTGTTCCACTAGGCCATGCAGGTATTCAATATACAACCTGCTTTTTCCGTGCATCATCAAAGTGCGGATGTACTCTGTGGGGGACATTCCGAGCATTTCGGATTCCTTGGTTAATGCTTCGCGTTCCGCGTCTGTAAGCCTTATGGTGAAATTCTTGCGGATGTTTTTAGCCATTGCGGTTACTCCTGTATCCGGTTAGTGGTGCAGGGCGTTTGAAACACCCGCCACCATTGGGGCGATGCCAAATTTCGCGCGCGTTGCGCAAGGCGGTTTTTGGGCTCGCGCCCTGCGCGGCAAAGCCCCGCCGTTGCTGGCCCGCAAGGGCCGGTGCTACCCCGCCAGGGGATAGCGTATGGTGTGAGCTTCTGGGGGTGTACCTGTGAGCGTAGCGAACAGGTACACCCTGCGGTTTTGGGGTACGGGGGTAATAACGGGAGATATGAAGATGGAAGCACTACACGGTTTCACATGCAGCAAGTCCGATCTTGAAAGTTTTCCAGTCAGATACAGAATCAAATTCCGTCAACTCCAGCAAACGAAGATGCGCACGGAAAAATGCACAGGGATTTTTACCAATCTTCTTTCCCCAGATATCTTTTCTCGCGAGCGTTTCCCCCGCGCTTCCCCAATAATAGTTCGCGCAAACCCATTGCGCCTTTTTGCCCAGCCCCGCGCCCGCCCCGCATTGCACGGGTAACATCTGCCCAGTCAATGTCGGCACCTTCCACCCCGCCTTTTTTAATTCAAAGTTTTTAGCGATATCGCGTTCCACATGCACATGCTCAGACACGGCTAAGAACGCAAACATACCAAGGACATTTATTGCGATCCAGAAAAACACAATCCAGAATATCCAGCGTTTCATCACACATTCCCCCTGTCGTAAGGCGGGCGCGATGCCCGCCGGTTATTTCATGCCGCTTCCCGCAACACCCGCAATTCTCTACGGGTGATTGCCGCGTCTTCAAGCATTTGCGGATCTTTGCGATTTGAGTAATAACCCACAATGTACGATGGGCAGGAAGACAATGCTTTCGCTTCCTTGCTTTCTGCCAGACACCATTGCGGATCTAGGTTAATGTCCAGATAAACGCACCACAATTTTTCGGACAGTTTTTCTTTTTTCATTTCACACCCCCCAAATTGCAAACGTCCACATGTTCACCAAATTCCAAATCGCCCAGAGCCCGTCCAGAGCGCAAAAGGCGCCCATTACCACCAGCCAAATGACGGCTTCTTCTGCGCCTTTTTCAGTCCTGATATATTTCTCCAGGAGTAACTTTTCGGCGATGATGCGGGCGGCCATATCACCTATCCAATCTTTCCATGTTTGATCAAGGTATTTCATCGCATAATCTCCTTACGCTTTTCCATTCAATACACAAGCCAGACTTGCCCCGCCGTGCTGGATGCAATAAGCCGCGCTCCGCGCCGGCAATTGCCGTTGCGCAGCACTCGCCGATGACCACGTAAGGCCGCCTGCAATTCCAACCATTAAAGCCACTGCGCCAACTATCAGCCACGCTTTCATTTTGTATCTCCTTGGGGCCGGTGGCCCCTTTTCGGTTTGGTTGCTTCACCTATGTGACGTTGCCAAATTCAGGAAGAAAATAGGCCACTGCCAAATTCATTTTTATTTCTTGGGAGCGTCACGCAGAAAACGGGAGTGGTAGCGCATAAAAAACCGATCCACTTGCCAAGCAAAAAATATCGCCACTTCAAACGATGAACTTATCTCAAGGGCACCTTTCCAGTGAGTGGCGCTAAAAGCCACGGCTTTAATCCAGACGTGCCAAAATCCCGGGGTTAAATCTCCGGCCACATATCTATCCACCAGAAGGGCCACCCCGCCCCAAAAATCAGGGAACCACCTTATAAAGTGGAGCGCGTAGATCATTAGGAAAAATGATAAGATCGTGACCGTTATAGCGCGGCCAATACGACCTGGCAGGGATATGGATGGATTCATGGTGTAAAGTCTCCTTATGTATACTTTTAGTACGTACCAACCAGTCGGTAAGCCTTCGTCAAGCCAAGGAAAGTACCGACTCGATACTTTTAGGTACTGTGTTTCATAAGCGCCGGACGATATACTTATGAAGATGTGTACCGGCTCGATACTTTTAGGTACACAGATTCAGGAAGGCGTCCAGGACGCTTCGTGCCGTGTTTTTTGTGCTTTCCGGTACGTGGGGCAGCACCACCACCAGAAACCGCGCCACAGGGCAAGGAAGCGGCCCTAGTGGAGCGGTACGGCACGAGTATTTCCGTTCGCCCCGCGCAGGATGGCGACTCGCTCGCCTGGGTGGAGTCCTGGGTTGCCGACTTCGGGGACACCCAGCAACTGGCCGTCCGTGAGCTTCACCAGCACTTCCGTGCCGTTCACATGGCCGGAAGTAACGGCATTGCCAAGGACAGCACCGCCGATGACTCCGGCGATAGCCGCGATCGGGGAGGCCCCGATGGCATAACCAGCGGCACCGCCAACGATGGCGCCCAATGTGCCGTGGGCGGTTTGGGCTTGGGTGTTTGATATGTGGATGGGTTGGCAGCGAATAACAGTACCCTCCGCCAAGGCCTGGGCTTGCAAGTTTTCGGTGCTTGAGTACCGCTGATAACTCAAGGGAGTGGTGGCGCAGCCGGTGAGGGCCAGTGTGGCGACCAAGGCGGGGATGATGATTTTCTTTTTCATGGGTGGTGCTCTCCACAGATAAATGTCATCTATCTGTGGGTGCCAAATTCCGCCGCAAAGCGGATTGAATTGACGTTGCACGCCACTTTTGGACAGTACATACTATGGTTATGGATGATCAGAAACAGTTGGGCGAACTTCTCTGGCAAGCCGAGACCTTGCGGGTAACGGTGTTCCCGGCTCTGCCTTTGGAGAGCCAGGAGACGGGATGGTGGCGGGTTGCCGCTGGAGAAGAGCCAGAATCGCGCACCGTTCAGCCGCGCGTGGGCTTGGTGCAGGAAACTGGTCGTATCGGCGATGGGCGCTTTTCTCTGACCCTCAATTGCTTGAGGGACAGAGTTGATTGGCTGTTTGCAACAGTGCCAACGGGACAGGAACAAGGCGCACTTCCAACCTGCGGCACTTTTTCTGAGGCTGTAGACGTGTTTCGGAGTGCGCTTGACAGTTGGCTGCAGTTGGCTCCCCCCCTTAAAAGAATTGCATTTGGGGTAGTATTGCTTGCCGAAGTGCCAGATATACGTAGTGGCTACCAGGCAGTGTCCGGTTACCTTCCCTCCGTCAAACTGGACCCGGATGGCTCGACGGACTTCAGCTATTCGATCAACCGCCCTAGGAGCCTAAAATGTTTTCCCCAGATAGAGAAGGTCAACAGGTTCTCTCGCTGGGCTGTTGCCCAAGTGCTTGGGATGACAATTGCCCTCTCGCCGGGCAAAGCTGTTAGCCAGACGCTGGGACAGGCTTCTATCGCTTGTCGTCTTGAACTCGATATCAATACTGATGCGGCATTTGTCGGCGAAATACCGACTGAGTGCATACCCAGGGTACTGGACGAACTTATTGGTTTTGGTAAAGAGATTGCTAACTACGGAGACGTGCCATGAATTATAATAGCGGTGAAACATGCACTGCACCGACCTATGCTCAGTTCTCTGCAGGGAAAGCCATATTAGAAGCAGAGAACTCCACCACGGGTGGAACACGGATACAGTGGGGAGAGTTTCAAGGCATCCCGTCGACGTTACAAGCAAAAACGGAGCTATGGGATGCGAAAGCACTTTTAGCCCAGATTATCGAGATACCGAGCAGTAGCGCCACCGATCCGATTTATTTAGATTGGCGAAAGCCCGCTAGCTGGCAGGCTATAGGGGATACATCGATTGGCAAACCCTTGTTGACCGGACGCAAACGAGCCGCAATAGCTTTGCTGAGAAAATGGCGTAGCGATGAGTCTGACGCTCAAGAGCAACGTCAGACGCTCGACTACTTGAAACAGTCATTAGACCAAGACCGTTTTTCGGATCGCAAGCTATTCCCTTGAACCATGCCGTTCTACTCGATACCGGTGTTCTAAGCCTGGTAACCAACCCGAAGCACTCTAGTGAACCCATGGATTGTTCTCAGTGGCTAGTGTCTCTCTTGATGGTAGATTGTTCTGTCTATATCCCCGAGATTTGCGATTATGAACTGCGACGAGAACTTATCCGCGCAAACCGGCGGGAGGGCCTCCAAAGGCTGGACGGCCTTAAAAATACTCTCGAATACCTCCCTATCACTACGTCGGTAATGAACATGGCTGCTGAATTTTGGGCTACGGCTCGAAATATGCAACGTCAAGCTGCAGATGACAAAGCCTTGGATGCCGACATGATTCTAGTGGCGCAGGCCACGGAATCAAGTCTGGGATCCGCTATTATTGCCACAACAAACGTCAAACACCTTTCTTTGTTCGCCACAGCAAGGCTTTGGCGCGATATCGCCACTGAGGACAATATCTGATGGAAACAAAAATGCTTTTTGAAATAATGCGGTTCAATGTACTGTCGGCCGCTCGTAGCAAAGATCAAAGTTGTATGCTGAATAACGCTACTGTCTTTGCTTGGGCCAAGCGGATTTTCCCACTATATCATAATGAAGATAGTTTCCATGTACCTTTCGCGTCTCTTTTTAGAGTAAGCGAGGAAATGATTGATGATCTGTCGGAGACGCTTGATAAAAACAAGATGACGTTTTACCAGTTGGAAGACTACTTTGATGTTCGCGGCATCGCCGGACATTCAGACGCAAAAACGTCGGGCTGGGACCGCCCGAAGCTTATCTATAGCTGCCGATATTTAAAGCTTTGCGGGCTTTACGACGATGAATTATGGAATACTCTCATGAAGCCCATGGAACACCCGTCAGAGTCCACATCGGTAATGAAGCCTTTTGACAGAGAAAATGACCTCTGCCTGTAGCAGCCAGACAATCACCACGGCGGCGGCACCCCCTCCGTCTCACCCAGGGCCACCAGTACCAGACGTGCGGCCACCAGTTCAGCATCGCTCGCATCTCCGTATTCGATGGTATCCCATGCGATTCCAGCCAGCCGGTCAGCGTCACCACCCGTTGATTTGAACAGCAAATCGGCCATTTGCAGGGCTTCCTTAACCATTTCTTCACCGAAGCGAAGGGCGGCCTCCTGTGCGGCTTTGATCGTGCGGGCGTTCCGCCCGGTGGTGGATAGGTGCTGGCTGATCAGCGGCGCGCGGGTCTGGAACCACTCCTGCACCACCCTTTCATGCGGCATGGTGAATGCCTGAGTGTGGGCGCTTTCCCTTTGTGCCGGGGTGGTATGTATATTATATCCACCCTGGCACAAACCATATTCCACGGGGCTTTGCGGGCCATCGGTGCCGGTGGCCGCCATGGTAACGGCCTCCGACTCAAGGGCCGCGCGGGTCACTGTCTGACCCTTGGAAATGACACGGGCGGCCAGCACGTCCACCTTGGCAAGGCTAGTTTCGCGTTCTTCCTGCATATCCTCCATGTGCTCGGCCTTGGTCTGGCCCAGACATTCCGGATCGGCTTCGTAACTGGCTATGTCCAACCCATGCTGCCACAAACCATGAAGCGGCACTCCACCATAGATATGAATGTCGATGGCGGTTTCAGAGTTGGCTCCGCGCGCGCGGCCGCAAGCCTGCACGGTTTCGCTGGTAACGCGGTTCAGGAGCCATTCGCGGATATGGTCGTCAGCGGGCAGAGGTAAGCGGCACTGCACGTCTGTGTCGCCTTCGCAGATCCACATGTCAGGGATCATTTGTAGGTCGTCAGGCCATACAGGCCAGTTCTCGGGATTGGCCCCGGCTGACAGTGCGGCAATCCGGCTGCGCTGGTATTCCGCGCGCCAGGCTTCCATCGGGGGGAAGAAAGATCCTACGATGACCAGCGGCTTGCCGGACCATGAGTTATGCGCACGGTGATGCCGGCCCCAATGCCCCAGCATCGGGTTTTCATCTTCTGGATCAATCGCGTCGGCGGCCTTCTTATGGAAAAGGAATGCCGCGCCGTCATGGTCATGGTGGTTCATGAGCGATTCGTATTTCTGAATCTCCCGGTCGCGGCGCTCTGCCCCGCTGCGCTTCACATTCAAGGGAGTCAAACCCCAGAAGCGCGTAGGGTGGCGGGAGATCTTCACATTCTGATGGGCGATTGCGTTAATGATCTGGCCGCCTTGCGCCTGCACCACATCTGCAATGACAGGATCTGGCGTCGCGTCCATGATGACGGTCGGCTGACCACCAGCCAGCCGTTCCATGACTGGCAAACTGTGGGCAACGACAAGCTGCCCATCATGCACATAGCCATCCCCGAATTTGAGAGATTCGGCAATGGCGTGCGCCGCGCGCAAGGGGTTGTCGGACATTTCGCCAGCGGCGTTGAATTGCAGCTTTTCCCATCCGGCCAAGGCAATATCGGACTTGCTCGATTGCCTGGCGGCCTCCAGGATGCCCTTGATGGATTCCAGCAAGACTGTGTCAATGTTGATCGCGCAGGTTTTGCCAACCCATCCCGCCATAGCTAAAGCCATTGCCCGGAAGAACTCGCCTGCCTGCCGGTGGCGGCCCAGCGCGTCGGCGTCGTCGCCCTTTTCCAGATGTTCGATAATGCTCTGTGTGCGCCGGATCCAGTGGTCAATGTCCTGCAAAGTGACATTGACCCCCTTGCCAGGCTCAAAGTGCTCATCAAATATGCACAGACTGTCACGAGTCAGGCTGTGGCTGTAGCTGCCAGCCGCAGCAACGGTAAATTGCGCTTCCAAAGCATCTCGCAAGTGACTTTGCCAGACGCAAGGCGTCACTGTCTTCCAATCCAAACCCCGCGCGGCAAGAAGGCTTTTGGCCTTCGCGACCTTCTCTGGGGCGGCTTTGGTGGTTTGACCATCCCCATCAGAGTAGTAGTCGATCTGCCAAGCAAAGCCGTTGCTACATTGAAGGCATACCTCCGCCTGGGAGATATGCCCCTTGTCCATAGCTTCCTGAGCGGTCGCGTGGTTAGGACAGTATGCCGGACTATCGGGATCAGGGGTCCGCCCGAAGAAATGGAAGAACCCCTCTGCGGCATATTCGCCTGCCTGATCATGGTCGGGCACGAAAACACATACACGGCCACTTTCCAGCCGCAAGCCTGTGTTCCGGGTTAACGCCTTGGCTGCCGAGCTCTTGCCAGTGCCGGTGGTAGGCATCATGAGAACAGGATGAAAGGGTGTGTCTTTATCCTTCATCCATGCCAGGTAATCAGCAACAGTCTGCTGCAATGCCGTCTGCAATCCTGCGCGGACTTCATGCGTCGGGCTGCTCTGCGCGGGCGGTTGTGGATTTTCAGAAGGACGCCATGCCCTGATCTGAACCGACGATGGCAACACCATGCCAGGTTCATCAATCTCCGGCATTTCCTGATCGCTATGGGCGATGGCCAAGGCCAAATGGGCGGCCAGCACTTCCGAAGACAAGCCTTCCTTGGAGTAATCGCCCCAATCGCTGCCCTTGTGGCCGCCCTTGGGGCCGCCATGCTCAGGTGCCGGGGGAATGGCATAGTATGCCCTCAAGCCAACGGCGCGGAGGATTTTAACCGCCTTGGCAGACGCTTTTTGTCCCGCGCCGGACCCGTCACGGTCGACCAGCACCACAACGGCGGGCGCTGCTGCGAGCTGTTCAGCGGTCATGTTTTTAGCCTGCGAAGATTGCTCTGTGGCCCATTTCACGACGCCGCCGTCGAACTGGCAAGCCAGTCCAGGCCATCCAGCCGCCTGGACGGTAGAGGCTATCGTTTCCCAGCCCTCCCCTGCCAGCTTGACCGATCCAACACCAAGGTCGCGCGGGTTCACACCAGTCGGCACAGGGCAGAATGTTGTCCCCTGCGGACCAAGCATTTTTCTTTCTGATTTCTGCCCGTCTTGGTCAAAATAGGTACGCTGAATGCCAGTGATAACACCCCCATTCTGCATAGGGTTCAGCATCAATCCGTCACCGCTGATACGGACCTGACGGGTCCAGTGGTCCAGGTGGTCGGGGCCAAGCCGGGCAGTTAGGTACGACCTGACGGCATCTCTTTGCCGCTCCAGCGCAACGCGCCGGGTGCCTTTTTGCGAAGAGTTCAGCCCCTTGTCCCAGCCGGCAGGCATGTCTTGCCCATGAGTGCATGTCCAGCTTGCATTCCAGACTCGCTGTGCCGCATGGATGGTCGAGCCTGAACTATGCCCGCCGTTGGCGGGGTGTGCAGGGGCTTGCGCCCCTGCCGGAGCGGGTGCCGGTGCCTGTGCCCCGATCTGGCGCAAGAGGGCTGCGATGGTGCCGCCCTTGCCTGTGCTGGAATCCAGATACAAGCCCTTGTGCGGGGTGATCTTGATGTGGTGGTGCCCTGACCCGGCCAGGTCGGCATTGACCTGGCGACCTTCGATCTGGAATGGGATGCCCCTGGACTGCATGGCTTGAATCACCTGATTTGTGGTGAAGGCTAGCGTCGTATTCATGCCGCCACCCCCATCGCATCAAAGTCCCAGCCAAGCTGTGCCACAGGTGCTTCTTTCTGAAGGGCTTTCTTGCGGGTTCTGACCGGCTGAACCACAACCGGCATCGGCACCAGCACCAGGGTTGGTGCCGGGCTTTGAAAAGTTGAAGGCACTCCACATGCCACAATTTCCCGGCAAATCTGCTCTAAACCTTTTTGTGGTTTCCGTCCTTTTGAAGCATTTCCATGCACGATCTGCTGAATTCTTCGGGCGGTTTTCCCGACAATTGCAGCAATCTGTGGAACGGTTTTTAGCTCCGCCATCAACTCTAAAACGTGTTTATATTTGCCTTTATAAACGGTAAGGCAATAGGCAAGTTCACGCTTGATCCGTGCATTTACACCGATGCGGAATGCCTCCGCTTCTTCCCGCTCCAGACGATCCTTTTCATGTACATCTTCCTCTCCTGGAATCTGCACCAAAGCCTTGCAAGTCAGCGACCCATTAACGATTTTCGCATAGCGGATGCGGCGGTTTTCGGGTGCAATCGCATGCGTTCCGCCTTTGCAATGGCCATCCTTGGGAACGTCCATCATCAGCCGGTCATGCTTGTTTTCAAGTTGCTTTTCAGTCAGATAAATCGCGGCATGAACGACTTTTTCTATGGCATCATCGAATTCAGAATCACCAATTTCTTGAAGATATTTTACCCCAATATCCGGGTCGGCAAATTCTCGTTGAAGCCGTGCAGGCTGGCACCAATCAGCAAAATCCGGGTCAAGCGTCTCATCAGCATCACCAAACGCTAATAGGTCAGCTTCCCTCTGCTCTTGTGGATCAAGGGTCAGATCAAAGAAAGGGATTTCTTCAGCAAGCTGGCGGGCGCGGCTCATGATTGCACCACCTTGATTGCTGAAGCAATTCTTGGGCGGCCAACCTTCCGGCGAGGCGCGACTACAGCGGGTTTAGGGGTGTGCCGGGGGCGCTCAGAGAGCCATTCCTCAACCGCTTCTGGGGTCCAGCGCGGACCACGGGCGCCGGGGATCTGGATGGCGCTTGGGAGCGTGTAGGGTGCTGCACTGTATTGATTTTGAAGGGTTTTCTTGCTGACACGGAGGAGATCGGCCAAGGCGGCCTGATCGTATAGATTTAGACTGAGTAATGTTCCTCGCGGGGGTTCTGGGTCTGCAGCATCATTAGAATCTCCTGATGCGCGTGATGACCGGGTGCCCGCGCCGCGCTGACGAGTGCGGCGCACGCGCGGGGCAACCCGTCTGGGGACAATCTGAAAGCCAAACTCAGCCGCGCGGGCGCGAATTATGCGCGCGCGCGCCTGCTTCCAGGCGGCGGCCTCAAGGTTTTTTACCTTGTTTTTCACCGAGTTTGGAACCGGCAAGCCTTGGTCCACCAGGTCGAATTCGGCAACCATGGCGTCTTCCTCTTCTGCCCGGAGCTGCGGATCAACATATCTTCCCCAGCCGAAAAATTTGGAAATCAACATGATGTATCTCCTTTGTATACTACGTTTTTCACCCCTCCTTTCCTTAGAAACGCAGCCGTGCCACCCGGAGGGGCACGTGCACAAGGAGGACCACTTACTGCTTGTCTGCAGAATAGCTCACTCCCCACCCCGCGTCAAGCATTTCTTCAATCGTTTCAGTTACCTGCCCACTTGACAAACTGTATAGCCCTAATGACAATAGGAAAAAATAAAGGCTTGCGGTGGTTCTTCGGTATCCTTTTCCCCGCCTTTTTCCCTCTGAGTGCGCTCCATCGCAAGGCTCTGCGATAGAGCCTTGCTCACCTGTGGACAGGCTGTGGATAAGGTTGTGGATAAGACGGTGGAGGTAACTGGCCGGCACCCGCTTGCTCACTTGCTCACTTGCTCAAAATTTTGCAGCACAAATGCAGCACACTGAGAACGGGAATATCAGGGAATATCAGGGAATGGCATAACTCATAACACGCTGTTTCTATTATTAGTATTCGTATATCTTGTTGATGCAAAAGGGGACTTGAAGGGACTTAAAATCCCTCGGCTCATGCCGTGCCGGTTCGAGTCCGGCCCTGGGCACCACCTTGAAATATAAGGGCTTTTCCTCACGAAAAGCCCTTTTCCTTTGCCCTTCAAGCGCCTATTTGCATTTTCTGGACAATAGAGGCTGTTTTCGGGGGTGTTTCGGCGGGTCATTTCAAGCCTTCTGGAACCCATCTGGACAATTCTGGACACTGGAAAATGAGGTGATTGATGGCGGGCTTCTATGAGCAGATCGATCAAGATGGCAACCGGATCGGCTGGCAAGCGAAAGTCAGGAAAAAAGGCTTTCCATCCCAGACCAAAGTATTCCGCACCAAAGCCGATGCCCAGGCATGCGCGTCCAGTATAGAGGGCGAAATGGTGCGGGGCCTCTGGCGTGATCGGTCAGAGTCGGAGAGTACTGCGCTGAAAGCGTGCATCGAGCGGTATTTGTCCGAAGTCACCCCGCACAAGAAAAATGGACATCCCGAAGAACTCAAGTTGTAGCAATGGCTCCGGCGGCCCATCTCCTGCCGGTTCATGTCGGCCATCAGGGGGTGGGACGTTGCTGAGGCGATCAAGGATATGGAAGCCGAGGGCAAATCCGGCAACACCATCCGCCTGCACTTGGCGGTGCTCTCTCACCTGTTCAAAGTGGCTAAGACGGAATGGGGCATGGAAGCGATCAGTAACCCCAGGACCGGGAGCGGCGGCTTGTGGGTAATGAAGAGGATTGCCTGCTGGATGCCTGCCACGCCGATGAAGACCCTGACATACTATATATAGTGCAATTTAGGACCCATTCAGCACGTCGAGATCATCGCCGACGGTTCCGGCATCCGGGAGTTGGCAGGTCTCAGAGCGCGGCATGGTGACGGGAACTGGAAAAAGAAGAAAGGCGTTGCCATGATAGGCCTGAACGATGGTAGGCAAGCGCTGGCGGAAGTACATTGGTATGAGGCACACGGTATCGGCAAGGTCAAAATGAAGGTGAAAAGATGGCTATGAAATTCGTGGTCTGCGTCAACAAGGAAGGGCTTGGCGACTTGTCCGGTGAAGATGTGACCATTGGGCACGTCTATGAAACCATAGGCGACACTGACCAGCACGGCATGATCAGAATCATTGATCAGAGCGGCGAAGATTACCTGTATCCGGTGGACTGCTTTGAGGCGGTTACACTTTCGGACAGGGCTGAGCACCGGCTACACGACGCGCTGGCAAAAATGAGCGCATAGCGGGAGTAGTCCACGAGGCGGGGGGTTTGCGGGTAAGGCGTGGGACATTGGTAATAGATAGCGTCTAGTCACGTAATGTGCAGGCCACGGGGAGGCTGCTAACAAGGCCCTTTAGGGCCGGTCCCGCGTAGCGGGATGGGACGCCAGCCTTTGCTCCCATCCCAACCATTCCCAATCAGCCCCTGGAAGGGGCGGCGAAGGCGAAGCCGAAGCGGGGTAACAGGTGCGCAAGCGGGCTCGCCCGCGCAGCGTCACCGCACGCTGTCCATCCGTATCAACGCCATCCTGCGAATGCTGATCTGATCATCGTTCGCCGGGCGTTCCCGAATCTATTATTATTCGTTCCCGAATCTGTCACTCAAAAACAGGAAAATGGAACCGCCCCATGAGCCGCACGGTTACACTCAAAATCCGCCCTGATCTGCCGCCTCACGTACGCCAAATAAAGCATAATCATCTTCCATGCGCAATGGTCGCGTGTGGAGTAAAGATGACAACAGCGAAGGCATGAGAAGTCACGGATGAGTTCTGGAAGCGTGTAGAGCCGCTGATACCTGTACGTCAGCGGCCACCTGGGAAGACCTACGCCCGCAAGGCCGGCGGCGGGCGCAAGCCCAAAGCGCCCCGGCTTGTTTTTGAAGGCATCGTGTACGTAATGGCAGTTCCAGTGCGATTCATGCCCGGTTCCTGGAGTGGGAGAAAGCGGGCTTGTTTGAAGCCTTATGGAAGGCGGGTCTTGCCGAGTATGATGACTTTGAAGGCATTGCCTGGCGCTGGCAAAGCATCGACGGGGCGATGATGAAAGCCCCCTGGCACAGTCAAGCGTTGGCCCCAATCCAACGGATCGGGGGAAAAAATGGCAGCAAGCGCCATTTACTGGTGGACGGTCGTGGCGTCCCGTTATCGCTCGTCGTGACCGGAGCGAACCGGCATGATGTTTCACAATGGGAAGCTGTGCTGGATGCCCTCATGATCAAGCGATCCCTGCCGCCCCAGCGGCGCAGTCCGCGCCTTGGCGGAGGGCCCTTGACGTTTTCACGAGCGAAATCGAACGCATCGCGCCGAAGGGCCTGCTTGATGGCGATTTCCCAGAGGCTCAGGATGCTGAACCATACCCGATTTCTGCCGTCGGCTATTCGCTTGATGACATCCGCGGGCAAACGCTCGGGCTCGAAGAGAAAATCGCATAAGCACGTTGGTGTCCAGCAGGATTTCCTCGACAATCACTCCGCCGGGCCTTCGAACAACCGGAGGATTTCAGCACTGGCCAGGGTGTCGAAATCCGGCGGAATGTGAAACTGTCCCGCACCCAGGCCCACCGGGCGGCGTTTTCTCTCGGGCTCCATGCCCACCAGCCGGGCCACAGGCTCGCCTTCTCTGAGGATGATGATTTCCTCGCCCTGGACGGCCCGCGCCACATGGTAGGGCAGTCTTGCCTTGGCGTCGTCGGTGAGATTCACGGTACTCAATGGTATGACTCCTCTTGTACCGACATGCGTCGGTGAAGCTACGGAGGGGCCCCTCGATAGTCGAACACCCCGCTTTCTCCTGGGCGGATTATAGCACTGTGGGAATCCCCGTGTTACCTCCCGCGACGACGGTCCAGCACCTCGTCCACCCCATCTCCCTGAATTCCAGCTACTAGAATTTGTACATCAAGTCAGCCGCGGTAATAGTGTTGAGTTTTTTGTAATAGCTTATCACAGGGAGCTCATTGTATGTGGCGGTATACGACATTTGCAAACTTAAAGGCCCATACAGTCGGGTTTGCACACTGGTAACCGATTCGTAAGTATTGTTGTTGGCTGTGGATAACAACGCGGTGACATCTTCTTTAAATGTCGCATGCGGGGTCAAATGCCACTCATACTCCACCGCCAACCGCGCGGCTGGATTGGTTTGATATTTCAGGCCTATGGGATGGTCTTCCTCAACACCGACGCCGCCTTGGAAATCCAGGGACATGGTTTTGTTGAGAGAGATGATGTTGCCTTCGCCGATGATTTCCGCCAGATGGTAGTAGTACCCGTCGAATGGATTGCGGTCATACCGGATATCGCCGAAAACATAGTGAACCTTCGGCTTGAAATAATATCGCGTTTGGTTCTGCAACACGAGACGGTTGGCATAAACGGCCGTTGACGCCGCCGTATAGTTGTAGCTCAGGCGCGTTCGGTTTTCCCAACGGCGATATTGCCAACGCAGCCAATCCTTGCTATTGAGGCTCAAGGACGGATAGGTTCCCGTGACACTGGAGTATCCGAATGCGGCACTCCCGGACCAGATTTTTGGCTTTTTGGGTGTTTTAACCGTATTAGCCAGAGCGCATGTGGATAATGTCAGCCCAGCGATAAAAATGAAACCCGAAATGGCTCGCATGGGGCTGTTGCGATTGGGTGCAGGATTAGGGCTTTTCTCCCAATAGCAATTCATGCCCATAGGAGTTATCAATTTGGCATAGCCAATCACCGTTGGCGATTTTCTTAAAAACATAGATAGCACTCCTTTCGGTTGCAGGCATATTGGATGCGGAAACTACAGTTTTAGCTATGACCAAAGCAGTGTCACCTGCTTCCAAATATCTTCATTCCAGCTTGCTCGACATGCAGAGTGTGATTGAAGTGTGTCGCTATTGCTTCAAATGCTTTTCTAATCTGGACCTTTCCTGTGGCATTCATCCCGGGCTTTACTACCAGAACCGCATCAGCCGAGTAGATGTCAATTAAAGTGTTGAAATCTTCTTGGACGATTGCAGTGTCAGCTTTTTTGATAACCAGTTCGATTAAATGTTTTGTCATTTTGCGATGAAATCCTCTTTATCGACATTAGGGTCAGACCAATTGTTCGAGTCAGGACGTTTTATTTTCCACAAGGTAAATAGCTGCCGCGTGATTCGCCACCCATCGTCCCAATGGTGCCGAGATGGGTTACCTTGAATCCCTCCGGGTACTTTAGGCCATAACCCAGCATCCTATCTACGCCGATGTGAACAAACCAGATAAGAGTCAAGGCCGAGAACAACGCATTGTTGGGCGAAAGTCGCGCACAATTAGTGGACAAGTGAGTGAACTCAAAGGTCATGCGAGAACGTCCTCCCTATATGGCTAACATAATAAATATCGACATAGCACGTGCCGTTCCCGTGGTTTTGAACACCATGTTTCTATAAAAACGCCCTTGAAGCACAGGTCACATTAACATTAACAAATTGTACATTACTTCTTGAGAGTGCGCTCACCACATCGAGCACACAGATATATATTTTGGCAATTACGATATCACCGGTACCCAGAGACTTGGGCCTGTCTTGGAAACGTGTAATAGGAATCTGCATCAATTTTTGTAGCCATTTCGTGCAGCATATCCTGAGTCTCTGCCTCACTCAACATCCCGCACTGGACGGCAAAAGGAGCCATTTCTTTAGCACCCATTAGAACGAATTCAGTCGCATCGGCCATTGAGATAACGGGCTGAACAAAGCAAGCATGTAAAATCGAATAGCCCGCCGCATTCAGCATAGGCAACAATTTATCGCCGATATTAAAATCGAACCCCTGAAGCTTGCCGAGTTTAATAAAAATCGCGTTCAGACTTTCGATTCGCTCATTGGGAGGCGTGGTTAGCAAAGAACTGGCATGAGGTTCCTCGCAGCAAATAATGCCGCCAACCTTTAGATGCTTTTTAATACTTTTTAAAACAAGCTCTGGATTTTTCAAATGCATCAATAATAGTCTGGAATAAACCAAGTCAATAGAATCTCTGGGAAGTTCTAGTGCCTCTACTATGGAGCAAATGAATTCAACGTTCGCAACCCCAGATTCTTCGATAGCGTTTCTTGCTATTTTAATTTGCTTTTCACTGGCATCCAATGCTATGACTCGGCCATTCTTGCCGACGACATTAGCAATCCATGTGGTCATGGACCCAGTACCACAGCCAAGTTCCAGAACTCGCATCCCTTCCCTGAGGCCGCTTCGACTCAGGAAATTCCTACTGTGTTCACCAAATATGTCATTAATGAATTTGAGTCTGTCAAATCCCTTGTCGCCAACCTGCAATAGATACTTACTCATCACGACACCTCTCATTAATAATGAACACACATGCATCGTTTGTCGGAATTGATGTCTCCAAGGGCTGGCTGGACATTGCCTGGCTGACCGACCAGACGCTGCGGGTGGAACACTCGGGCGAAGCCATTCCGGGTTGGTCAAACGCTTGCTTGAACAGCCGCCCACGCTATTGTCATGGAGGCGACGGGCGGACTCGAAACCGCGCTTGTCGGTGCGTTCGCCGCGCAAGCTCTGGCGGTGGCCGTGGTGAATCCACGGCAGGTGCGCGAGTTTACCAACGCCTGCGCAGCCAGGGCAAACCGGCCAAAGTGGCCCTGACTGCCTGCATGCGGAAGCTGCTGGTCATCATGAATTCCATGCTTAAGCATCGTACCCCTTGGAATCCTCATGTCGACTTTCAACACAGTTGCTAACGTCTGACATAACCGACTAGCTTATGGAAATGCTAGGCTGGTAGAGCATTGCGTTTCGAAACAACAAACATGGCACACTTTGGAACCCGAAAGCCCCGTTCCAGGAAAAATTCTTGAGTGTCTTCGAAAGGCGTGGCGTAAACAGGAATATCGGAATATCGATCAACAACAAGGCTAAGCAATTGAGTGCCGATACCATTGCGCTGAAATTCAGGCCGGACAACTAATTCTCCGACAAAGGTAGAAAAAGCACCGTCACTAAATGCGCTCACGTAACCGATGAGTAGGCCAGTGGACTCTCTGCAATGGGCAATAAAAGGATAGGCGGAAAGAGACTGTCTAATTGCCTGGCTATCATAAGCGTTTTCGGCTCCCCAACTTACGGAAGCCATCAAGTTTGCAAGTTCCATGGGCTCGATATTTTTGTCAGTAAAGACTTGAAAAGTATTTGTGACCACCAGTTCCTCCTGTTTGATAAAGCTAACGTAAAAGTAAGGAGCGCGCCGTTTTTGGCTCGTCATGCTTGGGTGCAGGGTTTTAGGCTGCAGTTGTCCGAAAAAGGCTAGGCTACTACTTCAGCTTTTCCCATTCGTCCGTCAGCAGGCCTGAAAATCCCCAGTCTTCCTCATTTATCTCCTGAATAACGATATGCGTGTGCTCCGGTTTCTTACCAAGTACGCGCACCAGCGAATCGGTTATGTCCTTAACTAGCTGAGCCTTCTGCTCTCGTGTGGCACTCCGGGTGATTTGGATATTTACGTATGGCATGTTGTCGGTTCTGTCTTATCCATTGATGATGGCCTGTTTCTTGGCTGCGTTGTGATTTGGTACGGCAATGTCCTTCAATAAGTACCAACATTAACGGGTGATTCGTGGGCAATGTGCAGTAGGCGCGCAGTGTAGGCTACCAGATGTTGTGCGCGTTCATCATCCGTCATACGGACAGGGGCGTACACAATCTGTGGCGCCAATACACCAAAGCCGACAAACTCCAACATACCCCGCTGTATCGGGCGCAGAACTCCAGAAATATCCCCGTTGAACCCGCCATGACGGTAGGCTTCTTCCTGTCCGCCTGTCGTCAGGCTTAGCAACGCCTGCTTGCCGCGAAAAACGCCGGTCTCGTAAATATGGCCGTAGCCGTAGATGCGGCCCATAGCAAAAACTCGGTCAACCCAGCCCTTTAAAACCGCTGGCAACCCAAACCACCATAGCGGAAATTGCCAAATCATCAGGTCGCACCACTCAAGCTTCTCCATCTCAGCTTCAAGCCCTGCCGAAAATCCCTTTGTTTCAGTGGCGTGCATTTCTTCGATTTGTTGCTTGAAGTAATCCTGGTCTTTGACCGTAGTAAAGTTCTTTCGACTGGAAACAGGGTCGAAACGCATTTCATGCAAATCGGAAGTCCTCACCTCATGGCCGACATCGACCAGCACCTTACAAGCTGTGCGGAACATCGAACCATTAAAACTCTGCGGTTCTGGATGCCAATAAACGATAAATATTTTCATCAATCTCTCTCCTTGTGGCTAACGTGTAGTTAAGGGTCACGCGCTTTTGCGCCGGTATGCTTGAGCGCAGGGGGGATGATTGTTCTCATGTGGGCGCAGTCGAAATGGTACCTTGATGAAAGACCATTTGCCACAGCCCTTCCCATTGTTGCCAGATGGAACTGCGTACCGTGAACACCGGTGGTTCGCTGTGGCGACACGCACGATATGTGACGAGCGCGGTTTGTGGGGCCAGAAGTTGGACCTTGAACTCTGTAGCAGTGCAGTTGACTGGCGACTCGGCATGCAGCGAGGCAATAATTTGTTCCTTGCTGAGAGTACGCCCAGAGCTACCGAACTCGAAGAACCCCTCGGCCAGCAATTGCGAAACGCGCTCGGACTTGCGAACACCGGACTGGAGCAAGGACTCCTCCAACTCCTGGAAATAAATAGTAAGCACGTTTTCTGAGGGCATGTAGTCTCTAATGAATTAAGGTAGAGGCCGCCTCGACGGCAGAGCCGACGGGGAACCTCGAAGCAAGGGTTAGTCATACTCTTTCACGAGAACATGCTCCTCCGTAAAGAACGCGGCTGATTTGGAAAAGTCCATGAATTTGGCTTCATCATCGAGAAAGACAGAACGAAGCTTTTGTCCTTCTGGTGAGCTAGTCGCATCAATAAAATCTTTTTCTGACTCCCACCATATTTCCGCAATCCCATCGTATTCTTGTGACATCCCGCGGGACTTTCGAACGGTCTCGTTAAGTGGTGTATCAATCGTATGGCTCTGCACGTACCGACGGGCTTTATAGGTTTCTGCAAACTTTTGGAAAAGCGGTCCGTGATGGTTGCGCCAATAGTCTTGAAATTCCCCCCGAGAGATTTCTGGGCACCGAATAACGCACATCACCAATTTTATCATAGTCTATTTCTCCTTACAATCAATAGCGCTGCTAGAGATAATCGCTGTAGTATGGTCCGGTTAAATGACAAGGTTGTTTCCTATTTCTCATACACCCCCACCAGCCAGCCTTTCGCTAAGACATGCCCCGTCATGGCCTTTATCATTTCTTTACGCTTGGGTGGCCCAGGAAATCTTGGCAGGAGCCTATCCAAGGCAAACACCTGGAAGTAATAGTGGTGCGGACCATGCCCTGCAATTGGACGCGGCCCAATGTAGGCGGGCTTTCCCAAGGTATTTCTACCTACACTCAGGCCGTGCCGCGGCCCATTTTCCATGGTGACAGGCACCGTTGGAATGTCGCCTTCCTGCAGACCAGCACGGATTGTCACGTCTGCGATATTGTATGCGATGCCATGCACGAGTGGCATGGGTAACGGCACGTCAGAGTCTTCGATAATGATCACAAGACTCTTTGTCCCAACGGGCAGGTTATGCCATTCCAGGGGCGGTGATATGTTTTCTCCAAACTGGGTGTATTTCTCTGGAAGCCTGCCATTGTTTTGAAAAGCCATGCTGGAAATAGTCAGGGAGTCCGGTACATTATTCAGGCAGCCATTATTTATCGCCAACCGCTTTGTCCCCGCGCGAATGTGCTGCAAAAGTTTACCAATCATGATTAACCTCCGGCGGAATCATCGTGCCAATCAGGTTTCCTAGTACCTGCTACACAGGCTTTACTGTGTCAATTCTTTGAGTGCGTAGAGCAGATCCAGGGCCTGTTTGGGGCTGATCTGATCGGGGTCAATTTTGCTGAGCCGGTGCACGACCGGATGCGGAGCCGTCTGGAAGAGAGAAAGCTGCGCGGGCAGGGTGTCGCTGCGGGACGGTTGGGCGGGATCTTCCAGTTGGCTGAGTCTGTGGCGGGCGCGCTGTACGACCGGGTCGGGCATGCCGGCGAGCCGCGCTACGGCGAGCCCGTAGCTTTGCGCGGCGGGGCCACTTTCCACACGGTGCAGAAAGGTTACCTGATCCCCCTGTGTCAGGGCGTCCAGGTGCGCGTTGCGTAAGCCGGGGAGGTCGATCTCGGTCAATTCAAAATAGTGCGTGGCAAAGAGGGTGTAGGCGCCCCGTTCTACCAGGGCTTCGGCGGTGGCCCAGGCGATCGAAAGGCCATCGTAGGTGGCTGTTCCCCGGCCGATTTCATCCAGGATTACCAAACTCTGCGCGGTGGAGAGATGGAGGATGCGCGCGGTTTCACTCATTTCCACCATGAAAGTGGAGCGACCGCCGGCCAGATCGTCCGCGGCACCGATACGGGTGAAAATCTGGTCGATGGGGCCGATAATGGCCTCGCTTGCGGGCACCCAACTACCGATGTGGGCGAGCAGGATAATGAGCGCCGTTTGCCGCAGGTAGGTGGATTTGCCCCCCATATTGGGACCGGTGATAAGCAGCATCCGCTGCTTCTCATCGAAATCGAGATCGTTGGGCACGAAATTGCTGCCGATCTGGGCTTCTACGACGGGGTGGCGGCCATCGCGGATCCGTAGCAGGGATTCTGTGACGAGACGCGGGGCGGACCAGTGCAGGGTGATGGCGCGTTCGGCCAAGGTGCTGAGGCCGTCGAGTTCGGCGACCGCGGTCATGGCATCCTGCAAGGCTGGCACGTCGGGGGATGCCGCCTCCAGCATTTGTGTGAAGAGTAGACGTTCCCGGCCCAGGGCCAGGCTTTCCGCCGAAAGAGCCTGATCTTCAATGGCCTTCAACGCATCGTTGATATAGCGTTCGGCATTCTTTGTGGTCTGGCGCCGGCGGTAGTCGTCGGGAATGGGCCCCTGATAGCTGCGGCTGATTTCGATGTAAAATCCGTGTACGCGATTGAACTGGATTTTGAGTGAGGCGATGCCGGTACGTTGGCGTTCCTGCTGTTCCAGATCACGCAGCACCTCCTGTAAATTTTGGCTGAGCTGCTGCAGGCGATCCAACTCGGCATCGTAGTCGGCGCGAATGTAGCCACCATCCCGCTGGGTCATGGGCGGGGCGTCCACTAAGGCGTTTTCCAGCAGGGCGCAGAGGGCGGCGAAAAGCGGGATGCGTTCCCGATAAGCGGTCAACGCGGGATGTGCCGCCGTATCGAGAGCGGCGCGCAGCGCGGGTAGCGCCTGCAGGGTGCTGCGGAGTTGAGCGAGATCGCGGGGGTTCGCCCTGTTGAGGGCGATGCGGGTGAGGATGCGCTCCGCGTCGGCGATGCCGTGCAAGGTTTTCTGGATGGCGACGGGTCCACTGCCGGAGGTGAGGGCGGCGACGGTTTCCTGGCGGGCCGTGAGCGCGGGTCCCTGGCGTAGCGGTCGCAGAAGCCAGCGGCGGAGTAAGCGGGCGCCCATGACGGTCTGAGTTTTTTGTAGCAGGGTCAACAAAGTGGGACCGTCTTCGTGCAGACTCTCCACCACCTCCAGTGCTCGCAGGGCGGTCGCATCCAGGTAGATTTCTTCTTCGGCGCGTTCCGGGTGGATGCGCTGGATTTGGGTCAGGCTGCTGCGTAACTGGGTTTCGGCATAATGCAGGAGCACGGCGGCGGCGCGCAAGGCGAGCGGCCAGTCGTGACAACCGAAACTTGCCAGCCTTTCCCCAAAATAGCGGTCGAGTATCGCCTGGGTACGGTGTGTCTGGAAATCGCTCTTCTCCAGATGCTGTAACCTTTGCGGACTGATTCCGGGAGGAAGCGGGGTGTCCGCCGGAGCGATGATCTCCGCGACGGGCCGCCGCGCCACGACATCCGCCAGGGTCGTGGCGGCGACCTCGCGTACCATGAGGCGCCCCCCGGCGGCATCCAACCAGGCCAGGCCGCAGCGCGAGCCCTCCGGGCAGAGGGCGAGGAGCAAGGGTTCTTGTCCGGCATCCAGCAAAGTGGCGTCAATGAGGGTGCCCGGCGTGATGACGCGCACGATGGCGCGTTCCACGGGCCCCTTGGCGGTTGCCGGATCGCCCATCTGTTCACCGATAGCCACGCGTTCACCCAGGCGCACCAGTTTCGCGAGATAGCCATCCACGCTTTGGACGGGGACCCCCGCCATGGGGATGGCCTGCCCGGCGCTTTGTCCGCGGCTGGTGAGGGTGATGCCGAGAAGGCGAGCGGCCTTTTCGGCATCTTCAAAAAAAAGCTCGTAAAAGTCCCCCATGCGGTAGAAGAGCAGGGTATCCGGGCATTGCGCCTTCAATCCGAAGTACTGCCGCATCATCGGGGTGTGGCCCTTCAGGGTGGCGGGGTCAGTCATCCGGTGGGCTGGCGTGAAAATGGGGAACTGACGGAGCGAATAGGCATCTTGGTGGACGACAAGCCGGTGGACACGGGGTGGCAAGAGTCCTTCCCGCAAAGACGGGAAGGACACGGTGATCAGTCGCGGTTGCCGCCGAAAATTTCGAGCAGCGCCATGAAGAGGTTGATGATATCCAGATAGAGACCGACGACCAGCAGGACCGGTTCCTGTATGCCGCCGCGGATCATGCGCTGCGTATCAAAAAGGATCAGGCCACTGAAGACCAGTACCAGCACGCCAGCGATGGCTAGCTGAAGGGCCGGAAGATGCAGCAGAAACATGTTCAGCAAAGACACCACGATGGCTAGCACCAACCCGGTGATCAGGAAGCCGCCGATGTTGCTGAAATCCCGCCGGGTGGTCAGGGCATAGGCGGACAGTCCAACAAACATGGCCGCGGTAGTACCCAAGGCTTCGGCAATGATCGTGGCGCCACCCGGCATCCGCAGATACATTTCAATGGCTGGACCCATCATCATGCCCATGCCGCCAGCGAACAGGAACACCAGGGGCACCGCGAGAGGGCTACGGTGCGCGCCAGTGTACTGCACCGCGAAGAGCAGGGCAAAAGAGCCTATCATCAGGATGAAGGGGTGCTGATAGGCAAAGACCGAGTGCATGCCATACACCGAGGCGATGGCGGAAACCGCGAGGGTGGCGGCGAGCAACGCATAGGTCTTGCCCATGAGTGCGCCGATGGACGTGCCTCCGCGGGTTCCTGCCGGATTCATGCTGTCCGGAAACTGGTATGGGTTCTGATCCTGGTTCATGGTCGACTCCTATGAAGATCCACGTGTCTAGCATAACGCAAAATGTGGTTTCGTGTCTCTTGCTAATGGGGCTCTTTGTGCCGGAAATCAATAGGGGGCGGAAAATTCCGCGCCCGCCGTTTGCGCGTGCTTTTGGTCGGAGGTCACCCGGGTGTCCGCAAAAAAGCCGCTTGCCCATTGCGGGATCTGCATTTACCCTGCATCTTTTCACCGGATCAGGGATGAGGGCTTGCATGCGCGCATTGATTTTTGACACCGAAACGACGGGCCGTGTGGAGCCTGATCTGATCGAGGCGGCCTGGCTGGCCATGACGGATCTGCGGACGTTGGAGGTGGAGGAACAGTTCGTGCAGCGTTATCGGCCAGCCAAACCCATCGAGATGGGGGCGATGGCGGTGCACCATATCCTGGAAGAAGATCTGCTGGAGAGTCCGCCCTCCAGCAGCTTTCGATTACCCGACGATACCGGGTATCTGGTGGGCCACAGTATCGATTATGACTGGGGCGTGATCGGCAAACCCGATGTCAAGCGTATTTGCACGTATGCCATGGCCCGTAAACTCTGGCCGGAGGTGGACAGTCATTCTCAGTCCGCGCTGATGTATCATTTCAGCAAGAACAGGCACAAGACGCGGGAGAATCTCAAGAACGCCCACTCGGCGCTGGCCGATGTGAAGTTTTGCCGAATCATCCTCAACAAGGTTATTCTGGCGGTTCGTCCGGGTTCTTGGGATGATCTGTGGGCGTTCAGCGAGCGGGCGCGGATTCCGGAAACCATGCCTTTCGGCAAGCATAAGGGCGTGAAGATTGCCGACTTGCCCGACGACTACCGCCGCTGGGCCTTGAACAATCTCAACGATATGGATGTTTATCTGCGCAAGGCGCTGGAAGCCTGAACCTGGGAGATGGCCTGCAATAAGCGCGTGCCGGTTTCTTCGGCGTCGCGTCCGGCGGCGATGAGGCCGTCTTCGTGGCCGGCCATCTGGATAAGTCGTGGCAACGGTTCTGAGCTGACGAGGCGGGAAAGGGCCAGTGCCATGGCTGGCGTGCCGTATTCCGCGTCGCGGGGCGTGGCTGGCAGGCCCAGGGCCGCGTGCTGTTGCCAGAGCAAGGGGTCATGAATGTGAAACACCCAGCGGATCTCCGGATTGGCGACGTAGCAGGCGGCATGGCTGAGCGTTTCCGAAGAGGGTGGGTGGGGTCCTTCCGCCGCGAGTCGATTCTGCGCGATGTCCCAGTGGGTGACCAGACAGAAATGCTCGGGCGCCAATGTTGCCAAGTGCCCGGTCTGGGTCGCCGTGATCAGGAAAGCGTCGCCGCAACGACAGCTCACGTTGCCGAAACCGATGCCGTCGTAACGGGCGGGATCGGCGCCGATCAGTCCCTGGGCGTGCAGTCTGTCGCGCCAATGACCGAGCGCGGCCCGGTCTGGGCTGTCGACGACGGGGCCTGCCTGCCATGTGAGTGCAAACTTGCTGACGCCTTCCGGTGCCATCCTCGTCCTCAGCGCTTTCCGAAAACGCGTTGCAGCAGGCGGTACCAGCCCGGTACCTGTTCCGATACCGGCACCTTTGGCGGCGGTGGGCGGTGCGTCGTTGGCAGGGAGGCGCCCGGCGGATAAATATCCACCAGCGTCGCGCCCCAGCCGCCGCGGTCGTGAGCCAGACGAAAATTCCGAACCATGGGTTCGCGGCGGAGCAGTGCGTGAACGGTTTCGCGCAATACGCCCTTGCCTTTGCCGTGGATGATGCGAATTTCCGTGACGCGGGCGGCGCGGCAGGCGTGGAGATATTCACGGACCAGATCGGGCACCTCTTGCGGGCGGAATGCGTGCAGGTCGAGCACCCCATCGACGGCTGTCTGTACGGGGAGGACGGCGGATCTGTCTGGGTCGGATCTTGGCATGGGGCGCCGCGCCTCAGGCGGTGGTGTCCGCTGCCGGGTGCCAGCGGATCCAGAGGGCCAGCGCCACCAAAACGGCTGGCAGGGTCACGGCCAGCGCCGGCATCACCATCAGCAGAAAGGCGAAGAGCACGGCACCGCCGAGGTAGGCGAGCAGGGCGGCTATCTGCTGGTGCAGAGCGAAGGGCAGGGGCTGGTGTCTGCGGAGATTTTGAATGCAGACCAATACGATGCTGGTCAGGGTGCTGGTGAAGACGACGGACGGGACCCCGGCGATATCGATCAGTCGCGCCGCCACGCTCTGCATCCCCATGCCGATGGCGGAGAAAAGGATCAGGGCATAGAGCGGGATACCTCCCGGCGGAAAGCCCCACCGCAACCAGCAGAGCGCGTACAGGGCGAGGAAAACGATTTCCAGGCCGAGTATCCTGCGCAGTCCGAAGGCGCGCTCTTTCCAGACTGCGGCGATGGCCACGCCCGTGATGAATCCCAGCAGGGCGGTGAGGGAATGGGTGGCTGAAAGCAGATGACCTTGACCGGCGGCGATGCCAAGGAGTGCGAGGTTGCCGGTCATCGCCGAGGTGAATACCATATTCAGCTTGAGGAATGCGACGACGTCCGCCGCACCGGAGGTGGCCGACAGCAGGTGCAGGGAGCGGTCGGATCGGCCCAGACGCTGGGGTGCGGACGGGACCGTGGTCGTGACCATCAGAGCAGCACCCGCTCAATACCTCCCTGGCGCGTGGCGTTGATGAAGTCTTGCTGCCACTGCGGTCCCAGAATCCGGCGCGCCAGTTCCACGACGATGTAATCGGTGTCGAGCCCCGTATCCTCGCGGTAACGTTCCAGACCTTGCTGACAGGCGGGGCAACTGGTGAGTAGCTTGACGTTGCCATTCGCCGCGCGCGCGTTACCGGTGAGCTGCAGGATGCCTTCCTTGAGGATTTCTTCCTTGCGGAAACGCAGTTGGGTCGCGATGTCGGGACGGCTGCTGGCCAGTGTCCCCGCGTCTCCGCAGCAACGGGCGGAGTCCAGCACCCGTTGTCCGAGCAATTGTGATGCGACGGTCTGGGGCTTGTGTGTTTTCATGGGGCTGTGGCAGGGGTCATGATAGAGGTACTGCACGCCTCCCACACCCTCCAGAGCGACGCCTTTTTCCATCAGGTACTCATGGATATCCAACAGGCGGCAGCCGGGAAAGATTTGCTGAAACTGGTATTGCAGCAGTTGATCCATGCAGGTGCCGCAGGACAGGATCACGGTCTTGATATCCAGGTAGTTCAGCGTGTTCGCCACGCGATGAAAAAGCACCTGGTTGCGCACGGAGATTTCCTGCCCCTTGTCTTCATGACCACCCGCCGTTTGCGGATAGCCGCAGCAGAGGTAGCCGGGTGGCAACACGGTTTGCGTGCCAACATGATGCAGCATGGCCAGTGTCGCCAGACCGATCTGGCTGAAGAGCCGCTCGCTGCCGCAGCCGGGAAAGTAGAAGACCGCGTCGCTGTCGTCCGTGACTTTGGCGCTGTCGCGGATGATGGGCACGGTCTTGTCGTCGACGATGGCGAGGAGTTGGCGCATGGTTTGCACGCCCATATCCGTAGGCAATGGTTTGCGCAGGAAGTGGATGACCTCGGCGCGCAGGGGGGTCTTGCCGGTGGTGGCCGGTGGTGGCCCCTTGGGCAGCAGCGGTTTGACGATGGTATGCGCGAGGGCCTGCGCATTGTAGGCGGTTTGCAGCACACTCCGCCGTAAAAAATGAACCTTGCCGGGCTCGGTGGCATTGAGGTAGGTCATGGCCAGCCGGGTGCCGAGATTGAAGGACTTCTCGCCCCGCGCCCGGAGAATGTTGCGCATGTGAATGGAGACCTTGCCGAAGTCGATGTTCACCGGACAGGGGGTTTCACACTTGTGGCAGGTGGTGCAGTGGTCAGCCACATCGTTGAGGGCGGCAAAGTGCTGATGGGAGACGCCGCGCCGCGTTTGCTCCTCGTATAGGAAAGCCTCGATCAACAAGCCGGTGGCGAGGATTTTGTCACGGGGTGAATAGAGCAGGTTGGCGCGGGGGATGTGGGTCATGCAGACCGGTTTGCACTTGCCGCAGCGTAGGCAGTCCTTGATTTCGTGGTTGAGCGCGCCCAGTTCGCTGGCCTCCAGCAACAGCGCTTCCTGCTCCACCAGTTGCAAGGAGGGCGTATACGCCATCTCCAGTCCGGACCCCGCCAGCAGCTTGCCCGGATTGAAGAGGTTGTCCGGGTCCACCACGGCCTTGTAGGCCGCGAAAGCGGCGATCTTTTCCGGCTCCAGCCAGCGCATCTTGGTGATGCCGATTCCATGTTCTCCGGAGATGACCCCACCCAGCGCCTGGGCGGTGGCCATGATCCGGTCCACCACCCGGTCGGCCTCGTGGAGCATGGCGTAGTCGCTGGAAAGTACCGGAATGTTGGTATGAATGTTGCCGTCTCCGGCGTGCATGTGCAGCGCGACGAAAAGGCGGGCGCGGCGTAGTTCCGCGTGAATCTCCCGGATGCGCGCGCGCACGCCGGCGAAGGCGTCGCCGGCGAACAGCGCTTCCAGGGGATTGCCCACATGCTCCCGGTAGCTGACGCGCAGGGCGCCGCGCAACAGGAGACCGACCAGGGTATCGTCCGGACGCACGGCGGATCGCATGTGCGCATCCAGTAGTTCGGGATGCGCCATGGCGGGCGCATCCAGCTTGTCCAGCAGGGATTGCCAGCGCTGGCGCGTATCTCCGATCAGTGCCTTGGCGGACGCCTTTTTGGCGGCGACGATGGCCCGGTCCTCACTGCTGTCCTCATAATCCTTGGCGGTGCGGATCTCCACCAAATCCCCGGAGACATATTCCTCCAGCGCACCGAGACTGGCCAGTTTGCTGCCGATGGACTGCTCGATATTGATCCGTTCAATCGCGCGGCTGTAGTCCCCCAGCTTTTCCAGCGGGATGACCACATCCTCGTTGATCTTGAAGGCGTTGGTATGGGCCGAGATGGCGGCGGTGCGATTGCGGTCGGCCCAGAAACGGCGTCGCGACTCGGGTGTGGTGGCGATGAAGCCTTCACCGCCCCGGGCGTTGGCGATACGCACGACCGCCGCCGCCGCCGCGCCTGCCGCATCGGCATCGTCGCTGGCGATATCCGCCAGCAGTAGCATTTTCGGGCGTTCGCGACGGGGGGCCTTGTTGCTGTACTGGATGGCCTTGAGATAACGCCCGTCCAGGTGTTCGAGCCCGGTAAGCAGCACCTGTTCCAATCCCTCGACGTAGGATTTGACCTCGATGATGGCGGGAACCGCCGCATCGAGCTCCGCACCGTAGAATTCCAGGCAGACCGTGCGGACATGACTGGGCAGGCGGTGGAGCAGGAAGCGTCCCGATGTGATGATGCCGTCGCAACCTTCTTTTTGAATGCCGGGCAGTCCGCCGAGAAACTTGTCGGTCACGTCTTTGCCGAGCCCCGCCTTGCGGAAGCTGGCGCCGGGTAGAATGAGGATCTCCGGTTCCCCGAGCTGGGTGTGTCCATCCGCCGCGTAACGGTTCAGGCGAAAACGTACCTGCGCCTGATCGTGGATTTTGCCGAGATTGTGGTCCAGCCGTTCCACTTCCAGCCAGTGGCCATCGGGGGTGACCATGCGCCAGGAGAGCAGATTGTCGAGCGCGGTACCCCAGAGCACCGCCTTTTTGCCTCCCGCATTCATGGCGATGTTGCCACCGATGGTGGAGGCATCCATCGAGGTGGGATCGACGGCAAAAACGAGACCCGCCGCTTCGGCGGCGTCTGCCACGACCTTGGTGACGACACCCGCGCCCGCCACGATGCTGGGTACATCGATGCCCAGGCCAGGGGGGGTGACCCTCTCGATCGAGGAGATCTGTTCCAGCTTTTCCGTATTGATGACGGCGCAGTGCCGGGTCAGCGGAATGGCACCCCCGGTATACCCCGTGCCGCCGCCGCGGGGGATGATGGCCAACCCGAGTTCACGGCAGGCGGCGACCATGCGTTGCACTTCCGCCGCATCGGCCGGGTAGAGGACCACAAAGGGCAGTTCCACGCGCCAGTCGGAGGCATCGGTGACATGGGCGACGCGGGCATAGGCGCTGAAGTCCACGTTGTCGCGTGTGGTGATCCGCAGCAGGCGGCGCTCCGCTTTTTTGCGCAGCGCCAGATCCTCGTCGAATTGCTGGATGAAGTTGCGGACCGCCGCGCGGACGCTCTCCAGCAGCCGGATCACCAGGGGATTGCCCTCGGCGCGATCCGTGACATCTTTCAGGCGATGCGCCAAGGCATCCCACAGCGCTTGCCGGCGCCGGCGGTCCTGAGCCAGATCGTCTTGAATGTACGGGTTACGCTGCACCACCCAAAGATCGCCCAGCACCTCGAAGAGCATTCTTGCCGAGCGTCCGGTAACGCGCTGTCTGCGCAGGTCTTCCAACAGTCGCCAGGCATCCACGCCGATCAGTCGACGCACGATCTCGGCGTCCGAAAAAGAGGTGTAGTTGTAGGGGATTTCGCGCAGGCCTGATTTCATCAAGGAACTATAACATTGTCGATGAGACGGGTCTGCCCCAAATGGGCGGCGGCGAACCAGCGCGCGCCGGTCTGCGGGACGGAGAGCGGTTGCAGGGTTTGGCCGTCACGGAGTTCCAGATAGTCGGGTAGAAACCCGGATTGTTCCAGGCTTTCCCAGCCCGCCATGCGCAGATCGCTTACCGCCGTGCGGCCGCCGCTGCGGCGGGCGAGGTCGAAGAGCGTTTCCGCGAGCAGGGGCGCGATCCGTCGCTCCGCCGGACTCAAGAAGGCATTGCGCGAACTGTAGGCGAGTCCATCCGCTTCTCTCTGCAAGGGCGCCGGCAGGACCTGCACGTTGAGGTTCAAGTCCGCCACCATCTGCTGGACGATACGCAGTTGCTGATAATCCTTTTCTCCGAGAATGAGTATTTCCGGGGCGACGATGTGCAACAGTTTGCTGAGCACGGTGCAGACCCCGGCAAAATGGCCGGGACGACTGGCGCCGCACAGCACCTTGCTGAGGCT
Organism: Acidithiobacillus ferrianus; assembly: GCF_010378095.1. Lineage (GTDB taxonomy): Bacteria > Pseudomonadota > Gammaproteobacteria > Acidithiobacillales > Acidithiobacillaceae > Acidithiobacillus > Acidithiobacillus ferrianus. The sequence continues at coordinate 378,986 of NZ_WNJL01000037.1, read as the reverse complement.
GTGCGGCGGCATGACGACGCAGATATCCTGGCGACCACGCGGATACATCAGCCCGTCATCCGGGGTGAACACGGTTTGGCAGCCCGCTTCATGCAGGCGCTGCAGGTCGCGGTCGAGGGTGCGCGGATACGTCGCGAAGTCCTCTCGTGGCCCGAATTGCAAGGGATTCACATAGATACTGACCAGGACATGCTCGGCACGGGCCGCTGCGAGGCGGACCAGGGCGAGATGGCCGTCGTGCAGATTGCCCATGGTGGGTATCAGTACCAGCGTGCCGCGCAGGTTTTGGCGCCATTGGCGCAGGCTGGCGATATCCTTGAAGACGGCCATGTCAGACTTTGCGGCGTGGCGGGAAATGGCCGCTGCCCACATCCCGCACATACTCGGCCAGGGCATCCCGCATGACCTGGCCACCTTCGATATAGCGCCGGGCGAAAGGAGGGCTCTCCGCGCCCAGCCCCAGCAGGTCATGCATGACCAGCACCTGGGCATCCGTATCCGGTCCGGCGCCGATGCCGATGGTAGGGATGGTGAGGTCGCGGGTGATGCGGGCCGCCAGCGTATCGGGGACTGCTTCCAGGACAAGGAAGCGGGCACCCGCTTCCGCCAGTGTTTCGGCGTCCGCCTGCAAGCGGCGCGCGCTCTCCGCACTGGTGCCCTGCCGCTGGAAACTGCCCCACTGGCGTACCCGCTGGGGAGTCAGGCCGATATGGGCGCAGATGTTGATGCCTCGCGCGGTGCAGAAAGCCACCGTGGGCGCCATTTCCGCGCCCCCTTCCAGCTTGATCACGTCCGCCCCGGCGCGCAGCAGGGTAACGGCCGCATCCCAAGCCTGTTCCGGTCCCTTTTCGTAAGTTCCGAAGGGCAGGTCGGCAAAAACCAGGCAGTCTCCCGCGGCGCGCGCCACCATTTGCGTATGGTAGGCCATCTGCTCCAGGGTGACCGCGAGGGTGTCGGGCGCGCCGGCCACCACCATGCCGAGGGAGTCACCCACCAATATCCCGTGTACACCCGCCGCCGCGGCGAAACGGGCGAAAGGATGATCATAGGCGGTGACGACGGCACGTTTGATGCCGTTTTTTTTGTCCTGAAACCAACGGGCAATCCTCTTATGCATCTCGCTCCTCAGCCGCTTTCAATCGATGTCCGACCATATGAATCAACTGTTCAGTGTGCCGTGGATCGTGAACAAAATCCACTTGTGCCGAATCGATATCCAGACAGGGCAGGGGATAGTTCGCCCGCCATGCCTGATAAGCGGCCTGGACCCGCTCTAGATATGTGGGCGTCAGTGCCCGCTCATAGGCATCGCCGCGTGCCCGGATGCGTTCCAGCAGGATCGGGAGTGGTGCGTTCAGGAAGATCATCAGGCGCGCGGGTGGAGGGCGGTAGTTCAGGACCGCGCGCAAGGCGCTGAACAGTTGCAGTTCTTCCGCGTCCAAGGTGAGTGGGGTGAAAATTTCATCCTTGCGCGCACTGTGGTCGCTGATGATCCGTGGCGTGTTACCCAGATGTCGCCACTGCGCCCGGCGTTGCAGTAAAAACTGCAATTCTGTCGCCAGCGCCGCGCCGGGTCCTTGATAGAAACGAGGAAGAAAAGGATTTTTGGCCGGTGTCTCGAGGATCAGCCGTCCGTTCAGGGCGTGCGCCAGTTGCCGCGCCAGACTGGTTTTGCCGGCGCCTATGGGACCTTCGACGCTGAGGATACAGGGCGACGTGATCATATTTGGGCGGAAAAGAGCGCACGCGGGGATGGGTCCCGGGTGCCATCCGGGATACGGGTGATGGATTGTCCGGCCACCGCGGACAAGAGATCCGCGATGCGGCCGCAGCCGGGAATGACGAGCCCAGGATCGAACTCCGCGAGGGGGGTGAGCACGAAGGCCCGCTCCCGCAGACGGGGATGGGGTAGGACGAGGTCCGGGGCGGTGGAGCGTCTATTCCCATAGATGAGGAGATCGAGATCCAGCACGCGGGGTCCCCAATAGATTTCATCGGCCCGTCGCCGCCCGGCCGCCGCCTCCAGCGCGTGCAGGCGAGCGAGAAGATCACGGGGTTTCAGCCGGGTGCGCAGGCGGGCCACCGCATTGACGAAAGCGGGCTGAACAACCCCGCCCACCGGGGCGCTCTGATAGAGATGGGACTGCCACAGGAGGGTGCTTTCCGGCAAGGTGGCCAGGGCGTCCAGCGCTTGCCGGACCCGTGTCACGGGGAGATCCAGATTGCTGCCGATGCCAACCCAGGCGATCACGGTTGGATGGACGGCAGAATGCCTTGTCCGATAAGCCATTGTCGGGCGGTTTCCTTGTCTTTGATCTCGCCATCCAGGCGGGCGTTGCGCAGGCGCTCGAGCACTTCGCCGAGCCGGGGTCCCGGCGTCAGTCCCAGGGCCTGCAGCTCCTTGCCGTTCAAGGGCGAGGAAAGCCAGCGTTGCCGCCGCAGGTGCTGGTGACCACTTTCCACCATGATATCCGTTTCCGGGTACTCGGCACATAGCGCCAGGAGGCCCGGCAGGGACAATCGCTCCCATAGGCGCCCGGCTGCGCTGGGACGATCGGCTCGCGTCAGTGCTCCCGGCATGTCTGGAAGCAGGCGCAGATCGCGCAGAATGCGGTGCCCGCCGGCCACCGGCCAATAGTGTAAGCGCTTCTCCGCCTCCGTCCAAGGGATGTCCCGCCAAAGTATGGTCAGCCATACGGCGGCGTCAAAAAGTGTTTCATCCGGGCAGTGGCGGCGAAACCAGTCGATTTCCTGATGACCCCGTCGGATGCGGACTAGCAGTGATTCCATATCCGCGGGCTCGGGGCGCAGGAGTGGCCATAGTCGCCAGGCACCGAGTCGTTCCAGAGCGATCGGAAGATCAGAAAGCTCCAGTAGATATTGCAGCTCCCGCCACAAACGGGCCCCGCTGAGCCGGGCAAGGATGTCCTGGGCGAGGGCCTCGCGCAGAAGCGCGCGCGTACCCTTCTCCAGCCGGAATTGGAATCGCACGGCAAAACGGAGTCCACGCAGGATACGGGTGGGGTCGTCCAGGAAAGAGCCGGCGTGGAGCACGCGCAACAAACCTTGCCGTAGATCCGCACGGCCTCCGTGAGGATCCAGAAGCTCTCCGAACGTGGTGGGATTCAGGTCGACGGCCATGGCGTTGATGGTGAAATCGCGGCGGGCGAGGTCGCTATGGATGTCGCCGGGCCGCACCTCGGGCAGTGTGGCGGGGGCCGGATAATGCTCTATCCGGCAACGCGCGAAATCCAGCCGGAATCCGTCGGGATATCGGAGGGTGGCGGTGCCGAATCGCGGATGCAACTGGCATTGCGCGTGCGGTTGTTGCAAGGGCGGAGATTCGGCCAGTGCGCGTACGTCCCCTTCGATGGCGAGATCCAGATCCGGCGCCGGACGGTTTTGCAGAAGATCGCGCACGCAGCCGCCCACCAGATAGGCTGGAGTCCCGAGACGCGCCGCGATGCCGCCAATGACCTCCAGGCGCTGCAGCAACACATCGCCCCATTGCCGTTGCAGCATCTGGCGGATTTGGGGAGTGGTGAAGCGGTTTGTATCCGGTGTGGTGCCGGGATCGCCTTGCCGGCCGGATCCCGCGGGAAGGAGGGGGGCGGGATCAGTCGCTGTCCGCTTGTTCGCCGTCATGACCGTCGTCCGTGCCGTCCGGATGGGAAGCCACGCTGCCCTGACCTGGACGGTTGGGGCGGCGGCGTCGCCGGGGGCGGAGCCGCGAGGTCGTCGGAAGCGGTCCCAGCGCCGGCTCCTGTCCAGTTTCTTCAAGGCGAGCCTGTTCGATGAGGGTTCGCCGGCCGTCGTGGTCGGCGGCCTGGAATCGTTCCCACCATTCCACCAAAGTGGCCGGTATTTCGCCGCTTTGGCTACGCAGACTCAGGAAATCGAAGGCGGCGCGAAAGCGCGGATGGGCAAACAGCGCATGCGGACGGCGCCCGCCACGCCGCAGAAAACGCGCCTGTAATTCCCAGATTTCGCGCATGGTCAAGGCGAAACGGCGTGGTACGGATACCCGTCCGGTGCAGTCTTGTAAGACATCACTGGCGGCCTGTTGCAGGGCGACCGTGGCGGGTTTGCCCTGTTGTTCGAGCCGTTGACTGTGTTGTTTCAAGGCGGGCCAGAGGAGCGCGGCAAAGAGAAATGCCGGTGTCACCGATTTGCCATCGCGCACCCGCGCATCCGTGCCCTCCAGCGCGCTTTGCAGCAGCGCGCGCGCCGCGGCGTATTCCGCGTGGTCGAGGAGCGCATCCACTTGCGGAAACAGGACGGCGAACAGCCCGTGCTGACGCAGATGTTCAAAACTGGTCTGGGCATTTCCATTCAGAAAAAGCTTCAGTGTTTCTTCAAACAGTCGCGCCGAGGGTACTTCCCGCAGGCGCTCGCGACAGGCTGCTATGGGCGCCTGGGCGGCTGCGTCCAGTGTGAAACCCAGTTTGGCGGCAAAGCGCACGGCCCGCAGCATGCGCACCGGATCTTCACTGTAACGCTGCTCCGGGTCACCGATGATGCGTAGACGTCCGCTCCGCAAATCTTCCATGCCCGTGGAGAAATCCAGAATGCTGCGGTCGGCGATGTTATAGTAGAGCGCGTTGGCGGTGAAATCCCGGCGCCGGGCGTCTTCTTCGAGGGAGCCGTAGACATTGTCCGCCAGTATGCGTCCCGTTTCGCTGCGTCCGCTGGTCTCATTTTCCTGATCGCCCGCGCTGCCGCGGAAGGTGGCCACCTCGATGATCTCGTGGCCGAACTGCACATGCACCAGGATGAAACGTCGGCCAATGAGGCGGGCATTGCGCCGAAAGAGTTTGCGGACCTGTTCCGGGTGCGCGTCGGTTGCGACATCGAAATCCTTGGGTTCCCGTCCCAGCAAGAGATCGCGGACGCTGCCACCGACCAGATAGGCCTGAAAGCCGGCGCGATGCAGGCCATTGAGGACTTGCAGGGCCCCTTCGCTGATCTGATGCCGTGAAACGTTGTGCGCATCACGCGGTGTCACCCTGGCCCCGGGGATACCGGATGACGGCGACGCCGGTATCGCGCGCTCAGCGCCGCTGTCTGGCAGATTCAACTGCTTGGTAATAAAGGATTTTAAGGATACCAAGGACGATCTCTGGGTGTGGTGGGGCCTGATCAGGGCGACAGTGTACCTGAAAAATCGGGGAAAAGCAGTGGCTGCGCTACCGCCTGCCATGGCGTCCACCTACCCCGTGTCACAGGTCGTTTACTTTGAGTCGTCCCCTTCCGGGGTTTGCCCTGATTCCCAGACCTGCCTGATGAGATATACCGGCCTCTGTTTACTCTCCTCATAGATCCGGCCCAGGTATTCCCCGATCACGCCCAGGGCCATGAGTTGCACCCCGCCCAGAAACAACAAGGTCACCATGATGGAAGGATAGCCCTTGACTGGATTGCCGTAGACCAGGGTGCGGGCCACCAGCCAGATGGCATAGAGAAAGGCCAGCAGCGAAACGAGAACACCCAGGTAAGCGGCGAGTTGCAGGGGTACCTGGCTAAAGGAGGTGATGCCTTCCACCGCGAAATTCCACAGCCGCCAATAGTTCCAGGTGGTCTTGCCCGTGTGGCGGGGCGCACGATGGTAGTAGATATTGGTGCTACGAAAACCAACCCAGGCAAACAAGCCCTTCATGAAGCGTCTCCGCTCGGGGAGGGTGCGCAGGGTATCCAGAACGGGGCGGGAGAGTAGACGGAAATCACCGGTATCCGGTGGTATCTCCACGTCGCTCAGACGGTTGATGATGCGGTAGAAGAGGTGTGCGGAGGCGCGTTTGATCCATGATTCCCCATCGCGGGAGAGGCGCACGGCGTTCACCACATCGAAACCCTCCCGCCAATGGGCGAGCAGATCTGGGATCAGTTCGGGCGGGTCCTGCAGGTCCGCATCCAGTGGTATGGCGGCTTCCCCCCGCGCGGCATCGAGCCCGGCGGTGAGCGCCGCCTCCTTGCCGAAATTTCGGGACAAATCGATGACTCTGATGCGCGGATCTTGCCGGTGCAAGGCGATCAATTGCAACAGCGTGTCATCGCTGCTGCCGTCGTTGACGCAAATCATTTCCCAAGGCTCCCCGGATGGGTCCATGACGGCACGGACGCGCGCGTAGAGCGTTGCGAGGTTTCCGGCTTCGTTGTGGCAGGGGATGATGATGGAAACCGTCATAGTCCTCGATGCGGGGAGATGGTTGGATTGAGGACGAAAACTACAAGAGTGGGTGGAATACGTCAAACGAACTGGAAAGATGACGCCTGCTTCGGTATAGTGCGGGATGCCTTGAACCACGGGGCTGGGCGGTGCGACTACCCGGCCCCTTTCCTGTTAGGTGAACCATTATGCAATTGATCGGCGAAGCCCTCACCTTTGACGATGTCCTCCTGGTCCCCGCCCATTCAGCGGTGCTTCCGCGCAATGTGCAGATCGCGACCCAGTTGAGCCGGCGCATCCGATTGAATATCCCGCTGCTTTCGGCGGCGATGGATACGGTGACCGAGGCGGCCATGGCCATCGGACTGGCGCAGGAGGGCGGGATCGGTATCATGCATAAGAATATGTCGCCCGACCAGCAGGCGGCACTCGTGCGGCGGGTCAAGAAATTCGAGTCCGGGGTCATTAAAGATCCCATTACCACCCGCGCGCATGAGAGCATCCGCGAAGTGCTGCAACTCATGGCTGTGCATGGAATATCCGGTGTGCCGGTGGTGGATGGCGAGCGCTTGGAAGGCATCGTGACGCACCGCGATCTGCGTTTCGAAACGCGCATGGACGCGCCGGTGAGCAGCGTCATGACGCCACGTGAACGGCTGGTGACGGTGCCGGAAGGCACCAGCCTGGATGCCACGAAGGCGTTGCTGCACCAGCACCGCATCGAAAAGATTCTGGTGGTCAACGATCGTTTTGAACTGCGTGGATTGATTACGGTCAAGGATATCCGCAAGGCCACAGAGCATCCATTGGCGTGCCGGGATGCGCAGGGGCGTCTGCTGGTGGGTGCCGCGGTGGGTGTCGGCGAAGGAACCGACGCCCGCGTGCAGGCGTTGGTGGAAGCGGGTGTCGACGTCATCATCGTGGACACGGCGCACGGTCACAGTCAGGGCGTGCTCGACCGGGTGCGTTGGATCAAACAGCACTTCCCCGATGTGGATGTGATCGGGGGAAACATCGCTACCGCGGAGGCGGCGTTGGCGCTGGTCGAAGCCGGCGCGGATGCCGTCAAGGTGGGCATCGGGCCAGGTTCCATCTGCACGACGCGCATCGTCGCGGGGGTCGGCGTGCCACAGGTGACGGCCATCAGTAATGTCGCGGATGCATTGGCGAAGTTTGGCGTGCCGCTCATCGCCGATGGGGGTATCCGCTTCTCCGGTGATTTTGCCAAGGCGCTGGCGGCGGGCGCGCACGCGGTCATGGTGGGAGGCTTGCTGGCGGGCACGGATGAGGCCCCCGGTGAAATCGAACTCTACCAGGGCCGTTCTTACAAGGCCTATCGTGGCATGGGTTCGCTGGGGGCCATGCAGCAGGGCTCCGCCGACCGTTATTTCCAGGATGCCAGCCCGGAGGCCCCCAAGCTGGTGCCGGAAGGCGTGGAGGGCCGGGTTCCTTACAAGGGTCCGGCGGGACAGGTCATCCATCAGCTTCTCGGGGGCCTACGGTCCAGCATGGGATACCTGGGGGCGGAAGATTTGCAGGCGCTGCGCAACGGCGCCCGCTTCATCAAGATTACCCAGGCGGGCATGCGCGAAAGCCATGTCCATGATGTGAATATCACCAAGGAAGCCCCTAACTACCGGGTGGAATGAACCATGCAGGAACGTATTCTGATTCTCGATTTCGGTTCACAGTTCACCCAGCTCATCGCGCGGCGGGTGCGCGAAGCCCGCGTTTATTGTGAGATTCATCCCTATGACATGTCGCTGGCGGCGATACGGGCCTGGGACCCCCGGGGAATCATCCTGTCCGGCGGACCCTCCTCGGTGTATGACGCCGATGCGCCGACGGTCGATCCGGGCTTGTTTGCCTTGGGCCTGCCGATCCTGGGCATTTGTTACGGTCTGGGATTGATGGCGCATTTGCTGGGCGGGCGAGTGGGTAAGGCGGAGCGCCGGGAATACGGCCGGGCGCAGGTTCAGATCAGAGAGGCGATCGGTCCCTTGTTGCCTTTTGGTGCCGACGGTGCCGCCGAAGAGGTCTGGATGAGTCATGGCGACCGGATCGAGTCCATGCCCGATGGTTTCCGGGTGCTGGCCAGTAGCGCGAATTCGCCATGGGCGGCCATCGGTGACCCTGTCCGTGACCTCTACGGGGTGCAGTTTCATCTGGAGGTGGCCCATACCCCCCGTGGGGCCGAGATGCTCACGGCCTTCGTGCGCGGCGTATGTGGATGCACCGGCGACTGGACCATGCACTCTTACGTGGACACGGCCGTGGCGGCGATCCGCGCCCAGGTCGGTAAGGGCCGGGTCATCGCCGCGCTCTCCGGCGGGGTGGATTCGGCCGTGGCCGCGGTGCTCATTTATCGCGCTATCGGCGACCAGTTGATCTGTATTTTTGTGGATAACGGCCTGCTGCGCTTTGGGGAAGCGGAGAAGGTGGCGACGGTGTTCCGTAATTATTTTCAGATTCCCTTGCGGGTGGTGGATGCCCGGCAACGCTTCCTGGATGCCTTGGCGGGAGTTACCGATCCTGAAAAAAAGCGCAAGGCTATCGGCAATCTGTTCATCGAGATTTTTGAGGAGGAATCGAAACGGCTGGAAGGGGTTGATTTTCTGGCACAGGGGACGCTCTATCCCGACGTGATCGAGTCGATCTCTTTTAAAGGCCCCAGCGCGACCATCAAATCCCACCATAATGTGGGTGGTTTACCGGAGCGCATGCATCTGGAGTTGGTGGAGCCTTTGCGTGAACTGTTCAAGGACGAGGTGCGGGAATTGGGCCGTGAACTCGGCATGCCCGAGGAAGTGGTCGGTCGGCAGCCCTTCCCTGGGCCTGGCCTCGCCATCCGCTGTCTGGGCGCCGTTGACGAGCAGCGCCTGGAAGTCTTGCGCCGTGCCGACCGCATCGTGATGGAAGAAATTCGCGAGGCCGGGCTGTATGACCGCCTCTGGCAAGCCTTTGCGGTGTTGCTGCCGGTGCGCAGTGTGGGCGTGATGGGGGATGCACGGACCTATGAGGAAGCCATTGCCTTGCGCGCGGTGGAGTCGGCGGATGGGATGACCGCTGACTGGGCACACATACCCTATGAAGTGTTGGGGCGCATCTCCACCCGGATCATCAATGAAGTCGCCGGGATCAATCGGGTGGTTTACGACATTTCTTCCAAGCCGCCCGCCACCATCGAGTGGGAGTGAGTGGTCTGCGAGGTGGCGGGATTTTCTTCAACGTTGCCAGAGACTTGTGAGTTTCTGGCGATCACTGCAGATACATCATCAATTGCACAGATCTTCGGCGGTAAGCGATTGATATAAAAAGGCTTCTGGTTCATTTGCCGTGAAGAGCCTTGCTCGGGTAGCGTGAAGTTTTGACGGTAAATCTGACGGTAGATTCTTCAACGATATTTGGAGCCTTTGAAACGCGCGAGCGCATCGTGATGGTGTTTCTCCCAATATTTACTGCGCAGAAAATATCGCCGTTTCGCCGAATTTCGGTGCTGACAGGCCTTCGGCGTTTCTTGCCGTCAGCGCCCGATCAGCCATCCGCCTTCGGCAAGTTGGCAGCACGCACCGCGCGTAGCACCTCCCGAAAGGCGTCATCGAACGGCGGCAGTTCGTTCATCTGGTGCTCGAGGCGGGCGGCCCAGAGCCGCCGCAGACGATCTTCCTTGGCGGCGATGGCCTGCTCCATGCCCGCAACGACGCGCTGCCGCAAGGCCAGTTTGGTATCGAGTTCGGCGCGCATTTCGGCAACGCGCAAGTGGGTCGCGTCGAACAGATACCAGAGGTCATACAGGTCGCGCGGCTCGTTGCGCGCCCGATCGCTCAAGGCCAGCAGCTTTTCAACCACGATCTCCTCGATGGCGTAGACCTTCAGGTCGGCCCGCCAGGCAAATCGTCAAAGCTGTCGTAGGCGCGCTGAATCGGGCGATCTTGCAGTGGGAAGCACAGGACTTCGTTGATCGTGATATCAACCTTCACGTCGTTCGCGGCGGGTAGCGGCCCCTGGTAGCGCAGATAAAACGTGTGACTGTTTTGGTGGCCGCGGCGGTCTTCGCGGTCGAAAGCGATCCGCAAGCCGCCGCAGGCGGCCTCAACCGCCGCAAAAATTTCGCCCAACCCAGCAAAGATATCTTCAAGGGTGATCGGACGGGTCAGCGTGAAATCCAGGTCTTCCGAAGCATCGGCCAGACCATAGTGTTCCAGCAGGTAGCCGAGGCGACGCACGACGGCGCCGACGCCGGGGCGTCGTGCGTAGTCCACCAGCCGTTCGACTTTCAGCACGTCCCGCTTCATCCACAACCCCTTGGCGACTTCGGTAACGCCACCGGCAAACGCCGGGTGTCGGAGACCATCGATGATGGTACGCTCCATGTCGCTGATCATCACGAAGCGCTCCTTGTCGATCCAATGCTTCATGACTCCGAATTCTTGCTCCGCCGTAATGTGGACAAACCGAAAGTCATAGCCGCCCACCGTCTGCGGACGCACGCGCCGCGTGCATGACGCATACACGGTGAAGGTCGGCTGCGTCACCATGCGATGCAACTCAAGATTCAGCGGCAAGTTCGTCTCCCTACAGGTGGGAGTAGCCTGATTTCGTAACATATTGAAATAATAATAAAACAACTCTAATCTATAATATAATCGGCATCATCAATGGAATTTTCATGGTATTTGCCGCATATTGAAGTTAGAAAACAGCGATCCCATGAGAGGCGAATTGGTGTTGTCATGGTATTGGTGGCGTTCAGATTTCTCTTCTCGAACGGGTGCGGCGTGATTATGTCCCATAATCACGCCAATAATAACTATAATATGGCGTGAATAAGTGCTAAAATCGCGCCATGACAAAGTGGCAGGATCGACAATTTGCACGGCCGAAGGCCGCCCGTCAGGGTGCGGCACATGGATGTGCCGCATGAAATGGATATGGCAACAGCCCGACTGGCCGGATTTTCGCTATGACAAGCGTGCGCTCGAAGACCGGGAACTTGAATTTCGCATAAACTCAGAGCGTCTGGCGGGCCGCTTTGAGGCACTGCCAATGGCGTCCCAAGAAGATGCCACGATCGATTTGATGCTTTCAGAAGCCATCAAAACTAGCGCCATTGAGGGCGAGGATCTGGATAGAGAATCGGTCAGGTCATCTCTACTCGCTTTAATTACATCGGATACACTACCGGACAATGCAGACCAGAAAGCGGCGGGGGCCGCGATGCTGCTGGTGGACGTTCGTAAGAACTGGCAAACATCGCTGACACATGATCTGTTGGGCAAGTGGCAATCCATGGCTGTCCCCGAGCAGCGCTACACACCTATTCTGCGAGGCGCATACCGCAACGATCCTTCGCCAATGCAAATAGTGAGCGGGCCTTACGGCCGGGAAAAGGTTCACTATGAAGCCCCGCCAGCAACTCAGGTGCCTGATGAGATGGCGATGTTCATCGGCTGGTACAACAAGATCAGCCCTTCGAAAGGTGATAAGAAGATACCAGGGATTGCCCGAGCAGGTATTGCACACCTCTGGTTCGAAGTGATCCATCCCTTCGATGATGGGAATGGGCGAGTCGGCAGGGCGATTGCTGACCATGCGCTTTCGCAGTCTCTCGGCTATCCGACCACGGCTTGTCTTGCCACGGCGATAGAAGGGGACAAGAAATCCTATTACCTGCATTTGGAGAAAGCGAGCCGTGGAAATCTGAATGTTAATGACTGGCTTGATTACTTTGCCGATAGGGTCATCAAGGCACAGGAAATTGCCAGAGAAGAAGTGGACTTTGTGTTGGCCAAGACACGTTTCTACGAAACCTATGGCGATCAGCTGAATGACCGGCAGGCCAGGATGGTGTCGCGGGTGTTCGCTGAAGGTCGGAAGGGCTTTGAAGGCGGGATAACGACCAGAAAATATGAAGCGATTACCGGGTGCTCCAACAGAACGGCCAGCCGAGACCTTTCCGATCTGGTTGCGAAGGGAATCATCATGCCGCTACCGGGTGGTGGTAGAACCACGCGCTACGAGTTGACGACCGCTAAACCGGCTGTGCAAGATCTGATGAAGCAATGATTATCTTCGGGAATTGGGATTTTTGACGATAATCGGCAACAATTTTTGAACATGACATTTTTCATGGTATTGCCGCCCACACTAACAACTAATCCATTGAAAATAAGCAGAAAAAATGTCCCGTTTACAATCGAGTGGGAGCGGGGTGTTTTCAACATATTGATTATTAAAATAAAATATTCTGATTGAACGTTTCAAGGTACATTGTCAACGAGCGGAGGATCTTGTGATCCACCGGCGGACTGTGCAGCCCGCCCGCGCGGCTGAATAATGACTTCCAGGCCCAGGGCGTGTAGCGCCTTCAGGACCTTGCCGATCTCGGCCGTCCCTTGCCCCGTTCGAATTCCGACAGGAAGCGCATGCTCAGGTTGCCGAGCCCGGAGACCGCCTCCAGCGTCAGGCGCCGCTGCTTGCGATGGGCGCGTGCCAGGCGGCCGAGTTCTTCGACGGCCTGGATTTTGCCTTGCGCGGCTGGGGATGGCGGAACGATTGAACGATCTGGCGGACATCGCTTGGCTCGATGTGCTGCGTGCCGTTCAGGGGATTGCTGCTGCGGCGGCATTGGCGGGAGGGTCGGCGGCGCTCGCTCAAGAGTTCGATGGCATCGCGCGGACCCGGGCATTCAGCCTGCTGGGCACCAGCTTCGGCGCGGGGCTGGCGTTTGGCCCTGTGCTGGCGGGACTGCTCATCGAGCACGAGGGATGGCGTTCGGTGTTTCTTTCCAGCGCCGTTGTTGGGACTGTTGCTCTGCTACTGGGCGTGCCCAGGATGCGGGAATCACGTGACCCTGATGCGCTGCGTTTTGATGGGCTCGGCGCGGTGAGCTTTACCAGCACGCTCGGCCTGTTCACCTGGGGGGTGTTGCAATTGCCGACCAGCGGCTGGTCAGGCGGTCAAGCATGGGGACTGCTCGGCGGTTCCCTGTTGGCGCTCGCTGCCTTTCTTCGCGTCGAAAGACGAACGCACCGACCCATGCTGGACTTGTCGCTGTTTCGGTATCCGCGGTTCATTGGCGTGCAGATGCTGCCGGTGGCGACCAGCTATTGCTATGTGGTCCTCCTGGTTTTGTTGCCCTTGCGACTTGTCGGCATTGAGGGTCGAAACGAAGTCAGCGCGGGATTGACCATGATCGCGCTGTCGATTCCCATGCTGGTGATACCCAGTGTCGCCGTCGGCCTGACCCGATGGGCTTCGGCAGGCAGGATATCCGCCGCCGGACTGTTGATTGCCGCGCTTGGATTGTTCTGGCTCAGTTGCATCGATCCGTCGAACCGCCAGGCCTCCCTCCTGGGGCCGCTGTTGGTCATCGGCGTCGGGACGGGGTTTCCGTGGGGACTCATGGATGGTCTGGCGGTCAGCGTAGTGCCGAAGGAGCGCGCTGGCATGGCCACCGGCATCTTCAGCACCACCCGGGTGGCGGGTGAAGGCCTGGCCATCGCCGTCGTGAGCGTGTTGCTGACCTTGTTCATTCAATTCCATCTGCCGGAGAACATCTCGGCACAGCGTGTCGCGACAGCACAGCATCTCGCCATGGGCGCCATGGCTGCCGTGGCGGGCCATGTTCCGTATATCCATGTCGATGCTTTGGTTCACGTATATGGCGATGCCTTCCGGTGGCTCATCTACTGCCTGATTCTCGTCACCGTTTTCTCGGCCATTGTGGTGGGATGGTTGCTGGATGGAACAGCAGAAGCCGGTGCAGGGTAGCTGACTCCAAACAAAACTTCCGCGACGCTTTTGTGCCGCCACCATCGGCGCGGTTGAATGAGGATACAATATTACTGTGTTATGATATTTTGGCTTGGGCTTTCCGAGGGTTATTTATTGATGGGAAGGCTCTTGAGACCGACGAGGATGAGACACGCTGACACGGATATCGGGTGGATAGCAAATGCATGAAGATTAAACTACCGGAATCGTCCCGGGATTCGGTACAGCGCAAGGCTCAGCGCTGGGTGATTAAAATCGGGAGCAGTTTGCTGACGGATGATGGCAAGGGCCTGAATGTCGATGCCATTCGCGACTGGGTCCGCCAGATTCTGGTGCTCCGTCGATCCGGCATCGAGGTGGTGCTGGTCTCCTCCGGTTCCGTCAGTGCGGGTGCTCAGCGTCTGGGTTGGACGGAACCTCCGGCGACGCTGAAAGCACGCCAGGCGGCTGCCAGTGTCGGGCAGTCGGCGCTGATCCACACCTACGAGGAGCTATTGCGGGAAGGGGATAGGCCGGGCGAAGTCCCGCTGCATTGTGGGCAGGTTTTGCTGACGCATGACGATTTACGCAGCCGCCGCCGGTATTTGAACGCGCGTTCCGCGCTGCGGACGCTGCTGGATATGAATGTGCTGCCCATCATCAACGAAAACGACACCGTCTCCTATAACGCGATCAACCTGGGGGACAACGACACCCTGGCGGCCGTGGTCAGTAATTTGCTGGATGCGCATCTCCTGGTGATCCTGACGGATCAGGATGGTCTGTTCGACGCCGACCCGCGTCGCCATCCCGATGCCCGTCTGCTGACAGAGGTGAATGCCGGGGCAGCCATGCTGGAGCGCATCGCCGGGAGCGGAGGATCGGGTGTGGGGACTGGCGGCATGCTCGCGAAAGTGCGGGCGGCGGCACGCGCCGCGCGCTCCGGCACCTCCACCATTATTGCCAATGGCCGTTGCAGGAGTGTGCTGTCGCGTCTGCAGCGCGGTGAACCGATCGGCACGTTCATCCACGCCCGCCTCCCGACCCTGGCGGCACGCAAGCGTTGGCTGGCCGGACATGTGCGCGCGCATGGCACGTTGCATCTGGATGCTGGCGCGGCGCATGCCCTGTTGCGTGACGGAGGGAGTTTGTTACCCGTCGGGGTCACCGCCATCGAGGGCAAGTTTCATCGCGGGGATCTGGTACTTTGCAAGGACCCTTCCGGCCGCGAAATCGCCCGTGGCCTGGTGAATTGGGACGCCCTGGTGGTCGCGCGCAGTCTCGGAAAAAACAGCAGCGAACTTGCCGGCGATCCCGAAGTGACGGAAGGCGTGCTGATACATCGTGACAACCTCGTCGTCAACGATCTCCTGCCGCTTGAGCCAAATTTCCGTCCGTAGGCGAAAACGGATGGGGCACGATGTGGACATCCTGCTGCTGATGCGCCAACGCCACGCGGTGGCGAAGCAGGCTTTCCACGACGGAAGCACGCAGGTCGGTCTGCACATTAAAGCTTTTGTTGCAGTCATAGAGATACACGCGCAAACAGAATTGCAGCGCATTCTCGTTGACGTCCAGCAATAATGCGGTGGGGGGAATGCCGCGGGGATCGTCCTGTAATACATCCGGATGGTTTTGGCCTTCCGTTTCCAGTATTTTTTTCACCAGAGGGATATCCGCGTCGTGCGCGATATGGAAGGGGATCATCAGGCGCAACACCTGGTTCGTGTACATCCAGTTGGTCACCTGGCTGGCGATCAATTCGGAGTTTGGCACGAAAACCTCGGTGCGATCAAAAGTGAGGATCAGGGTGTAACGGATGCTCATTTTCTGCACATAGCCCTGCGTGGCGCCCACCTGAATCCAGTCGCCGACCCGTATGGGACGTTCAAGCAGCAGAATCAAGCCGGAGACGAAGTTATTCACGATGTTTTGCAGGCCAAAGCCGATACCCACGGAGAGTGCGCCCGCAATAATGGCGAAATTGTGCAGCGCCACTCCCGCGGTGGAAAGCGCGACGAGCACGGCGATGATAAATCCGGTATATCTGACGATGGACAATACCGAATGACGGGCCCCGCTTTCCATGTGGCCAATGATGCGGGAATGATCGGACAAGTATTGCTGAACCGCGGTGTTGATGTTGAACAGCAGGATGAGCAGCAGGATGGCGATCACCCAGCGGAAGGGCTGGACATGAAAGCTGCCGATGGCGAAGCCGGTGATGAAATATTTCCAGAGGAGTGTAAAACCGGCATGCGTGAGGCCCCAGGCATATAAGATGAACGCGGCTATCCCCAACCACACGAAGGTGTGGCTGATGGCGCTTAACCAGGCGATCCACGGGAGTGGCTGGTCATCCTTGAGGTCCAGCCGGTGGCGCAGGAAACGCTGCCAGTGACTGGAGGGCTGCGGCGGTTGGGACCAGAAATCCGCCAGCCCCCAGGAAAAAAAGAGGCCAACGCCAAAGGCGAGCAGGGATGTCAGCAGACCAAAGCACAAATAGTTTGATAGATTGCGATAGCCCAGAATGGTGAATATGGCGGTAACCGTCAATGCCAGGAGTATCAGCGCCCTGAGCAATGGATAGATGCGGAAGGGTTTGTGCCCGCCCGCCCCCCAGATCAGCCAGGATACCGCGACGAGGAGTATCAGGTGATACATGGAATAAAAGAAGTCTTGATTCATCAGCGAGAGCGGATCGCCGGGGGCCGTGACGACCCAGGCGAGGGCAAATACGGCGAGCATGGCGATGAATCGTAGCCTGCGCAGCGTGGAGCGCAGCGTCTGTGGTGGCCAGTTGAAGTGTCGGCTGACCACCCCGGAGGGTCTGAGCGCCAGCGTGAGGAGCGTGGAAGTAAAGAGGTAACCGCCCCACGTGGTCAGCGACAGCATGATCAAGGGCGATAAAGTGTTGGTGAGAGCGGTGGCCACCACGGCGGTAATCACCCCCGCCAGCAATGGCACCGAGTGATAGGGGGTGTTGCTGGCGGGGGGGAGGGGGTGCTGCCGGTATATTTTTCTCGTCAGCGGGGCGCGCAGAAGCAGCGACAATATAAAGACGGCTACGCCCATGCCAAAGGCGATCTGCAAGTTCTCCTGGGCAAAAACGGATTGACCGTTCCGGGTGAGCCAGAAGTTCCGTTCACCCGTCCAGGTGCCCGCCGGGAGGGATCGAAGGGCGAGTGCCTGTTGCCAGAGATTGTGATCACGCCGTAGCAGCATCGCGGCATGCAGCGCTTCCCGCTTTTGATGGATTTGCTGGGTCAGTTCCGCGCTGGAGATTGCGAGGACCTTGCAGGTGGCCAGTGCGCCCTGGAGATTCTTTTGCTCACCCTGCAGTTTCTGGCGTAATGCGCTGAGGTTCTTGGGCTCGCCGGCGGCAGCGGAACCCAGTATGCCCAGACTTTTATCTATCTGGCTGAGATTGCTGTTCTTTTCGGTGATGCACTGTTGCGCGTCACCGGCGATCACCCGTACGGCTTTCTGCCAACGCAGAAGCTGCTGCAAGTCGACATGTTTGGATAAATCCTGGTGTATGGATTGCAATGCCGTATTGCTCTGCGGCACCGCCATGCTGGCGGCCTGCGCCCACAGCGGAAAGCACCACAGGATAAGGTATGTGCCGAACCGGAATAGACGCGCAGATAGAGGCCTGCGGTGTGGGGCACTCCAGAAGGGGATCGGTAAATTGATCGTCCGGTGAATCACATGCCGCTCCTTTGCGGAAATCGTTTAGGCGCCATAAACGGGCATTGAGTTACGTGGAGGACCATCGTATCACAGGGGATGGCGGCGTGCTCCCGCATGGATCTCGGTGTAGTCGCGTGGCCACTGTGCCGGATGGTGATTTGCCTGATGAAAACAACACGAGAAAGGTGGGCTGTCGGTATATGGCGACAAATCGAGGCGGTACAGGGTCCCGGGGGCGGGGCTTTTTGCGCGGTCATCCAGTGGGTAGCTCATTCGTAAGGAGGCTGCGGCCTGGATGAAACAGACGTTTTTGACTTTCCTGCCCGCGGATGTCGCTGACCTGTTGCCCTATGTGGCATGGAAAATGCTTGAGTATTGCGTGTGTGATGATCATGTGAGGGATGAGTCATGAAGAAGCCCATTTATAGTGCCCTGCTCGTGGCGCTGATTGCCGCACCTTTCATCGCTCTGGGAGGTTTCGTGCAAGAAGTGACGCCGCTGGATTCGACGACGACTCCCCCCGCGCGACCGATGGTGACCAGCGGCCTGCGGATGATGGGTGAGGTGCAGCGGATGGCGGGTCATGTGGAGCGGGCGGACTGGCTGCTACCCACGCCAGAGACACCCATTCACCCGTCTTCGGCCGCTCCCAAAAACGGCTCTGTTGCAGCGGTACGGTCCCTGTAGCCGGACAAGCGGCGGTGACCGTTTCCGCGCTGGATTGAGAAAAGTGTGGAGGAGTTTATGTCTACTAGAATGTCTACCAAAAAATGGCGTTTCCTGCTGTCGGTGACAGCGTTGAGCGCGGGTATTGTACTGTTGTCGAACCCGGCGTTCGCGGATG
This sequence comes from Acidithiobacillus ferrianus, assembly GCF_010378095.1. Classification (GTDB taxonomy): domain Bacteria; phylum Pseudomonadota; class Gammaproteobacteria; order Acidithiobacillales; family Acidithiobacillaceae; genus Acidithiobacillus; species Acidithiobacillus ferrianus. Next base: position 360,528 of record NZ_WNJL01000037.1, on the reverse strand, counting down.
GGGATGACGGGGGTGGCCCGGGCGTGAGTTTGTCTATCGGTGTCCCTGGCGTTATTTACTCGGCGCCCACCTATTACCGGGCGCCGCCAGCCTATTATTATGCGCCGCCCCCGCCCCCGCGCTGGTACTGGCGTCACGAACGCCGCTGGCACCGCGAACATGATGACCGCTGGGACCGGGGTGATGATGATTGAGCGGGTGGCGCTGCGCACGTTGCACGGTGACGCGGTCAATGGAGGATGGCGCGCCGTGCGCCGCGTGTCAGTAGAGGAAGCGCGGCCTTTTGCAGCATGACGGGCAGGGCGATCGGTTTGAGCAGCATTTTCATTGCCATGTCAAAGGGGTAGTGACGGTCTATCCAATGACCCATACGCCGTCGGAATGCCGTGAAATCCTCTGGGGAGAAGCGCTGTCCAGGGTTTTTGACCTCGAAGGCGTTTTTAAGGGCCAGATAGCTGTCTTCCTGATCCACTTCCGCCACCCGCTTCCAGAGTTCCCGGCCGATGCGCCAGCGTGAGTTTTTCTCACGCGCCTGGTAAAGCAGAAAAAATCGGTAGAAATATTTGTAGTGGTGGACTTCGTCGGCGCGGATACGCGCGGCGAGGAGGCGTAGCACGGGTTCCGGGCTGGCCGCTTGGATCATGGTGTAAAAACTGGCCGTACCGGTTTCCACGACGCAACGCGAGGCCATTTCCAGGGCGTGGGTGGGACCGAGCAAATCGGTGCGGCAGTAGGGAAGATAGGCACTTATAAAACCCTGATAAGCGCGTTCCCAGTCGAAATCCGGCCATACGGTCAGCACATATTGGCGCAGGGCATGCCCGTGCTGTACTTCTTCCCGCTCCCACTCCCGGCGTAGCCACTCCGTGGCGTCCGCGTTCCCCTGGTAATAATCCACCAGGTTGCGGGTATAGAGATCGGAAAGCGCTTCCACGAAGGATGCCCCAGCCAATAAGTAAAACCAGTCCATGTTGCCGGTTATCTTCTCCTTTTCGATGGCGGCGTAGGGGATGTCGGCCAAGGACCAGGTAGGATGGACTTTATCTGCGGACATTGTTGTGGCCACCTCCATGATATTTTTCAATTAGGTTCAGCGATTGTAACGTACATCTTGCGGTGATGCCCCGCGGCGGTAAAAGCGGCGCGGCCCGCCGGACAACTATACGATGATTCCCAAGGCACGCCCAAGCGGCGGCCGGGTTGAATGGCCTACACCTTACCTTGGTCAGCCCGTCGTGGGGGTGTCGATGCCGGTATCCCCTGGCGGGAGGAGGTCCGTCTGGCGTACCATATCCGGCGCGAAACGCCGCCGGTTTCATGGAGGTTTTCCGGCGCCTCCGGAGGTGAGGATGGCTGTGTCCCAAAGGAAGATGTCCATGGCACCCTGTGTAGAGTTGCATCCCGTGAATCCACAACCACGACTGGTGGCGCAAGCGGTGGCGGTACTGCGTGCCGGGGGCCTGCTGGTCTATCCCACGGATACCTGCTATGCCTTGGGCTGCATGATCGCGGCGCGGGAGGCGCAAGAGCGGCTGCGGCGCATTCGGCAATTGGATGCGCAACATGACTTCTCACTCCTGTTCTCCAGTATTTCCCAGATGGCGGAATACGCCAAGCTGAACGATCGGGCCTACGCGCTGCTGCGCAAGGCCTTGCCCGGACCATATACCTTCATTCTGCCAGCGACCAAGGATGTGCCGCGTCGTCTCGCGGACCCGCGCAAGCGCAGCATCGGGGTGCGGATACCCGATACGCCGGTGTGCGAGAGGCTCATCACGGATTTGGGTGAACCGTTGATGAGTTCCACCCTGCAGCTTCCGGGCGCCGACGCGCCACTGACGGACCCGGACGAGATTGGTGAGGTTTTGGGGGGGCAGGTGGATATGGTGCTGCTCTCGGGGGTGGGTGGAGTGCGCTGTTCGACGGTGGTGGATCTTCTGGAATGGCCGCCGCGCACGCTCCGTGAAGGCGCTGGCGACCTGCGGTCGCTAGGTCTCGGTGTGGTGGTTCCCTAGCCGTGTGCCGTATTAGGTGGCAGGGTCCTGCACTGGTATACTCCGCCCATGTCTGATGCTGCGCAATTTATTCGAACCCTGGCCATCTGGGCCATTCCGGTCTTGTTCGCGATCACCGTGCACGAGGTGGCCCATGGTTGGGTCGCCTGGAAACGGGGCGACCCGACGGCCATGCTCATGGGCCGCCTGACATTGAACCCGTTGAAGCATATTGATCCTTTTGGGACGATTTTGTTGCCGGGGTTCCTGCTTCTGCTGCATTCTCCCTTTCTTTTCGGTTACGCGAAGCCGGTGCCCGTGGATTTTTCCGGTCTGCGCGATCCCAAACGCGATATGGTGCTGGTCGCCATTGCCGGACCCGCGGCCAATCTGCTGATGGCCGTTTTCTGGACACTGGTGCTGTGGTTGAGCGGGCACCTCCCCGGTGCGCTCGCTTACATTGGCGAACCCATGCGGCTGATGGGTGAAGCAGGAATCATGATCAATGTGATCCTCATCATTTTCAATCTGATCCCCATCCCGCCCCTGGATGGCGGCCGGGTGGCGGTGGGCTTGTTGCCGGCCTCGGCCAGCGTTGCCCTCAGCCGCATCGAACCCTATGGATTCATCATTCTGGTCGTTCTGCTGTTCACCGGCGTACTGTGGTCCGCATTGGGTCCTCTTTTTCTCTTGATGCGTAATTTCTTTTTGACGATGGGCGCTTGGTGATGATGGAAATCATTGTTTCGGGCATGCGGCCGACGGGCCGTTCGCACCTGGGGCATTATCACGGAGTGCTGAAAAACTGGCTGCGCCTGCAGGACGTGGCGGAGTGTTATTTTTTCGTCGCCGACTGGCACGCGCTGACCACCCATTATGAGACGACCCAGGGGATCGACGAGGCGGTCTGGGATTTATTCATCGAATGGCTGGCCGTGGGGGTGGATCCGGAGAAGGCGGTCTTGTTCGTCCAATCCCAGGTTCCACAGCATGCCGAACTGACGCTGCTTCTGGGGATGCTGACGCCTTTGTCCTGGCTGGAACGGGTGCCGACCTTCAAGGATCAGCAGGAAAAATTGCGTGAACGGGATCTCGCCACTTTCGGTTTCCTGGGTTACCCGTTGCTGATGACGGCGGATATTCTGCTGTACGATGCCCACCGGGTGCCCGTGGGTGTGGATCAGGTGGCGCATTTGGAAATCAGCCGGGAACTGGCGCGGCGTTTCAACAGCTTCTATGGCCGGGATGCGGATGCCGCGGCACGGGTGGACCGGGGTCTACAGGCCATGGGGAAGCGTGCGGCGAAGACTTTCGCGTCCTTGCAGCAGCGTTTCCAGCAGGATGGCGACGCCTTGGCGGTGCCGGAGGCGAGCGCATTTCTAGCGCAGCAGGCGGGGCTCAGTGCGGAGATGCGGGAGCAACTTCTGGCACATCTGGAAGGTAAGGGGCGGGAGATACTGCGTGAGCCGCAGGCGTTGCTGACGGCGGCCTCCAGGATGCCGGGCCTGGATGGTCAGAAGATGAGCAAGTCTTACGGCAACACCATCTCGCTGCGTGAGGCGCCGGAAGTGGTGGAGAAGAAAATCCGCACGATGCCGACGGACCCCGCCCGGGTGACGCGCGCCGATCCGGGTACACCCGAAAAATGCCCGGTCTGGGCGTTGCATCAGGTGTACTCCGACGCGGACACGCAGGCCTGGGTGCGCAACGGGTGTACGACGGCGGGTATCGGTTGCCTCGATTGCAAGCAGCCATTGATCGCCGCGATCCTCGCGGAACTGGCTCCCATCCGGGAACGTGCGGAGTATTGGGCGGGCAGACCGGAGCAGTTGCGTGAAATTGCCCATGCGGGGGCCCGGCGCGCCCGGCAGCGCGCGGAGCAGACACTGGAGCGGGTACGTGCCGCCATGGGCCTGGCGCATGGGCGGCGTAGTCGCTGAAGGGCGTCCGCCGGCATGCGCCATCCAGGTGCTGGGGCGGCCGATGGAAAGCCTCCCCGACGGCCTCTTCATCCCGCCGGATGCCCTGGAAGTCTTTTTGGAGGATTTTTCTGGCCCGCTGGAGTTGCTGCTCTGGCTCATACGCCGTAACCGCATGGATATCCGGGACATACCGGTGGCGGAAGTGACCCGGCAATATCTGCGATATCTGCACGAGGCGCGTCGCCGTAATCTGGAACTGGCGGCGGAATATCTGTTGATGGCGGCCTGGCTGGCGGAGATCAAGGCGCGCATGCTGTTGCCAGCGCCGGTGGCGGCGGAGGATGAGGACCTCGATCCCCGTTTGGAGTTGGCGCGGCGACTGGAGGCCCTGGCCCTGGTGCAGGGCCAGACGGCGGCGCTCAACGCTTTGCCTCAGGCCGGACGGGATTTTTGGGTGGTGCGCCCTGTCGCGCATCACGCCTTGCCGCCGACCCTTCCGCAGGTGGCGCTCACGGATGTCGTGCATGGCTGGCGGCAACTGCTCCTGGATCCGCCCCGCAAGCCGCTCCCGGTCCATACCCTGACGAGTGCGCATATGGGTTTGCGCCAGCGGATGGTGGTGCTGCTGCGGATTTGCCGTCGGAAGTCACGCCCCTGCCTGCTTGCGGAACTGCTGCCGCCCCTGGCGGACCGTTTGGCGCTGGCGGTATCCTTGTTGGCGATACTGGAACTGCTTCGGCAGCAGGCGCTGGCATTGGTGGAGCACGAGAGCGGCGGATGGCGGGTGGCGGTGATGAACGAGCGGACCGGGGGGAGCGGCTGATGCGGGAGCGGTTGCTGGCATTGCTCTTGTCGAGTGGTGAACCGCTCTCCAGCGACCATCTGGCCACGGTATTCGGTGATGACCCCGATTTCGCCGGATGGGAAGCGGCACTGGACGCCCTGCTGACCGAGGGCTATGGACCGTTGCAGTTGGTCTTTGTCGCGGGTGGCTACCGCTTGCGGATTCATCCGTGCCACAATACCCTCCTCGCGCGCCTGCATGGAGGGACGCCGCGGTCGCTGTCCAAGGCGGCGCTGGAAACATTGGCGGTGATCGCCTATCAGCAGCCGGTGACGCGCCCTGAAATCGAGCAGCGGCGCGGGGTCGCGCTGAGCGCGCAAATCCTGCAGCAGCTTCAGGAACGGGGCTGGATCACTGTTGCCGGACACCGGGAAACACCCGGGCGCCCCGCCCTTTGGGTAACGACGCCGGAATTTCTGGAGCATTTTTCGTTGGTTTCGCTCGAGTCCCTGCCGGTGGTCCAGACAGGGAATGGCGGGGTGCATCGGGATTCACCGCAGGATGCAGCGGGGTAAAAAGCGTTGGGATGTTTGACGATGCATTTCAAGTGGGATGTGGTGAGCCAGGGTCGACGGTGTGGCGTACCAGGATTCTGGCGGAGAAAATGACCTGAGAGGAGCAGACAATGGCACATGTCGTGATTTTGGGGGCGGGCACCGGCGGAATGCCGGCCGCCTACGAGATGAAAGAGGCCCTGGGTTCCGGGCATACGGTGACGCTGATCAGCGCCAATGACTATTTCCAGTTCGTGCCGTCCAATCCCTGGGTGGGGGTCGGCTGGAAAACGCGTGGCGACATCGCCTTCCCGATCAAGCCTTATGTGGAACGCAAAGGCATACATTTCATTCCGCAGTCCGCCGAACACATCGACCCGGAAGCGCAGCGCATCACCCTCGCCGATGGCGGCAAGGTAGGCTACGACTATCTGATGATCGCCACGGGTCCAAAGCTGGCTTTTGAAAATGTGCCCGGTTCTGATCCCCACGAAGGTCCGATTCAATCCGTGTGCACGGTCGATCATGCCGAGAAGGCCTACGCCGAATACCAGGCGTTGCTGCGCGAGCCTGGCCCCATCGTCATGGGCGCCATGGCGGGGGCCAGTTGTTTCGGGCCAGCCTATGAGTATGCCATGATCGTTGCCGCCGATCTCAAGAGACGGGGCCAGCGTGACAAGATACCGTCCTTCACCTTCGTGACCAGCGAACCCTACCTGGGGCACTTGGGTATCCAGGGGGTCGGCGATTCCAGGGGTATCCTGACCCGGGGCCTGGAGGAGGAAGGCATTGAAGCGTACACCAACTGCAAGGTCACCAAGGTTGAAGGGCACAAGATGCATGTGACGCAGGTGGACGAACAGGGCGAGACGATCCAGGAGATGATCCTGCCCGTCAAGTTCGGCATGATGATCCCCGCCTTCAAGGGGGTCCCTGCCGTGGCAGGTGTGGACGGGCTGTGCAATCCGGGGGGCTTCGTGCTGGTGGACGCGCATCAGCGCAGCAAAAAATACGCGAACATCTTCGCGGCGGGCATCGCCATCGCCATCCCGCCGGTGGAGCAGACCCCCGTGCCCACCGGCGCGCCCAAGACCGGGTATATGATCGAGTCGATGGTGGGGGCCGCGGTGGCTAACATCAAAGCCGACGTGGAGGGCCGCAAGGGAGAGCAGACCATGGGCACCTGGAACGCGGTGTGTTTCGCCGACATGGGTGACCGTGGCGCGGCCTTCGTCGCCTTGCCGCAATTGAGGCCCCGCAAGGTGGATATTTTTGCCTATGGCCGCTGGGTGCATCTGGCGAAAGTCGCTTTTGAGAAATATTTTATCCGCAAGATGAAGATGGGGGTTCCGGAACCTTTCTACGAGAAAATCTTGTTCAGGATGATGGGCATCACCCGTCTTCAGGAAGGAGCGCCTCACCGTAAGGCGTCTTGATCACTGCGCGGGCGCGGAAGCGCAGGCAGGAGATGATGATTCGGCGTCTTGGCGCGGATCGCATGGGTTTCGGAGAATCATGGACGAAAAGTTGCAGAAGGTGCTCGCCCGTTTTGGCCTGGGGTCCCGCCGGTTGATGGAAGCATGGATCGCCGCGGGGCGGATCATGGTCAATGGCCAGGTGGCCAGGCTGGGAGATCGGGTGACGTCCCAAGACAAGATCGCGGTGGATGGTGAGGCGCTGCAGATCCCGTCGTGGGTACGCCCGCGCTTGCGGGTATTGCGTTATCACAAGCCGGTGGGGGAACTCACCACGCGCAGCGATCCCGAGGGGCGCCCCACGGTGTTCGACCGTTTGCCGCGTTTGCGGGGTAGCCGCTGGATTGCCGTCGGGCGTCTCGATTACAACACGGAGGGTTTGCTGCTGCTCACCAATGACGGCGACTTGGCCAATGCGCTGATGCATCCGCGCCTGGGGATCGAGCGGGAATATGCCGTCCGGGTGATGGGGGTGATCAGCCCGGAGCAGCAGGCCGATCTGCTCCGGGGGGTGCCACTGGAGGAGGGCGAGGCGCGTTTCTCGACATTGCGGGAGGCTGGCGGCGAAGGAGTCAATCGCTGGTATCACGTGACCCTGGCGGAGGGACGGAATCGCGAGGTGCGGCGATTGTTCGAAGCGGTTGGCTTGACGGTGAGCCGCCTGATCCGGGTGCGTTACGGGGTGGTGGTGATGCCGCGCCTTCTCAAAACGGGGCATTTCGAGGAGTTGCCCGACGGGGAGCGAGAGGCATTGATGGCGAGTGTGCAATGGGTGAATCCCGCCGCGTCCTCCGCTGATCGGCCCGGACGCGGGAGGGAAGTGCCCGAGCCGCGTGAAAACGGGCGTCGGCGGGAGGCTCGACCGGGGACGTCGCGCGCTCGGGCGGGACAGGGACGTCGGGTGTTTCGGGGCTAGTGGCAAACCGGTCCGGAAAAGGGGACTGGTTGACCCTGTTCAGGGTCCTGGAGGAGGCTTTCGGCGCGCAGGACTGGTGGCCCGCGCAGTCGCCTTTCGAGGTCATGGTGGGGGCGGTCCTGACCCAGAACACCGCCTGGCGCAATGTCGAAAAGGCGATGGACAACCTGCGTGCCGCGGAGGCGTTGAGCGTGGCGGCCATCCTGGCGCTGCCGGAGGGTGAACTGGCCGCACTGCTCCGGCCATCCGGGTTTTATCGGATAAAGACGGCGCGCCTGCGGGCGTTGTGTCTGTTTCTGGAGAGGCGGGGCGTGGCGGTGGCACCGGAGAAACTGGCTGCGCAGGGCGAATGGCCCGACCTGCGGCGGGGTTTGCTGGCCGTGCATGGCATCGGCGAAGAGACGGCGGATTCCATCCTGCTGTATGCCTTGAATCTGCCGGTCATGGTGGTGGATGCATACACCCGCCGGATTGGCGGTCGCCTGGGTCTGTTGGACGATCACCTGTCCTATGCCGAGGTGCAGGCGCGCATCGAAACGGAATTACCGCCGGCCGACGTCCCGGTGCGCAATATGTTGCATGCTTTGCTGGTTGCTCTGGGCAAGGGGTACTGCCGGCCCCGTCCACGCTGTGATCACTGTCCGCTGAATGCGCGTTGCGCCTACTCCGCCGGGTGAGGTCGGCCGAACCGGTTAAAAAGCGCCGTGCCGAGGCTGGGCGGCGAGCAGCGCCTCCGCTTCCCGGCAGATCCCGCGTCGCTCCAGAATGGTGCCGGTCAGATGGCCGCCCGCCTGTCTCCACAGTACCGCCGCGCGGATGCCGCTGAGGAGAAGGGTGCGGATGCGCGCGGCATCGTCGGGATCGCTCAGAAAGCGGCTTTCCCCGCTGACGATGATGCGGGGCCGGAGGGTGCCGATGGTCTCGGTATAGGTCTGGGCGAGCCCGGCAACGATGCTGCGGTGCGTCGGATCAGCGAAATGGGCGGCTTGGCGCTGGGCCTGTTCGATCCCTTCCTGAACCCGTTGGGTGGTGGACGCGCTTTTCAGGAGGCGTTTACCGAGGGTGGTCAGCGCCATGACGTAGCGCAGCAGCTCGGCTTCCTGAGCGTTGCCGGGACCGCGTTGCAGCAGGGGACAAAGCAGAGCCAGGGGCTGACGCAGGCTGTCGATATCCCCCAGGGCACGCAGACTGTCCTGACTCTCCAGTGCGAGAATGCTCTGTATACAGACCTGCAGGAGTTCTCCCGGTGGCGTGCCGTGGCGCGCGATCTGCTGCACCAGCAGGGCGCTGCGCAGCACACCCGCGAGGGCCAGGGCGCGGTCGCGCCGCCGCCGGGCATCGGGAAGAAAAAGGGACCACATGCTATTGAACCTGCCTGTAAGAAGGACGGATGTGCGGGAAATGCGCGCGCGCCTGACGACCATATCGCATCGCTTACGCGGCCTTGCCGTTCAGGATGTCGTTCAAGGTTTGGGTCAATGCCGTGACCTGCGCTTCCGTCAGTTTGCGCTCCCGCTCATTGAGAATGAAAAAGGTGTCCTCCACCCGCTCGCCGAAAGTGGACACCTTGGCGCCGTAGATATGGAGCTGCAGCGCGCATAGCGCTTCGCCGACCCGGTACAGCAGTCCCAGTTGATCCGCGGCGCGGATCTCCAGCAGGGTATAGCGGGGCAGGGCGCGGTTGTCCACCCGGATCTCGGCCGGAATATTGGCGAAAAAGCGGTGGCGTGGATCACGGTGGCGTGGACCGAAACGGGGCGTGCTGATCGCCTCTCCTTCGATGACCGCGCAAAGTTCGGTGCCGAGATCGGCATGGGCCTGAGCGCTGTGGGCGAAGGCATGGCTGTTGTCGATGACCAGAAAGGTATCGATGGCGCGTCCGTCTTCACTGGTATCGATCCGGGCGTCGACGATGTTCAGGGAGTGACGGTCGAGCGCTCCGGTGATCTGCTGGAACAGCCCGGGCCGGTCGGCGCCGTAAATCAGGATTTCGCTGCCTTCAGGGGCATGAGGCCGTACCGCGACGAGCGTTTTTCGACCTTTGTGAGCGAGTATTTCCTGGCAATGCCAGAGCAGTTCGCTTTCACTGTAGCGTAGGAAATAGGGGCCGGAAAGGCGCTGCCAGAGCTTCCGTGCCCGCGCCTGATCCAGCGGCGTGATCTCCCGCAGGACGGATTTCTGCTTGTCGGCGACGATTTGGGGCAGATCCTGGATCTGGCGTTCCGTGCGTTGCAGCGCACTGGCGGTGGCCCGGTACAGGGTGCTGAGCAGCAACGCTTTCCAGTCGCTCCAGAGTTCGGGATTGGTGGCGCGCATGTCGGCGACGGTGAGGAGCAGAAGATGGGCAAGGCGCCGTTCATCCTGGACTAGATCGGCAAAATCGCGAATGACCTGGGGGTCTTCCAGGTCGCGCCGTTGGGAGACGCTGGACATCTGCAGGTGTTGTTCCACCAGCCAGACGATGAGTTCGGCATCGCGGGGCGGTAGCCGTAGGCGCCGGGCGAAACGCCGGGCTTCCTGGGCGCCGATTTTGGAATGATCCCCGCCACGCCCCTTGCCGATATCGTGAAAAAGGCCGGCGAGTACCAGCAGTTCCGGCTTTTCGACATGCGCCCAGGCGATGTCGGCGACGGGCATCTGGGGGGCTTCGTGGGTCCAGAGTTGTCCCAGGTTGTGCAGCAGAAAGAGGGTGTGCTGATCGATGGTGTATACGTGGAAGAGGTCGTGCTGAATGCGCCCGGTGATCCGTCCGAAAACGGGGAGCAGCCGGGCCAGGATGCCGCACTGCTGCATCAGCCGGAGGCTGCGATAAGCGCCCTCGGGTTGCGCGAGGATGGCGAGAAACATCCCCTGCGCGACCGGATCGCGGTCGAGGTCGCCGGGATGAAGGGCGCTGCGCAGCGCATGGATCTGGCGCTGCGTATGGGCGTCGAGGGTGCGCCGCCGGGGATCCTCCGCCAAGCGGCGGAACAGGGCCAAGACGTGCCGACACAGCCGCGGGTCATCGCGTTGCAACGCGGGCATGGGCAGCGCGACGCGCGGGTCGGTGACCGGTGAGGTGGCGGCCAGCCGCTGCGCGATATTCTCCTGCGCGATGGCGGAGACGCGGAGGATGTCGGCGAAGGCGCGATACAACTTTTGCATCAGTTGCTCAACGGCGCTGCGTCCGGGTCGGTCCGTATAACCCAGTTGCTGGGCCAGCGGAATCTGCAAATGGAGGCGCAGGCGGTCTTCCTGACGCCCGGTGGCGTAGTGCAGGGCGATCCGCAGGCGGGAGAGCAGGGCTTGCGCGCGCAGGAGTTGACGATATTCCTCATGGGTGATGATCTGCGCATCGCGCAGCCGGCGCAGGCTCCCTTCCTTGAAAACGCTGGCCGCCAGCCATTGCAGATGATGGATGTCGCGCAGCGCGCCGGGGCCTTCCTTGAGGTCTGGTTCCAGGTGGAAGGCGGTATCGCTGCCACGCGCATGCCGGTTCTCCAGCTCCGCCAGCTTGGCCGCGAAAAAGAGCGGTGGTGACCAGGGGGGGGTATCGCGCAAGGCGTCATCCAATTGCCGCAGCAGCATACGCGACCCGGCGAGATAGCGGGATTCCAGCAGCGTGGTGGCGATGCCCAGGTCCTGGCGCGCTTCCTCCAGACAGGCCTCGATGCCGCGGACGCTGTGACCCACCTGCATCTGCAAGTCCCAGAGACCGGTCAGGAAGCCCTCGACGAAGTTTTTTTGGGCAGCCGTGAGCGTGGCGGGGGTCAGAATCAGCAGATCGATGTCGGAACCGGGAAAGAGCGTGCCACGTCCATAACCGCCCACCGCCACCAGGGTGAGGGCTTCGGCTTCGGCGACGCCGCCGTCCGCGCCCGGTGAGGCTCGCCAGAGTGTGCGCAAGGTCTCGTCCACCAGACGACAGTGCTGGCGGAGCAGCGCGCGGCTGCTTTGCCGCGGCGAAAAGCCCGCCCGCAGGGAACCCCGGCCTTCGCGCAGGGTCACGGGGGGTGTCGGCGCCTCAGTGCGTGTGACGCGGTTCGGCATGCCTAGATGGGGTCTCCGGGCAGTTGGGTGAGCACTTCATAGCCATCGTCGGTGACCAGAATGGTGTGTTCCCATTGCGCCGAGACACTGTGATCCTTGGTGACGATGGTCCAGCCGTCGGGTAGCGCCTTGATATGGCGCTTGCCGGCATTCACCATCGGTTCGATGGTGAAGGTCATGCCCGCCACCAGTTCCACGCCCTCGCCGGGGTTGCCGTAGTGCAGCACCTGCGGCTCGTCGTGGAAAAGGCGGCCGATGCCGTGCCCGCAAAACTCTCGTACCACGGAACAATGCTGGGCCTCGGCATAGTTCTGGATGGCGTGGCCGACATCGCCCAGTGTCGCCCCTGGCCGCACCTGTTGAATACCGCGCACCATGGATTCATGCGCCACTTCCATCACCCGTCGCGCGCGCAGCGGCACGGTGCCGACAGTGAACATTTTGCTGCTGTCACCGTGATAGCCATCCTTGATGACGGTGACGTCGATATTGAGCAGGTCACCGTCCTTCAGCACGCGGTCACCGGGAATACCGTGGCAGATCACATGATTGAGAGAAATGCAGACGGATTTTGGGAAGGGCGGGTATTCCGGGCTGGGCTGGTAGTTGAGCGGAGCGGGGATGCCCCGCAAGTCATTCACGATGTAATCGTGGCAGATGCGATCCAGCTCTCCCGTGGTGATGCCCGCCTGCACATGGGGGGCGATCATCTTCAGCACCATGGCGGTGAGCTGGCCGGCGATTCGCATCTTCTCGATTTCATCCGGCGTTTTGATGCTCCCTTGGAGCATTTTTTTACTGCGTTGTAACATGCTGTTCTCCTGAAGCGGCTAAAAGAGAAGCGTTTCCGCCGCGCTGAGACACATTTTATCAGGACTGACGTGGGTCCGGTAGGCCAGAATTTCCACCCCATCGGCGCGTGCCTGGCGCAGGGCCTTTCCGTAGACGGGATCGATGGCGTCGGCGGGGGCGAAGCCCCGACCATCTTCCCGGCCGATCAGAAAGAGCATGACCGCCCGCCCACCGCCGCGGACCACCTCCGTCAGGGCGCCCAGGTGGCGCAGGGCGCGATCGCTGACGGCATCGGGGAAGCGAACGACGCCGTCATCCTCCAGCAGGGTGCAGGACTTGACCTCCAGATAGCAGGGCGGCCGGTCCGCCGCGCTGAGGAGGATGTCGACCCGCGCGCGGGTCCCATAGGCCACCTCCCGGCGCAGTCGGGGATAGTGCCGCAGGGCGGGTATGGCACCCGCCGTGATGGCCTCTGCGACCACGGCATTGGGTCGTTGGGTGTTGACGCACACCCAGCTGGCGCCGCTCCAGTAGAGCTCCCAGGTCCAGGGCAGCTTGCGCTGAGGGTTGTCGCTGAGGGAGAGCAGGACGGGCTGACCGGGCTCGGCACAACCGCGCATGCTCCCGGAGTTCGGGCAGTGCGCGGTGATCACGGCGCCGCTGGCCAACGCGCAGTCGGCGAGAAAGCGTTTGTAGCGGCGGATCAGGGTGGCGGGAGTGAGGGGAGGGAAGTGCATGGCCGTCAGCTTAACGCCGTCCGCCGGCGCGGGCCAGTGGCGTCGGCGGATACGCGATACAGAGGCTGCCCTTCCGCCATCCGCGCGAGCGCCCAGTCGCGCCACGTTCCGGCGGAAGCCCCCCGCAGCCCGGCAGGCGTTGTCCAGCCCAGCGCCCGCAGCGTCTCCTCCCAGGCCTGACTGGGGTCGCCCGTCCAGGCGGGGCTGTCGGCACTTTTGGACAGCTTGCGTCCCTCCGCGTTGCACAGCAGGGGTAGGTGCCCATATTGCGGGTGGGGCAGGTTCAGCGCGTTTTGCAGATGGCGCTGCACCCCGGTGATGGAGAGCAGGTCACCGCCACGGATCACCTCGCTGACGCCTTGCGCCCCGTCGTCCACGACGCAAGCCAGGATATAGGCGAAGTAGCTGTCCGCGCGCAGCAGCACGGGGTCGCCCTGGGGGGCGGGCGTATCTTGCCGGCCATGAAAACGGTCCTCCCAGGGGGGCAGGGTGTCCGGTACCCGCAGTCGCCAGGAGCGGGGTTGCCGTCCGTGCGCCAGACCCTGCCGGCAAGTGCCTGGGTAGCGCGCACCGAAGCCGCGGATGTCCTGACGGGTGCAGGCGCAAGGATAGGCCGCGCCCTGTTCCTGCAATGCCTTCAGCGCATCCTGGTAGCGCTCCTTGCGCGCGGCTTGCGTCAGCACCGGCCCGTCCCAGTCCAGCGCCAGCGCCTCCAGTTGTCGGAGAATGGCGTCGGCGGCGCCGGGACGCACGCGGCCCGCGTCCACATCCTCCAGGCGCAGCAGCCAGCGTCCGCCCTGACTGCGGACGCTGAGAGCGCTGCCGATGGCGGCAAGGAGCGATCCCGCATGGAGGGGGCCGCTGGGGGAGGGCGCAAAGCGTCCGACGACGGTGGGGGTGCTGGGCATGGCTTCCTTCAGATGATCTCCTTGCTATAGTAGCGCGAGCATCGGCAAAAACGGAGTGGACATGGCGGGCGGGGAGTTTGCGCTCATAGCACAGTTGCGGAGCCGTCTCGGCACAGCGGGCAAGGGGGTGCGGCTCGGTATCGGCGACGATGCCGCCTGGCTGGACCCGGCGGGCCGGCAGTTGGTGGCGACGATGGATACGCTGGTTGCCGGTCGCCACTTTTTTTCCGATGTCCGTCCCTATGACCTGGCCTGGAAGGCGCTGGCCGTCAACCTGAGTGATCTTGCCGCCATGGGCGCGGAAGCACGCTGGTGCCTGCTCGGTCTGGCCTTGCCATCAAGGGCGGCGGGCTATGGGGCGTGGCTGGAAGACTTCATGGGGGGATGGCGTGCGCTCGCCGAGCGCCACGACGTCACCCTGGCAGGGGGCGATACGGTGGCTACGGATGGACCCCTGACGCTTTCCGTAACCGCATTGGGATTGGTAGATCGAAGCGTCATGCGCCGTGACGCGGCCCGGCCCGGAGACAGGATCTGGGTGACCGGCAGTCTCGGGGATGCGGCCGCGGCTCTGGATTTGGCGTTGATGGAGCGCGGCCGGGAGGGGCACAGGGTGCTCTGCTCAGCCATCCAGCGGGAGGCGCTGGAAGCCCGGCGCCTGCGTCCCACACCCCGTCTCGAATTGGGCGAAGCGGCGGCATCCTGCGGCGTGCGCTGCGCCCTGGATTGCTCCGACGGCTTTCTGGCCGATCTCGGCCATATCCTGGAGGCCTCGGGTGTGCGCGCGCACGTCGCGCTGGATGCCTTGCCGTTGAGCCCGGAACTCGCGGATCTGGCGCGAACCGATTCCGAACGCCTGCGACGCTGGCCGCTAACCGGCGGCGACGACTATGAGCTCATCCTCTGCGCGCCCCCCTCCCTCTCCGCGGCGTTGCGACAGGCCGCGGCGGCGCGGGGGCTGCGCCTGACCGCGGTGGGGCGTATCCTGTCGGCGGACTCCGGTAGCTCCGCCGCGGTGATTCTGACCTGGCGGGACCAGGTGGTGCCCCTGCCCGCCGTCTGGGGGCATGTCCATGCGCTCTAGACCCTGGTATCACTGGCTGGCATTCGGCGGCGGCAGCGGCTTGTCGCCCGTCCTTCCCGGCACCATGGGCACCATCGCGGTGATTCCCCTCTACCTGCTGCTGGTGCTGGTGGTGCGAAGCAATGTGGTCTACACCTTGGTGCTGCTGGCGATGATCGCGGTTGGACCGTGGCTGTGCGGGCGCACCGCGCGGGAGATGCGCGATGGCGGCGGTGGCCGGCGCGCCCTGGACCCCCCGGCGATCGTCTGGGATGAGTGGGTGGGCCTGTTGTTCACCCTCTGGTTGCTGCCTTTCAACTGGTGGACGCTGCTCGTCGGGTTTCTGCTCTTCCGTTTTTTTGACATGCTCAAACCCTGGCCGATTTCCTGGCTGGACAGGCGGGTGCATGGGGGCACGGGGATTATGCTCGATGATATGGCCGCGGCGATCCCGGCGCTGATGATCTTGCGGCTGATGCCGTGGACGGGCTGGTGGTGACGGAGGTGCATCCGGCGGGTTTACGGATATTTCTGCCCATGCGGCCCGCCGCCTTGCCCGATGCGCAGCGTCTGGCGGCCTGGGCCCGGCGCGCCGGGGTGGAGGCCGGGGTGGAACTCGTCGCCACGCTCCCGGATTGTCCCGCCGCGGCTTTGGCCCTTGGGGAATTTGTGGACGTGGCGGACTGGATGAAATCACCATCGCGCACCCATCTGTCTGCCGGTGACTGGGCCGGATTGAGGGATTGGGCGCGCGCGTCTCTGCCGATTTGCGCGACGCCCTGGAGCGTGTTCAACGATACCGGTCCCGAGTCGGAGATTCTGCCGGGCGAATACTGGGTTGAAACGGGGACGGCCGCGGCCTTGCCGTTGGAAATGGCCCCGCCGGAATGGTCCCTGCTCCAGCAGGCGGGTGCGCAGGGCCCTCGGCTCGCCTTGGCGGAGTCTTGCACGGGCGGCGGCCTCGCCGCGCGGATCACCGCTCTGCCCGGCTCCTCGGCGCTTCTGCGTCACGGATTCGTCACCTATGGCAATGCCGCGAAAAGGCGATGGCTGCAGGTGCGGGAAAGCACTCTCGCGCGGGTCGGGGCCGTGGCGGAGGAGACCGCGCTGGAAATGCTGGCGGGCGCATTGCGTGACGCCGACATCGCGGCGGCCATCACCGGTATCGCGGGACCGGGGGGCGCGGTGTCCGGCAAGCCCGTGGGCATCGTCTGCATCGCCTGGGGCGCGCGGGACACCGAAGCGCGGGTGCGGACCTGCCATTTTTCGGGCGATCGCTGGTCGGTACAATATGCGGCGGGTTCGGTGGCCCTGGGGGGATTGCTCGAACTCTTGCTGCGCCGGGACTGAAGTCGCCGCAAGCGCGCGCGGCGAGCGGCGGCCCGCCCCGGGGCGGGCCATGGCCATCAGCCGTTTGCCCTGCTCCTCCGCTCAGGTAGAATGCCGGAAAAGGTTGTTCCGATGACCCGCCGTTCCGGGTGACCAGGTCCCGCCGCGCGCATTGCAAACGCATGTTTTGCAAGGATGGAATAGCCCCCTGACAGGAGAAGGAAAGTATATGGACGAACAGCGCAGCAAGGCTCTCTCGGTCGCTCTGGCCCAAATCGACAAACAGTTTGGCAAGGGTGCCGTCATGCGCCTCGGCGATCACCATGCCAGCAAAGACATCGCGGTCTACTCCACCGGTTCACTGGGGCTGGATCTCGCCTTGGGGGTGGGTGGTTTGCCCCGGGGCCGGGTGGTGGAGATCTATGGCCCGGAGTCTTCCGGCAAGACCACCCTCACCCTGCACGCCATCGCCAGTTGTCAGGCGGCCGGGGGCACGGCGGCTTTCATCGACGCCGAACATGCCCTCGACCCCGGCTATGCCCACAAACTTGGCGTCGATCTGGAAAACCTGCTGATTTCCCAGCCCGATACCGGCGAGCAGGCCCTGGAGATTGCCGACATGCTGGTGCGTTCGGGGGCGGTGGACCTGATCGTGATCGATTCCGTGGCCGCATTGACCCCCAAAGCGGAAATCGAAGGGGATATGGGCGACTCCCACGTCGGCCTGCAGGCCCGTTTGATGAGTCAGGCCCTGCGCAAGCTCACCGCCAATATTTCGCGGACCAACACCCTGGTCATCTTCATCAACCAAATCCGCATGAAAATCGGGGTGATCTATGGCAGCCCGGAGACCACCACCGGCGGGAACGCGCTCAAGTTCTACGCCTCCGTCCGTCTCGATATCCGCCGGATCGGCGCCATCAAGAAAAGCGACGAAGTGGTGGGTAACGATACCCGCGTCAAGGTGGTGAAAAACAAGGTAGCGCCACCTTTCCGCGAAGCCGAGTTCGCTATCTACTACGGCGAAGGCATCTCCCGCCTCTCCGAGTTGGTGGACTTGGGTGTGAAGTTCGAGATCGTGGAGAAAAGCGGAGCCTGGTACAGCTACCAGGGGGAGCGTATCGGCCAAGGCAAGGACAACGCCCGGCAATATCTCAAGGAACATCCGGAACTGGCCGCGCAGATCGAAGAACGGGTACGGGCGGCCGCGGCCGGCCATCCCTTGGCTTTTGCCGATGAGGTGACCGCGCCCGT
This sequence comes from Acidithiobacillus ferrianus, assembly GCF_010378095.1. Classification (GTDB taxonomy): domain Bacteria; phylum Pseudomonadota; class Gammaproteobacteria; order Acidithiobacillales; family Acidithiobacillaceae; genus Acidithiobacillus; species Acidithiobacillus ferrianus. The sequence goes on along the minus strand of NZ_WNJL01000037.1, from coordinate 342,771 downwards.
TGCGGTCGAATAATTGTCGGCGGAACGCCGCGACCCTTACGCGCTGGCGCTGCGACTGCTGGCGCGTCGGGAATATGCGCGCCTGGAGTTGCGTGACAAACTGCTCCGCGCCGGATGTGACGCGGAGGATGTGACGCGGGCACTGGACGCACTGGCCGCGGCGGGCCATCAGGATGACGCACGTTACGCGGAGATGCTCACCCGTACCCGCATGCGTCAGGGGCATGGGCCGTTGCGCCTGCGTCAGGACTTGCGGCGCGCGGGGATCGAACCCGTCGCGGAGGCGGAGACGCACTGGCTGGAGCAGGCGCAGGCGGTGTACCGGAAGCGTTTTGGCCGTACGGCACCGGCGGACGCCAAAGAATACGCCCGGCGTGTCCGCTTTCTGACCGGACGCGGTTTTGCGGGAGAGATGATTCGACGCGTGTTGGCGGCGGACGGGGATGAGGACCTGCCCGCCGGTTGACTCCCGCCGGAAAACGAAAACCTGTTCATTGTTTAACCACGGAAGACCGATGCACGCGCAAGCCATTCGCCAAACTTTTCTGGATTATTTTGTGGAGCAGGGGCATCAGATCGTGCCCTCCAGCCCGCTGATCCCCCGTAACGATCCCACCCTGCTGTTCACCAACGCCGGCATGGTGCCGTTCAAGGACGTTTTTTTGGGGCTGGAGAGCCGTCCCTACCGGCGTGCCGTTTCTTCACAGCGTTGCATGCGGGCCGGTGGCAAGCATAACGATTTGGAGAACGTGGGTTACACCGCCCGGCATCACACTTTTTTCGAGATGCTGGGTAATTTCTCCTTCGGCGATTACTTCAAGCGCGAGGCCATCGCGTTTGCTTGGCGCTTTCTCACCGAGCGTCTGGGCCTGCCGCCGGAAAGGCTCTGGATCACGGTCTATGAGGAAGATCACGAAGCGGCCGCCCTCTGGATCAATGAAATCGGCATCGATCCCCAGCGGCTCTCCCGCTGCGGCGAGAAGGACAACTTCTGGAGCATGGGGGACACCGGACCCTGCGGCCCCTGCTCGGAGATTTTTTATGATCATGGCCCCCACATTCCCGGCGGCCCTCCCGGCAGTCCCGAGGCCGACGGCGACCGTTATATCGAAATCTGGAACCTGGTGTTCATGCAGTTCGACCGCGACAGCGGCGGCACGCTGACGCCCTTGCCCAGACCCTCCGTGGACACGGGCATGGGCCTGGAACGCCTCGCCGCGGTGCTGCAGGGCGTGCACAACAACTATGAGACGGATCTCTTCAAGCCGCTGATCGCCGCGGCGACCGAAATCAGTGGCCGGGTCTACGGCGGTGAGGAGGCGACGGACACGAGTTTGCGGGTGTTGGCGGACCATATCCGTGCCTGCGGTTTTCTCATCACCGATGGCGTGCTGCCCGCGAATGAAGGCCGGGGTTACGTGCTGCGGCGCATCATCCGTCGCGCCGTGCGTCACGGCCGCAAGCTGGGGATGGAGACGGTGTTCTTTCATCGTCTGGTGGCCCCGCTGGTGGCGGAGATGGGGGGCGCTTTTCCGGAACTGGCGCGGGCGCGATCCGCGGTGGAGCAGGTCCTGATCCGCGAGGAAACGCGCTTCCGGGAAACGCTGGAGCGTGGTCTGAGCTTGTTGGAAGAAGCCATCGCCGGTTTGGCGGCGGAAGCGGCGATCCCCGGCGAAATCATTTTCCGGCTCGCGGATACCTTTGGCTTCCCTGTCGATCTGACCGCTGATATTGCCCGGGAACGTGGCCGGGGCATGGATATGGAGGGCTATGCGCTGGCGATGGCGGCACAGCGCAGCCGCTCTCGCGCTGCCTGGGCGGGCAGTGGTGAGGTGAAGGCCGAACGGGTGTACCACGATCTGGCCATGCGCCTGCCCGCCACCGTGTTCACCGGCTACGAGGCCTGCGTCAGCGAAGGCAAAGTGATGACGCTGATCCGCGAGGGGGAGGAAGTCGCCTTCCTCGAAGCGGGGGATGCGGGTGAGGTCATCCTCGACCGGACGCCTTTTTACGGAGAGTCCGGCGGGCAGGCGGGGGATCGGGGCGAACTCCGGTCGGGAGATGCCCGGTTTGTCGTGAATGACACCCAAAAGCCCATGGGTCACCTGCACGTGCATTTGGGTCGGTTGACCTCCGGCCGTCTGCAGGCGGGCGATGCGGTGCGCGCCAGTGTGGATGAGGCGGCGCGACGGGCCACCGCCGCGCACCACTCCGCCACCCATCTGCTCCACGCCGCCCTGCGCGATGTGCTCGGCAGCCATGTGCAGCAGAAGGGTTCGCTGGTCGATCCGGAGCGGCTGCGTTTCGACTTCAGCCAGCCGGAACCGGTGACGGCGGCGCAGTTGCGGGAGATCGAACGCATGGTCAATGCCGCCATTCGCCACAATGTCGGCGCCGAAACCCGGGTGTTGCCCATGGCCGAAGCGCAGGCCCTGGGCGCCGTGGCCCTCTTCGGCGAGAAATACGCGGATGAGGTGCGGGTGGTGCGCATGGGAGACTTCTCCATGGAACTCTGTGGTGGCACCCATGTGGAGGCGCTGGGCGATATCGGCGTTTTCAAGATCCTCGGCGAAAGCGGCGTGGCGGCGGGTATCCGGCGTATCGAGGCGGTCGCCGGCGCGGTGGCGCTGGCGGTCATTCAGCGTGATGAGGAACGTCTGCAAGCGGCGGCGGGACTGCTGAAAGTCGCCCCTGCGGAACTGGATCAGCGTCTGGCGCAAACCCTGGAGCGCCTGCGCCAGTTGGAAAAGGAACTGGAAAAGGTCAAGCGGGAGGAAGCCGCCAGAGCGGGTGCCGATCTGGCCGCGGAGGCCGAGGACATGGGCGGAGTGCCGGTGCTGATCAGGCGCCTGGAGGGGATGGATGGCAAAGCCTTGCGCGACGCCCTGGACCGCCTGCGTGCTCGGTTACCTGACGGTGTCATTGTCCTGGCGGGGGTGGAAGGGGAGAAAGTGGCGTTGATCGCCGGCGTCGGGAAGGGATTGACGGGACGGATCGACGCCGGAGCACTGGTGAATACCGTGGCCCAGCCGTTGGGCGGCAAGGGTGGCGGACGTCCGGATATGGCGCAGGCCGGCGCCGGCAACCCGGCGGCCTTGGATGCCGCCCTCGACGCGGCCCGCGACTGGGTCAGGGGGCGGTTGAGCTAGGGGCCGAGGGCGCGGTGGCGCGCATGGGAACGGTGCCGAGATGCCACTGGGGCCAGATGCTTTGCGGTTGCCGGTCGAGAATGGCCGCATAGACGCTGGTGTTGGTGAGTACGCGCTGCACGTAGTGGCGCGTCTCGCGGTAGGGGATGTTGGCGGTGAAGATCGGGCCGGCCCAGGGTCCTGGCGCCGGCGTCCAGCGCTCGAGCCAGCGTTTCGCGGCGGCGGGCCCGGCGTTATAGGCGGCGGCGGCCAGCAGTTCGGAACCACCGAACTGCTGTTGCTGGAGATGCAGATAGTTGGAGCCCAGGATCAGGTTGCCGCTGGTGCTGTGCAGATCGGCATTGGCGGCGGCGGGTATATGGGTCTGCAACCAGTTTGCCGTGGCGGGCATCACCTGCATGAGCCCCTGTGCCCCGACGCCGGACTGAATGCCGCGCGCGAAGCCCGACTCCTGACGGATCAAACCCGCCAGAAAGGCCTTGCGCAGACCCGTCTGCGCCGCCGCCGCCGCGATTTCCCGTGCGTAGGGAAGGACATAACCTTGTTCCCAATCCTCTCCGCCGGGAATCAGGCTGCTCGCATGAATGCCCAGGAGCCAGGACCGATGCGCGAAGGCGACGCGGGCGGCCGCGCGGATCGCCGGCGTGCCGCGCAAGTCTGTCAACACCTGGTTCCACTCGGCGAGGGCGTCATAGTAGAGTCCAAGCTGGTAGAGCTTGATCGCCCTGCGCACGGCCACCTGCTCGTCGAGCGAAGCCTCGGCCCGGGGCGAGGCCGGCGGGTCCGTGGGCCTGAGCACCAGCGGTTTTTGCAGGGTCGCCATGGCGAGTTGCCCATAATAGGTCCATGGCGACTCCAGGGGAGTCAGCAGGGATCGCGCGGCCTGCGGATATCCGCGCCGCAGCAGCGCGATCGCCGACCAGAACCGCCATTGCCGCTGCGCACGTTGGGCCGGGTCCATCTGCTCCACCGCTTGCTCCACCATCCGCCAGTTGTGCTCACGCAGGGCGGTGCGCACCATCCAGGCGAGAATCCGGGGCCGCGGATGGAACTGCGCATCCGCCGCGTAGGCCTCGGCATACCAGCGTCCGGATTCGGGACGGAAGGTGAGGGTCGCGTGGTAGGCGCTATTGTAGAGAATCAAGGATTTCTCTGCGGAGGACAGCACACGGAGGTTGCGCGTGAACTGGACGGCCTGTGCGGGGTGGACGGCGGCGAGACGCAACAGGGCGAGCACCAGTAGATGGGTCTGCTCCACGGGCCAGGGGGCCGCGCCATATCGCTGGATCTGTTGCGATATCCAGGCGGCGGGCGTTTTTACGCTCTGGGCGAGTTGTCCGGACTGCGCCGCAGGTAAGAAAGGGGCGAACGGCAGCGCGGCGGAGAATGCGGATGCCTCGTACATCTGTTGCAAGCGCCGCCAGAGTTCCGCCTGACTGATCCGGCCCTCTTTCAGGGCCGTTCGTGCCATGGCGTTGCAGGCGTGGTTTCCCGCCGCCGCGCCGCTCCAGAGCACAAAAGGAGAGACGACGGAGAGGGTGGATGCGAGCAGCGGATCACGGGCCGCGTCGCAACGCAGAGTCAACAGATCGGGGGGGCTTCCCGCCTGGTAAACCTCGGTGAAGTCCGGCCAGTCCTTCCGGTGCGCGAGTTGCAGGAGCCACTGCTGACGCAGCAGATGGTGGGCGACCCCGCTGGGGAAGCGGTCCGCGTAGCGCTGATACTGACTCTGGGTGATGGATTTCAGGCGCGGCTGCAAGGCCCAATATCCCACCCATGGCCCCATATAGGTGTTTTCCAGGGCGGGGAGGGCGTGTGCCGCCGGGCGGTAATCCCCTTGGGAAAAAGCCACCGCCGCCGCGCTCAAGCGCCGGGCCTGCGTCGCGCTGAGGGTGGTGTCAGCGCTGGCCGCCGCCGCACCGCCGAGCAGGAACAGGCACGTGGCCGCCGCACCCGGAATAAAACGATGTTTCAGGATTGCCGCAACCGTAGCCATCGACGGAGATGCTTGGTGACGGAGGCGAGACGGTGGGGATGATCTTTGGCCAGAGGGCCGACGTGGAGATTGAGGGGTTCGCAGTGATCCTTGCCGTGACAAATCACCCCGTGGGATTCACAGTGGGCGCCGGCCTGTTGGAGAATCTCGATCATTTTGGCCTCGGCCGCGGCATCACAACGGCCATCGTACTGGATCAGGACGAGTTGTTTTTCCGGAATCAGTTCCAGATGTCCGCCCATCGCCTCGAAGGCCCGCAGACCTTCGAGGGCGGACTCAGTCACTCCGTGAAGGGCGCCGCTGATGATGAAACGCTCCTGTCGGCTCTCTTTTGTCTGCGCTGCTTTCATGCGTCTCACTCCTGGACATGATAGAAGTCTTGTCCTGACGGCCGGTGGCAAGACCCCGCGCCCAGAGGGGCGCCGGCAAAGGGGGCGGCGCTCTCCCGGCGGCGGGAAAACCCCTCTATGATGCCACCAAGCGGGCCATTCAGAAAGCGGGTATCGGACCCTGGGGATCTCGCCTGATTCCAGGGCATATCATTAGGGTCAGATATGAAACAAGGAGCGATTTCTGTAACTGATTGTTTGGACTCTTGTAAAAAGCAGCAGCCCAAGTTGTGTATTGAATATGTTGCACTTATGCAGGTGGGGTACCTGAGGGGTATCCTTCACCTGCATGATTGGCAACGATAAATATTATGGCATGTTTCGTGCTGTAAGGTATCTGTCATTTCAGGGCGGGGTATGCACCCGCTTTGGATGGATACCACCTTAAAGTCCATATCCAAGAACCGGTAAAAAAGCTTTGTTTTCGATTGTCGAGGAGAATCATCATGTTTAAATTATCGCCGCTTGTACTTGCAACAACCGCGCTCTGCGCAGCCCCGCTGGCTTTTTCGGGCTCCTACGTGAATGGCACCCAAAGCTCTTCGCTGAATCAGGCGGCCGAAACGGGCAACGCGAATAATTACGCCCATCTTTCCGGAGACACGCTGGGTTACGCCAGCGGCAATATCGCGGCAAACGTGGCCACTGGCTTGCAAAATCAGCAGGCCAATACCACGGGTATCGCGTCCAGTGGCACAGGGGGTGGTTCCGCGGCCACGGCCTATATGACGACCGGTCAGGTGGGGCTGCTGAATTACGCGCTGAATATGAATGGTAACAATCAGTCCGTCTTGCAGGGTGCCGCGCTGGCGCACGCGAGCGGCAATCTGGGCGTGAATATCGCGTCCGGTGTGTTCAACCAGCAGCGCAACAGCATGTCCCTGGCGAGCCAGGCGAATGGTGGCGGGGCTTATGCGACGGCATTTACCGGTCAGGACAATATAATGAACGGTAACTTCAGCATGTATATGTTCAACTACGTGCTGTTGGAGAACCACGCATTGGCGTATGCCACCGGCAATATCGGCGTGAATATGGCTTCTGGCCTGAGTAACCAGCAGAACAACAGCCTGAGTGTCGCGAGCAGCACCAACAAGAGTTATGCGCCGCATGGCGTGGTGTCCTCCGCGCAGGTCTATACCAACCAGGTGCTGACGGGGCTGCCCAGTACCTATGCGCTGGATACCATGGGTAACCGGGCCATGATGGATGGCAGCGTGCTCGCGCATGCGAGTGGCAATATTGGGGTAAACGTCGCCGCGGGCGCGCTGAATCAGCAGGGGAACAACGCGGCCCTCAGCAATCTTGCGGATCAGTCCGGCAGTGTGGATACGGCGAGTTCGGGTTTCGACGTCGCCCAGACGAGCATGCTGAACGTGGGTAGCGCGATCGGAGTGACCAATGACGCCAACATCGAAGGGAATGTGGCCGCGCATGCGAGCGGCAACGTGGCGATCAATATGGCGGTTGGCGTCGGTAACCAGCAGCAGAATGGCTTGACCCTGGCGAATGTGGCGTCCAAGGCGGCCATGGTGTCCGCGACCGCCCCGGTCATGCAGCAGGCCGCTTTTAATAGCGGTACGATGATCAACTCCAGCTATGCCAACGCCGGGTTGGGCGGTAATGCCTTGCGCGGCGCGACGGGCAACATCTCGGTCAATATCGCCGCCGGCGAAGGGAATCAGCAGGCCAATGTTCTGGCCATCGCCAGCGCCCAGTAAATTCTAGCGGAAAGTCTTTGATGGGGAATCTGGGGCATGTGCCCCAGATTCCCCTTTTTGTGTATATCCCCTTCCTGCTCTGTTCAATGCCGGGTTTCCGGCAGTGGTGCGAGCAGCGATGCGAGATCGGCCGGACCGAAGCGGAATTTTTCCCTTTGTGCATTCTCCAGGACCCCTGCGGCGAGAACGGCCTTTTTTTCTTGCAGCGCGAGAATCTTTTCTTCGATGCTCCCGGCAACGATCATTTTGTAGACGAAGACCCGGCGGGTCTGGCCGATGCGGTGCGCACGGTCGGTGGCCTGATTTTCGGCGGCGGGATTCCACCAGGGATCGTAATGGATCACGGTGTCCGCCGCGGTCAGATTGAGACCGACCCCACCGGCTTTCAGACTGATGAGAAAGAGCGGCACCTCGCCGCGCTGAAAGCGATCGATGGGGGTTTTGCGATCCTGGGTGTCGCCGGTGAGGAGGACGTAAGGGAGGCGCATTTTATCCAGTCGCGCGCTGATCAGACCCAGCATCTCGGTGAACTGGGAAAACAGCAGGATCTGGCGACCCTCGGCCAGCAGCTCCGGCAACATGTCCATGAGCAAGGCGAGTTTGGCGCTGTCCTGCACCTTGCGCGCCTTTTCGCTCTTGAGCAGGCGCGGATCGCAGCAAACCTGCCGCAGCTTGAGCATGGCGTCGAGGATGACGATCTGGCTGCGTTGGAAACCTTTGGCGGCGATTTCCTGGCGGATGCGTTCGTCCATGGTGCTGCGCACGGTTTCGTAGAGGTCGCGTTGGGCCCCTTCGATCTCCATGGACCGGATGATGATGCTTTTCTCCGGCAGTTCCTGGGCCACTTCTTCCTTGCGCCGGCGCAAGATGAAGGGGCGCACCCGGCGCGCCAACAAATCCAGGCGTTCGGCATCCCCATGGCGTTCGATGGGGCCGCGCCAGATCCGTTGAAAACTGCGGGGATCTCCGAGAAATCCTGGCAGGAGAAAGTCGAATTGGGTCCAGAGCTCACCCAGGTGGTTTTCCAGCGGGGTGCCGGTGAGGGCAAGCCGGTGCCGGGCGGGGATTTCGCGGATCGCCTCGGCGGCACGACCTTGGGCGTTCTTGACCATCTGCGCCTCGTCGAGGATCAGCAGATGGAATGGCTGCGTCCGGAGCGTTGCGATGTCGCGCCAGACCAGCGGGTAGGTGGTGAGGATCAGATCGTGCGCGGGTATTTCAGCGAAACGGCCCGCGCGCTCCTTGCCGTGCAGGGAGAGTATCCGCAGACCGGGGGCGAAGCGCTCGGCTTCCTCCCGCCAGTTGTGCATCAGTGAGGTAGGCATGATGATCAGCGCCGGGTCGGTGAGGCGGCCACACTCTTTTTCCAGCAACAGATGGGCGAGCGCCTGCGCGGTTTTGCCGAGGCCCATATCGTCCGCGAGAATGCCGCCGAGATGGTGTTCCCGCAAAAATTGCAACCAGGCGAGCCCGTCCCGCTGGTAGGGACGCAGGGGCAGGGCAAAGCCGGTCGGGAGGGCGACCGGGGCCATCTCCCCGTTGCTGGGTAGGCGTTTCGCCAAGGCACGTACGGCGTCCAGACCGTCACTGCGCCACTGGCCGCTCTCCGCCAACCGGGCGAGACGGGGTGCATCGAAGGCGGACATCCGCAGGGGGCCCGAAGTGCCGAGGCTGAATAGATCGATCAGGGTGCCGACCAGCGGTTTCAGGCGCTTTGCCGTGGTCTGGATGGGGATGCCGGCGGGAGTATGCAGGTGAATACGCGCATCGTCGGGGATGATGCCCAGTCCGCAGGGGTCCAGCCAGCGTGCATCCCGGGCGAAGAGCGCGCCGAGCAGGGGCGCCAGCGCCAGCCGCTTGCCATTCACCACGATACCGACATCCAGGCCAAGCCAGCCCTCTTCGGTGTCATCCACCCGCATCTCCCACCGCTCCACCCGCAGGAAGTGGTGACGGAAATCGTCGGGCCAGCGTATCGCCCAACCGTGCTCGCGCAGCAGGTCGAGTTTCGTGGCCATGAATCCGTTCCAGTCGGCTTCGCCGGCGAGTCCGTAAACCGGCTGCGGCAGTGGGGACAGGCTGTGGAATAGGCGGGTCTCGACGGGTTGCAATCCGGTGTTATCCAATGCCTGGAGGGCGCGTTTTTCGGCGATCCTGTCCCGTTTTATCCGCACCATCTCGCCATTGCCCAGGGTCTGGATGGCGCGGTCGTCGTCCGCGGCGATATGGGCTGGACCATAGACAAAGGCCGGTTGCGCATAGTCGAAGCGGCAGGTGGACCCCCACTGGCCGGGGTAGTCGCGGTGCGCTTGAATGCCGAGGAGCGGGAGGGTATCGCACCAGAGGACGGCCTGCAGGGGGGCATCGATTTCGCGCAGATTTTGTTCCGGATCGGCCGCCGGTGCCGGGAGGGCGGGGACCGACTGTTCCAGCATCCCGCGCAGGAGGATCGCTTCCTGCGGATTGAGGGGCGGGGCTTGTAACAGGTCGCGCAGAACCATGGCGGGCATGTCCATGTCGATCGGTCCGATTTCCTGGGTTGCGCTGTCCAGGTACCAGGCCATGTCCAGCGGCAGATACGCCGTGGCGGGCGGCGCGGTCTCCAGTACGGGATATTGCTCCCCGCCCTTGTTGATCTTCCAGGCCAGCGTGCCGGGACGGCTATCGCCCAGCCGAAGCGGGGAAGAGGCGGGCGTGTCGCCATAGAGGCGCCCGGTATCGGCGAGCAGGGTGAGGACCGGGGCGCCATGACGGGGACCGAGCGTAAATGCACCCGTTTGAGCGGCGTGGGGGTCTTCCAGGAGCAGGCGTCGCAAGGCCCGTTGGTCGGTCGCATCGATAAAGCCGGGGGGGCGTCGCAGCGCCCCTTCAATGTTGCGCCAGGGACTGAGGTCGGTACATTCTCCGGCCTGGTTCAGGCGGGCTTTGAGACAGATGAGCATGGGACCCTGATGCCGCCGATGGGTCAAGTCCAGCAGCCAGTATAAGGCATGGGTGATGGTGGACGCCTTGCTTTTGGGTGGGTCCAGGTGGGCGCGCAGTTCGTTGAGCCACTGTAGTACGTGGGGGCGCGGGATCACGGCCGGCGCCGTCTGACCGCGCTGGGCAAGCAGCGCGAGGAGGACCGCGGTGACGTGCTTGCAGTGGCGGCCCACCGGACAACTGCACAAGGTGACCAGATGTCCCTGGCTGAGATGGATGTCCACCCGATAAGGTTTGCGCGCGCCGTCCTCTACCAGGGCACTGAGATCCGTGTGGCCGTGTTGCTCTATCTGACGGATGGACTTCTGGTAAGCCTGGGCCTGGCGCATCTCCAGATCGCCCAGCCAGCGGCGGAGGTCTTCATGGCTGAACGTGGCCAGAGTGGGCATTGCGCTGGCATCGCGGTGCCAGTTCATCCAGTCATCCTTGGTGGGCATGATATTGCTCGGTGGTGGGGCCATTTTCAGGAAACGCACCCGGACGACGCCGCAGCGCAACGGGTAGATAGTACACAGACGACGGGTTGGATGGAAAGCGGCTGACGGCGTCCCGGTATCTTCGCCGGCGTCTTGCCGTTATGATGGGCGGACTTGCGGACGGCACGGAGGGAAGTGATGGCAGCTTTCGGGACGAGTGGATTACGGGGCCTGGTGGTGGATTTGACGGATCGGGTCGTTTTTGTCCACAGCCGGGCTTTTTTGCGTTATCTGGCGGAAATCGGCGAGTTTCGTGCGGGCGATACGGTGATCCTGGGAGGGGACTTGCGCCCCAGCACACCCCGGATGCTGGCGGCCGCCTGGGCGGCCATCACGGCGGAAGGCGGGCGGCCCGCTTTTGCCGGATACCTGCCCGCGCCAGCGCTGGCTTTTGCGGGATTGACGGCGGGTGTGCCGTCGCTGATGGTGACCGGCAGTCATATCCCGTTCGATCGCAATGGCATCAAGTTCAACCGGCCTGGCGGCGAACTGCGCAAGGCCGACGAAGCGGGCATTCTGCGTCAGGACGGCACGGTGGACGCGGCGCTCTTCGAGGATACCGGCGCACTGCGCGCGCCGCCCGTTCTGCCCGCTGCCGATCCGCACTGGCTGACTGCGTATCAGCGGCGCTACCGCGATTTTTTCGGCGAGAACAGTCTCGCCGGTTGGCGCCTGGGCGTTTATCAGCACTCTGGCGTCGCCCGTGACCTGCTGGTGACCCTGCTGGAGTCGCTGGGTGCCGAGGTCGTGCCCTTGGGGCGTTCCGCGGACTTCGTGGCCCTGGATACGGAGGCCCTGCGCCCGGAGGACCGGATGCTGGCGCGGCAGGCGGTGGCGGAGCACCGTCTGGATGCGCTCCTGACCACCGATGGCGACGCCGACCGGCCCATGATTGCCGATGGCGAGGGCCGTTGGTGGCGGGGCGACGTGCTCGGCATTCTCACCGCCCGGTCCCTGGAGGCGCATGCCGTGGTGACGCCGGTGAGCAGCAATACCGCGCTGGAGTTGTCTGGTTTTTTCCCGGAGATCCGGCGCACCCGCATTGGCTCCCCCTATGTGATCGAAGCCATGGAGGCGGCTTTGCGGGAGGGGCTGGCCCCGGTCTGCGGCTATGAAGCCAATGGGGGCTTTCTGTTGGGCAGTCCCCTCCACCGGGAGGGCCGCCCGCTGACGCCGCTCCCCACCCGCGACGCCATTCTGCCCATGTTGACGGTGCTGACGGCCGCCAAGGCGCGCGCTGTCCCGCTGGCCGCTCTGCTGGACGATCTGCCGCCGCGCTTTACCGCCAGTGACCGTCTCCAGGATTTTCCCACGGCCTTGAGCCAGCGGCATCTGGATGCCTTTCGCAGCACGGAACCAGCGGCCAATCTTGCGGCTTTCACCGCGGTTTTCGGGGATATCGCGGGGTGCGCGCAGCATATCGACCTGACGGACGGCATCCGGGCGCGCCTCGCGCAGGGTGGCATCCTGCACTTGCGACCTTCGGGCAACGCCCCGGAATTGCGGTGCTACACGGAGGCCGACAGCCCGGAAGGCGCGGAGGCCATGCTGCGCGCCGCCTTGCGCGTGATGCATGGCTGGCGCGCCTGAGCGGCGGGGCATCCGCTTCCCGCGCGTCTGGTGGATTTATGCCGGCACGGGTTTGATCATCGTCGATCTGCTGCTCATGGTGTTGCGCTATCTGGGGGTGGTATTCAAGACCAATGCCGTGGCGGAACTGGCGGTCCACCATGGTGTCGATGCGCAGGCGCAAAACCTGCTGCGTCTCGCGGAGGTGTTGAATCTCGTCCACTGGAAATGGATCGCCGAAATCCTCGGGCTGGGCCTTTTCTGCCTGCTCGTGGGACTATGGAAGCCGTTTCACCGGAAAAAATAGTCCCGGCGATGCTCAGGCCAGACCCTGGCTGCGCAGATAATCCTCATAGCTGCCCTTGAAGTCCTGAATACCCCGCGGGGTAAATTCGATGATGCGGGTGGCCAGTGACGACACAAATTCCCGGTCATGACTGACAAAAAGCAAGGTTCCGTCGTATTTCTCCAGGGCCGCGTTGAGCGATTCGATGGATTCCATATCCAGGTGGTTGGTCGGCTCATCGAGAATCAGCACATTGGGTTTCTGCAGGGTGAGCTTGCCGAAGAGCATCCGCCCCTTTTCGCCACCGGAGAGCACCTGGACCGAACGGTTGACCTGATCCTGCCCGAAGAGCAGGCGGCCGAGCACGCCGCGGATCACCTGATCATCATCGCGCTCACCGCGCCACTGGCACATCCAGTCGAAAAGCGTCCTATCCTCCGCGAATTCCGGGGCATAATCCTGGGCGAAGTAGCCGATCCGCGCGTTTTCCGCCCATTTTATTTCACCGGCATCCGGTGTTAATTCACCTACCAGACAGCGCAGCAAGGTGGTTTTCCCCAAGCCATTGGCGCCGATAAAGGCAAGCCGCTCGCCCGCTTCCACATGTAGGCGCATTTTATGAAACAGGCGCAGATCGCCAAAGGATTTGCTCAGGTCCTTCCCATCCAGGGCATTGCGATAGAGTTTGCGTTCCTGATTGAAGACCAGATAGGGATTTTGCCGGCTGGAAGGCTTCACCTCAGCGAGCTGGATTTTCTCCAACTGACGGGCGCGGGAAGTCGCCTGCTTGGCCTTGGAGGCATTGGCGGAGAAGCGGCTCACAAAGCCCTGCAACTCGGCCATCTTCTCTTTTTTCTTGTCATTGTCGGCGAGCAACTGATCCCGCGCTAGGGTCGAAGCCCGCATATAGGCATCATAATTGCCGGGATAGATGCGTAACTCGCCATAATCCAGGTCCGCCATGTGGGTGCAGACGCTATTCAGAAAATGACGGTCATGGGAAATGATGATGACGGTGCTGTGGAGGTTGCCGAGGAGTTCTTCCAGCCACTGGATGGTATGAATGTCGAGGTTGTTGGTCGGCTCGTCCAGCAGCAGAATATCGGGGTCGGCAAAAAGCGCCTGCGCCAGCAATACCCGCAGTTTCCAGCCGGGCGACACCGCCGACATCAAGCCGCTATGCTGCTCCAGCGGAATACCCACGCCGCTCAGCAACTCTCCGGCCCGGGATTCGGCGGCATAGCCGCCCAACTCGGCGAATTCCACCTTCACATGCGCCACCGCCATCCCTTCTTCGTCGGTCATCTCCGGCAGGGCATAGAGGCGATCGCGTTCCTGCTTGACCCGCCAGAGCTCGGCGTGACCCATGATCACCGTGTCCAGCACGGTACAGTCCTCAAAGGCGAACTGATCCTGACGCAGCTTGCCGAGACGCTCGCCGCTGCTCAGGCTGACGTGTCCGGAGCTGGGCTCCAGATCGCCGCCGAGAATCTTCATCAGCGTCGTCTTGCCGCTGCCGTTGGCGCCGATGAGGCCATAGCGGTTGCCATCGCCGAACTCGACGGAGACGTTCTCAAAAAGGGCCTTGGCCCCGAATTGCATGGTGAGATTGGTGGTGCTGAGCAAGATCGACTCCGAAAGGGCGGCTAAGCAGATGTAATGGATGCCTCCCCCTACACAGGACCGGCAGCGGGGAGTTTCTTGAGAGAGTCCTCGCTTGAACCGGACGGCATCAAGGTGCCAAGGTGGAAATTTATCCACGAGAAGGACAAGGAGGACTCATCATGCAGGTTACAACATATGGATTAGATTTGGCAAAATCAGTCATGCAGTTGCACTGGGTAAACATGGAGACCGGAGAGATTCATCGCAAACAGTTGAAGCGCCGAGCGCTTCTGGAGTTTTTCGCCAACCGCCAACCGGGTATCGTGGCGATGGAAGCGTGTGGTAGTGCCCATTATTGGGCTCGGGAATTGCGTAAACTGGGGCATGAGGTTCGCTTGATCGCCGCCCAGTTTGTGCGTCCCTTCGTGAAGACCAACAAGAACGATGCGGCGGATGCGGCAGCGATCTGGGAAGCCGTACAGCGGCCTGATATGCGCTTCGTGGCCGTCAAGAGCGAGGAACAGCAATCCATCCTGTCACTACACCGTATTCGGGAGCAACTGATCAAAATGCGTACGATGCAGGTGAACCAGATCCGGGGGCTACTCTATGAATTTGGTGCCGATCTTCCGCAAGGTCGCCAGAGGGGACTGAAAGAAGTTCCTGATGCTTTGGCTGATCTGGAAAAATCCATATCGCCCATGCTGCTGGACACCGTTCACCAGCAATTAAAGCGCCTTGAAGGGATGGACAAGGATATTGCGGATATCGAAAAGCGTTTGATGCTGTGGAAGAAAGACCAGGTGGCGGTGACTCGATTGATGGCTATTCCCGGCGTGGGGCTACTGACGGCCACCGCCATCATCGCCACCGTGGGGGACATGAAATCTTTCCGTTCAGGGCGGGAGTTTGCGGCGTTTCTGGGGTTGGTTCCCCGCCAGAGTGGGACCGGTGGCAAGGTCCGCCTGCTGGGCATCAGTAAACGGGGAGACGTCTATCTCCGAACATTACTAACTCATGGAGCCAGGGTCGTGGTGAACTTCCAGATCAAGAACCGGAACCCATGGATTGATAAATTGCTGAGTCGACGGCCCCACAATGTGGCTGTGGTGGCATTGGCCAATAAGATGGCCCGCATGATCTGGGCGCTGCTGGCTAAGGGGCGGAGCTACGATCCACAGTACCAAGGGGTCGTGGCGGCTGCCTGACCCCAAAAGGTGATTATTACCGAAGTTCAGCAGAAAGAGTTGCGCAGGTAGACAAGCGATTGATGGCAGAATAGGTCAGACCGGGGAAGGGAGAGCCTGAATGAGCCTGGTCCTTTGAGGACGCTGCGCAGATAAGGACCCTTCCAGCGGATTTCATCAAGGCCAGCAGGGTAATAACCTGCGCCACAGGCCGGATATAAGGCTGTAACTCGATCTTAGAAGCCAAAAATCAAAAGTCGACTTGCACAAACGGAGACATCCATATAAGGCTCATGTTGACGGACTCAATGGCGTTGGTGGTGTAAATCACCTTGCGGATTTCCGGTGGATAGTCGAAAAAGGGAATGAGGCGTGCCCAGTTCGGCCGCCAGGACTGCACGATGGGCGGATAGGCCTCGCCCCATTTCTCAGCGAATGCAGCGAGCTGCGCTTCGGCTTCCGCGACCGTGGCCGCCGAGTAGATGGCCCGCAAATCCGCAGCGACTGCCTTGCGCAACTTCCAGCTGACGTAGTTCAGTCTTCCGCAGCAATGGATAAGGGTACCATGCGGGATTCCCCGTTCTTGGTGTCCTGCAAAAATATCGTGTGGTTCCGAAAATCGATCCGGTCCCAGGTGAGATCCATGATCTCCGCCTGCCGCATAGCTGTTTCAATGGCGAAACGCACGATGTCGGCCAGCTCAGGATTCGTCTTCTCACACGCGACCAGAAGCCGCTCTTCCTCATCTCCGATCAGCCGCCTGTCCCTCCCTCGGGGTAGCTTGAGCTTGCGAATCAGAGGCACCGGATTGACGAGCTCCGGCATCCCCCACTCGGACCGCGCAATCATGTACAGATGGGAGATGAGGGCGAGGTAAAGACGGATGGAATGCGCCCCCAGCCCTTTGGGGTGGGCGTCGCTGGGCCGTTCCCAATGCT
The DNA here is from genome assembly GCF_010378095.1 of Acidithiobacillus ferrianus. Lineage (GTDB taxonomy): Bacteria > Pseudomonadota > Gammaproteobacteria > Acidithiobacillales > Acidithiobacillaceae > Acidithiobacillus > Acidithiobacillus ferrianus. The sequence continues at coordinate 326,473 of NZ_WNJL01000037.1, read as the reverse complement.
TCACCATCAGGGCCAGTCTCTGGCCGTTGATCTCAGACAGGACCAGTTCCCCAAAAGTGGCTTTGAGGTCCGCCATGATGACCAACTCACGGCGTTGTGTGGTGGGTTTTTTGTCGGGCAACACGTCTATTTCATAGCGCAGCAGGGCATCAGCGAGACGGAAGTGTCGGGCTTCTACGCGCTGGTAGGCTTCTTCGGGTGTCTGCCGATCCAGTTCGGCTTCTTTCTTGAGCGCCCAGGCCATGGCTTCGGCCTTGGTATCGAAGGTAGCCGACAGATACGGGAAGCCCAGTTTGCGGCTCTGCACCCGCCAATACTTGCCACGACGATTGATACTCGCCATTCACCCGCCTTGTTCTGATGGATTTCAGACAAGGTAATAGGGGCTGGGCCAAACTCAAGCGCAGACACATCCGACGGTTACAGGGGTTTTGCTACGACACGAGGATTTTTTGTCCACCGATCCGGAAGGGTTTTACTGTGCCATCCGTCTGTGCCAATGGTTTTTCTGATGGGATTTTTTGATACAACTTACTGTTTTGTATGGTGCCCAGGGACGGAATCGAACCGCCGACACGAGGATTTTCAGTCCTCTGCTCTACCGACTGAGCTACCTGGGCCAAGAGGCCGTATTTAAGCGGGGCTCTCCCCGGAAGTCAAGGCCAGCGCGCGGGCATAGAGGAACCGGTGCGCCATGCCGCTCTGACTGGCCGCGAGGCGTACCGCCTGCGCCAGTGGCAGTTCGGCAAGAAGCGGCCCAAGCAATTGGTCGGCATCAGCGTCTTGGCGGGTCTGCTCCGGTGCGCCGCCCACCACCAGCGTCATCTCGCCGCGCACCTTGTCCGGCTGCACCTGCAGCAACACCACCAGACCCCCCAGCGAATCGCGCAAACACTCCTCGTACCTCTTGGTCAACTCCCGACACAGCGCCGCCGCGCGGTCCGGACTCCACAGATCGACCATATCCGCCAATGTTTCGCAAATCCGGTGGGGCGCTTCATAAAAGATAAGGCTGCGCGATTCCCGCTGCAGAGCCTGTAATCGCGCGCGCCGCGCCCCAGCCTTGGCCGGCAGGAAGCCCTCAAAAACAAAACGATCACTGGGCAGACCGGACAAGGCCAGTGCCGCCAGCGCCGCGTTGGGGCCGGGAATGATCGTCACGGGTAACTGTCGGGCGCGAAGCAGGGCCAGCAGCGGGAAACCCGGATCGGAAATCAGCGGGATTCCCGCGTCTGACAGCAGGGCGATGCGTTCTCCGGCGGCGATACGTTGGGCGATCTGCGGGGCAAGCGCTCGCTCGTTGTGCTCGTGGAGCGCCAGGGTTTTGGGCTGAATCCCCAGATGCTGAAAGAGCCGCTGGGCGTGGCGACGATCTTCCACCAGAATCAGGGGAGCGCTGCTGATGGCCTGTTGCGCGCGCAGGGAGAGATCGTCAAGGTTGCCAATGGGCGTAGCGATGATGGTCAGTTGCCCCGTTGCGCCGCCCACCAACGTCGCTCCCGTGCTCTCATGCGTTAAAGGGTCCGGGGCGCGGCATCTTGTCTGGACGCGTTTCATGCTGGTACGCCCGGTTGCGGCGCAATCATTGAACCCCATCGTCTTTCTCCATACACTCTGGTCATGATAGATTCCCCGGTCTCGAAGACTTTTTCACGCTGGCTTTTCGCTGTGGCTCTGGCCACCGGTTTAAGCGCTTGCGCGAGTATGCCACATCCGGCTCCGACACTCCCGACCCCGCCACCCCCCAGTACCGGGACAGCGGCAACCACGGTCGAAACACCCGCAGCGCAGCGCGCCAAACAGTTCCTGGCCACCGGACACGACCTGGAGGCGGCCAAGGAGTACATCCACACCGCGGCCGAGGCTCGGGGGCAACTGCAGTTACATTACCTGATGGAAGCCGCACGGGCGTCCCTGAAGGGGCGGAAGCCACAGGTTGCCGTGTTGCTGGCCGACGAGGTGTTGCGCCTGCAGCATGACAACTCCGGCCTGCGCGGCGAGGCCCTCTGGGTACGCGCACAGGGGCTCATGGACCAGGGACAGACGCCGAGCGCCAAAGGCAATCTCGAAGAATTGCTGACCGTCGCCGGCACACCCCAGGACGTGCGTGCCGAGGCCATGGGCACGTTGGCCACCCTCTATACGCAAGAAGGTCACGACCTGACCGCCCTCAATTTTCTGATCGAGCGGGACAGCCTCCTGACGGGCGATGCGGTGACCAGAAATCACCGCCGCATCCATGCGCTCCTGGGGGCGCAGTCAGCCGCCAGAATCCAGAATTGGCAAGGGCGCAGTGGCAATCCTCTGGTGCAGGAATGGCTCGCCTTTGCCCTCATCAGCCGCCAGAATCCTGATCCGCGACAGCGGCAAGCCGCCATTAGTGCCTGGTTGGCAACGCACCCCGGCCATCCGCTCATCGACTTCTCCGCCACAGCGACGCGGGCCAATGACACCGTGTCACTAGCCACCCGCAATGACATCTGCGCCTTGCTGCCATCTTCCGGTCCCTACGCGCCCCTCTCGGCGGGTATCGCTGCCGGGCTGGAGACAGCGGCACAGTTGCAATCCGGACCCGCGGTGCGCATTCTGCAAAGCACCGGGAATCCCAGCTATACCGCCGTGCTTTTCGAGCGCGGGGTGAAAGAAGGCTGTAAAGCGTTTGTCGGGCCATGGCTGCCCCAGGACATCAACGCAGTGGCCGCCGTCCGGCGCCCGGCGGATCCGCCGGTTATCGCCCTTGGCGTGGCGCATGGCGTACGGCAAACCGGTTTCTATACCCTGAGCCTGAGCCGCGACGTCGCCGCCCGACAGATCGCCACTCAGAGTTATGCGGCCGGCTACCGGCATGTGTACGTGCTTTATCCTCAGGATTCCAGTGGCGCGGCCATTCAGGCGGACTTTCTCGCGGTCTGGAAAAAACTCGGTGGCGCGGTGCGCGGAGTCACCACTTATCTGCCGGGACACACACTCACTCGCGCGGCGCGGCAACTGCTCAGCACGCCCCCCGGGCGACGCAGCTTCATTTTTCTGATCGCGGGCGTCAAAAACGCCAGCGCTGCCGTATCCTCTATCCGGCTGATCAACAACAATGTGCCCATTTTCAGCCCCGCACTGCTGCAGGGGGCCGCTTTGCCGGATGACGCGCAGAACCTGTCCGGCATCGAGTCCGTCGACATGCCGTGGGTCATCAACGCCACACGAAGCTGGCCGCAGGCGGCGCCTCTGCTGCATACCGCCCTGCCCAACGCTAGCGACGCCCAGTGGCGCATGGCCGCATTCGGACTCGACGCCTACCGGGTTGCCGAGCGCATCCTGCGCAAAGACTCGACCGGCAGCCTAAAGGGGACCACCGGCACCCTCCACTTTACCGCGCATGGGCAAATCGGGCGTGACATGGCGTGGATGGAGGTGGAAAATGGCCAGATCGTGCCTTTACCGGGAGTGCCCAAGCCGGGCATCTGAATCATGCCTTCACCACGTCAACAAGTCGGACAGCAGGGTGAAGACAGCGCGGTGGCGCTGCTCGCCGTCCACGGATTGCCCACCCTGGCGCGCAACTATCGCTGCCGGATGGGGGAAATAGATATCATCCTCCTCGATGGCGAGACGCTGGTCTTTGTGGAAGTACGCCAGCGCACCCACGACCGCCAGGGTGGCGCGGCGGCCAGCGTCACCGCACGCAAGCAACGGCGCTTGATCCGCGCCGCTGAATATTTTCTTTTGCGTAACCCGCAACATGGGTTACGGCCCTGCCGCTTCGATGTCATAGCCCTCGACGGCCATACCTCCGCAGACTGGATTCGTGATGCCTTTAGGGTGCCCAGCCCATGACCACCAATGACTGGATGACCGCCGCCTTCAGCGCCCGCTTCGCCTGCCAGGAAAAATCCGCCGCGACACTGGCGGCTCCTTTCTCGGAGGCCGTCCAGCGCCTGGTTGCGACACTGCAGGCGGGCGGACAGGTACTCAGTTGCGGAAACGGCGGCTCCTCCGGGGACGCCCAGCATCTGGCTTCGGAATTGATCAATCGCTTTGAAACCCGGCGCCGCGCCCTGCCCGCCATCGCCCTCGGTACCGATGGTAGCGTCCTCACGGCCATTGCCAATGATGACTGCTATGAACGGGTCTTCGCCCGTCAGATCGAGGCTCTGGGTCATCCCGGCGACTGTCTGGTCGTCTTCAGCACCTCCGGCAACTCCGCTAACGTGCTGGCCGCCGTGCGCACCGCCCAACAGCAGGGCATGTGGGTGCTGGCGCTTACGGGCAGGGAGGGGGGGCAACTCGCCGCGTTGCTGCGCCCTGTGGACATCGAACTGCGGGTACCGGAACAGAACACCGCCCGTATTCAAGAGATTCACCTCGTCCTCATTCATGCCCTCTGCAGTGGTGTCGATACCTGCTTCACCGAGGAGACAGCGCCGCCCACACCTCGCGCTGGCCGGGTGCAAAAAGACTGGGGCAAGCTGCGCGCATGCTCCGCCTTCCGGCGGCCACTGGTCTTCACCAACGGCGTCTTCGACATATTGCACCGGGGTCACGTCCAGTATCTCGCCGAAGCCCGCGCCGAGGGAGCCTGCCTGGTGGTCGGCGTCAACAGCGATGCCTCGGTGCGCCGTCTCGGCAAGGGGGCGGATCGCCCGGTCAATGGCGAGGAGGACCGCATGGCCGTTCTCGCCGCGCTGGGGGCGGTGGATTTCGTCACGCTGTTCGACGCGGATACCCCCCTCGAACTCATCCGGCATCTCCGTCCGGATGTGTTGGTCAAAGGAGGCGACTGGCCGGCGGAGCGCATTGTCGGTGCTGATCTCGTGCGGAGCCAGGGCGGGCGGGTGCTCAGCATTCCCTTCCGCCATCCGCGCAGCACTACGGCACTCCTGGACAGGATCCGGCGGAGCGAATCATGAACATCAGCGCCCTCATTGCCGCCTTGCGCGCCGCCCTGGGTAGCGAGCGGGTGCGCGATGACGCCGAAACACTCGCCATCTACAGCCATGACGACACCCCGGGAAGCTGTGCGCCGGTGATGGTGCTCTTCCCGCGCAGCCACGAGGAAGTGCAGGCCATCGTCAGCATTGCTCACCGTCATCATCTACCCCTGGTCCCACGCGGGGCCGGGTCCGGTAACGTGGGGGGCGCCCAGCCCGTGCCCGGCAGCGCCGTCATCAGCTTCGAGTGCATGCAGCGGATCCTCGACTATAGCGCCGCCGACCGCGTCATTACCGTCGAAGCCGGGTGTGTCACCGGAGCCATCAACGCCCACGTGCAAGCCGACGGGCTGATGTACCCGCCCGACCCCGGCAGCAGCCCGTATTGCCGTATAGGGGGCAATCTGGCAATGAATGCCGGCGGTCCCCATGCCTTAAAATACGGCGTCACCCGCGATTACGTGCTGAGCCTGCGCGCCGTCACCGGCACCGGCGAGACGCTGTGTTGCGGTGTGCGTACCAGCAAGGGGGTCGTCGGCTATGATCTCGTCCGCCTACTGGTCGGCAGCGAAGGCACTCTCGCCCTCATCACCGAGGCCACCCTGCGTCTGCTCCCCGCACCTGCCGCCAAAGCCACCCTGCGCGCCGCCTACCGCCATACAGCCAGTGCCTGCGCGGCAGTGCAGCGCATCATGGCACAGCGGCATATCCCCAGCGCCCTGGAACTCATGGACCCCCATGCCCTGGCCGCTGTGCGCGCCATGGGGGCCGCCGGCGATCTGCCCGCGGACAGCAACGCGCTGCTGATGGTCGAAGTGGATGGCGAGGCCTGCGCCATCCCCGACCAGGTACAGGCCATCCGTACCGCACTGGCTGGCGCGGGACATTTGGAAACTCTGGAGGCCACCGACGCCACCGCCACCGCGGCGCTGTGGACCGCACGCAAGGCGTTGTCCCCGGCTACCAAGGCCATGGCACCCCTCAAGATCAACGAGGATGTGGTGGTTCCGGTCAGCCGCCTCTGCGATCTGCTGGACGGCATCGAAGACATCGCCACAGAGCACTCCCTGCGCATCGTCAGCTTCGGGCACGCCGGAAACGGCAATTTACATGTGAATTTTCTGGTCCATCCTCAGGATGCGGACGAAATGCGCCGTGCCCGCCACGGCCTGCAAAAACTCTTCCAGACGGTGCTGACACTCGGTGGCACCTTGTCCGGCGAACACGGCATTGGCCGCAGCAAGCGCGCCTATGTGCCGTTGGAACTCAGTCCAGAAAGCCTGGCCATCCAGCACGCCATCAAACGGGTTTTCGATCCTGACCACATTCTCAATCCCGGCAAGCTGTTTCCCGAAGACTGAACATGCAAAGCATCCTCCACGCCATTCAGCCGGTCCGTCATATTTCCCTGAAGACCTGGCGCGAAGACTTTGAAATGGATCTGGTCGACAACAACCCCGCCCATCGCGTGCTCCGCAGCGGCGACACCTGGGTACTGCTCTTCCGTTCCGGCGTCCTTTGCTTTCTCGGCGCCGGACCCGCACTGCAGGCACGGGTGATTGCCAAGGTGCAGGCCCAGTTCACCCCCATCACCGATCCCAGGGCCGAAGAACTGGCCATCCGGATCGGCGAGCGCGATAGCGTGGGACGCGACGGCGTCACCCTCAAAAGCCTCGATGAGGAACACATCCTCCTCGTTGCCCTGCGCCTGGCCCAGAGTCTCGCGCTGGAGCTTCACGAAGAAGCGGTCGAGGCCCTGCTGGAAACCACCCTGAACCTGCTCTCGGAGGTCACCCGCACTGGGCGTTTACCAGGACGGCGCGGCGGACACTTGCGCTTTCTCGCCTCCACTTCGGCGACCCGCACCGAAATCCTCTCCCGCCTCGCCGTACTGGACAATCCCGATATCGTCTGGGAGACCCCCGGTCTGGAACTGCTCTCCCGCGAACTCTCCGCCGATCTGGAACTGACCAGCCGCTTCCGCGCCCTGGACGAAAAGCTCGACGCCATCCACGAGGGTCTGGAGGTCATGATCGTCGCCAGTCGTCACCATCGGGAAACCATCCTTGAATGGATCATCATTATCCTGATCTCGGTCGAGGCGCTGATTATGCTCATCGGCAAATAAGAGGACCGCAACCGTGTCGGCGCAGGGGAATATTTCCGTCATCCACGAGGTGGGCGAGGCAGAGCCGCCCCATAATGCACGCGAGGCCTTTATTCCGCACAACACCCGCGTCGCCCACAGCTATGATCCCGCCCGTCTACTGCTGATCGGACCGGCCTGGGTAGGCGATATGGTCATGGCGCAGGTATTGCTGCAGGTACTGCGCCGTCGCTGGCCGCATCTACAAGTGGACGTCCTCGCCCCCCCCGCCAGCATTCCGGTGGCGGAGCGCATGCCAGAGGTGCGGCGGGCGATTTCCCTGGGCATCGGCCACGGGCAACTGGGGCTGCGCCTGCGGCACCAGACCGCCGAGGCATTGCAGGCACAAGACTATGACTGGTCCATCTGTCTGCCCAACAGCTTTAAATCCGCATTGATCCCGTATTGGGCGCAGGTCCCCACCCGCACCGGTTTCAGCGGCGAGGCACGCCGTTTGCTGCTGAATGACCGCCGCCGCCTGGACAAAAAAAAATTGCCACGCACCGTGGATCGTTTCGTCGCGCTCGGCCTGCCGCTGCGTTTTCCCCAGCCCACGCAACTTCCCGCACCCCGCCTGCAGGTGGACCACCATGCTCGTGCCATCGCCTTGCAGCGGCTCGGGATCGACCTGCCGCAACGACCGCTGGTCGCCCTGGCGCCCGGCGCCGAGTACGGCCCGGCCAAGCGCTGGCCGGTACACCACTGGATCGCCCTGGCCCGATCCCTTGTGGAGCGCGGTGATGCGGTCTGGCTTTTTGGCAGCCCCAAGGATGCGGAAACCACCCAGGCCATCGCCGCGGCGGTCCCCGAGGTGCTTGATCTGGGCGGTCGAACCAGTCTGCTGGAGGCCATCGATCTACTTTCTCTCGCACCGACCACCGTCAGTAACGATTCCGGTCTGATGCACGTCGCCGGCGCAGTGGGCAGCCGGATCGTTGCTTTATATGGTCCCACCCCTCTCAAAATGACGCCACCCCTTTCGCCCGGCGCACAGCCTCTGCGCCTGGATCTCCCTTGCAGCCCCTGCGGCAAGCGCGAGTGTCCTCTCAAGCACCATCACTGCATGGAACATCTCCGTCCGGAACACGTCATACCCCGGATTCCCCAGATGCCGGGCCAACGAACGGACCTAAAAAAGCCCCGGCAAGCAGGGCGAGGAGAGGAGGAGCAATGCTAATGCATTGCAGGGTAAAAAGCGGGTTCATGGCCGGGTGATAAAGCCCTGGCGGCCTTTAATCGACAGTCTTTTTTACCTCGATGGTGGAATTGATCTCAACGCGCTGATTGGCAAAACGGCCTTGCTGGGTGGCGTTGCTGGCCACCGGGTCGTTGTACGAATGTCCCTTCAACACCATGCGTGAGCGCGACACGCCATGCGCTTCCAAATAACGCGCCACGCTTTCGGCACGCCGTTCGGACAAACGCTGGTTGTAAGCATAGCTGCCCACCTTGCTGCAGTAACCGTTCACATTCAGTACGGCCGAGACATGCTTCTGCGCAAAGGCCGCCACTTTATCCAACACGGGGATGTCGTGACCCATCAGTTTCGACGAGTCGAGCCGGAAATTGATCCCGGTGATGGTAACGGGTTTGCTCTGCAACACCGTCCGCTGGACCGGCGCGATGGGCGCCGGCGCCGGGGGGGGCGCTGCGGCGGGAGCCGGAGCGGGCATGGCCACCAGCGGCGGCTTACTCGCCGGGCATCCCTGAAAAGGCGCTTCGGCGCAACCGGCCATCGCAAGAACCAGCACCGCCAGGAACGCGTGTTTCTTTGCAATCATCGAGAACCTCCCTTGTGTCGTCTCTGAACGGGGCGCCGGAACACCTCCTCGGCGCCGGCCGCCATCAGAATGCGTAGGTCAGCATCACCCGGTTATAAATAAAGGAATGGCCTTTATTGAATCCGGCACCATTACCCTGGAGCCCATTATAGGCGTCCAGGCCATTGGCCACTTCCACGCGATCACGGATGGACAGGCCTTTGAACATGCCCGGGGCGAAATACGTCAGATCCACGTAGGTGTTATTGCTGGTACCGTTATAATAGGTGTGGTACTGCGCGAAAGCGGCCATCAACAAGAAACGCTTGTCGAAGAGATTCTGCGTCCACTTGACCTTCCACCCGCTGCCTGGTCCGAGTTCCACCAGACCACGGATCATGGAAGTCGTGTAGAGAGGCTCTGTGGCATAACCCGCGGTATAGGGCGAAATGATGGCGCCGCCACCCACCGCACCCGGTTGCGCCAAAATCTCGTTATATGACCAGGTCAACTGGCCATTCTCCAGCGCATGACTGAACGCCGCATAGTTCAAACCCACCTGCGCGCCCCAGGCGGTACTGTTGACCGAAGTCGCAGCGATCGGGGAATTGTTGAGCTTCGAACCATCCAGCAGGCTCTGGTTCTGCCATTCGCGATTGAACTGGGCGGCCACGAAAGGATCGAGGCCGCTGCCCGTCTTCAAGGTGTAATTCACGTCAGCATATATGTTTTTGGCAAACTGGTAGTAGTCGTAATACCAGATCTGGGCTTTGGCTCCCAGGAGACTGCCGCTGGTGCCGAAAGCCAAGACCCCATTGGTCGCGGGCGAAGCCCCCGTGATCACCGGCGTACCCGATCCTCCGTACATGGAGTCCCCATCAAAGGTGGCCGGGTCGTAGAGGTTATCCCGGTAATAGCCTGACGACGTCCGGCTCTTCCAACGGAAGATGCGCATGCCGTAGAGGTGCCAGTTGCAATAGGGAGAGACCTCCGCGAAGACGCCCTGATAGGTGGCGGGCAAGAGACGCGAATCAGAGTTGTTCACCCAGGGGGTATTGATGACCTGGTCGCCCGCACGGATGAGCAACACCTTGGGCAGTGCATACTGGAGGTAAGCCTGACCCAGCGCATTGATGGATTGTCGCGGTCCCATCAGAGTGGCATCCAGGTGGGGATATGCCGGTGCGCCGGACAGATTATTCGCCCCAAGGGCGTTGGCCGTATAGAAACTGACACCCACCCCGAAACCACCCAGGAAAGGCGCCGTTTGCACATTCAGCATACCGCCGAGGCTGAAGGCATCCTGGTTGAAGGTATTGGGACCAGTGGCGCCATAATCCCGGCTGAAGTAGTAAGAACGAATCTGGCCGTCAATCTTGCTCCGCTTGAAGAAATCGGACAGGGTTTCGGCCTGGGCGGCCACACTGGCTCCACACAGGGCAGCAACCAGAGCCACGGCAATACGATTTTTGGTAAACACAGCAACCTCCTCCTTGGCATATTTAGGCATCTTTACAACGATGCGCCCATAGTAACGAGGGAATATGACAACGTGATGACAGTTTTATGAAATTTTTGTGACGCCGCGCCTGGGCAAAACCAGCGGGATCCACCCTGCCCACCAAATCCAAAAGTCTTTGCATTACCAGGCGGTCGTGGGACACTGCGAGCCTGATCCACCGTACATCGAGACCCGCATGCCCCTAGAAATACGTCACCTGCGCACCATGGAGGCCGTGGCCCAATTCGGCAGCCTCGCGGCGGCGGCGCAGCGCCTGCACCTGACGCAATCGGCGCTCTCCCACCAGTTGCGTGGGCTGGAGGCGGAATTCGGCGTCAACCTGCTCGACCGCGAGCGCGGCGCGCCGCTGCGCTTGAGCCCCGCCGGCGAAGTGTTGTTGGCCGTGGCCCGCGAGATACTCCCACGCGTCCGTCAAGCGCAGGAAGAACTGCGGCGACGGGCGGCCGGGAACAGTGGCCGCCTGCGCATCGCCGTCGAATGCCACACCTGCTTCGACTGGTTGACACCCGCCATGGACCGCTTTCGCGAGAATTGGCCGGACGTGGAAATGGATCTGGTGTCGGGCTTCCAACAGGACCCCCTGCCTCTGCTCCAAAATCGTCAGGCCGATCTGACGGTTCTCACGACACCCGACGCCCTGGCGGCCGATATCCTGCTGCATCCGCTCTTCGCTTACGAAGTGGTCGCCTTGGTCAACCCGCGTCATCCGCTGGCCGGGCGCAGCCATCTGCTGCCCGAAGACTTCCTGGAAGAAACCCTGATCACGTATCCGGTGGAAGATCGTCGTCTCGATCTTTTTCGCGAGTTTCTCCAGCCAGCGGGCGTACAGCCCTGGCGCCGGCGCCACGCAGAACTGACGGTCATCATCCTCCAGTTGGTCGCCTCCGGGCAGGGCATCGCCGCGCTACCCGCCTGGGCGGTGGGGAGTTACGGGGAGAAAAACTACGTGCGCGCCATTCCCCTGGGCGCGCAGGGTCTCTGGCAAACCCTGCAGGCCGCGACCACGGCCGAGCAGGCGGAGCAGCCGCACATGCGGGCTTTTCTCGCCGAAATCCGCGCCAGCGTGGCGGCCAACCTGCTTGGGGTAAAGGATATTCCGGGCGTATGATCGTCATATGGCAGCGCCTCTAGACGGAGCAAAGAACCGATGACCACAACACCCACGCAACGCCTGATTTTTGACCGGGAACTCATCCGTCGTTACGATCAGCCGGGGCCACGCTACACCTCCTATCCCACCGCCCCCTATTTCGGCAGAGATTTCGACGCAAAGGCACTGCACGGCGCACTCGACCATTCCAACGCCAGCGGGCGACCGCTCTCCCTCTACTTTCACCTCCCCTTCTGCGAGCATCTGTGCTTTTATTGCGCCTGCACCAAAGTGGTCACCCGCCATCACGAATGGGGGACGCCTTATGTCGCCCATTTGGACCAGGAGATGGCCCTGACGCGCGTCCATATCGACGGCAACCGTCCCGTGGACCAACTGCATTTCGGCGGCGGCACGCCCACCTTTCTACGTCGCGACGACATGGCCTTCCTGTTGGACAGCATCGATAAGCACTTTCATCTGCTCCCGGATGATCAGGGCGAATACGGCATCGAAATCGACCCGCGCGCGCTGGAGCCCGGCACCCTCCGCCTCCTCCGCGACTTCGGCTTCAACCGCATCAGCATCGGGGTGCAGGATCTGGATGCGGCAGTGCAGAAAGCCGTGCATCGCGAACAGAGTTTCGCACTCACTGCGGCTGTCATTGATGAAGCGCGCCAGCTCGGCTTTCGCTCCGTCAGCCTCGACCTGATCTACGGTCTGCCCCTGCAGACCCCGGAAAGCTTTGCCCGGACGCTGGAGGCGGTTCTCGCCCTGCGCCCGGACCGCCTGTCCGTCTTTAATTACGCCCACCTGCCAGAGCGGTTTCCGCCGCAAAAGCGGATTCCCGACGCGGACATTCCCAGCCCGGACACCAAGCTGCGCATCTTCGCCGAAAGCATCGCCACCCTGCAGCAGGCCGGTTATCTCTACATCGGCATGGACCACTTCGCCCTGCCCGATGACGAGTTGGCCGTCGCGCAGCGGGAAGGCAGTCTGTATCGCAATTTCCAGGGCTACTCCACCCATGCGGGAACGGATCTGCTGGCCTTCGGGATGAGCGCCATCGCCATGGTCGGCCCCACCTACAGCCAGAATATCAAGGATCTGGATACCTGGGGTGCCACCCTGGACAGCGGTCACTTGCCGGTGGAGCGCGGCCTGCGTCTGAGCGACGAGGACCTGCTGCGTCGCCACATCATCACCCGCCTGATCTGCGACTTCCGCCTGGATTTTGCCGCGCTGAACCGGCAGTTTAATCTGGATTTCCGCCCGCATTTCGCGGCCAGTCTGCCCGCCCTGGAGGCCATGGCGAAGGATGGACTCCTGCACCTGGACGCCCATGCCCTGACGGTCACTCCGCAGGGACGGCTGCTGATCCGCCATATCTGCATGGCCTTCGACGCCTATCTCGCGCAGAAGTCAGTGCGTTACTCGCGGGTGATTTGAGCGACTCGCTGTGGGGTCCAGGCTGTACCTGATCTGCATTTAATCCAGGTAGACATCGACATTGTGCTCGCGGCGATCATCCACGAGCGGAATCCGGTTTTGCGGTAATTCAGCACCGTCCACGGTGAGGTGCGCCCCCCGCGCTGACGGGACGCCATCGCAATGGACGGTGATATGGTACAGGGTGTCGCGGTAGCGGTAGTGAACCTTATAGAACTTCCAGTCCGCGGGGACGCAGGGCGTGATGCGCAGGTGATCGACTTCGAGGGACAAGCCCAGCAAGGTTTCGATCGTCAATCGGTACATCCAGCCCGCCGCCCCGGTGTACCAGGTCCAGCCGCCGCGACCGATATGCGGTGCTGCGCCATAGATATCAGCGCACATCACGTAGGGCTCTACCTTATAGCGGGCAATCGCTTCTGGACTGCTTCCATGATGGATGGGGTTGAGCATGTTGAACCATTCCCAGGCACGTGCTTTGTCGGCCATTTGGGCATAAGCCATGGTGGCCCAGATAGCGGCATGGGTATATTGCCCACCGTTCTCGCGCACTCCGGGCACATAGCCTTTGATATAGCCGGGTTCAAGTGCTGAGTGGTCGAAAGGCGGGGTCAGTAGTTGGATCAGTTGTGCATCGCGGCGGACCAAGTGCTCATCGACAGCCGCCATGGCCTGTCGCGCCCGCAAGGGGTCGCCCGCCCCGGAAAGAACGGCCCAGCTCTGGCTGATGGAATCTATCTGGCATTCGTCATTCGTGGCAGAGCCCAGAGGGGTGCCGTCATCAAAATAGGCCCGCCGATACCAGTCGCCGTCCCAGGCATTTTTTTCTACGCTGCTCTGTAAGCGGGCTGCTTGTTCCGTACAAAGATCAACGACGGCGGTATCACCCCGATTACGCGCGAGTTCCGCAAACTGTTGCAGGTTCTGAATCAGGAACCATGCGAGCCAGACGCTTTCGCCCCGGCCCTCACGGCCGACCAGATTCATTCCATCATTCCAGTCGCCACAGCCCATCAGCGGCAATCCATGCGCACCAAATCGCAATCCGTTTTTAAGCGCCCGCACGCAATGATCATAGAGGCTGGCGGATTCGGCGGATTGCTGCGGCTGGTCGTAATAAGACTCCTCCTCTCGGTTCAGCTCGCGGCCTTCAAGAAAATGGATGGACTCATCGAGTACGCCGCTGTCCCCGGTCGTCATCACAAAACGACAGGTTGCATAAGGTAACCAGAGATAGTCGTCCGAGAAATGCGTACGGACGCCCTGGCCGTAGGGCGGGTGCCACCAGTGCTGGACATCGCCCTGACGGAATTGGCGCCCTGCGCAACGGATCAGATGCTCGCGGGCCAGCCACGGTGTGGTGTGGATCAGGGCCATGGTGTCTTGCAATTGATCGCGGAAACCGTAGGCCCCGCCCGACTGATAGGTGCCGCTGCGGCCCCAGAGTCTGCTGGAGATGGTCTGGTAGACCAGCCAGCCGTTCGCCAAAACATTCAGCGCGGGGTCCGGTGTTTCCACATATAGGGTGCCCAGGGTGCGGTTCCAGTACTCCCGCACACCGGCCAAGGCCTGCCGGGCACCCTCTCTTCCGGCAAAGCGGTCCATAGTATGCTGTGCCTCGTCCGTGCTGATTGCGGTACCAAAAACAAACACGACCTCGCGCTCCATACCTTCGCCCAGCTCGACCTGCGTTTGCATGGCGGCACAGGGATCCAGGCAGGCTCCGGTCTTGCCGGATAAACGGTTGCGGTGCAGCGCCGCAGGATCGGCGAGCGTGCCGTTGCGGCCGATAAACTCCGTGCGATTGCCCGTGAGCGTACGCTCCCGTTCGCTGGTCTGGACAAACACGATCCGGTGCCCGCACGCCTGACCGTAGTCATTGTGCGCATACAGCGCGCCGTTATGCAGATCCGTTTCGGTAACGATATGCATCAGATTGGCATGACGCCACTCGCCGAGCACCAGTTCCCAGTATCCGGTCAGCGAGAGCCGCCGCGCACGTTTTGAATAATTGTGCAGCTTGATCACCACAAACTTGACGGGCGCGTCCATAGCGACGTAGGTAGTCATCTCTGAGGAAATCCCGCTTTCATAGTGTTCAAAAACGCTATATCCAAAGCCGTGGCGACAGACATATCCAGACTGTCCGCGGGCCGGCAGCGGGGCGGGTGACCAAAATACCCCGGTGTCTTCGTCGCGGATGTAGAAGGCTTCACCACTGCTATCGCTCAGGGGATCGTTGTGCCAGGTGGTCAGGCGGAACTCATGGGCGTTTTCGACCCAGGTATAGGCGCCGCCGCTCTCGCTGATGACGGTGCCCATGTGCGGACTGGCGATCACATTGGCCCAAGGGGCGGGCGTACTTTGACCCGGTTCCAGACTGATAACGTATTCACGTCCATCGGGGGTGAATCCGCCTAATCCGTTGAAAAAAATACGTTCACGGGCAAGCAGCGGCTGGATCGTCTCCACGACGCGTGGCGTTGCCGGGCTTAATTTTTCCGGGAAACGATCCACAGGCACCCGCTGCTCCACCTGCTCCAGCAGGGACTCGGCGCTGTCAGTAATAACCATGCGCGCGACGGTTTGGAACAGCACGCGATCTTCTTCAGAAAGCTCTTCGGCGCGGCGCACAAATACGCCGCCTGGCCTGTCGATGACTTGTGCCTCCGGACCGGCATGAATCAACCCCATGATCTGGTCTTGCAGCGTGGCCCGGTAGCCCGAAAAATCTTCGTTGATGATGACCAGGTCTGCCGCCAGTCCCTTCAGACGCCAATAGGCGTGCGCTTGCAGCATCTGTTTCACCAGATCAATGCGGTTTAATTGACCGATGCGCAGCAGCACGATGGGAAAGTCACCCGAAATGCCGAAGCGCCACAGGCCGGATTGCCCCAACTGATTACGGGCAATCACGCTGGGCGCGGCGCGGCGCAGGGCGCTGGCATACACCACAGAATTGGCGAGGCGGCCATACGCCTGGGCGTCGGCTTCGCTGGCGTTCAGGCGACGAAGCACTTCCTGACTCTGGAACCAGGCCATTTCAAAAGCGCGTTCCACAAAGTGACGATCACCATACTTCTCCAGCAGGGCGATTGCGGCCTCGCGGGTGTCGGCAACTCCCGAGATGATCTGCACCGTTGCCGATTCATCCACGTCAAGAGTCAGGGTACGGCGGATGGCAACGATGGGATCCAGCACCGAACCATCGGTATTCGACAAAGCAGAGTGCCTCAAGCTATTGAACACGCGCGGATGCTCGACCGTGCGACCACGGCCGATAAATTGTGCCCGGTCCGTTTCATAGGAGGCTTCACTGGCCATGGCTCCGGGAGCCGCAAAAAGATGAAACATCCACGGCACTTGCTCGTCCAGCGAGCGATGACGGCGGGTGCATAGAATGGTATTGTGCTCTGCCAGAATTTCGGTCTGGACGAACAGGTTGCTGAACGCACGGTGGGCCAGGTCGGCATTCAGCGGCGCGAGGACCACCTCGGTATAACTCGTTAACTCGATGTGGCGCACGCGCGAGGACATATTGGTGAGCGTCACGCGCCGGATCTCGACATCATCTTCCGGCGCAACACCGACCTCCATATAGCTTTCTATCATCTGGTCGCGGCGTCGATATTCCGCTCGCCCCTGGACGAAAATCGCCTCATAGTGATCGGCCTCGCTCCGGGTAGGTTGATAGGTGGTCGACCAAAAGCGTCCGGAATCACGATCGCGCAGATAAATGAAACTACCCCAGGCATCTGCAGCAATATCCTCACGCCAGCGGTTCACGGCGAGACCAGCACAACGACTGTAACCGCCGCCAGCGTTGTTCGCCATGACGTGGTAGCGTCCATTGGACAGGAGGTGAACCTCTGGCATGGGGGTATTTGGATGCGTGAATATGCGCATGATCGCGGCGTTATCCGGGCTGAGCGCGTGTGCGGCCGCGCCGACTTCGGCAGCATGCGGATGCAATGTAGCCGCTTGCTTGGGCAAACGCTCCTGCAACAACAATTCGGTGGCCTGAATGCCGGGGTCCGACAAAAACCGGCGCTGCATCGGTTGATGGAGGAGCACATGGGCAAAAGCCAGGAGGCTCATGCCCTGATGATGCGCCATGAAATTGCGGACAATGACATGGCTTTTGCCCGGTGTCACACGTGACGGCGTGTAATCGATCGCCTCGTAAAAACCATAGGTACCGAGAAATCCTTGGGCAGCAAGGGCCTGCAGGTTATGGCAGGCCTCCGACGGCATTACGGTCAGCGCCAGCGCGCTGGCATAGGGCGCAATGACCAGATCATCACCGAGGCCGCGCTGGAAACCCAGACCGGGGACGCCAAAGGCCCGATATTGATAGACTTGATGGATGTCGGTGGCATTATAGCAGGACTCCGATATACCCCAGGGCACGGCGCGTTGGCGGCCATACTCCATTTGGCGGGATACGGCCGCTTTGCAGGTCTGGTTGAGCAGCGTACCGGGATAATCCGGCATGATCAATTGGGGCATGAGGTACTCGAACATCGAGCCGCTCCACGAAATCAAACACAGGTCGCCGCCGTAACTCGTCAACAAGCGACCCAGCGAGAACCAATGTTTCTGTGGAGCCTGTCCTTGGGCGATGAGCAGAAAACTGGCGAGGCGCGCTTCCGACGCCAGCAGGTCATAACAGGATGGATCGCGGCGCCGTTCCCCGACGTCGTAACCAATCGCCAGCAGATCACGTGCCTGATCGTAAAGAAATTCAAAGTCCATCACCGCTAATGCACGACAACGCTCCACCAAATGATCAATGACGCTTAATCGTTCCGCCGCTGCCGTCCGTGTGCTTGCCGTCCCAAAGGCGTTTCCACCGGCCAGCTCCGCCAGCGTCGGGACATCTCCAAGCGGCCACGGCTCAGGGACGAGGTCTTTCAGATCGGCAACCAGCGCGCGGGACTGCTGATCAAACGCCCGTGCCCAGTAGGCCAGTTCACCATCCACCGGGGGCTCGACGGGAAGCCCATTCACGATACCCCCGCTGACACGTTGAATGTCCGCGAGCAGCTTATGAGCATCCGCCAGGGATGGGGGGCGCCCGTTGAGCGTCGTGGCCTGCAGCGCGTCTTGCAGCGAGCGGACTTTCTCAGTCAGGTCCGGCGCTGCAATGCCGTGAATGCACTCTGACAAGATGTGCAACGTATCCTGCAAGCCCGCAAAGTCGTTGCTCCGTAGCACGGGATGATTTTTGATCTCGTTCAGTCCGGCCTGGAGGGTAAGCAGGCAACCACCGAGATTGCCGCTGTCCACTGCCGAGATGTATTGCGGACTCAGTATTTGCAGGGTGCGCGTGTCGTACCAGTTGTAAAAATGGCCGTGATAACGTTCCAGTCGTTCCATCGCCGCCACGGTGTTTTCGGTCAGTTGGAGGAGCCCATCGGCCGAGATATAGCCAAAATCATAGGCAGCAAGATTCGCCAGCAGGGACATGCCCATGTTGGTCGGTGAGGTACGCGGAGCAATGACCGTCAAGGGATGCTCCTGGAAATTATCGGGGGGTAACCAGTGTTCCGCAGGACCTACAAAGTCATCAAAGAAACGCCAGGTGCGCCGTGCCGACATGCGCAGGAAGCGCGCTTGTGTATCACTCAGGCCGGCAACGCCGGAACGCAGGGGCCGGCTGATCCGCCATGCAATCGCCGGCGACAACAGCCATAACGCCAAAACGGGCATGCTGAACAGTAGCGCCATAGGCGGACTGATCCCCAGCTTTGTCGCCGCTAACAAGGCCATTCCGAGGAGGATCGCGAGCAGTGGTGCGCTCCGGATCTCGCCAAGAAAGTCTCTGAGGGTATGGCAGGCATTTCGGCGCGCATAGGAGGGCAACTGCCAGAGTAACAGGCCACGGCGCGTGAAGCGCATTCGTAACCCTGAGCGCAGGATGGCATCCAGGCTCATCACCGCTTCATAGGGCAGAAATGTGACGGCCAGAAGCGCGGATAGCAGCGGGCGGCCTGCGGACCCTCTAATCAAGGAGAGATGTGCTGCCCAGTCGAGGTCTTCCGGCTTATGGAAGAGATCAATGAGGGGCGAAAGCAAGGCGGGCAGGAGGAGGATTCCGACTACCAATGTGGTCCATAACCAGGCGAACCCCGGATCGAAGAGCCACCCTCCCGCCAGCAGGAACAACAGGGCTGGTGGCACCAGGCTGCGGCGGAGATTGTCAAAGATTTTCCACCGCGACAAACTGGACAGCGGATTGGCCTGACGCGGCACCGGCATACCGGTGGCCCCTGGAGGACCGGGCACCGACGGCAGCAGCCAGCCGGCGATCTGCCAGTCACCACGAATCCAGCGGTGGCGGCGGGAGGCTTCTGCGGTAAAACTCCCAGGTAATTCCTCGATCAGGACGACATCCGTCGCCAGTGCTGCACGGGCGTATCCACCCTCCAGCAAGTCGTGGCTGAGAACGAGATTTTCCGGAAAACGGCCATCGACAGCCTGGCGAAAGGCATCCACATCATAGATACCCTTGCCGATGAAAGAGCCCTCTCCGAAAATATCCTGGTAGACGTCGGACACCTCGCGCGTATAGGGATCGATACCGGAGTCCCCGGCAATGAGTTTGCTGAACGGAGATTGACCGGCGCTGGTCAGATCGATCGCTACGCGGGGCTGAATGATCGCATAGCCGTCGACGATACGGCCCTTATCGGTGTCATACACCGCCCGGTTCAGCGGGTGCGCGATATGGCCGATGAGTGCCCGCGCGGTGTCACGGGGTAATTGGGTGTCGGTATCCAGCGTGATGACATAACGGATGCTGCTGAGGATGGCCATATCGCCGACCTGCTCTGAAAATATCGACGCCTCAGCGCCTCTCAGCACGGCGTTAAATTGTTCCAATTTGCCGCGTTTACGTTCGTAGCCCATCCACACCTGTTCAAACGGGTTCCATATTCGTGGCCGGTGAAACCAATAAAATAGGCAATGCCGGTCATCGCCATAGCGCGCATTGAGGGCCTGGATGGCGGCGCGTGCGTAGTCGATTAAAGGGGCATCTTCCGGGCTGGTCTGTTCAGGCGCGTCACGAAAATCCGTCAATAACGCAAAATATATATTGCGATCGCGGTTTCCCAGGTAGCAGATTTCCTGGGCCTCCAGCAACGCGTCAATTTCCTGTGGCGTACTCAGCAGCGTCGGGACAACTACCATGCTGCGATGTGCATCAGGGACGCCGTGCGAAAAATCCATCTGTGGCAGGGCACGGGGCGCCATAATGAGGGTGACCAGGCGATTTACCAGGGAAACGGCCAAAGCCGAAATACTCACCATGCCGAGGAAGCCGAGCCACCAGAAACGCCAAGCCGTCGGGCTGATCTCCGCGAGGGGGAAGTATAAAACCAGACTGACTGCAGCCGTCAGCAACAGGATGGTGCTGATATACAGAGAAAGACGGAGACGACCACTCATTTGCCGGGCCGCTGATTTCCATTCAAAGCGACAGCCCATAACGCGATCAAGCCGCTGCCGGCCGCGATCCAGCAGGTAATATCCGACATGCGCCGATCGGTCTCCGATACCCGCTCGCTGCACAGCCGCCTGAGCGAGCACGATCGCCCCCTGGGCCACTGCCAACTCATCACGCCCACTGCTCCGCGCAATATCCTCAATAGCATGGCGGTAGCGATCACGAGTCGCGAAATCCTGTTCGGCGTGTATCCCCATGGGATCCTGGCGGAGAACCTGTTCGACGACACTGAGCGCTTCGACGTGGTGGCGCCAGTCCGCCGTCGCCAGGAAGCGCAAGCTGCTGATGCTGTTGGCCATGGATATCTGGTTGGCGGCGGACCTTCTTGCGGACACCTCGGATAACTGCGTCGCCGTTATCCCCTGTTCGAGCAATTTTTGTTCGACCCAGGTTTGCACAAAAGTCATAGCGGGACCATAGGCCTGCAGCCTGGCGTAAAACTCCTCTACAAAGGGTGCCGTCAACGGCATATCCGCATTGGCAAATTCCGCGAGTAACGGGATCAGTTGCCTCGGATTTTTTTCCGCTGCCGCGAGCATGCGGTCTGCCCAGCTCATGGCGGCATTGCGCTCTTCCCGTCGGCAAGCAACGTGCAGACCGGCACGGCGCAGGTTTTCCAGTAGCGCCAATTGCAGCATGATCGGGAAAGCCCACAATTCACCCAGCGTTAATGGCGTAATGGTCTGGTAAGCCTGGATATATGCGCTGACATTATCACTGTCGACGCGGGCATCCCGATGGGCAATCAATTCAGATGCGAGATCGTAGACACGTGGGAATCCCGCCAATTTTCCATATTGCAGGCGCGGTAATTGTCTGCCATAGCCACTCGGCAAGTGTCTTCGCGCCAGAATGATCTGTTGTTCGATAAGATAGAAATTGTCAAGCAACCAAAGCTCTGCAGATTGCGTCCGCTGCTCTGTCTGTGTACCTCCCGCAGTGACTACGTCATAAGCCGCGCGCAGCACCTGCGCATTATCGGCCAGGCGGGGTAACAGGCGATCCGGCCCCGGACTTGGATCGACGGGATGCTGACCGGCCAGCATCACCGCATGTTGTTTCAGTTGTTCGATGCTGAACAACTCCGCGCGTAACAAGTCCGTATCCAATGCGTTGTTCAGGGCGTTTTTTACGCAGAATAAGAACTCTAACTTTTTTGTAGCTATGACGCTCTCCCCGGAATAATCTGGCGATGCATCAAGGTATCACGCATTCCCCCTCCACCTCTGCGCACCGCAACGTACGCTCGTCATGGCACTCCTCCACATATTTCCTGACCGGCCGCCGGCGATTTCAGTGGGGAACGATGGTGACTCCAGTACCGCTGGAATTCTTCTTGGCCTGTTTGGCCTGTTTCTTCTCTTTGGGCGTCATCGCCGGCTGCTTCTTGGTTTCTTTATTGCTCTGCTGTGTTTTGCTCATGATTCTTTCCTCTTGCGCTGGTATCCTTCACCATTGGTCATAGCATCATGCAACGTTTCTCTGAGCCCCTCAATATCGGCCTTATTGGATCTCAGCCGTTGCTCTGCGCGCATTACGCCCGCCTGGTCATGGTGAGCCTTCAGAATGATAATCCTTTCTTCCAACTGGTGCTGTGCGATCTCTTCGTGGTTGAGTTGCGCTTTCATCTGGGTGATGGTCTGGTTATGCGTGAGCGGATAAGGGGCCGATGCCCCGTCCGTACCCGCCTGGGCTCCGGCAACGAGGCTGCCGATAAGCAGTATACCGGTCATAGTTGCCATCCAACGGTTCATATCAACGCTCCTGTATAGCTATGTGCGATGGTCCATCGAGTGTCCACGCTTACGCCGACAATTCCCTCATTGCCGACCACAGCAATTTCCGCCGAGGACCCATCCTCCAAGACATAGAGCAGCGAAACGATGGCGTTGACGGGGAAGAAAACATGGTGCGACGCCCCCGTCCGATAACCGGACGCTCAATTATAGCGCATTTTTGGTCGTTGCGGGCGTTAGCGCACAATTAAGACTGCCACCTAAGGCAGTGGATGGTATTTCTGAGCGAAAAAAGTATAAAAGTATCTTTCTATAGCTACGCAAATTGAGAAATTATGTCCGATGAGCAACTAACGACGAAGTGCCTTTTCCCACACCTCCACATCAAAACCCAGCAAATCCCGATCCCTATCCCTATCCCTATCCACCCATATCGGCCGTCGGATCATACTGGGGTGCGCCGCCATCAGCTTTATCGCGGCTTCGGCATCAGCGACTTCGCGCTCGCTCTCAGGCAAACGCCGCCAGGTGGTGCCTTGGCGATTGATGAGGGCTTCCCAGCCCCAACGCTCCACCCAGTGGCGAAGCTCCGCCGTCGGCACCCCGGCCTTTTGGTAATCGTGAAAGCGGTACTCCAACCCCTGGCTGTCCAGCCACGCGAAGGCTTTTTTCATGGTGTCGCAGTGGCGAATACCGTAAATCTGAATGGTCATGCATTCTCTCGCTTTTTCAGAATCAATACCTTGAAGCTCTCGCCCATTTCCTGCGGCAGGGTGAGCCGTTTGATCTCATTATTCAGGGCAAAGCGGCCGTCGTCACCCGCCTGCGCACAAAGGGTGCCATACACCTCGGCCAGCCCGTGTTCCACCAGAAAGCGGGCGAGATGGCCGTAAAAGGCCACCTCCAGCCCGGCCTCCACCGCAGTGGTCATCAGCGCGGTGAAATCCACATGGGCGGTGAGGTCGCAGAGGCCCGGCAGATAAAAGGGGTCGTCCAGCCAGTGGTGGCGATAGTAGGCGCGCAGGCTGCCCGTCTGCCGTTGCGGATGATAAAACGCTGCGGCCTCATGCCCGTAATCGATCAGGAGAATGGTGCCGGAGCCGAGGCGGGCGGCGACTTCGCGCAGCCAGGCCTCCGCCGTAAGATTGATTTCCGTCCGATAGGGCCGGGGCCAATGCGCTACGTAGGGCGCCAGCCGCGCCGCCAGAGGCGCAGCGACCGGTAGAGGCTGCATCGCCCACTCCAGCGCGGCGCCATTCCAGCGCACACCGCATTCGTGCAACCGCCCCGAGGCGTCCAGCTCCAGCACCTGCACCGGCATGGCGTCCAGCACTTCGTGGGCCAGCATCACGCCGCGCCAATGCTCCGGCAGGGTTTGCAAATGCCGAACACCCGGCACGGCTGCCTGTTGCCGCGCCTGCAAATCGGGACTGGGTTCGAGCAGGGTGTAGGGAGTGTCCGGCAAAATGTCCCGAATCTGGCCGGCCAGTGCGCCGCTCCCGCCGCCAAATTCGAGAATGCCGTCCGACCCCAGATCGGGTTGCAGGGTCCGCGCCAGCACGGCGGCCAGCACCCGTCCCATTTCCGGTGCCGTGACGAAGTCCCCCGCCGCACCGAAGCGGGTCTGCCCCGCCATGTAGTAGCCCAGCCCCGGTGTATAGAGGGCGAGATCCATATAACGGCGGAAGGGGATCATCCCGCCTGCGGCATCGATTTCCCGCCGGATATGGGTCAGCAGCGCGACCGAGTGGTCCAGCGCGTCCGCCTCCGGGAGGGGCAGGCCCGCCTTGCGCGCCCCGTGAGAATGGGTTAAAAAATCGGGACACTCCACGCGCATGGACCCCTCTTGAAAGCTACCGGAAAAGTCGTTCTCATCACTGGCGCCGCCCGCAGGGTAGGCGCCGCCATTGCCCGCCATCTCGCTGCGGAAGGCTGCCAACTCGCCCTGCATTATAAGCGATCCGCCGCCGAGGCCGAAACCCTGGCGCAGGATCTGCGCGCGCGGCATGGAACTGAACCGCTGTTGATCGCGGGTGACCTGGCTGACCCAGAAACGCCCGCGCACCTGATGGATGCCGCTATCGAGCATTTTGGTTGCCTGGATGGCCTCGTCAACAACGCTTCGCTGTACTCCCCTGTGTCTTTCGGCGAAATCACGCCGGGAGACTGGGCGGCGATGGAGACCGTGCATCTGCGCGCGCCGCTCTTCCTGACCCAGGCGGCTGCGCCGCATCTGCGGAAAAGCGGCGGCGCCGTCGTCAACATCGGCGACATCCACGCCGAAATCCCCCTGCGCGGTTATCTGCCCTACAGTGTCACGAAGGCGGGTCTGCTGGCCCTGACCCGCGCCCTCGCCAAAGAACTGGGGCCGGAGATCCGCGTCAACAGCGTCTCGCCCGGCGTGGTGCTCTGGGCCGAGGACAAGGACCCGCCCGACGGCGACCAACAGGGACTCATCGAGCGCAACGCCCTCAAGCGTGTCGGCAGCCCGCAGGATATCGCCGGCGCCGTCCGCTATCTGCTCTTCGATGCGCCTTATGTCACCGGCCACAACCTCGTCGTCGACGGTGGCCGCATGTTATATTGACGGTCATGAGCTTGAGCGAAAAATCCCCCATCCGTTTTTACAGCGAAGACGAACTGGACGCCCTGGAGGCGGAAGACCCCCTCGCCGCGGCCAAAATCGCCCACGCCCAGGCCATGGCCGAACGCGGACTCGACCGCCAGAAGCGCTACGGACCCGGCGATCCCCGGCCCGACCCCGCGGCCGTGGCGGAGGCCGTGCAGACGGTACGCCACATCCTCCACCGCGATGGCGGCGATATCGAACTGGTGGAAATCGTCGAACGCGACGTGCGGGTCCGCATGAAGGGCGCCTGCGCGGGCTGCCCCAACGCCGTCATCGATCTCAAACAGGTGGTCGAGCGTATCGTCGGCGCGGTACCGGGCGTGGTCAGCGTGAGCAATACCTTTTGAAAGCGGGCGCGAATACGCCGCCCAAAGTCGGCTTCGTCAGCCTCGGCTGCCCGAAGGATATTACATATAAACCGCCACAAATCTTGTCTGTAAAGCCTATTTGATCTGGTCCACCAGATCTGGTTCGACCATCTCCAGTAGCGATCGCTCGCCGCATAAGAAGATCGAGGCGGTTGAGTGGGCGGGATGAATCTGACACCCAAGACCCAGGCCATCCAGCCGGTCCTTGGTGACATGCCGCCGGCGGGCTATAGGGGTCGTCCCCCACGTTCCTACTTTCAGTTTCAGGTAAACAGCTAGGTCAAACAAGCTCATTTCTTGCCCATGCTCTCGCCAGTGACCAGGTGAGAACGGCTTCCGAAGGTCAACCGATCGGTTCACCGTCTGCATGGGAGTGGGTCCGTATGCCCGATCTCCAGATTCGTATGGCTCCGGGCAATCTTCATGACCAGATTTGCTCCGGCCCAAGCCAGGGCGTCCTCGCCGAGCCTCGTCCACGATAGCACCAGGAGCTTCACCTTTGCATAAGGCAAAGGGCTTTGCTCTGGGAGCAGATCGGCCAGCACAGCAAGTTCTTCTCTCAGATCCTGTGGGATATCAGTCAATGTCATCAATATCTTCCTCTGGTTCTGCTTGCTGCAAATGGTCGTAAACGTTCAGCCAACCCACCCTTGCGGGTTGGCGCCAATCAGGCTAATGCGGTTTTTTTCCAGTTCCACGGCAAGAGTTCGTGGAGACGCTTATTGGGGCAGGTGGGTTGTTGCACCTCTTCCAAAACAGGGCCCCTTCGCTCCTCCCGCGTTACCGGGGTTCGTCGCTACTACGGGCCCATCCGCCATCCGCAGGGCCGTTTCCGCTCCTCGCGGAGCCAACGTTTCCCCATTGCCAATGGGGAACCCACACGGACTTCCCTTGTTGCACGGCTGCTCTTTCCCCTGCGTGCTGCCACCACTACCCCGGCAGAATCCCTTGGTGCGTATCTCGCTCGCTTCCCAAGGGACCGCGACCTTCCCCGTTATTGTGGCGGGTCAGCTTCTGCAACGACATTTCGAGGCCTGCTCGGTGTTCACTCACGTTGCGGCCCGCAGGGTCCACTGACCTCCTGAAGAGGCCTTTTCTCGGAGTGCTTCAGCCCATTTGTTACCTCCTGGACCGCCCCAAGTGCTTCCGGCTGGAGCGAAAGTTAGCCGGGTCGGATTGGATACCGACGGAACAATCGTGCCTTCGCAAGGCACACACAATAATCCGGTAGAGCGGGCGCTACGGGGCGTGGCCATTGGACGCAAGAATTTCTTGTTCGTTGGCAATGATGCGGGCGGCGAGCGTGCCGCGTCCTTCTACAGCATCATCGAAACCTGCAAGCTCAACGGCATCGAACCCTTCGCGTACCTCTGCGATGTGCTCGAAAAGCTCCCCACCTGGCCCAATAAAAAACTCCACGAACTCTTGCCGTGGAACTGGAAAAAAACCGCATTACCCTGATCGGCGCCAACCCGCAAGGGTGGGTTGCCTAAGCGCTTACGAATGCTTCCAGAATGCGTAGCTATAAAAACCCCGATCGGCGGTCACCAGCATACTGGAATCGGCATGCGCTATGACCGATAGCGCCAACTCTCGCTCCCCTTGTTCATAAGGGCCTGGCTCTGCGTAGCACAAGGTGTGGGTGCCACATTCGGCCATGGCGACAAATCGGAGCTTGGGAAAAGCAGATGCGCCTCGGGACGCCGGTGGGTAGCCGTAGCATTCCGCATTGGCGGCTTCATCCGGCATATCCAGGGTAGAGCCGTCGATCGCCATGATCCGCAGGCCGCGATAAAACACGCCCGGCATCCCTTGTGGGCCATGCGGCTGGACCTGCTCTTGATACAACACCTTCAGTGGGCCTGCGCCGACACGCCCTCGTGCCTGGGAGATCGCCCCTTTACTGACCGTGCTCTGCATCAAGCCCTCATCGCCGAGCAAAGGCCGCAGTCCCTCGATCACCAAGCGGAGAACTTCCTCGTAGGCGACATTGGCATAGAGCACCATCGCCAGCACGAAGTAAATCAGTACGTCATGTGGCAATCCACGTCGGCGTTGGCTTTCCAGACCTTGTTGCGCCAATGTTTCCCGGATTTTTCCAATGGGACAACGCATCGCCAGATAGCCCACCGTCAGGTAGTCGGCCAGGCGGGCGCCTGTAGATAACTGTGCCTTGGTACGTGCCATAGCCATGTCTCCCCCAGAAGCAGAACATGGCAACCATTCTGACAGAAAACAAACTATCTAAACAGTATTGTCTTTAAATATGTTTAGACTGTCACAGAAGCAATAAATGTATTTCAGATTAAAAGACAGATTATGTTGACAGTAAAAATCATGGTGTTAGTTTTGGCTGAGAAGTTGATAAATTTGATATGGCTCTCAGCCAGGTTGTAGTTAAAGTATTTTATCGTTAAAACTTAAACGATAGCGTTCCGTAAACTGTACGTGGTGCTCCTTGTGTTCCGAATACTGCATTGGATGGTAATCCGGGTGTATTTATACCCGAACCAATGCCTTCGCTTTCGTTATATCTTCGATTTAGCATGTTATAGATTCCGAGTCTAAATCCAATATATCTCAAAGAAGATAGATAGTGATCAAAAATAGTTGTCTTATATGACAAAGTGAGGTTTACAAGATTGTACGGATTGGTTCTTAGAGTAACATCACCAGTGATCGGGTTAGACATACCAGCAGCACCAACATATCTGTCGTCCAGATTGGCTGAGAACACCCCGGCACCGATGGCATTCTTGTAAGCCAATCCGAAGAGGAAACTTCGCAGCGGTACCCCAGAAAGGATATTACCAGCATAATTATTACCCGAACCTGTCTCCAGATGGGTGTAATATGGATGCTGAATGTTTGCCGACGCGTAAAGGTTAAGCCAGTAGATAGGATTCCATGACACCTGCATATTCACGCCCTGATAGAGTGCGTTACCCAATTCGTATCCTGTCGGAAATAGTGCTGTACCATTGGCATATAATCCTTTAACGATGTTGTCAACCTGATCATGATAATAGTTAATAGATGCAAACACCTTCTTATTATAGTATTTAACACCCAATTCAAAATCTGTATTATTTACCAAATGTATTTTGGTTGGGTCAATATAGAAAGTGTACTCATTCCCGTAAGATTCATTTTCCGGATTGGCGTTCGTTCTGGCCCCATAGCCATATAAGAATATGTTTTTAATGACCTCATAATTGACTCCCAGGGATGGCTCAAATCCGCCAAAGCTAGTAAAAACACCAGAATCATAGGTTCCATTCATGACGCCATGCAACAAAGGCGATCCAGTGGGCGGCAATAGATTCGCATCGCTGGTCTGGTAAGCGGCATACGCGATTCCAGGCGTTATTTTCAATTTGCTGTTTAACAATTCGATCGTGTCTTGGAGATAACCAAATTCCGACATTTGAGAGGTGTCATTATTCGCATCATAATAAAAATTGCCAACTGATTCATGTAATACTGGAGCATTATATAGAATGAATGGGTTTTTGTAATTCATATAGTATAGGTAACCACCTACTTTAATGTGGTTATTGGAGATCGTCCTTGAATATTTTATTCTATCCCCTATGGTATAGAATATTGGTGGATAGTATTCATCTAGAGTGGGGGAGGTGTCACCATAATATAAACCATGTCCCACATGTATGCGATGAGAATGCTTGAACCAAATTTTATTATCGATAGATGCATTCTTCGATATAATCCAATGTTGCTTTGAATATAATAGCCAAATGTTGTCTGTGTATTGAAAATATGATTGAACGGGAGTTTTAGTAGAATAAAAACCACTAGTTTGTTCACTTAGTGGTTCACCTGGAACTCCATAGCCATTCACTGTATAGCCACCTAGTGCCGTAATCGGAACTGATGGGACAGCTAGATATTGAGATCGAGAAATATATAGACCGACAGAATATCGATCTCCAGATTTGTCAATTTTTTGTACCTTTCCAAAAAAAACATTTGCTTGAGTTGGGTAAGCATACTCCAATCCTGGAACTTGACCGCTGGTGTGGCCAAAAGCAGCAACGGCACTCCATCCATTATCAAAATTACCTGACTTGGCGACCCCGTATTGAGTCTGAGAACCATAACTTCCAAATGAAGTTCCTACGGTTACACCAGCAGTCTTTGATGGCTGGACTGGTAAAAAATTGACGGTGCCTCCAATGCTCGACTGCCAACGATCATCCGGATTGCCAGGACCATAGTTCACTGAAACCCCATTTAGGATTTGTGCTATTGGCATCTCGACAGAATAGAAACCACCGTCTCCTGACAATGGGTTGCTTAATGGTATTCCATCAAAATTTACCTGTATAGCATTAAAATGACCATTTACTGTTGGCCCTGTTCCAACACCAAAGCCATTAATGTTTAAGCTATTTGAACCTACGCCACTACTTGGATTTGAACCCATAACCTGAACACCAGGTAGTCGGCTTGCCAATTGGAAAGCTCCTGTATTTGGTGCCATATAATCTAATTGATCTTTATTCACGGTCAATATAGATTGGGAAGATTTTGCTATTTTCGTTTTTATAATTTTATGTTTTTCATTACTGCTTACATAATTATTTGAGACCTCTCCAATATTAACTGTTTTTTTTTCACCGCTGTCAGTAGATGCTGTTACCGTGTCCGCAAGTGCAAGCCCAGAACCAAGAAAATATCCAGCTATCCCGATCGCAATGAACGGGTACCTGCCAGGACGCCTAATACCTGAGGTGACATCCCATACTGATTTATGAGTTTTTTTCTGTGCATTTTCGATTCTCATCACTTCGCTCCTAAATTTCGGGGATAAAACTGCTAACATATCAAGTATGAAAACTTATGCTTGTTACACCAGAATTGGTTTAACATTGGCAGGATCCGACCAGCTTGCGTCTCCGGTTTCGACGTGACCAGCCAGACGCCAGGTATGGCCCTGCGTATGCACCGTCAGGTCGTACCAGTGATGGCTTTTGGCCAGAGGCCAAGAGACTCTCTCGCTGGTGCCGGGGGCCATTTGCAGAGTTCGAGATGCGCTGCCATAACTGCAATCTTCGATGCGCAACACCATGGACTGCGTGCCCTGGTTGAGCAGGATCAGTTCTAAGTCACCGTTTTTTTGTCCCGCACTGTCGATGTGCAGGACGGAAGCCCCTTTACCGGAAATTTTGCGAATGAAACCATCGGGTCCGTATACAGTCAGGGCGAGATCTTGCCCTTGGTGCAGGATCATCTCATCTTCCAGATGTGCTCCTGCACCAAGGGTATAGTGATGGGGTAGCTCATGGCTGGCGTTCCAGTAGGCGGTGCAGACCACGCCGAGCGAGGAAGGATTGTGCATCCGCAGACGCACCCCTGTACTGGTTGCTTCCAGTTGCACCTGGGTGGCATATGCCAGAGGCCGTCGCCGCCGCAATCCCGCTTCCTGGGGAATGATGGCTAACGACTGTTTCTGGGGTACTTCCGGTGCTGGTAAAGTCGATTCGTGATGGACCGTGGCCACATAGTTGGTGGTACTGGGTAAGGAAACCCGTCGCTCGTCCGGGCGTGAAAAGTCGAATGCGGAGGTAATATCCCCACAGACTGCCCGCCGCCAGGGGGCAATGTTGGGCTCGCTCACCCCAAAACGTTTTTCGATGAAACGAATGACTGATGTATGGTCAAAAATCTCGGAACAGACATAGCCACCTTTGCTCCAGGGGGAGATGACGATCATGGGAACCCGTGGGCCGAGACCGTATGGCAACTGGTCGGGACTGTAGAGTACCGGCCAGTCAGGATTGACCCGGTCATGCACCATACCTTCAGTGCTGACCGTCGATTGGCCGGGCCGGGCTGGGGTTGGTGGTTGCGGGGGCGGCACATGATCAAAAAACCCATCATTTTCGTCGTAATCGAGAAGCAAAGCCGTTTTACCCCAGGCGGCCGGGTTACTGGTTAGAGCGTCGAGCACTTGCGCAATGTAGATGGCGCCATAAGCCGGTGGGTAAGAGGGATGTTCCGAGTAACCTGCCGGGGTGACAATCCAGGAGACTTGGGGTAGGCGGTCGTGTAGCACGTCATCCCGCAGGGTTTTTATGCCGCCTTCTGTTACCGCACGACGGTATAACTCGGAACTTTTGGGGGCATCAACAAATTCTTTGAAATACATCAAGGCATTATCCCCAAAACAACCAGTCATGGAGTTATGATCTATGGTATGCAATTGTTCCTGATAAACCTTCCATGAAATGCTTGCTGCCTGCAGGCGTTCGGCATACGTGGTCCAGGTGAATGGTGGCGTTTTATGGTATCCATTGGGTCCGTTACCCGGCCAGTAGTTGGCATCGTCGATAAGTGGCCCGCCAAATTTACCTTCCGGATCAATGGAACCGCTGAACAGCATGCATCGATTGGGTTCGGTTGGCCCCGGAATGGAAGTGAAGTAATGATCACAGACGGTAAAGGCGTCCGCCAGAGCGTAGTGAAAGGGTATGTCCTGTCGTTGAAAATATCCCATGGTCATGTTGGTTTTATTGAGTGGCCAGGCATTCATCAGTCCACCAGCAATGGCACCGTGCTGGGATGCCCAGCTATGGTCCAGATCCTGGATGAACTGTGCAGACGTTTTCTGAATGTTCAAATGAAAGGGGAGAATAGGACGAGATGGATCGTCCATGCGCCCTTGAAACCAGATTGGCTGTCCACCGGGAAGAGTCAGCGGAAAACGATCATTATAACTGCGCACTCCGCTCAGGTGACCTAAATAATGATCAAAAGAACGATTTTCCTGCATGAATACAACGATGTGTTCTATATCTTCCAGACTGCCTGAGCGCACCGTGGCGGGCAGCATGGCTGCCCGTGCCACCGAACTGCCTAGAAAGGCAGTGAAAGACGCGCCAATACCCAAACTTTTCATGAAATCACGACGCTTCATAAACATGTATCCTTGATCAAGCCGTCAGAATAATTGGCGAGATGAATGAATAAGCAGCATCCATAAGGCCATCATCTAGCAGCCCTTACACACGCTCAGCGCAAGAGACAATACGTAGAGTTCTCTACCTTTTATGCTGCCTAAGGTATCAGGCGAATGTGACATTATTGTGTCAATTTTATGAATAAATTATGACAAAATTAGTGTGTTCGCATGATATCCTTATAGAAATATTCAGTGGTAATCACCCCACGTGATGTTCTGCTGCGCTTTCCTTTCAACGCCCGGCATCAATCCGCTGTCCGCGACGTCTCACCGATCGGCGGCGACTCATAAGCGCGCGAGTCTTTCAGTTGGCGCAGGATGCTGCCTTGGTAAATCTGGACGCTGGCGACCATGGTCGCCTCTTCGGAGTCCATCAGGCAGGCACCCACGTGCCGACTCGAGCAGGGCGTGAGTTGCGGCACCCTTCGAAAGATCCACCGCGAGAGCCGCTGTTCCGCCAGGCACTCACCGCGCCGCTCGGTGATTTCCACCGCCGCGCGCTCAAGGGCCTGCTGGCGATCCGCGAGGGCACCAAGGGTAGCGGGCTGATCTGGCTACGCCAGCCGCCCGGCCCGCCGAAGCCCAAGCATGTGTTGGCTCACCTGGAACGACTGAAAACAATCCGCGACCTAGCGCTACCGGACGGCCTGGAACACGCCATTCACCAAAACCGCCTGCTGAAGCTTGCCCGCGAAGGCGGACAGATGACGGTTCAGCATCTGCGCGACCTGGAGCCGATCCGTCGCTTTGCGACCCTGGTCGCGGTGATCCTCGATACCCGTGCCACGCTGATCGACGAGATCATCGACCTGCACGACCGTTTCATGGGTTCGCTATTCAGCAAGGCCAAGCGCAACCATGCTGACCGCTTCCAGCAGTCAGGAAAGGCGATCAACGACAAGGTGCGGCTGTATGTACTCGCACATCGGTCGCGCCCTGCTGGAAGCCAAGCAGTCGGGCGGCGATCCGTTCGCCGCCATCGAGGCGATCATCCCCTGGGATGCGTTCAGCGAAAGTATTACCGAAGCGGAAACGCTGGCCCGGCCTGAAGACTTCGATTTCCTGCCCCTGGTCGGCGACGGCTTCACCCAACTCCGGCGCTACACGCCGACCCTGCTGGAAGCGCTGACTATGAAGGCCGCGCCGGTAGCGCGCGAACTGCTGGTGAGTACGGCGTCGAAGTGCTCAGAGGGATGAACGACCGTCAGGCGCGCAAGGTGCCGGACGACGCGCCCACGTCCTTCGTGCGCAAACGCTGGGAAACCTAGTGCGTACGGAAGATGGGTTGGATCGGCGTTTCTATGAGCTGTGCGTACTGTCCGAGCTGAAGAACTCACTGCACTCCGGCGACATCTGGGTGCAGGGCTCGCGCCAGTTCAAGGACTTCGAGGACTACCTGTTGCCGCCGCCGCGATTCGCGGCGCAGCGTGACCAGCGGGAATTGGGCTTGGCTGTCGAGACTGACTGTGACCGCTTTCTGGAAACTCGTCTTGCCGTGCTGCAAGAGCAACTGGCAACCGTCGAACGGCTGGCCGCCGCTAACGAACTGCCCGATGCGGCGATCACCAGTACCGGGCGAATCAAGATTACGCCGCTGGATAATGCCGTGCCGGATGAAGCCGAGGCGCTGATGCAGCAGGCGTACAGCCTGCTGCCGCACCTTAAGATCACCGAGTTACTGCTGGAAGTCGATGGCTGGACCGGCTTCAGCCGCCACTTCAAGCACCTTAAGAGTGGCGCGGTAGCCGAAGACCAGCCAGACGTTGCAGTTCCGAAAACTCTGCCTCGCTCATCAGTGCCGGGTAATAACCAGGCAAGACGAACTCTTCGCGATCCATGGTAAGCACGCGATCGCCAACCAGGGCGCGGTTGCGAATCATCTTGTACAGATGGGATGCGTTGGCGGCAAAGGTAACGCCAGAGGATCGCATGCGGCTGATGATGGCCATCGCGCCGTGACCATCCATGAACATCTCGATGGCAAGGCGCACAGATTCGGCGCGGTCAGGAACAAGCTCGAAAGCCTGTCCGTTCCACGCCACCCAGGCAGGATCTTTGCCGTTGCGGATGATCCCACGCCATTTTCCGGTCAGCCAAGCATCACACTGGCGACGAATGGCTGCCTTTACGCGCTTACTCTTGGTGTCGCTCTCCTCATGGGCGCGGATCATCACCAGCAGGCTGTAGACCAAGTCCATAGGCTGATCTTTCAGCCGCTGCCGGTTGTATTCCTTCCCGTCTGAGGCAGTGACCACCGTAATCCCGGCGTTGATGATCTGCGCCAGTTGAGCCTGTGCCTGGATAGGTTCTGCCCGGCTCAGCCGATCTAAACCCTCCACGATCAACACAGACCCAGGCGGCACTCGCCCCTCGTCCACGGCGGCGAGAAAAAGGCCCAACATCCCGCGCGTGACGTGCCTCTGGTGATAGGCGCTCAGCCCCTCGTCGCGCATGGTCAGGGACTCATCCAGCACCAGACCATGCTCAACCGCCCAGCGCCTAGCGTAGTCTAGTTGCCGATCAACACTCCCACCTTCGGACTGCTTAGGATCCGAAAAGCGCAAATAGCTGTATACTCGCCGCGTTCTATCCATACGGCGAGCATACTGCCATGAAAAAAATTCCTAGTATAGGTGTAGTATCTCTTGGGTGCCCCAAGGCCACCGTGGACAGCGAGCGCATCCTCACCCAGTTGCGCGCCGAGGGCTATCTGCTGGTGGGGGATTACGCCAGCGCCGATGTGGTCGTCGTCAACACCTGCGGCTTCATCGACGCGGCGGTGGAGGAATCGCTGGACGCCATCGGCGAGGCGCTGGATGAGAACGGCAAGGTGGTGGTCACCGGTTGCCTGGGCGCCCGCGACGACGGCGGCTTCGTGCGCGGCGCCCACCCCAAGGTGCTCGCCGTCACCGGCCCCAATCAGACCGGTGCCGTGCTCGACGCGATTCATGCGGCGCTCCCCCCGGCCCACGATCCCTACACCGATCTGGTGCCGCCCCAGGGCCTGCGCCTGACGCCGCCCCACTACGCCTATCTGAAAATCTCCGAGGGCTGCAACCAGTCCTGCAGTTTCTGCATCATTCCCAGCATGCGCGGCAAGCTGGTGAGCCGCGCGCCGGACGATATTCTGCGCGAGGCCGAGGCGCTGGTGGCAGGCGGCGTCAAAGAACTGCTGGTGATTTCCCAGGACACCGGCGCTTACGGGGTGGACCGCAAATACCGCACCGCCTTTCACGACGGCCGCCCGCTCAAGACCCGCATCACCGATCTCTGCGCGGCCCTGGGCGAGCTCGGCGTCTGGGTGCGCCTGCACTACGTCTACCCCTACCCGCACATTGACGAACTCCTGCTCCTGATGGCGGCCGGTAAAATTCTGCCCTATCTGGATGTACCCCTGCAGCACGGCAGCCCGCGCATCCTCAAGGCCATGCGCCGTCCGGCTGCCGCCGAAAAAACCCTCGACCGGATTCTCGGCTGGCGCCAGACAGTGCCCGACCTAACCATCCGCAGCACCTTCATCGTCGGCTTCCCCGGCGAGACCGACGCCGATTTTGCGGAACTGCTGGACTTTTTGCGGACGGCGGAGCTGGATCGGGTGGGCTGCTTCGCTTACTCCGCCGTCGAAGGCGCGCCCGCCAACGCGATCCCCGGAGCGGTGCCGGAGCCGGTCAAAGAGGAACGTCGCGCCGCGTTCATGGCCGTGCAGGAAACCATCAGCCGCCAGCGGCTACAACGCCGGGTGGGCCAGCGTCAGCGGATGCTGGTGGACGCCGTGGGCCGGGGCGGCAAGGTGATCGCCCGCTCCGCCAGCGATGCCCCGGAGATCGACGGCGTGGTCCATCTGGGCAGGGCAGCAGGGTTGCGGGTCGGGGACTGGGTGGAGGTGGAGATCACCCGGGCCGATGCCCATGATCTGTATGGGGTGTTGGCGCCGACCTGACGACCGGGGCCTTTGGTCGCTCAGGGCAGGCGACTGCCCCGTTCGATCCGCACCCCCACATCTCGCGTTCCGCGCACGGCGGCAGGTTTGTGCACCGTCACCTGCACCCAGGCCGCGCCGAATTCGCCACGAATGATGTTCGCGATCTGCTCGGCCAGGGTTTCCACCAGTTCCACCTCCGACGCGGCGATATGCGCGACCAGACGCTGGCAGATGGTCTGGTAGTTGATGGTGTGCTCCACCTTGTCGGTCCGCGCCGCGGCCCCCGCATCCGCGGCAATATCCAGATCGACGAGCACCGTCTGTTTGACCTGGCGTTCCCAGTCGTAGATGCCGATGCGGGTGTCCACCTTCAGTTCACGTACAAAAAGAATATCCATGGTAATCCCGAAAAAAGCGGCAATTCGCCGCAGCTCGGCCTATAATAACCAATTTTCCGGCCAAAGCACCGCATGTCACTTCTTCTGGATGTTGCCCTGATCGGCGGGGGCTATGCCGTCGGTTCCGTTGCCACCGCCATTCTGGTGGCGCGCGCCCTGGGTCTGGGGGACCCGCGCCAGTCCGGATCGGGCAATCCCGGCGCCACCAACATCCTGCGCATCGGCGGCAAAAAGGCCGCCTTGCTGACTTTGCTCGGCGACCTGATCAAGGGCGTCATCCCCATCGTTGCCGCCCGCCTGCTCGGGCTGGAGGGCTGGGCGCTGGCCGCCGTGGCGCTGGCCACTTTCCTCGGGCATCTCTATCCGGTGTTTTTCGGCTTTCGCGGCGGCAAGGGGGTGTCCACGGCGCTGGGCATCCTGCTGGCGCTCCTGCCGATGCTGGGCTTGTCGATATTGGGACTGTGGATGCTGGTGTTTGCGGTGACGCGGGTTTCGTCCATGGCGGCGCTACTGGCGGCGATCGGCGCGGTGCCCACCGTCTTTGCGGTATCTTCCGCGACGAGTATGCGGGTGCTCGTCCTGGTGCTGGTACTGTTAGTCCTGTGGCGGCACCGCAGCAATATCCGCCGTCTGCTGGATGGCAGCGAACGTCCCTTCAAAAAGCGTTGAAGGCATCGCGGCCCTCCTCAATCGTGGATGTTCCACTCCCGCATGCGCTCACTGATCCAGTCCGCCAGCCGCGCCGCCGGACGAAAGCCGGGGACCAGTCGTTGCGCCTCCCGCGCGGCCGCCAGGGCCCGGCGCATACTGCCTTTGTACAGGTAGTAGCGGCCCAGATTCATCTGCGCCAGATGTGGACTGCCGAAGCGTTTGGCCTTGAGGGCGCGGCGAATCACGAAGAGCGCCTCGTCCTCACGACCGGTATCCATCAGATACTCACCGAGATCATTCCACGCCGGCCCCCACTCGGCATCACTGGCAATGGCCCGGCGGCAAGCGGCGATGGCCCCGTGCGGATCGCCTGAGGCGGACAAGGCCCAGGCGTAAAAGGTCCAGACCACGGCGCTGTCCGGGTAATGCGCCAAGGCCCGTTTGAAAGCCGCCGCCGCCTCCCGCGGATGGTCCGTCTGCTGCCAGTCGAGACCTTCCTGAAAGTCGGCATCCTGCGCCGCCAGTTCTTCCACGATCATCTCCAGAGAAAATGGCTCCCGCATCATCCGTTGGTTGCCTGCCCCGTCAACGGCCAGCGCGCCCGTACCGGAAAATCCGCGGTGGCTGCCTGCGCCAGCTCCCTGCGCAGGGCACCGGTCAGGGCGATCATCGCCGCGTTGTCCGTGCAATGGGCAGGGTCGGCGATAAACACTGCGATCCCTTCCGTCGCCAAACCGCCCAGAGCGGTCCGCAAGGCCCGGTTGGCGCCGACCCCACCGGCCACGATCAAACGCTTCAGCCCGGTCTGTTCCAGAGCACGCCGGCATTTCCTGAACAGCGTCTCCACCACCGCGGCCTGAAAACTGGCGGCCAGGTCAGCCCGCCTTTGCGCGTCGTCGGACGCGACCGGCAGGGAAGCCAGACGGAAGGCCGTTTTCAGACCACTGAAGCTGAAATCCAGCCCCGGTCGGTCCAGCAATGGCCGGGGCAAACCAAAAGCTTGGGCATTTCCGTCCACCGCCAGCGCGGCCAGAGCCGGTCCGCCGGGATAGCCGAGTCCCATCATCTTCGCCGCCTTGTCGAAAGCCTCACCCGCCGCGTCGTCCAACGTCTCCCCTAGTAAGAGATAATCACCGAGGCCACGGACTTCCACCAGCATCGTATGGCCACCGGAAACCAGCAGGGCCACCGCCGGGAAGGGGTCCACGCCGCCAAGCAATGGAGCCAGCAGATGACCTTCCAGATGATGCACGGGGATCACCGGAATGTTCCAGCCCATGGCGAGGCCCCGGGCAAAACTCACCCCCACCAGCAGGGCGCCGATGAGTCCCGGTCCGGCGGTGACGGCGATGGCGTCAGGACGCTGCCCGCCGGTCCGCGCCCGCAACTCGTCGAGCAGCAGGGGCAGGCGGCGCACATGATCGCGGGACGCCAGTTCCGGCACGACGCCGCCATAGGGCGCATGCAGGGCGGTCTGACTGAACAGCACTTCGCCGAGCAGGCCATGCTGGCGGTCATAGAGCGCGAGCCCCGTTTCATCACAGGAACTCTCGATACCCAGGACCCGCTCAATCATGGTGTACCCCTGCGGCTGGCTGTCCGGCAGTTGGTCTGGCGGCGCGGTCCTGCAACCAGTCCAGTTCCGGCTCCGAAAACCCCGCCGCGCGTCGCGCCGGCAATGCCAGCGGCCCCTGAATCCGTCCCCGGTAGTGCCGCTGCAAGAGTGTCGTGAAGGTGCGATCCGGCTCCAGCCCGCGCTGTGCGCACAAAAAACGAAACCAGCGGGTACCCACGGCCACATGCCCGCGTTCATCGCATTCGATCCGTTCCAACACCGCGGCGGCCTCGGCGTCCCCGGCGGCCAGCAGCCGTTCGCGCATGGCCGGGGTGACATCCAGTCCCCGCGCCTCCAGAACGCGTGGCACCAGCGCCATGCGCGCCAAAGGGTCCGCCGCCGTATCCAGGGCCATTTCCCAGAGACCGTCATGGGCGGGCAGGTCACCATAGTCACCGCCGAGTCGCCGCAACTGCTGGCGCAGGAGAACGAAATGCTCCGTCTCTTCCTGCGCCACCCGCAACCAGTCGCGGTAGAAATCCTCGGGAAGGCCGGGGAAGCGGTAGAGGGCGTCCAGCGCCAGGTTGATGGCATTGAACTCAATGTGCGCCAGGGCGTGCAACAAGGCGAAGCGGCCTGCCCGGGTATGCAGGGCGCGGCGTTTGGGCAAGTTCTTGGGACTCACCAGCAGGGGATGGGCCGGTCGCCCCGGCATGTCGGAAAGCGCTGGGGCCGCGACTTCCGGCATGAGCGCCAGCGGCCAGCGCAAGGCGCGGACCTGCGCTATTTTTCGTTCTGGATCAGTGGCATAAAGGGCCACGCCCACGGCGGCCCACGCCTGTGTATCTGACTGCATATCAGTCCCTCATCACTCCGTCACGACCTTCGCCAGCCCGGCTGAGCCAATCTGCGACCGCGAAAGAGGAAGAAGTATAGCAGGGTATGGGTGATTTCCTGCGCAAGGGCAGGAAATCGAGGGGTGCGTTCAGGTTGTTACCAACATGCCTGAGTTACGACGGATGGGCGTTGAATTGCGGATTGACATCATGAACGGGGACGGCATTGATCCAGTCCCAAGAGTTGCCCAGATATATGGTGCCACCGACTATGGTCGGATTGACGATGCCAAAACGCCCGCCGACCTTGTATTGATGGATCATCTTCCCATTCTTCGGATCGATGGCATAAATATCCGGCCCCGTGGAAATATACAGGGTATGATCATAGTAGGTCGGTGCGCCGCGACCGGCGCCCGCCGGGCCGGGGTTGGGCACATGCCAGGTCCATGCCACTTTACCAGTATGCAAGTCAATGGCTTCATAAGTGGACGTGACCGGCGAACCCACATAAACCATATGGTCATGAATCATCGGTACGCCCCCCTTGAATGCCGGAACCCTGGGTCCACGTCCCATGTCATCGGTCCACCGTACCTTGCCATCGCGCGCATCGAAAGCCCGCACCAGGGTGGTCATGGTGGGCTTGCCCCCGATCATCCGCGGATTTGCCACCGAGTCCATGACCACAATGCCATCCGCCACAGCGGGCGGCACATCCCCCATGCCCGTATTCACGGCACCGGGAATTTCACCCTTCCATAGTACCTTGCCCGTCCGCACATTCAGGGCATACAGGCCAGGGATGACGGACATGGAGACGTACACCTTTCCCTTCCACACGATGGGGCTGGACATGTTGGCGATACCGCCGACATGGGTACGCCACACTTTCCGGCCATCCGCTGAACGGATGCGATAAATATTGCCATCTCCGGTGCTGATGAAGAGGGAGTGATCGGCGTAGGCCGGGGTCGGCATGGCGTCACCAGCGGTTTTGAAGCTCCAGAGCAGTTTGCCGTTGGTCCGGTCCAGACAGAATATCCCGTTGTAACTGATGTCCTTGCCGCGCCCCGCCTGGGCCGGGTGTTTGGCGTATTTCATCACGTTGGCGAAGTTGAAGGACACGCTTCCGGCAGACAGATATACATGCGTACCGACCACCAGCGGATTGCCCATCAGCGTATTGGCGACCGGACTGGTCCTCCAGATCAATTTGCCCGTCCGCGCATTGACGGCATAGGCGAACATGTCATCGCTCTCGGCGTAGACCACGCCTTTGACGACAGAAACCCCGAGCGCGTTACCGTAAAACTGGGTCTGCACCGGCAGGGCTTCCTTGATGCTGTCAACCTTTTCTCCATAGGGATGAGGATTGCTCAGCGGCCAGGCCCGGGCCTCCGGGAAATTCCAGCGTACGCCCTCGCGAATCCAGGCCGGCGCGCTGGCGGCAACCGGAAAGGCGGCATTGTGTTGCGGGTTACCATAGGCATGGGTCCACGCCGTGGGACCGACCTGATCGACGGGCGCGGGGGCGTTTCGCGGCAGATACAGGACAGCAAAGGGACTCTGCGGATCTAGCGCGCTGTTGACCGGGTCCAGCGGAACCGTAGCGGTCTGCGCCCAGGCCGTACCAGACGTCAAGGTACACATTACGGATAAAACGACAGCCTTGCAGATTTTCATTTTATCTCCTCAAGAAAGGGAAGCACCTGCACACAGTTAAAAATTTATCAATCAGATATAAATTATATGATCAATTAATAAATTGATATTAGCCATGCAGTGATCCCACACTAGGCAGATCAATTCACTCCGTCAATGCTGAAAACTGTAACATGATGAAACCGCGTTACAATTAGTTACATATCACCTCAGAGGGGGGGGTTGGGGGTTTGCCGGCTGATAAGTCGCAATCACGACGCCATTGCTCGTCGTCTTTGCATTGCGGAGCTGGAGGACGGCGGATACACCGCCGCTCGGAAACAAGCGGCGTCCAGAACCCAGAATCAACGGATGGATCAGCAACGTAAGTTCATCCATCAGCTTCCATCGCATCAATGATTGAACCAGTAGGCCGCTGCCGAATACCACGGCGTCCTTGTCTTGCTCCGCTTTCAACTTCTCCAGCGCCCGGGGAACGTCATCCTTGATGAGAATGGAATTCTTCCACGGGAGCGGCTCGTCCAGTGTTGTCGAGACGACATATTTTCGAATGTCGTTGAGACGCGCGGTAAAAGGGCTTATGTCTTGGAGCCAGTCAGTATGTACTGGTACCCTTCGGCTGATCCCCGGAGCGAGGCAAGATAGATTGTTAGTAGGCCAAGGAATTGATCCTGTCCGACAGATTAATCACTTGCCTCAACTTTGCCACCCAGTTCGGACGGTATCCGAGGCCTGCATTGCGCATGAGCCTGCACAGATAAGGATGAACCGGCATGGTCCGTAGATCGCCATTATGCTAGGCAAGGAGGCTTATGATGATGGATCCCGTTTCCTGTGTTGGTATTGACGTAGCCAAAGCTAAATTCGATGTTGCCCTGCTGAAACCCCATGGTAAATATCGCAGCAAGGTCTTTCCCAATAATTCTGAGGGGTTCCGGCAATTCCGGGATTGGTTGGAGAAGCAGGAGGCCCTCAAGGCTCACATCTGCATGGAAACGACTGGCGCCTATGGCCGAAGCCTGGCGCGCTTTCTGGCGCAACAACAGTTACTGATCAGTGTGATGAATCCTGCCTTGATTCACGCCTTTGGTAAAACCGAGCTGTCCCGGGCCAAAACAGACAAAGCGGACGCCCGGCTCATTGCCCGCTATTGCCAGATGCACAGACCTGCCCCATGGGTACCGCCGACAGAAGCAATCGTTACCCTCCAGGCTTTGGTACAGCGTCTGGATGATCTTCTGGGTATGCAGAACATGGAAAACAATCGCCTCGAAATGGCAGAGCCTGCCGCTCGCGCGTCCATTGAAGCCCTTTTGCTCACCATCCATCAGCAAATTGATACCGTCCGCAGACAAATCCAGGATCATATGGACCATCACCCGGACCTGAAATCCCAAAAGGCGCTCCTGCTGAGTATTCCCGGCATCGGCGAGGCCACCGCAGCCATGCTGCTGGCTTTCCTCAGTCCGCTCACGCGCTTTCATTCCGCTAAACAGGTCGTCGCCTATGCGGGACTCAACCCGCGTATTCGTGAGTCGGGCCAGTGGGCCGGTAAAAGCCATATTGCCAAGGCAGGCAATGTTCTTC
Organism: Acidithiobacillus ferrianus; assembly: GCF_010378095.1. Classification (GTDB taxonomy): domain Bacteria; phylum Pseudomonadota; class Gammaproteobacteria; order Acidithiobacillales; family Acidithiobacillaceae; genus Acidithiobacillus; species Acidithiobacillus ferrianus. Next base: position 283,739 of record NZ_WNJL01000037.1, on the reverse strand, counting down.
TACGCAAGGCGCTGTACCTGCCAGCCGTAGTAGCCAAACGGTACAATCCAGTGATCGCCGCCTTTTGCGACCGGTTGCTGGCACGGGGTAAATGCCCTATGCAGGTCATTGTGGCTGCCATGCGCAGGCTGCTGCATATCGCCTTCGGTGTGCTCAAATCGGGGCAACCATTCAATCCCAATCATGCCCTTGCATAAACCGGTTCAAGACGGTATCTGTTGGTGTCGTCTCAGCGCAAGTTTGATCACACTGTCGAACCACGCCGCCGGAATTTCCCATGCCTTGAACTGCGCACACCATTCGGGCTTCGAGCGTCGGCCATCCCGAAGCCACTCCATGTTCCCTTCGGCGAACGGAATGCGCGCCAGGACCGGGAGCGGCTTGTTGCGTTTGAAGATGACCGGGATTTTCCCCTGACGCCAGAGAGCTTTCAGCTGCGAGTCGCTCAGATCCTGTAACACGAGAGACTCAGCTCCCTGGCTCAGCGCTGCTTGTTGGCTTGGGACAGAACCGAGGCCGCCAGCTCCTTCGTCTCTTTGGCGTATCGGTCGCTGGCCAAAACGCGTGCGGCCTTGTCTTCCATCTTGGCCCCGGTCTGTTTGTCACCACTGCGCTGAGACAGTGCCGAAGCAGCCAGGCTCTTGGCCACCTGCGACGAACTACTGCTTTGCAGCGTTTCCGACGCCAGTCGACCAATTCGTGAGGACGTCTGCTTCGTGTTCTTGGACATCGCTGATCCTTTCACATCAGGATTTGGAGACGGGCCGGAACGGCACCACCTTATTGCCTTGGGCCGGTTGGTCATCAACCGGCTTCTGGGTTGCTTTCAGTCGCGCAAACTCCACGACATTAGTTTTGCCCTGGAAGTAGCCTTCGGGCAGCCCGGCAAGAGCTTCGACGTCGCACGCAGCCAGTCCGATGTGCCTCGGGATAGCCTCTAAGGGCATGACCTTCTCTTCAACCAACAGATCAATGGTGCGGCGAAGCAGGCGAGGTTGCTCAGGGCGGCGGTCTTCATCACCTGGTTCCGATTTCCCGCCCCACCGAGCAGAGCGACGCTTGTGAAGAATCGAAGCGCCATCTTCATCCAGCAGCTCAAGGGCCTTCAGCCGCATAATGATCGCCGCCGCAGATACGCCCCAACGGCGCTTCAGTAGCAGCAAATCATCCAGAGTCGGTGGCATGCGAACTTCGATGGCAAACGTCTCGGCGGGCAGCAAAAATGCGCCTGCGAAACGGTGTGCCTGCGCCTCCATCAGTTTGTGGCGCGCGTTGTCTGTCGTACGCTGAATGTGACGATGCAGGACTAGATGTCCGACCTCGTGGGCGAGGTCGAAACGACTGCGGTACCCGTTGTTTTTGTCGGTGGACAGAAGAATGAGCGGTCGCCCCAATACCGCGCTCCAAGCCGAAAGTCCCTCGATCTGAGCGATGCCGGTTTCTTCCCGGACAACGATGACCCCAGCGCCTTCCACGGCAAGCGCTAAGTCTTGAATTGCCGAACGGCCCAGACGCCACAGATCCCGGCATTCGCAGGCAGCCTTCTCGATGTCCTCGTTAGTGATCTCTTCCGGATCGGTGTAATCGCGAGAGGGCAAATTGACATCAGGGTAGTCAACGTACTCCATCAGAGCGGCGGTCACGTCCTGGGCCCACTCGAGTCGGGCCTCCAGCATTGCTCGTGCCGCGACGTGTGCAGAAGCGTTGCTGCGAAAAAGCGGCAACGACAACTTCGCCCCGGGCGCACGCGTGAACCATTCCGGCGTGACATTGACCACGCCAGCAAGGCGTTCAAGCGCGTCACGCTCGGGAGCTTGCGTTCCTGCGCGCCACTTACTAATGGTCGCCGGTGACACATCGACCATTGAGGCCAGCTGGACTTGAGTCAGACGACGGGCCGCAAGAATTTGGCTAAGTCGATCTTTCTGAAATCCTTGTACACCGCCCTTGCTCATGATCCTGTTCCGTCTTTGTCTTGTTGTTTGCCAATGTTCTTTTTCAGCTTCGGCACGGCCAAGTCGTCTTGTCCCGCTGTCGGCTGCTGGTCGTATCGCTTGATGAATGCGTCAATGGGTTCCCGGAAAAGCCAGCCCTGCATGTGGCGATCTGGGACCGCGATTTCGATGGAGACGGGTGTGTCCGGCTGGCTGTGTAGCGATCCTGCAAAGCAGGCCACGATGAACACAACCGCTTGAGATGGCTCCACGTAGCCGGAAAAGAGTCCGGGTTGAACCAGCGGCTCGATGGCCGCGTTCGCCAGGGACATCTGTTTTCGGGTTTCGCTACGTCGACCGCTGTTCCAGACCCCATACTTGGTGTTGAAGCGCGCCAAGGTGAAGATCCCCGCCCGGCCTGTAACGATCTGGTTGCCGCGGAGAGGTGATGGAGATGCCCCGCCGACAGTGAGCGCCCGATGAAACGACTCATTCATGTGGAAGTGGCGCAACTGACCGACCACACTGGGCAAGTGCCCGTCATCCATCCCTCGCGCTGCGGCATAGGCACGTTGAGCGCCGACCAGCTTGGCTTCTTCGAGGCCCATGACAAGCTCACGCGGGATATTCCTCACGAGCAGGTCATGGATCGTTTCTTGGTTCGGCTGGGCCATCGGCAACTCCGTCATCGGATTTCGTTGAACGGGATTCTATCACTGAATAATTTCGTTTAACAGACGCTGTCCGATAAAATGCTGCGCGTGGATGTGGCCGACACAGCCTTCCCCCCTGCGACAAGTCTGTGACCATGCCAACACATTTCTATATCTCGTATGTCCGCTTGGCTCTTTGGCGGAACAGCGCGTTCATACGCACACCTGCTGATGACCCGAGGTCATGATGCTCCTCCCTCCCGCCACTGAACGCCACATGCCGCGCGAACCGCGCTGCCTTGGCATCGGCAGGAGGGCGGGCGAACACGCAATTCCCATCCTCTCCGCATTGCCGAAGTCAAGTGGATACTGTAAAGTGCAGTACATTTACAGTGGTTTCTGGAGAGGCTATGGCCACCATCAAGACTGCCACGCTGACCTTTCGTATCGACCCTGGACTGAAAGAGGCACTTCGCATTGCGGCGGATCAGGAACATCGATCCATCGCGAACATGGTCGAAGTTCTGATTCGGGGCTACTGCGAGCGGCACGGCATTGCGATTCCGCACTCCGAGGAAACCAAGAACAACAACGGAGTGCGCTCATGATCAAGACGGTCAAGCAAGCCTGCCGGTTCAACCCCATCATCCGCGACTACCGGATGAGCCAGGGGATCGAGAACCTCGCAGACCTCATCAGTGACGCGGGCGACGGCCGCGAGTTCTTCTCGCGCAACTTCGTCACCCACGGCATGGATCAGCTTTTCCGCGAAGGTCTGCTGCGTCTGTCCGGCAAGTCCGATCAGGCCGTCTTCGAACTGACCCAGGCGATGGGCGGTGGCAAAACGCATATGATGATTGCGCTGGGTTTGCTCGCCCGGCATCCGCATCTACGCAAGGACGTCCTGCCTGTCGATCTGGCTTCGCGCATCGAATTCGGCCAAGCGCGCATCGCCGCGTTCAACGGCCGCAACAACCCCGACAACTTCATCTGGGGCGAAATTGCCACCCAGCTTGGGGCCGCAGAAGCCATCAAGTCGTATTGGGCCAACGGCCCCAAGGCCGTCGATCAGCGGGTGTGGAAGGAAATCATCGGCGACGAGCCGACCCTGATCCTTCTCGACGAGCTGCCGCCTTACCTCGACAACGCCAGCACGCAAGTGTTCGGTCAGGGCACGCTGGCCAATATGGTGGTGTACAGCCTGAGCAGCCTGATGAGCGCCGCGCTGGAGTTGCCCAACTGCGTTATCGTGGTCGCCAACCTCTCGGGCTGAACCGCCCCGGGTTTGGTGGAGGCCCCGATCTTTGAGAGAATGGAGCCATGAACAAATCTAAACAGTTTTCTTCTGAAGTCCGTGAGCGTGCGGTTCGCTTGGTACAGGAACATCGCGACGAATATCCCCCCCTGTGGGCTGCTGCTGAATCCATTGCCCCCAAGATTGGTTGCGTAACTTCGACTCTTCTGGCCTGGGTAAAACGTACAGAAATCGATACGGGCCAACGTCCCGGCGTCAGCACTGCCGAAACCCAACGTATCAAGGAGCTGGAACGTGAGGTCAAGGAACTACAGCGCGCGAATGAAATTCTGAAGCTGGCCAGCGCGTTTTTCGCCCAGGCGGAGCTCGACCGCCGTTTGAAGCGTTGAGGTGTTTCACCGATCAATACCGAGGGCGTTTTGGGGTCGAGCCGATCTGCCGAGTCTTGCAGATTGCCCCATCAGGCTACCGGCGCTATGCGGCACGACAATGCAACCCGTCGTTACACAGTGCCCGGGCGTAGTGGGACGCGTTGCTTTTACCAGAGATTCAACGGATCTGGCAGGAACACCTGCAGGTCTATGGTGCCGATAAGGTGTGGAGGCAACTGCACCGTGAAGGGATATCCGTGGCGCGCTGTACCGTAGAGCGTCTGATGCGGCATCTGGGCATACAGGGCGTCATTCGCGGTAAACGGATCCGCACCACTGTTCCTGACACCCAGGTACCCTGTCCACGCGACCGGGTGCACCGGATTTTTCGGGCGGAGCGTCCTGATCAGCTCTGGGTTTCGGATTTCACCTATGTGTCCACCTGGCAGGGCTGGCTCTATGTTGCTTTCGTGATTGATGTGTTTGCGCGTCGGGTTGTGGGATGGCAGGTCAGCTCTACCATGCATACGGACTTCGTACTGGATGCCCTGGAGCAAGCGCTCCATACCCGACAACCACAGCGGGACCGATCCCTGATTCACTACAGCGACCGGGGATCGCAATATGTCAGCATCCGCTATACAGAACAGCTTGCCGAGGCGGACATCGAACCCTCTGTGGGAAGCAAGGGAGACAGCTATGACAATGCCCTGGCAGAAACCATCAATGGGCTGTACAAGGCCGAATTAATCCATCGTCGGGCACCCTGGAAAACCAAAGCATCCCTGGAATTGGCAACCCTGGAATGGGTACATTGGTTTAATCATCACCGACTTCTGGAGCCCTTGGGTTATATCCCTCCGGCAGAAGCTGAGGCACAATATTATCAGCAACTCGAACGTCAGGCCGGTCAAGCGGCATGACTTACTTCAATCAGCCTCCACAATACTCGGGGCGGTTCAGGCGAAGTGAGTCAGGAGGATTGAGGATGGCCAAGGCCGCAGCAAACACCGAATCACCCAAGGCGCGCGCGCAAGTGCCGCACACGCTGGGCTTCGGTGTGCCTGCGATCTCCGACCCGCATCACTTCAAGGTCGTCATCCCCAAGAGCAGCACCGGCAAGGTCCAGATCAGCGAACACCTCGGCTTGCAGGCCGCCAGCGCCGACAGCGCGGTCATCGACCGCGTCCTGCTGGATCGCCCGCGCTGGACGGCAATCCGCGCCGAGGTGCAACGAGCCTTCAACGCGCGCTTGGCCGCGCACGGTTTGAAACCCGGTGCGTGGAAGGTCGGCGACAACCCGGTGGATCGCTTGCTCGGCAAGGAACTGTGCGTGTTGGCGTGGGCGGTCGAGCAGATGGACACGGAGAAGATTCCCGTCGCCGTCCGCAACTGGCTGGCGCTGCGCCCGGAAGAACGCTGGTGGCTCTTCGGCATGACCGCGATGAGCACGGGTGGCGTCATGGACGCGGGCAAAGGCTGGCGCGCAGCCCTGAAACACGCCTTGGGCGACGTGGCACAAAGCGATTTGCTCGCTCCGCGCGCGCGCCGCAGTAGCCGTGGCAAGGACGACGTCCGTCCATCGCTTGACCTGTTTGGGGACGAAACGTCATGAACGCCGTGCTCGTGCCGCCGCAGCCGAAGATCTACCACATCGCCCATGTAGATCGTCTGCCCTCCATCGTGGCTGACGGTTTCTTCTGGTGCGATGCGGAGGTGGTTCGGTGCGCGCCTGCTGGCACGACCATCGGCATGAGCAGCATTAAGCAGCGGCGCTTGAACGAACTGCGTCTCAGCAGCTATCCCGACCTGCACGTCGGCGACTGCGTGCCGTTCTATTTCTGCCCGCGCTCCGTGATGCTCTACCTGATCTACCAGGGTAACCATCAGGAGTTGGCCTATCGTGGGGGGCAAGGGCCGATCCTGCACTTCGAGGCCGACCTGCACGCCGTCGTTGAATGGGCCAACGCGCAACCCGCGCGCTGGGCTTTCACGCTCTCGAATGCAGGCTCATATTTTTTCGAGGATCGCTGCGATCTCGCGCATCTGGGCGAGATCAACTGGACTGCCGTGCAGGCCCGTGACTGGCGGGTGCACAAGGAAGGCAAGCAAGCGGAGTTTCTGCTGGAGCACCGTTTCCCTTGGCACCTGATCGAACGCATCGGCGTTCACTCGGCCGCCGTCTACGGCCAAGTGGTCAACGCCATGCCACAGCACGGGCATCGGCCCATGGTCGAAGTCTGCGCGGACTGGTATTACTGAAATGAGAGGAGCACAGCCATGATCGAGTACACCTCAGGCAACATCCTCAAGTGCGAGGCTGACGCGCTGGTCAACACTGTCAACTGCGTTGGCGTGATGGGGCGCGGTATCGCCTTGCAGTTCAAGAACGCCTTCCCCGAAAACTTCAAGGCTTACGAGGCCGCCTGCAAGCGCGAAGCCGTACAGCCGGGCCGCATGTTCGTCTACGAGACGGGCCAGCTCACGCCGCCGCGCTTCATCGTCAACTTTCCCACCAAGCGGCACTGGCGCGGCAAGAGCCGCATGGAGGACATCGAGTCGGGCCTTGCCGATCTCGTCAAGGTCATCCGCGACAAAGGCATTCGCTCCATTGCCATTCCCCCGCTGGGCAGCGGCCTGGGTGGGCTGGACTGGAACGAGGTGCGCCCCCGCATCGAGCGGGCCTTGGCGGGCCTTACCGACGTGCAGGTGCTCGTATTCGAACCCAACGGTGCGCCTGCCAGCGACAAGATGTCCCACGTCCGGGAAGTACCCAAGATGACGGCGGGTCGGGCTGCTTTGGTTGAACTCATTCAACGTTACCTCGGCGGCTTGCTCGACCCCTTCGTCACCCTGCTGGAAATCCACAAGCTCATGTACTTCATGCAGGAAGCCGGTGAGCCGTTGCGGCTCACTTACGTCAAGCATCACTACGGCCCCTACGCGGAAAACCTGCGGCACGTGCTGCGCGCAGTCGAAGGTCACCTGATCGCAGGTTACGCCGACGGCGGCGACGCACCCGACAAGCCCTTGAGCCTCGTGCCGGGCGCAGTGGAGGAAGCCAAGGACTACCTCGACCAGCACGAAATCAGCCGCGCCCGCTTTGAGCGCGTCACGCGCCTGGTCGAAGGTTTCGAATCGCCCTACGGCCTGGAGTTGCTAGCCACCGTGCATTGGGTGATGAGCCGCGAAGGCGCGACCCAACACGACAGCGTGGCGCGTCGGGTCTATGACTGGAACGCCCGCAAGCAGCAGTTCACTCCCCGCCAGCTCGCCATTGCGGAAGAACGGCTGAAGTCGCAAGGCTGGCTGTCGCCCGAAGCCATGGCGCCCCATTGAAGAAGCACACGCGATGCATGCAAAGACAATAACGACAACGCTCACGCCACTGGTCCTGAAGGATGCGCCCGCGCTGATTGAAACGGTTTTCCCGGCGTAGAAGGTTTCTTTCGAGGCGCAGAAGGAACTCAAGGCGAATCTCGGCCAGACCTTGATTGGTCTCGGCTCCTACTGAAAAGGCCGCAAACCGCTGATTCTGGTGCGGGCCATCGTGTTGGGCATTCCCGCCCAAGGGCTGACCTGGAGGCTGGCCTCGCGGGTTTGCCGTTCTGCTTTGCTCGTGCAAACCCGCGAGCCAACCATTCGCATCGGCACGCGCACAAGTGGTTGATGCACAACGCCGTCTGCGAGTGCCACGGCGAAGAAGTTGGCGCAGGTTTCGAGAGAAGATAGGGCGGGACAGGGGCGAACCGGGCGCGTGGTGGCGCTCGGGCGACCGGCTGGTGGCACCCGCAGAATGGCCGGGAACCCCGCGTGGCGGGCGGATTCCACAAAGGAAACGCCCAACCGAGAACGGTTGGGCGCTGAATAGTGGTGGAGCGGAGGAGGATCGAACTCCCGACCTTCGCATTGCGAACGCGACAGATACCCCTTTCAGACACTACATGCCACAGAAAAACTTCATCCAAAACCATCATATATGAACACATCAGAACATATAAAAACCATAATGAACGCTGTGCCATTGTGCCAGAATTGTGCCAAGGATCCGTGAATCCGTTCGCCGCCATGGTATTGACAATGTAAATCTTGCTCTCTATCCTGACCACCATGGACATCCATTACGAACTGAACGGACTTTCTTTTGTCTGGGACGACAGGAAAGCCGCCAGCAATCCCAGAAAACATGACGGGGTGACATTCGAGGAAGGGGCGACCGTGTTTTTCGATCCATTCTTTCGCTTGGTGGACGCCAGTAGCAATCATGAGGCCAGAGATGCGGCCATTGGCTCCAGCGCGGCGGGGCACCTGCTGTTCGTAGTACATATCGAGATCGAAGGCGAATCCATCCGCATTATTTCGGCCCGCAAACTGACGAATGATGAGAGGCAAGATTATGAGCATTCCTGAACGTATCAAAACCCGTCTGAACAAAGAGCGCCCCATGACCTCGGTCACGCTGCGGATACCGGTAGACGTGGTGGAATCCCTGAAAGAGATCGCACCACAGCGCGGATTCTCTGGCTACCAGCCGTTGCTCAAGGCGTATGTGAGCGAGGGGCTACGGAAGGATGAAGCGCGGTACACCTTCGGAGCCACCGCCCGGCTGATTGCTGCCCTGAAAAAACGCGGGGTTCCTCAAGAGGTACTGGATGAGGCCGTGAAGGATGAAGCCATATCCGCCGCGTAAAAAAGTGTTGACTTGGGGTCTGTAGGGGCTTATGATACCAAACAGTGACCAAGCCTTAACCTGGGACTTGCAATGGACCGGATCCACGCTTCCGGACTGAAAAATCAAGAGCGGGTTTAGATTTTTCAGTATAAACAATGCCTTGACCGAGCGAAACGCCGCCGATCGAGGATCCCGCGCAGGCTCTTGCTGAACGAATTTTGAGTTGAATCAGTAAGTTGCTTAAATGAATCGCCGCTCCATCTCTTGGGGCAACCGGAACCAAGGGCCTTGAGGCCCTGCCCACCGGGCGCAGGCAACGCAAAAAAGGGCTGTGAAATCAACTCGTTATGCTCAAAGGAGCTTAGCGATGATTTCTTTCATCCGTAGTTCAAGTTTAGACCCAATCCAAGCCCACCACAAGACAGCCACAGCCGAGGAGCACTATTTCTCCCGGTTGGGGTTGGGGATCTCTGTCTCTAGCATCACCGTTTGCCCGGAAATTCCCTCCCCAAAAACCCCATCACTGACCACAGATCAATGGGATCGAGAGCAAAATTCTGGGGAAAATCCTGAATTCCGGCCCGATCCTAAAAGCTCGAAATTATTCGACAAAATCGACGATTCCAGCGACTGGCGTCTTATTTCCAAGGAAATTCAAGCCCGCCTTAAACTCCGTGGAATAAACAAGGACGTTGATTACATAAGCGATCATCTAAGCGCCTATGCAAATGAAATACAAGACGAAAATGACGCGGAAGCCGAAGCCGAGCGCTTGGCAGAAATTGCAGAGTTTAACCTGCATATTGGCAAGCTGAAGCAGAAGTATGCGGCTGTGTTGCTCCTGCGCAATTGCCATCACCTGTCATTCATGGATATTGCCAAGACCTTGAATATCAGTGATGAGCAGGCCGGCAACGAATTCCGTGACGCTGAGAAATATTTCAATTCTGACTTGATTCAGGTTGATTTTATTGGCCATGAAATCACCATGAACACGCCGGTTGATGAATTGATTGAGGTTTTGGTTGCCGGTGCTCGTGCAGTGAAATCCCCTGCTGGACGCAAGCCAAAGCCGAAAAATACGCCAAAATCGCAAAATGGCGATCTTTTTTGGGAGGATGCATAAATGAGCATAAAATGTATGGTTTGGGCCTGGGGGCTCGATCTGCCGGCCCCCGTAAAATTGGTCTTGCTGGCCTTGGCTGATCATGCTGATGACCAAGGGACCTGCTGGCCTGGAATAGCCGGGGTGGCAAAAAAATGCAACCTATCCCAGCGATCAGTTCAACGTCACGTTCAGGACATGACGTCCTGTGGACTAATTCGGACAGAAGCGCGGTTTCGCCAGGACGGGTCCAGGACCTCCAACCTTTACCATCTTCAGGTGTCGTGGGGGGGTGACAAGCTGACGGTGGGGGTGGTGACAGAGAGTCACCCCCCGGTGACACCGATGTCACCCCTTGAATCATCATCTAAACCATCATGTAGGAAACACCATCCAAATCATCAAAATAAAGATTCGCCAGTGGTGCGCAAGCGCACCTCTGTCGCATCCGAATCGGCACCAACGACCGCCACATGGGAAGCCTACAGCCAGGCTTACCAAGGGCGCTACGGTACGGAGCCTGTGCGCAACCAGAAGGTGAATGGCCAACTGGCCCATCTGGTCAAACGGCTCGGTCAGGATGAATCCCCCGCCGTGGCAGCCTTCTTTGTCAACCATAACGGCCGCTTTTACGTGCAGGGCATGCACCAGGTGGATCTGCTGCTGCGCGACGCTGAAAAGCTGCGGACGGAGTGGGTCACCAGGCAACAACCGGTGAATCGTCAGCCGCGTGGCCCTGGCGCACCACCGTCTTCCAGTAACCCCGCTCCGGGGCGTCCAGGCATCAGTAACGATGCGCTTCCGTCCGTTCGACCAACCGTCGTCCGCCTCTGATGGAGTTTTGCGATTTTTATTATTCCGCTCCAGAAGGAGGCGGTATATCAGGTGGCACCACCCACGCAGCGGCGAGGGCAAGCTCCCTGGAAGCTTTCTTCTTCGGACCCACAACTACCCCATGCGCCGGGTCACCCGGCAGCGCGTCCCTCGCCACCTCTTGGCCATTCGTTCGCGCAAGCCCTGCAGTGATTGATGCTAGTGCGTGAGTGCACTCATAACCTTTCAGGGGGTGATTTACCGGAAGATTCAATTCATCCAATACGCGCTTGAGAGCAATCGACATCGGGGAGCCATCGGGATGGTCCTTAAATGCAGCGCTGCTGGGGCGCCAACAGCCTAGGTTGGCGTTCCAAATAATCTGAGACCCAGGCTGCATTGGTATCCGCCGTAAAAGTATATCTTGATCCAGTATGGATGAATCATCTTGATAACTTTGCATGAGCCGTTCTTAGTATGGCATTCGCGCTGGTTTTGGCGTTTCACGGCGTATCCGACGCGTCAGTTCACCAATGAACTCGGCAAGCTGTGTAAGATCGTAATGGAGCGTGTCTTCCCAAGCAGTAAACCCGGTTCTATGGTCTTCATGAAACACGTGTAGAACCGTTGAGGAAACCACTTCAATTTCAAAGTCGATCTCATGTGTATGCCATTCAACTTGGACGTGACCATCGGCCATGGGTACGATCCAAGGTAGTGGGGTGTCGTCGCGCATTACTTCGCTTAATAAATCGAAGGTTGCCTTCAAAGCTGCATGAGATACCACCCTGGCTTTATAGGAATCCCAGCCAGATGGCAACTCCGCAAGCTCGTTAAGCCGCTTAACAGCCCCGCGAACCCACGGAGTTTCTTCCCCTATGGAACGTTCCATCAACGCTTCACTTTCCGAAAAGGCGGCCCGCCTTATGTTTGCGCCGCTCAACAATAGCCGCGGCTGCTCACCGTAAGCAGTCGCAATCCCTCCCACCGCTCGGCTTATTTCCATTGCTTCAGCTGCCATGTTGTTTCTCCCAGACTTCGTGCATTCCTTTGGTTGTCATAGCCGTGAAAGTTTCCACCACTAGTTTTCGCCCAATATCCAGCATCTCCATGACGCCGCTGATATCGGGATTTAACGGCTTTCCTCTGGCTGTAAGCGTCATCACGAAAATCGGCTTGTCATCCTCGTTCCGGAAGGCGGGTTCAATAGTTACGTGGAGCCTCCCCAGAAACTCGTTCTTTGCGCTGTTGATGATATGGGAAACGGCCATTTGTATACTCTCGATTTCAGGAACAGTGCTGTCTACATAAGCTGAGTTCCAACATTGGAATACCTTGCCTGCGTCTTTGTGTGTTTCCCATCCCTGCTCAGGCCCAGATATGATGTGATTCACATAAATTATTTCGCACTGGTTAGGGCGAAAATCGCCAACGTTTTCTTGCAACAAAAAATTTAGGAACTCTCCTAAGTGCTCAATGAAGTTTTGGCGAATGCACTTTTCATATCTGGGGTAGCTGTCATTCTCTGCGACCTTTCTCCAGTTCCAAATAAACCGATCTTGTTGGATCTGGAGGAGCTCGTTTCCGGCGAGGTTGAGAAACCAGCAACGTGGCAAAGGTGCTTGTCCCCCAAAACGAAGAGCAGGCCATCCAGAGACTTTGCGGACTCCCGCCCTCTCAATCACTGGTTCTAGGGGGGGCATGTTTTGAACGGCTGGCAGGCGCTCGCGGAAGCGTTGCCATAGCAGCCCTATGCGGGGGATATCCAAGTTGGGCAGTGGATCGAACTGGACGCCGATCACTGTTTCAATCAAAGGCGGAGTCCCAAATTCCGGGAGGGCCAGCCCGCTGGGTTGATGGCTTTTACCGGTCATAAAGCCTCTTTTGCTGGTAACTGATGACAGCGGAGGTCCCCAAGGAGCGACTGCCCGCTTGCTCCGGATTGCCCATGGACTGTCGTATAGCTCACTATCTGCCCCATGTTGGCAGTATGGGATACGGGGGGAGTCTTTTCAAGGGGCCGGAACGTTCCTCACCAAGCCTCACCTTCCCCCCATAAACTCCGTGGCGCGCTGAATTTGGCAGCGCCTGATAGGTAGATCTTCCTGTCAGGAGCACCACCCATGAAAAAGAAAATCATCATCCCCGCCCTAGCCATCACTCTGGCCTTGGCCGGCTGCGCCACCACCCCGTTGAGTTATCAACGCTATTCTTCAACAGAAAATTTGCAGGCCCAAGCCCTGGCAGAAGGCACCGTAATCCGCTGCCAACCCATCCATGTCTCCAACGCCCAAGCCCAAACCGCACACGGCACCCTTGGTGCTCTTGTAGGAGGTGCCGCTGGCTACGCCATCGGGGCTTCCCCGATCGCGGCGATTGGCGGCGTCATCGGCGGCGCGATTTTGGGGAATGCCGTCACTTCCGGCCATGTACGCGGCACTGAAGTGATGGTCAAGCTCACGGATGGCCAATTGCTGGGTGTGCCGGAAGTCGGCAACCCCGGCCTCCATCCAGGCGAACAAGTCGCCATCCTGCGCGGGGCCGACGGCAATACCCGTGCCGTACCGCTTCACTAGGCGGCTTTCCCTGCCTTCTGGTGCGTTTTCTGGTGGTAGGCACTACCTAACCTACCGATAAGGCGTCAAAACGCATGGCGGGCACGCTAGACGCCTTCCTGAATCTGTGTACCTAAAAGTATCGAGCCGGTACACGGCTTTATCAGTATATCGTCTGGCGCTAATGAAGCACAGCACTTTTAGGTAGCCAGTCTGTACTTTCCACCCTTGAAGCCAGTTAACCGACTGGTTGGTACGTACTAAAAGTATCGAGTCAGTCCACAAAGGAGACTAGTAGACATGAATGAGTCCATATCACTTCCCGGTCGTATCTCCAGAGCTATAACGGTGACAACAATATCATTTTTTCTAATGATCTGGCTGTTCCACTTTATAACGTGGGTAAGGTTCCCTGATTTTTGGGGCGGTGTGGTCCTTCTAGTGGATAGATATGTGGCCGGGAATTTGACTGGGCGGTTTTGGCACGTCTGGATTAAAGCCGTGATTTATTCATGCACACATTGGCGTGGCGCATTGGAAATTTCATCTGCAAGCGAGACCTCGTTCTTTGTGGCATGGCTTGTTGATCGCTGGTTCTTAAAATACCACTCAAGATTTTTGCGCGACGCTTCCCCCAAGAAATGAATTTGGCAGTGACATATAGGTAGGAGCGGCAATTCAGCCGCCCCTATCGATAGACAGGAAGTGAGTCATGGTAAAGAAAGTGAAGACCCCTGAACAAGAAAAGCGTGCTCAGAAATACCGCTGCAAACTACGTTACGAAATGGCTGTGGTTAAGCTGAAGGTGCGCATGAAACAGGCCCGTAAAATTCGTGACTGGAAACGGTTGGCTGCAATTGGTGACACCAAGGCCCAGGAAGAGTTGATCAGCCTGGCAATGGAGCGCGGAAACCCGGCACCGGTATTCCCTGCCTGAATTTGGCAGTGCCGCATAAGTGAAGTGAACCGAAAACCGCAAGGGGCCACCGGCCCCAAAGGGATTGAAAATGAAAACCTGGATTATTGTTGTTGTCTTGGCCCTTAGCTTTGGAATTGCAGGTGGCGATACATGGGCATTGGCAAGTGCTCCACAAAAGCCCCTGCCCGTGCGTAGCACATCGTATTGTGCTGTGCATGGCGGGTACAGCTTGGCATGCGTATTGAATGGAAAAGCAGGGAGTGTGAAATGAAATACCTTGATCAAATCTGGAAAGACTGGGCGGCCCGCATCATCACCGAAAAGCTAATCCTGGAGAAATATATCAGGACTGAAAAAGGCGCACAGGAAGCCGTGGAGTGGTTGGCCGTCATGTTCGCATTCTGCGCAATAGACGGCCTATGGGCGATGTACAATTTGTGGCACATGTTGGGGGTGTGAAATGAAAACCGAAAAACTGTGGTGCGCATACTTGGACATCACCTTAGCCGTGCAGTGGTGCATTGCTGGGAGCAAGGAAGCAAAAGCATTGTCTTCCTGCCCTGATTATGTTGTGGGCTATTACTCAAAACATAAAGATGGCCGTGCGCTGGAAGACGCGGCAATCACTCGCAACGAGTTGCGGCAATTGCAGGAAGCGGCATGAAATAACCGGCGGGCACATCGCCCGCCTTTACGAATGGGGGGTGTGTGTGATGAAAATGAAAAGGGTAATTTTCTGGACGTTGTTTGTCATGGTGGCTTTTACTGTGGTTATGAATATGGTGTATCTGGCATCGGTTACTCATGTTCACGTTGAACATGACGTTGCTAAAAACTTCACATTAAAAAAGACGGGGTGGAAGGTGCCGGAATTAACAGGGCAGATGTTGCCGGTGCAATGCGCGGGGCTGGGTCGAAGGGCGCAATGGGTTTGCGCGAATTACTATTGGGGAAGCGCGGGGGAAACGCTCGAGCGAAAAGACATTTGGGGAAAAACGATTGGTAAAAATCCCTGTGCGTTTTTCAGAGCGCATATTCGTTTGCTTGAGTTGACAGAATTTGATTCTCCTGCTAACTGGAAATCCTTCAAGATTGGATTGGCTGCATGTGAAACCGTTTAACGTATGGCATTGGCTAAGGTTCCGATTTCTGCATAGCTGGAATTGGAAAAGCCAAAGCCGCGCTGGGGCTCCGCCCCAGACCCCCTAAAAGATTCACACAAGTCGCTACCCCCAAGGGGTAGGCAACTTGCGTTGAAAGCCGTGCTGGTGCTGGCTTTCTGGCGTGTCACACGTCAATGAAAAGTGTGTGACGAAATCCGCCGTCAATTTGGCAGTGGCCCAATGACGACGGGGCTTCCCCGCGTGATACACGGCTAATGCGAAACAGGAGATATAGAGACATGGCTATCGAGCGTAAGAAATACGTGACTATGCGTTACACCCAGGAAGAGATCGCCACACTGGATAGCGAAGCGAAAACCTTGGGAATGACGCGATCAGAATATATCCGGGTGCTCATCCAGATGGGTAAAGGCCGTCTTTATATTGATTATTTGCATAGTCTGGTGGCGGAGATTAACGCCAAACTGGCCCGCATTGAAGACGTGGACTTTGCCCGCCTGGTCACAAAGGTGAACTGGGTATCGCTGGCTGTAAAGGAGATCCAGAGTTTGTCGAGGAACGGCGCGGAGCACGCTAAAGCACCCTACTTGGCAAAGGTAGACGCAGACGTGCAGAAGCTGAAAGACGCCATCGGCAAGGGATACTGAACGCTGGCAATTTGGCATCACCATATAGATGGATACCACAAAAAGGAGCCGCAAAATGGACAGCGCAAACGACTTTGAAGCCGCACCTTGCACCCCGACAGTGGGGAATATCGACAACGATATCCCCCTTGATGGGGATATCGAAGACGCCATTTCAGACGACCTCGGCGCCCAACTGGAAGACGAATGCCTTGATAGTATCTGGTCCATATAACCCGAATATCCGCATAAAGGAGCAAGTGTAATGGACACAAACGCAACCCCCGGACGTAAAAAAGAGAGCTTCACCAAAGGCGCGGGAGCCGCGGCCTTCTGGTTATGGGCGCTCGTTATGGTTACTTCTGCCCTGACTTCCATGGGCATGAGTGCCGCAGGCTATGATCATGGCACAGTCATGATGCCCGCCTATCTCATGGCTGTGCTAATCTTCGGGCTCGGTGTTTATGGTGGAAGAAACACTCAGAAAAACGGCAGCACGAAGGCCACAAGGTGGCAATTCCTAGGTGCATTGTGGGTAACCGCAACCGCCATGAGCCTGACACTAATCACATCTCAGAGCATCGGTTTTATGATGGCAATCGGCACCCTCTTCATTGTCCATCGCATCCTTCTGCACAAGAAAAAGCAGGCGGTTACCGACGAAGATGACAGCGGCGGCGAACTGGTGCGCGGAACGCGGGTTTATGATTACCGCGAACAAAAGCGCAAACCTGAAAAGGCCGATGCGCAAACTATTATTATCGGTGGTGTACCTATACCGCGCGAAGCAGAGCCGTCCCATTTCCTGCTGGCCGGCGCTCCTGGTGTTGGCAAGTCAACGGTTATTTCAGACATGCTGGAAGTTGTCCGTAACAGGAATGAGCGGGCTTGTATTTATGATCCAGCCGGCGAGTTCACGGCACGATTTTATCGTGAAGGTGACGTTATACTGAATCCTTTGGATGCCCGTAGCGCGCCATGGACGCCATGGGCTGACGCAACGAGTCAAGCGGATTATGAGCAAATCGCGGCGGGGTTAATTCCCGACGATGAGCGGCAACCGTTCTTTCCGCAATCCGCCCGTGCGCTTCTGGTGACCATCTTGAGTGAAGCTGGAAGTGTCCAGGAACTGGTTCGTTATATTATGTCTGCCAGTAATGAAGACCTAATCTCTATGGTGGAAAAACACGGGCTAATTGGACTGGTTGGAAGTAGCCAGACGTTTTCAAATTCACGAGCGAGCATGACGGCGCCCACAACCTGCTTGAGGTATCTTCGTGATCCAAAGCCCGGAGAATTGCCATTCTCCATTCGGGAATGGGTGACTAATGAAAAGCGCAATGAAGGACGCTGGATTTTTTTGACCAGCCGCGCGGATCAGCGCGCAACATTGCGCCCTTTGCTGTCCTTATTTATCGATACCTTTGTGACTGGAGTCATGATGCTTCCCCCAGATCGTAGCCGGCGTGTCTGGTTATTCGTGGACGAGGCGCCAACGTTGCAAAAAATGCCAAAGCTGGTCGAGGCCATGGCGGAAGGCCGCAAATTTGGGCTCTGTGAAGTGGTGGGTTTCCAGAATGTGGCTCAAGCGAGGGAACGATACGGAAAAGACGGCGCGGAAAGCTTTCTTGGTTTGCCTCAGACCCAGTTGATTATGCGCTTGCCCGATCCTGATACGGCTAAGTGGGGGTCCGGGATCGTCGGGGATCGTCACATCATTAGGGGGGTGGAAGGGGAAAGCACGAGTGCGCAAGGTGGTGGAGAGTCGACCACCTTTCAACATTCGACCGAGCCGGCCATCCTGCCCGCCCAGATCCAGGGGTTGCCAAACCTTGAAGGGATTCTCCGCTACATGGGTCCCAAGGAGATGATGACGGCCCGCGTCAAACTCGTCCGCAAGGATAGGACGGCCCGGACTGCCGCGTATATCCCCACTACCCATGACATGGGCGTTCTGCCCGGTCATAGGTCCTCTATATCGACGGGCACGGCTGAGGACGCACCCACCGTAACAAGCGCTGACGAGTTCAAAACGGCGGGTGAAATAGACGAAGAGGTGGCTGGACACGACCACGACGACCCCTTTGCCATGTAGGCAATTTGGCAGTGGGGGATAGGTAGATAAAACGCAGATAGGGGGCCACCCGGCCCCAAAGGACACATCATGATTACCCGATCGCCGAATGGCGCCGCCTCAGAGGGCGGCCAGTACTACAAAGAAGGCGAATATTATCACCAATCCCAGGATGGCGCTGAGGGCCATGCCCCCGCCGAGTGGTTGGGCGCTGGCGCCGAAGCCCTTGGCCTGCAAGGCGAGTTCCAGGCGGAAGACTTTGAAAAATTCGATAAGTTGCTGGCCGGTGAATTGCCTACAGGTGAAAAACTCCCAACCCCAAGCGACCCTAACAAGGAGCGCAGGAGTGGTGAAGACGTTACCCTGTCAGCCCCAAAAAGTGTGTCAGAAGCAGCGTTAATCGGCGGCGATGAGAGGCTGTTGGTCGCCCACGATGAAGCCGTGAAAGAGGCTGTCACCATTATGCAGGCGGAGATGTTCGGTACCCGTCAGAAAATCGACGGGGTGCAGCAACATGTTGCAGCCGGCGCGATCGTCGGCGCTTTCCGTCATGAAACAGCCCGCCCGGTCGACGGCGTCGTGGACCCCCAGATCCACACCCACACGGTTTGGATCAATGGCGCGTTAAGGGAAGACGGGCAATGGCGCAGCGCGGACTGGAAAATGGAAAAAGGCGACTTTGCACGCCTGGATGCCATCTATAAAGCCCGCTTGGCGTCCAAGGCGCAAGACCTTGGTTACCCAGTGCGCAAAACCAAGGATGGCTTCGAGCTTTCCGGGATATCCGATAAAGCCCTAAAACCCTTTTCCGCCAGGACAGATCAAATCGACAAGGAACTTGAAAAACGTGGACTGACCCGCGAAGGCTCCACAGATGGCCAGCGCGATGCGGCGAACATTAGCACCCGTCAAGGCAAAATCCATCAAACCCAAGAGGCCCAACACAAGCAATGGGAAGAAAGAGCCGAAGCCGCCAACGTCCTGACCGAGATCCGCACCGCCGTGGAAGTGGCGCGTCAGAATTCGGTGACGCCGATCCCCCCAAGGGACCCAAAGATCCACGCGCTGGAAACCGCCGAAGCCATCAAGAGCGCGGTGCGTCACTTGGGTGAGCGCGAGCACGTCTTTGATTGTAAACGCCTGGAAACCGAAGCGCTAAGGGCGGGTATCAAGGATCAGGTGACGCATCAAGATGTGGTCAAGGCCCTGGATAACATCAACCGTGAAAAGCTCTATGCGGAGACCGGATTGATAAAAGCAGAAGTCAAAGGTCAGGAGGATAAGGAATTCTTCACCACCAAAGCCGCCTTGGCCCGAGATGAAAAAATGATCGCGCAAATGAAGTCCGGTCAGAATAAATTCGAGCCGGCAATGACCGCCGAGCGCGTTGCCGAGACCATTAAGAATTTCGAGCGTGAGAAAGGGTTCGCGCTGTCCACCGGGCAGCGTGACGCGCTGGTTTTGGCCCTATCATCCAAAGACCAGATCGTAGGGTGGCAAGGCTATGCCGGCGCTGGCAAGACCACGGCCATTGAGGCCGCAGCCCAGGCGTTGAAAGCCCAATGTAGGGAAGTGATCGGGTTGGCCCCAACCGGCAAGGCCGCGCAGGAGCTTGCGGCGTCTCTGGCCGGCGCGGATGTGAAGGCGCAGACCATAGCAAAGTGGGAAGCGGCCGGGGCAAAGGGTGACAAGAACACCACCATCATCATCGATGAAGTGGGCATGGTGTCCTCCAGGGATATGCAGAAAATCATGGACCGCGCGGAGAAAACCGGGATGCAGGTCATAGCGCTGGGTGACTTCCGGCAAATCCAAAGCGTGGAAGCCGGATCCCCGGCAAAACTGTTGCAGGACAATGGCATGAAAACGGCCGTGATAGACGATATTCGCCGCCAGAACAACCAGCAGCTAAAGGCGGTTGTGGAGTCATTTGCAAAAGGGGACGCCAAGGAAGGCGTCGAGAAAACCGCCCCCTATATCCAGAAAGTGAACGTGGCGGACGGCAAAACGGCCCGCGAGGCGATAGCAGATGCGGCGGCACGGGATTATCTTTCCCGGCCCGATGAACTGCGCAGGGCAACGATTGTGGTGGTGGCCACCAACCAGACACGCAAGCTGCTAAACGAGAAAATCCGCGATGGACTCAAGAAAGATGGAACCATCGACGGTGAGAAGGAAAGCGCGATCCGGACGCTCCATAAAACCGACTTTACCCGAGAGCAAATGCGTGAAGCGCATAACTACGAGCCTGGTCAAAAGATTGTGCCCATGCGTAATTATGAAGAGCGCGGCGTAAGGTTCGCTGATCCGGAGCGGCAAAAAGCCTATCAAGGCGCCAGCAAGGCATCAGATAAAAAGCCGCCCGCCGTGCCCATGGAAAAGGGGCAGGAGTACACCGTAAAGGACGTGGATACCGCAAAAGGCACGGTAATACTGGAAAACAAAGGAGGTGACAGGGTGGAGTGGAAACCCGAACAGGCTTCAAAAGTCCGTGTTTATAATCAGGACCAGACTAAAGTCGCGCCGGGCGATGTCATCGTGTCTCGTGAAAACCAGCAATTCGAGAGCGTCAAAGGCGAGCAGGTGCAGATCGTCAACGGGCAAAAAGGCGAAGTAAAAGGCCAGACACAGGATGGTACCATCATTGCCGAGTTCAAAGACGCCAAAGGAGAAACCAAGGAGGTTCTAATCGGCGCGAACGAAGGCGCGAAACTGGAACATGGCTATTCCGGCACTGTCCATGCCGCGCAGGGTGCCACAGCCAAGGAAGTGATCGGGGCCATCGAAAGTAAATCAGAACTGAATAACGCCAATCAGGCGTATGTTGCATTATCTCGCGCCAAAGACGATGCGGTGGTTTATTCTGACGATCCTGAAAAGTTGGCTGAAAAGTGGCAGGGCTATAATTTCCAGAAAAATGCCAATGAACACGCGCATGAGGGGGATAAAGGTAGGCACGATCCGGTGAAAGAAGAGCGCAATCTGCAACCCATCGAGCGTGATGAAACCGGCAAATATCCAGAGCCGGAGGCGATCAAATCCGAGCGGGACATGGAGAAGTTCCGCGAAGCGAATCCCCATATCGTGGCCGCCGCGAAAGTTCATGCGGAGCAGAAGCCGCAACAGCCGGAAACCGCCAAGGCGGTACCCGGCAAAGGCGTTGAGCGGGAAGCACCTGTAGGCGCACCCCGCAATGATGTAAAGGCGGAACGGCAAACAGCCGCACCGCAAGCGCAGCGGCAAGGAAGCCAGGCCAAAGGCCAAGTCAGGGATGGGAAGACGCCGGCCAAGCTTTCCCCAGAGCACACTGAGAAACTGAAAGACTGGGCACAAACCCAGCGCCCGGCGCAGGATAAAGCCCCGGCACTTGGGCAGGAGCCGAAAGGCCCGCAGGCGCCGACCCATGACAAGGTGCCCGCGCCCGCCAAGCAGCACAAAGGCCATGACGGCGGCATGGAAAGAGAGATGTAAAAACCGATGCGATCAACAACATGGAGGCTCAAATGGATATACAGCAGCAGCAACAGAACCAACCCCAGGAATGGCCGGATATGAACCATCCACAGTCAGGCCCACAGTCAGGCCCCGGCACCCCCGGCGAAGGCGGGATCCTGGTGGTTCCCACTTTGGACTCGGAAACGACGATGGACAGGCCCAGCATGGATGGGCCGGGCATGTCAGGGGTTGGTTCTGAAATCGAAATCGAGTGGTGATGGATTTGGCGCCACCACCTATATAGATGTGCTGACACCGCCAAGCCAGAAAGTGGCGCTAAACACTGGCAGCCGAACACAGGGCAGTATCTCCTTCCCTCTGGGGTTCGTCCGACTCGCCGCCGAAAGCGGCCCCATTTTCCACCACAGGAGTAAACGCAGATGAACAGTGAAAAAGGACTCACCAAACTGGAATGGGTGTTGATCATTGCCCTGGTTGTTGTCCTGGTGGCGGTCGCGTTGCCCCAGATCCACTAAACCGTTCCGTAACCACTCACCAACCCGGCCACCGTGCCGGGTTTTTTAATGCCCTGAGTCCTTCACTCCGTCCAATTTGGCAACCCCTGATAGGCATATCACCTAACCAGGAGCAGCCACATGGAACTGAAAATCGACCCCGAGTTTAAAGCCGCCATACAACCCCTTTCCAGCGAAGAACTCGCGCAATTGGAAGCCAACATTCAGGCCCACGGATGCCGTGATCCCCTGGTAATTTGGGGTGAAACCATTGTGGATGGTCATCACCGCTATGAAATTTGCCAGCGTCTGGGTATCCCTTTCCAAACTGTAAGCATGGAGTTTTCAGATCGCGCCAGCGCCAAGATATGGATGCTCCATAACCAGTTGGGGCGCCGCAATCTCAACGATTACCAGCGATCTGAAATTGCGCTGCAACTGGAAGGGATATTTAAGGAGCAGGCGAAGGAAAGGCAGGGCACCCGCACGGACCTGGATCCGCCCATTATCAACTTTGTGCCAACTTTGGCACAAAGTGCTGAGTCCATCGAAGCGCCAACTTTAGCACCACGGCAAGACAGGCAAAAAACTGAAACGGAGCACGGAAAAAGCCGTACCCGTGATGCGATAGCCAAAACCGCAGGGGTGTCGCATGGCACGATTGACAAGGTGAAGGCGATCCGTGCCGCTGCCATTCCCGAAGTACAGGACATGGCAAGATCCGGAGCGGTTAGCATCCACGCCGCATCACAAATAGCGGACTTGCCGGTTGAAGAGCAGGAAGAAATCGCCGAAGAGATCGCCGACGGTGCGAAGGCCGCCGAAGCACTGAAGAAACACGTCCACGTAGCGCAAAATAGCGGCAATAACGAGTGGTACACGCCAGGCGAGATCATCAGGACTGCAAAAGCCGCCATGGGTGCCATTGATTGCGATCCGGCATCATCAGAACTCGCCAATGAAACCGTCGGAGCGACGTTTTTTTACTCCGAAACGCAGAATGGATTGACACTGCCATGGTCCGGCCGCGTCTGGTTAAACCCGCCATATGCCCAACCACTTATTGCTCAATTTGCCGAAGCCGTGGCTTCAAAATATGAAGCCGGAGAATATGAGCAAGCCTGCATTCTGGTGAATAACGCCACGGAAACCGGATGGTTTCAACGGATTTTATCCGTTGCTTCTGGCGCTTGTTTCCCATCATCCCGTATCCGTTTTTTGAGCCCCGACAACAAACAAGGTGCGCCGCTGCAAGGGCAAGCTATCCTCTACGTTGGCGATGACTTCCAGCGCTTTGCGGATGCATTTGGAAAGCTTGGAGCGGTCCTGTCCAGGTGGAGCAGATGATCTTTCAGGAAGCCCTTCAGATAGGGAAGACGGGGGAAAACCGGATTGCCCAATATTTCTTGCGAATGGGCTATTTCGTACTCCCGATCTACGAAAAAGTCGATGACGACCATAAAGGCCCAGTGCTGTTTTCTTCGATATCAGGGGCGCTTGTCGCCCCGGACATGCTCGTATTCAAGGGGCGGCAGACGCTTTGGATCGAAGCCAAGCACAAGACGGCTTTTACCTGGCACCGTAAGACTGAAGAGTGGGTGACAGGCATCAACCTGCACCACTATCAGCAATATCTGACCATCCAGAATGAGCGCCCAGAGTGGCCGATCTGGCTACTGTTTCTGCACCACGACGGCACAGCCAAGGACACTCCGCCCGGTAAAATTTCCCCAACTGGGTTGTTTGGCAACGCCCTGTCATGCCTGCGTGAAAACGAGCATCACCGGCATTCAAATTACGGAACAAGCGGCATGGTTTACTGGGGTGTGGACACTCTCAAATACCTTGCCCCGCTCTGTGACTTGCTGACCCCGAAACCAAAACCGTAACCATTATGGTGGTAAGGGAACCGTGAAGACTGCAACCGTGGATCAAGTTGAGCCACGGTTCACCGCCGACCGCTTGGCCGCTTTGGTTTTCACTTGGTTATCCCCCCCCTTGAATCCCCCAGAAATTTTTAATTTGGCACCGCCCTATGGATGAAGTTCACCCAAACGGAAAGGAGCAACACCATGAACAAGAACACCTTTGAAGCGCAACTGGCCGCAAATTTCATTGCCAGTGAGATCAAGCGCAACGGCAATAACGTCTTTGAGCGCATGAAAAAACTGCATGCCGTTTTTAACTCGGACGCCTTCACCATGCAGGAATTGACGGAAGTGCTGGCCCCGGACTGGAAAAGCCCCGAGCAGATCGAAGCCGAGCGCTTGGCCGCTGAAGAAGCCGCCAAGGCGGAAGCGCTTGCAAAGGCGGCCCGCAAAGCAGCGTAAACGAACACCCCCGGCAGGAAATGCCGGGGTTTAATCATCGTGAATAGCAAAAGGATCTTCAAAACGCTGGGCGGAACCGGCCAGGGTTAATTGAATTTGGCACCACCGTATAGATGAACACCCACTGATAAACAGGAGTAAACAACATGGACAATCTGAACTGGTTTGGAAAAATGATACTGGCAATTGCCTTTGCAGTTAGCTTTTTTGCCACGCAGGGAATTATGGATCTGGCTGATGCCGGCACGGCCAAGGCCCCACAGGTAAACACCTGCAAGCCGATCATGGCGGACAGCACCCCGCTGGTTTTCCCCTACTCAACCAATGTCGTGATCAACCCAACCGCAAATTGGGGTTTAAAGGACATGACCTTCAAAAAGGCCGTTTTCCTGTCCCTGCCCCATTTGTACCAGGGCAAGCCGGTCTGCGTGCTGGACACCCGAGCAGACAGCGCGGCCGTGCTGACCTGTGAAGCCATCCTTGGACATGGACGCCATGAAACGTTTCATGCCTTTAAAGATGGATGGGTTTTGTACCAGGTGAAGTAAGCGATCAAATCAGGCGCCGTGTGAAAGCGGCGCCATCTTCTACAGGAGCAATTAATATGAACAAGCAAATAGCAGTAGCAATCATGGCAATTCTGGCAAGCGTAGGCGTTTCCGGGGCCGCCACTGTAGCCCCAGTAACCCCGCCACCGGCCATAGCAAAGGCCCTGGCAAGCGTCCACAGGCAATTCTGCCTGATGGATGCCGGAAGCCAGGGACGGATGCAACATCGGCTTTCAATTCTGGGAATTAAAACCCCAGTCAGAACGGGTGTGGACTGGCCTTTGGTTATGTATTACCACCGGGTTTGTGCCCCAACCAAAGCCGATCTGCACCTCTATGAACAGGCGCAGCAGCCCATCGTAAAAGCCGTGCGTGACCGTTTTCATGCCCCCGTTTGGAATCTGGATCAGGCATACAAGTTCTGCACAAAGTTGGAAAAAAGGAAGGGAGTGAAAACCACCGGGATCATCGGTGCGTTGTACCTCTGTCCAGCCGTTAAATAACCCCAGATAACCCCAACCGGCGGGCGCAAATGCCCGCCAAAGGATCCACCATGGACGAAAAAAGCCTTGAGTTGTTTTCCGCAATGGATGAACTGGAGAAGGCAATTAAGCCCTATTGCCTGCACCTTAATTCATACGAAAGGAGACCGCCATGCACTACCAGACTGAGCCACCATCAGCCTATATAAGATGTGCGCCAAAACCCGCCAGAAAGGTGCTGTACGGCATAGCAGAAACGGAGACCGCAGGGACGGGCGACCCTTTGCAATTGGTGGATACATCCACGCTGAAAGTTTATCGGCCATCCAATCCCGGCAAAGCGCTGGCAATCATCCACGCCCTGGAAAAGCAGGGCCACAACGTGGCAATCGGCGCCTTTGGCCTGAAAAGCAGCAATTTCCCAGGCTGGAAAATCACCGATATGGATGCCCTGAACGCCTGCTTTTCGGCGAACTTTGCCGCAGGACTGCTAAAGAAAAACAAAGGTTTGGCATGGGGGCAGGGTTGCCGTGGAGCGCAAGCGCGCAATTTGGCATTGGCAGCATATACGACAGGGCGGTTAAGCCTTGGGAACGGCGGCGGCGCCTACGTTCAAACCGTAGATTACTTTTCACAGCAATACGAAAGGAGCAAGTCATGAGCAAGCTTTTAATCGTTGAATCGCCAACAAAGGCCCATCACATTCAGGAGTTTTTAGGGGATGACTGGCAGGTAAAAGCCAGCATTGGGCATGTAAGAGACCTGGAAAAATCAGGCGACAAAAGCTACGTGCGCCCACCCGATTTTAAGATGAATTATTCGATTAGTGACGATAAAAAGGACACTGTGGCAAGTCTGAAAGCCGCAGCCGCAAAGGCGGATGGGGTCTATCTGGCGACCGATCCGGATCGCGAAGGGGAAGCCATCGCCTGGCATCTTTGCCAGGTCTTGGGCATTCGCCCAGCCGACGCAAAGCGCGTCACCTATCAGGAAGTCACCGAAAGCGCCGTCAAAAAGGCCGTAGCCAATCCCCGCACCATGGACATGAAGCTGGTGGCGGCTCAAGAAGTCCGCAGGGGGTTGGACCGCATGGTTGGCTGGGAATGCAGCGGCCCCTTGAGTAATGTAGTGGGCACGAAGGCCAGTGCGGGTAGGGTACAAACGCCAGCGCTCCGCATCATCGTCGAACGGGAACAGGCGATCCGCAGCTTCAAACCCACTGCCTTTTTCCAGATCATGGCGCACATGCAAGGCGGATGGCGGGCACAGTGGCAGGACGGAACAGCCGATGGCGAATATTTCCAGGACAAAAGCTTCGCCGACGCCTTGGTATATGCCTTGCCGGGCATGAATCTGGCAGTTACCCAGGCTGAAAGCAAGCCCACTAAGAAAGGCCCGCCGGCGCCGTTCACCACTTCAACTTTACAGCAGGACGGATCCCGTGCCCTGAAAATCGGGACAGAAGCCGTCATGAAGACCGCTCAAGGATTGTTTGAAACCGGAGCCATCACCTATCACCGCACGGATTCACCGAATCTTTCAGCAGAGGGCGAAGCGTTGCTGCGCGACGCCTTGCAAGCCGCTGGCCTGCCCCTCATCGAGCAACCCCGCCGCTGGAAGTTAAAGGAGGGTGCTCAGGAGGCGCATGAAGCGATCCGGCCCACCGATCCCATGCAGGAAGATGCCGGGCAGGACGCAACCCAGCAAGCCCTTTATTCTCTGATCCGGAAAAGGGCATTGGCAAGTCAAATGCCAGACGCAATCTACCAGCAAACCACCGCCACCATGGACGGCGGCGAATTCCAAGGGAAACCCGCCATCTTCAAGGCCACCGGCTCAGTGATGACGGATCCGGGCTGGAAAAAGCTGTATTCCGAAAGCCAAGACGACGACGACCAGCCCGCCGAAGCGGCAAACCCCGTGCCTGTCCTGGTGACCGGCGCAACCGAAACCCCAGAGCGCGGGGAAGTGCTGAGCAAGAGCACGAAGGCGCCGAGCCGGTACACCGAAGCCACCCTGATCAAAGCCTTGGAAGACCATGGAGTAGGCAGGCCAAGCACCTACGCCAGCATCATAAAAGTCCTTTTCGCACGGGCATACGTGGAACAAAAAAGCGGCAAGCCGCCCTTGTATCCAACCCCACTTGGTGAAGCCGTGGTCACAACCCTGGCTGGCCGTTTTGACTTCGCGGATCTGGATTGGACAAGGGAAATAGAAGACAGCCTTGACCAGATTACCCAAGGCCAAGCGCAGCCAAGGGTGACGATGCAAAAGGTGTGGGATTCACTCCAGCAGGGGCTTGCCGGCATGCCCGCCGGCGCGGTCCCAGCGACGGAACCGTGCCCGGTCGAAGGCTGCACCGGCCAGGAATCGAAGAACAAGCCTGGCAATTTCTTCTGGTCTTGTTCTATCAAAGGTGGCCACGGATTGCTGCAAGATGCGGACGGACACCCCGGCCAGCCGTTTGCCGACCGCCCAAAGGCGACACCTGAAGCCGTAGGCCCGCAGTGCAAAAAGTGCAAGGTGGCGACAGGCAAATTTTCCACGAAGACCGGCAAGCCGTATTTCCGCTGCCAGAAATGCTCAGGCGCCTGGTGGCCCGATAAGTCGGATGCAACGGCCCTTGGCGAGAAGTGGAAAGCGATGGCCAAGAAGTGAACAGACGGGGCTTTCCGCGCTTTTTGGTAAATTTGGCAGCACCCGATAGATAGATAGATACCACGAAAAGGAGCAATACCATGCAGGAGCAAAACATTATGACCAGAGAAGATGCGGCCAAGTATGGCCTTCGCCCGATCCTCGGATTTTCGTCCACAAAACAATTGAGGCAAGTCTATGCTGAGGATGCTGCCCGCAATGGCAAAGCCAAAGGCGGTGCACAATGAAAAAATTAGACGAAAACGACGTGGTGAAGTTGCTCATGGATCTGTCCTACTTGACCGCCATGCTGGCCGTGGACATAGAAGAGGACAGGCAAAGCGGCATGGAGCGATTGAGCCTGGAATTCGAGCAACTAGACGACTTGCTGAGCGAGATCGACGAGCAAGTTTTTAACCACCAGTTTGCCCGGCAGGCCATGCTGGCCGCGCGAATAGCAAAGCGCATCACGTATCACCACACCCCCAAAACCGTGCAATAAAGGAGACTGACACCATGAGTACGAGAAAGCTGACGTATGAAATTGCTTGTGACATTCAAAGCGGGAAAATGACCAGAGAGGATGCCGTTGCCGGGTTTGGACACATTATTGATTCCGAAACACTGGATGAAGTGCTGGCTTCTTTGGATTGCGTGCGCCACGAAGAGGATGCGGATGGGGAAGACATCATCGTGATCCGCGACGATTCATGGGAAAGAACATGGAGTGAAGAAGATCCAGCGTAAGCAGCGAGCACCCCCCACCACCAACCCGGCCATCGTGCCGGTTTTTTTGTGCCTGCAAGCCCCTTGAGACCCCATTCCAAGGGGCTCCGCCACGTCAGAAAAATTTTAATTTGGCAGTGCCCCATAGGTGTAGTTTTACTTGAAAGGAGCATCACACCATGAAACAGATGAAACGTAAAACCCTGACCCGTGCCATCGCCAGGACGTTCATAGTAAGCACGGTCACCATGTCCATGATCAGCCTGCCGGTTGGCGCGGCAGGCGCCACCTATGGCTCTAGCAGCAATGCCAGCAACCCCGGCATCATCCTGAGTTCCGGCACCACCACGGTGAACGGTGGATCCGACGTCTGGGAGCCCAACCCCCAGGCGCAAAACGGCGCGGTGCAGTTCAATGGCGGTAATCTGGCCTTTGACTATATGGGCCAGACGCCAGCCAACCAGGGCACAGTGAAACAGGCCAACGGATCCACCTACTCCACAACTCCCCCGCTGGGCATGATGCCTGTCGGCCCCTACGTCTACATTCCCATGGATACCGTGACCATGTACCAAGACGGCACGCTGTCCACAGAAGACGGCGCGGCCTACGATGACGTGTTCCAGTTTGCCGGCAGCAATCCAGTCACGAACGCCTTTGGTACCCTAACCATGGACAATGTCGGATCTGGGCAGATGAGCGCTGACTTTGTCGGCACTCAACCCCTGGCAGCCGATGGCCTGGTTATGGACAACGGCATGAACCTGGTCTTTGGGAACGGCTCGACGCCAACCAGCGAGACGCTGTTTGATATTCAGGCAAATAACCAGCCGAATTTCTGGCTGGACAATGCCACCGTGTCCGCACTTGCCACCAGCGCCGTGGCCGATACCAGCGTCAGCCCCGGTCTGCAGTTTTTCATGGAAAATGGTGCCGTGTATGACACGGGCAGCCTGAATGTCACCCCCGGCGGCACGGGCTACAACACCGATGCGATGGTGGCCGGAACTGGCACGTTCGCCGCATCCGACGTGAATTTGAGCGGGAACGCTGGTGGTGGTCTCAATGGGGTGCTGGCTTTCGAGGGAGACAACAGCTATCTGTCCACCTTCCCCGCAACGGGCAAGCTGACAGCGTACCTGTCTCAAGGCGCGTTGGGCAGCCTGTTTGCCGAGGACGCCACGGTTTACCTGGAAAATAACGGTGGCAGCAACAACTTCACGGGCAATGTGGGGTTCGGAGCCAATGCCACGATGCATGCATCAGGTGAGATCCAGGGCAGCATGCAGATGAACCAGGCCAGCGATTCACTGTACATCGCCAATAGCAACCTGGAAAGTCAGTATGACACGGGCATCAACACGTTTGACGGGTTGACACTGTCAGGATCTTACGTGCAGACCGATGGCAGCCTGTACATCCCCATTTCCCCCACCAAGGCATGGGGCCTGACCACAGGTGGAAATTACGCCATCACGGGTGGAAATGTGATTGTGTCAGGGGAGACGGGCAACTACACAAATGGTGCGAAATACATGCTGATTCAGTCCAACAGCAGCACCGGCAGCAACACGTTTGCGCCAAAAAACGTGTACTACGTGTACAACGGCGCGAACAGCAGCACCATCGGCGGGCTGAATCCGTACCTGAAAACGACCACCACCCAGGTTGATCTGTGCCTTGGGTCGTCCTGTATTCCGGCACCCGCCAAGGCGCAACCGGCACCAGCCCAACCGTCCCAACCGTCCCAACCGGCCAAGGCGCAACCGGCACCGTCCCAGCCCGTCATCCCCGTCCACGTGGTGACGCCTGTCCAGGAGGCAAAGCCCATCGTCGCTGATTCCGCAGGGGTAACACAAGCGGCCATCCAAAACACGGCACAAACCCTCGTCAGCACTGGGGTTGTGGGCGGCGGACCCCGTGGTATCTGGCTGAAAACGCTGGGTGGATTTTCCAACCAGGGCGGGTACCAGGGCATGAACTATGGGCTGCTTAGCGGCTATGGTTGGAGCGTTGGCCCGGATGGAAGATCTGATGTCCGCCGCGACGTTGCAGGCGTGGCCTTCTCAGCAGGGCAGGCAGTCTTGGGGACTGGCTCGCAGGACTTCACCAAGACCAAGGCTTCTGACTATGGCTTGTGGGCATACGGCACCTACTACCCCCTGGCGAATCGTAGCTGGAAAATCACGGGCACTCTGGGCGGTGGCTTGTCCCAGAACACCCTGATGAGCACCGCGCTTGGGCTCCCGCAGGTGGCGACCTTTGGCGGATCGTTCGTGGGCACCGAGATCCGCGCAAGCTACTGGCGCACACTGGATGACGGCATCATTGTCAGCCCGCGGCTCAGTGTTGGCTATAACCAATCCTGGACGGGTGGTTACGTGACCCATGGCGGTGGTCCCTTGGATGTGCAGGTAAGTGGTCAGTCTGATGGCCAGTTGTACCTTTCCCCTGCCATTTTGGTAGGCAAAAAGTTTGACTACCGCAGTCAGTCAGGCAACCACACCATCTTCCCGCAGATCCGGCTTGGCGCTGTTGAAAATATCGGCCCCAACCCGGCGGCGGAGATCAGCAGCGGGCAGGTAGCCGGGCAGGTACAAGGGCTTGCCTACCCCCACACCCAGGGGATGGTCGAGGCGCGGCTGGATGTGATCAGCCACACGCCCTTTAGCAAGGGCCTGTCTGCCAACGTTTCGGCCCGTCAACTCTTCGGTGGCGGAGCATCCAGCACCGAATTTGTGGCCGCGGTGAAATACCACTGGTAACCCTCTTCCCCCGGAAAGGAAGCTTGCCCCTCTTTGAGGGGCTTTTTTATGTGCCTGAGTCCATTGATGACGGTCAACTCTATGTATGACGCGGCCGCAACAAAAACAACAATTTGGCAGGGCCGCATGGGTAGGAACCACCCACCAAAAGGAGCAGCACCATGAAATGGGATGAAGATTATGTGGCATTGGTGGCCCAGACGATCCCCAGGGAGCCGCCCGCCTGCCACACCAATAAGCAATTTGGCACCACCAGAAAGGTAGGAACAGACACTAACACAAAGGATTTAACCATGGAAAAGCTTTTAACCGCCAGTGACTTGGCAGACATTTTAGGGTTTGCGCATCGCTCCATAGTGAACATGGCCCGCGAAAAACCGCACCTTTTGCCTCCGCATATACGGGTCAGCGATAGCTACCGCTGGCGGCCCAGCACAGTGCAGGCATGGATGGATGACAAAAGCCAGGCAGACCAGAAAGTGCAGGAAGAAGTGGCGACCGTAAACGCCGCACAACCCAAGCGGGGACGTGGACGCCCGAGAAAGTGAGGGTTGCGGCAGCGTCGAGCGATTTCCAAGCAAATCACCCGCCACTTCTCGCTGTTCTTCTGGCTGAAAATATTTTAAAAATCCACTTGACAGATGGC
Organism: Acidithiobacillus ferrianus; assembly: GCF_010378095.1. Taxonomy (GTDB): domain Bacteria; phylum Pseudomonadota; class Gammaproteobacteria; order Acidithiobacillales; family Acidithiobacillaceae; genus Acidithiobacillus; species Acidithiobacillus ferrianus. Next base: position 251,554 of record NZ_WNJL01000037.1, on the reverse strand, counting down.
TAGGAATCACTATACTAAAGCTATGAACTCGTTAAAAAGGAGCAGGTCATGAAACAGCATACAAACAACGGACAGAAAGGGTTTACGGCGGCATTACTGGTAGTCAGCATGATGCTGGCATCAGCGGCTGGCACCTATGTCATCTACCAGGTGCAGCATAATAAAGCGGGCGTGTTGAGCGCTTACGTGGATTCTGTGAAATATTCTAAAGACAATCTGTATTCAGAGTCTCAAGACCACCCAGTCGCGTTTAAAAAGGTGCTGCAGGAATGCCAGACTCAGGCTGGAGTAAAAGGCGGATTGCCGGCGCGCGTGTGTCATAATGCACAATACGTGAACCGGCAATTGCTGGGCCATTATTCCTAAATGGACAAGGAAAAGCGCCGTGCCCAGGTGCGCGAGGCAAAGCGCATCTACCGCGAGAAAATGCGCGCGGCGGGCTATCGTGAGATCATTGTGTGGGCCACCCCGGCCCAGGCAGAAAAAATCAGGGAGATGGTGAAGGGCAACACGCCTCCACCGTAAACCCGCCTTACCCACAAACCCCACCGCCTTGTGGACGGCTCCTGTCACGGTGACAGGACCAGCCAGCGCACGCGCCAGCTTGCCGACCACAACCTGAGCGGCCAATCAGGGGTCTTGTTGGACCCCTTCCGTTGCTCAGGCAAGAGCCGTGGATTTTGGGGGTAAGGCTATTTTTTTAAGTCATCCACTACCGATGCGGCGTTGCTGCACGAACGGCCCACTGAACTTGCTAACCACTTTAAGGGGTTCGCAGGATGCTCTTGTGTTTTCTTGCACCATTCGTTTTCTTTGCGAGCTGCAGATGGATTTTTTTTGTACCATGCATAGCTGTGCACGCCTTCAGGGCCGCCACTTGAAGGTGAACATCCGCCAATAAAAATAGCAGCACCCATAAGGGCTGTGGTGACGATGGTTTTCAGATTGCGGTCCACAATAGTTCTCCTTCTCCTTGGTTGTTATGTTTTTGTTGCTACCCCATCCTCTTCGCCAGATCCTCCGCCCTGAGATGAGTGTACCGCTTCAACATCTGCAATGTCTTGTGGCCGGTGATCGTGGAGACTTCCATGGGGTTGAAGCCTTTCTCGAACAGGCGGCTGGTGGCTTCGTGGCGGAGGTCGTGGAAGCGTAAATCATCAATGGCGGCGCGCTTGCAGGCTCTATCAAAGGCTTGGGTGATACTGTCCGCGCGGATACCCCATACTTTACCATCCATACGGCGGGGTTGGGCGTTGAGCACGCCGACCGCTTGGCTGGATAGCGGCACCCGATATGACTCTCCGCTTTTTGAATTCGGCACCGGCACAAACAGAACGCGTGTCTGTATATCTACATTTTTCCAGAGCATCGCCGCCAGCGAGCCACGCCGGAGCGTGGTTTCCAAAGCAAATCGGATGATGGATGGCAGGGGTTCACCATATTCACGCGCGGCAGCCAGCAGCCTTTCTTCCTCATCACCCACCAGCCGCCGGTCCCTTGCGTTGCTAGGTTTTTGAACGGATACAAGAGGCACCGGGTTGACCAGGCCATCCATGCCCCACTCCTTGGTGGCTATTGTGAACAGGTGCGACAAAACGGACAGGCGGCGCTTGATGGTAATCGGGCTATACCCATCGGCCAGCATCGCATCCCGATACTTGGCGATGTCCTTGCCCTGGATGGCGGCAAGAAACATACGCGACAGCGGCGATCCAGACAGCATGCGGACCACCGATAGCTCTTGCACGGCACCTTTCTTTAACGCGGATACTTCCTTCCCGTAACGCTCCAGAGCTTCGCCAAGCGTCGTGCTCTCCGCTTCCTTGCGTGAAACGAAAATGCCGCGATCCATCTCGCCTTCAATCGCCCGAGCCCATCGCTCCGCGTCTGCCTTGGTGTCGAACGTCCGGCTTTGTTCCGGCCAGCCCTTGCGCCGGATCATCGCCCGCCATTGCCGGTTTCCGCGTAGCTGAAATGTGGCCATTTTTTAGCGTCCTCAGCGGCACTGTGCCGAAGTGTCTACTGTGCCAAGATTGTGCCAAAAATTCAAATGTGCCAAAGCAAAGGGGTTAGACTTTCGCCTAACCCCTTATTTTATTTGGTGGAGCGGAGGAGGATCGAACTCCCGACCTTCGCATTGCGAACGCGACGCTCTCCCAGCTGAGCTACCGCCCCATCGCCGGGTAGGATAAAGGCAAGCGCGTCGTAACGCAACTCGGAGGAAGTGTATTCTTACCGGGCATGGGTCCTGGCCATCCAGCCACCAGCCGATGTCCCCGCGCCGGCTCGGGTGCGTCATTCGGGCGGGATACCCGCGGAGCGGGAGGTTTCGCGGGTCAGAGCCGCCCCACCACCACCGCATCGCTGCCGAAGGGGAAGATCTGTGCCTGCAATCCCGCCTCGCCGAGGGCCGCGGCGATTTCCTGCGGATGCAGGAAATGATTGCCCTGAATGTGCTCGGTGAGGTTCTGGAAAGCCATGCCCCGCAAAGCGGGCTCATTGAGCACGCGGTGGTCATCGGGCCAGGCCGGTTCCCAAATGACGATGGCGCCGCCGGTCTTGAGATGGTTGCGCAGACGCTGGAAAATTTCACCGCGCTGTTCCCAGACATGGTGCAGGGCGCGGTTCATGGCGATGAGGTCGACGGGTTTCGGCAAATCGAAGGCATGGATGTCACCCTCGGTGAAGCTCAGGCGATCACTCATGCCTTCGGCGGCCGCTTTGACGTTGGCCTGTCGGATATTCTCCGCAAAGCCGTCCAGTCCCAGCCCACGCAGTTGGTGGCAGCGTCGCAGCAATGCGCGCAGGTACCAGCCATTTCCGCAACCGAGGTCTACCGCCACGCCGCCACGGGCATCGACCTCGGCGAAGATGGGTACGGCCGGACAGATCTTTTCTTCGAAGGTCTTGCGAAAATTGTTCTCCAGCATCAGCCCAAACCAGGGCAGGATGGTTTCGCGTTCGGCCAGCACCTGCTCGCCCGGGCGTTCACCGGTGCGCATGAGACCCGCTGCCCGTTCCGCCATATGTGCGGCCAGCACCGAACCGACCGCTACACCCATGCGGCTGTTTTCCGCTTCCGGGCACATGCTGACACCGTCCTCGCTGAGCCGCCACCGATCTTCAACCAATTCCAGCCAGCCAAAGGCATAGGCGGCGTCACACCAGCGTAGTACGTAGCCGGGGTCCATCTTCGCGGCGGCGGCCAGCCGCGCACTATCCGCGGAGCCCAGGGTGTGCAGGGCGCTGAATAGTCCATTGACGACGCCGATGAAGGCGATGTTCAAAGACAGGGCCCCTTGAGCCTGCTGCCGGAGTATATCCATACTGCGTAAAGTCATGTCGCGCTCCTTCGTTTATGGGATGAGATACTTGATTCCGACTGCTGCGAGTACCGCCAGGGTCCCCATGAGGAAAGCCCGTTGATTGATCCGCATATGCAAACGATTCCCGGCCCATAAGCCCAGCAGTACCGGTGGAATCAGCAGCAGAAAACCCACGGCGAGCTGCCAGGTCAGTAAGGTTAATGCCACATATATCAGAGCACGCAGAACATTGTCGGTCAGGGCGATACCTTGAAACGTCGCCCGAAAAGCCCGTTTGTCCAGGTGGCGCATCTGCAAATAGGCAACGATCGGCGGCCCCCCGCCTCCGTACAGACTGCCCACGATGCCACCAAATATCCCCAGCGGCATGCCCCACGGCAACCCCGCCTGTGGCAGGTGTTCGGGCTTGAGCACCAAGGCATAGACCACATAGGCCAGGATAAAGATACCGAGGAAGCGGGTGAGATTCTGGGCGTCGGTGTCGGCGAGAATGTAGGAGCCCAGGGCAAGCCCGATCACGCTGCCGGGGATCAGCCAGCGCAATTCCGGCCAGCATATCTCCCGGAAGTCGTAAGCGCCCAGCAGGGTCGATCCCAGCAGATCCAGCAGGAGCACGACAGGCACCACTTCCTTGATGGGGAAAATGAGTGTCAGCACGGCCACTGAAATCAATCCGGAGCCGAAACCGATCACCGCGCGGACGTAAAAGGCGACGGCGATGATGGTTCCGGCGAGTGCCCAAAGTGGCGGGCGCTGAATCAGGGTAGCGTAGGAAAGGGAAGCCTGCGTTATCATACCGACCAGTCTATATGGTTTGGGGAGACGCTTCCACACGCAGGTGGCGTGGCCGTATCGCCCATGTGGAGTATTGGTATCGGGGCCTATAGGCAACCTTAAAAAAATAGCCTAATATCGAAGCATCCTGAGAACTTGCTTTAAACTATTACCAATTGATGCGGCGAGGTATTCCCATGCTGGCCTCCATTCCTGCACCCGGTGCAACTTCTCGGCCCACGGCGGCAAGATCTTTTCCGCTCATGAGGTCGTGGCGCACGTACACGGTTTTGTGTCTCATCGTTTTGCTGTTTTGTGTGCCCCGCGCCCGCGCCGAGACGAGTGGCCTTCCGGCCATCGACGCGCGCGCGTACATCCTGATGAATGCCGATACCGGCGCCATTCTGGCCGCGAAAAACGCTTATCTGCCCTACGCCATCGCCAGTATTACCAAGTTGATGACGCTATACCTGCTGTTCAAGGATATCGACAAAGGACACTTGGCGTTGAATCAGCACTTCGTGCCTTGCCAGACGGCACTACGGACCGGTGGTTCGACGATGTTTTTGCATCCCGGCCTGTCTTTTTCGGTGGCGCAAATGATTCTCGGAATGACGGTACCCTCTGGTAACGATGCCGCGGTGGAGGCGGCGCATCTGGTGGCGGGCAGCGTACCCGCCTTTGTCGCCGACATGAACCGAACGGCGCGTCAGATAGGCATGCTTTCCACCACCTACTACAACCCCGACGGTCTGCCGCACCCCAACAATATGGCCAGCCCCTACGATATCGCGGTGCTTACCCGCGCGATCATGACCCAGTTTCCGCAGTTCATGCCTTTCTTTGGCCACGCCAAGTTCACCTACGCGGGCATCACTAGCCCCAATCCCAACCTGCTGGTGGGGCGGGTGCCCTTTATTACCGGCATGAAGAGCGGTTACACCGATGCGGCTGGACATTGTCTCGTCGCCACGGGCACGCAGGGCGGCGTCAATCTGATTGCGGTGATCCTCGGCGTGCCCTCTTTCCACAAAGAAAACCGCGGGTTCTGGAAGGCCTCGTGGCAAAGCCTGAAATTGCTCGACTGGGGTTTTGCGCGAACGCTCTGGCTACCGGCAACGCCGCATCTGGAACGTATCTCCGTGCCTTGAGCCGCCGTCTTCACTACTCGCTGACATGGGCGGTGGGTGCCGCGTTCGCCGGGTCGGTGGGTGGCTCCTTCAGAAACAGGATCAAGGGCACCATGACCAGGAAACCGTAGAGGACGAGCGCAAACGCATCCAGCATCCCGCGCATGTCGGCGTGGTTGTAGACCACTACGTTCCCCAGTATTTGCCAAGTGGTCGGACTCTGGGTCATGCCCGCTGCGCTGAGGTAATGACGCAGGGCAGGATTGAAGGGATTGATGAAGTGGCTCATCTGGTTCCAGGCTACCTGCGTTTCCTGTGTGGTGACTGTCGAGACGATGGCGATGCCAATGCTTCCGCCCAAGGTGCGCATCAGGTTGAAGATTCCCGATCCCTCCGCCTGTTGCGATTTTTTCAGCGTCATGAAGGCCAGGGTGAAGAGTGGAATGGTCACGAGGCCGAAGCCGATACCGCGAATGAAGCTGGGCCAGATGACCCAGGCCATGTTGATATCCAGATTGTAGAGTGTGGTGAGGTAGGTGCCGAAGGCACCGAAAACAATGCCCACCAGCACGATGTTGCGGGGATGGACACCGCGCCCGAGTAGCCGCCCCGCCAGCATCATGGCCATCATCGCGCCAACGCCCTGTGGCGCCATCACGAGCCCCGCAGTGAATGCCTCATAGTGCATCAGGCTCTCCAGCATAATGGGCAGAATCACCATGGTTCCGAAGAGGGCGAGGCCGAATATGCCGATGCCCATACTGCCGATGGACAGGTTCCGATCTTTGAGGAGGCGCAAATTCACCACCGGGTGTTTGATGCTCAAGGAGCGCCAGACGAAAAAGAGCATCCCCAGTATCGTGCAAAGCGTCAGAATGATGATGGTATGCGAACTGAACCAGTCATCCTGATCGCCGAGACTCAGTACCCCTTGCAGGCTACCAAGACCCAAGGCCATCGAGAGGAAGCCTATCCAGTCCACCGGCCGGGGGTTGTCGCTCTTGCCACCGTCGGGGACGGTTTGCATGAGAAGAAAGGCGAGGATACCGAAGGGGATGTTCACGTAGAATACCCAGCGCCAACTCAGGGTGTCGGTCAGATAGCCACCCAGGGTCGGGCCGAGGATCGGACCCAGCATGATACCCATGCCGAGTATGGCCATGGCCTGCCCCCGCTTGTTGGATGGGTAGGCGCCGAGCATGATGGTCTGTCCCACCGGGGCCAAAGAGGCCCCAAAAATGCCTTGTAGGAATCGCCAAAGCACAACTTCCACCAGGCTATGGGATTGGCCGCACAGCGCCGAGGAAATCACGAAGCCGGCCACGCTCCATAGCATGATGTTGCGCTGACCGTAGCGTTCCACCAGCAATCCGGTCAGCGGCAATATGATCACGTTGGCGACCATGTAACTGGTGAGCACCCAGGTGATCTGATCGCTGTTGGCTTGCAGGGAACCGCGCATATAGGTCAGCGCGACGTTGACGATGGTGAGGTCGAGTACCTGCATGACCACGGCCAACATGACCGCCATGGTGATGGTAAGGCGTGAAGCCGAACGCTCTTGCACCGCAATGACTCCTCTTCGCGACGGGCGTTCCCGACCGCCTCCGCGGTGATCCCCGGGCGCATTGGCCTGGGACGGCGCGGGTCAGAATACTGACCGTCCGGTCGAGAGTCCCAATTATAGAGGGGCCGCCGCGCTCTGGCAACACGGATGGCGGTAACCTATTACGAACCGGGAGACCGCCGCGGCGTGTCCGAGAGGCGTGTCATGGAGGCGCCGGTATTTGACGCAGCAGGGTTTCTTCCTCTTCATGGAGCCAGCGCCATTCACCTGGGCGTAGTGTGCCGAGGGGCAGATTTCCTATGGCGACGCGAATCAGGCGTAACACTTCCGTGTCCGCGGCAGCGAGAAGGCGGCGAATCTGACGGTTGCGTCCCTCGTGGAGCACGAACTCCAGCCATTGGGTTTTGCCACCGCACCGTAGTTCACTGACCAGCATGGGCAGGCAGGGTCGGCCATTCAGCACGGAGTCGGTCGCGAGCCGGGCCAAGATGGCGGCGGGGAGGGGAGGGCGAACCTGCACGTGATAGGTTTTTGTCACGTGCTGATCGGGAGCGAGCAGTTGCTGCGCCCAGAGCGGATCGTTACTGAACAGCAGAAGACCGGAACTGGCCTGATCCAGGCGCCCTATGGGCGCCATCCATGGATGCTTCGGCAGCAGGTCATACACGGTGGCGCGGCCCTTTTCATCCTGGCGGGTCGTGAGAATTCCCCGGGGTTTATGCAATAGGAGTGTCCGACGCTCACTCGCCATGATCTCAACACCGTCTATGCGGATTCGCGGGCCGGGCAGTGCGAAACGTGCCTCCGGATCGCGCACTCGCTGACCGTTCACCTGTACACGACCCGCGCGAATCCATGCCGCAGCGACATTGCGGGAGCAGATCCCAGTTTTGGAGAGGATGCGCGCCAGTCCAAAGTGAGGTTTTTTTTGGAGTTGGAGATGCTTTGAACTATGCTTTGTGGGATATTTCATCTGACTGCCGAAAGGAGTTGCACATGGCGCACGAAACTCTGCATGAGCCCGCCGAGACCTTGAGTCCGGAAACCGTGGACATCCACCGGGCCATTTCCTCCCTGATGGAAGAATTTGAAGCGGTGGACTGGTACCAGCAGCGCGCCGAGGCTTGCAAGGACCCCGCGCTGAGGCGGATTCTGGAGCATAATCGTGACGAAGAACTGGAACATGCCGCCATGGTTCTGGAGTGGTTGCGCCGTCAGATGCCGCGTTTGGACAAAGAGTTGCGTGAGTACCTGTTCAGTGAAGGCGCCATCGTCGACCGTGAAACCGCGGCTATGGGACGAGAGTAAGGCCGAATGCGTCGTCATGGCACAAAACGCGCGCAGAGGTCGTTGTAAAAATTCAGGCCGAGGGCGGTGGGCCGCAGAGTTTCGCCAGCGATGGTCAGTAGACCTTCCCGCTCGGCCCGGCGCACCTGCGGTTGCACCACGAGCCAGGGCAGGCCGGTACGCGCCTGGAAATGTGCTATGGGAAAGCCGTCCGTCAGGCGTAGCGCATTGAGCATGAACTCGAAGGGTCTGTCGGCGGGTAGAACCGGTTCATGGTGCCCGATGGTCTCGGTATTGCCCAGGGCGTCGCACATGTAGCTTTCCGGGCGGCTGGGTTTGCGGCTGCGCCAGATACCATCGGGCCCCGTGATTTTGCCGTGCGCGCCAGCGCCAATGCCGAGATAGTCGCCATAGAGCCAGTAATTACGGTTGTGTTCGCAGCGGTGTCCGGGGAGGGCGTGGGCGGATATCTCATAGCGGGACAACCCGGCTTCGTGGATCTGTCGGCGAAGGGCATCCTCCATGTCGGCAGCTTGATCGTCGTTCGGCAAGTTTTCCGGCGGATGCGCCGCAAAGGGGGTTCCCGACTCCAAGGTGAGACGGTAGAGGGAGAGGTGGGGTGGCGCATAGTCCAGTGCGATTTGCAGATCCACCCGTGCAGCATCGAGATTCTGCCCTGGTAGGGCAAATATGAGATCAAGGTTAAGGCTCTCGAACTCGGCAGCGATGGCGAGTTCGACGGCGTGCCGCGCCGCTGCCGCATCGTGAATACGTCCGAGCCGTTGCAGGAAGCGGTCATTGAAAGACTGGACGCCTAACGAGAGCCGGGTCACACCTGTCTCTCGAAAGGCCCGGAAAGAGGCCGCTTCGATCGCGCCGGGGTTGGCCTCCAGGGTAATTTCCAGACCGGGTAACGGATGTAGGCGGGCCCGGATTTCGGAGAGCAGATGATCGATGATTTTCGGGGGGAAGAGGCTGGGGGTGCCGCCACCAATGAACACACTTTGCACCCGGCGCCCCCAGATGCGCGGTAGCTCGCGGTCCAGATCGGCGATCAGGGCGGCGAGATAACGTTCTGCCGGGATACTATCGGCGACGTGGGAATTGAAATCGCAATAGGGACATTTGGCCTTGCACCAGGGCAGATGGACATAGAGCGAGAACGAGGACGGCAGTTGTAGATTGGGATTCATGGATGCTCGCGAAAGGAATGACAGGTGGCGGAAACGGACTGGACTCCCTTATTTTTACTCCGGACGGTGCTTTTCCCCAAGGCGTTATTGGGGTTGCGCGTTTTTGAGCCGCGCTATCTGGATATGATCAGCGCGGCATTGCGGCAGGGGCACGATTTTGGTATTTGCCTAAGCCGCCCGCGCGGCGACGGTCGTGCTGAACCCGAACGAGTGGGCACTCTGGCGCGCATTGTGGACTGGGGTGGTGAGGCGGGCATTCTCCAAGTCCAGGTCCAAGGGCAGGAGCGTTTCACCATCCAGGATTGGCGTTACGAGGGGCTATTGGCGGTGGCGGTCATTCGCCGCTGGGTTGCGGAGCCGATCGTGCCCATGCGCCGGGAAAGCGACGTGCTGCGTTCCATTCTGGAAGAACTGGTGGGCAAGGAGCCCGCCGCGGAGATGGACGCCAGTAGTGCCGGGATGATCCTGGCACAGGCTCTGCCCGCTTCTCCAGAAGAAAAGCAACGGCTCCTCCTCCTCCAGGATCCACTGGAGCGGCTGCGCCGCATCATGGATCTGCTCAATCGGCATGGTGGTGTGTAGGGGCGGCTCAACGCTTGCCCTTGCCGTAAATATAGGTGGAAAAGTCGCTATAGTTCTGTGAAAGGTTGCGAAAAAGATGGTCGAGACTGATGATGGCCTGTTCCAGGATGTTCACCGTAATGTAAGGTTTCTCCACCTTTAAACGCTGATAGCGGGCGCGGGTGAGGACCAATACCTGGGTGTCGTCGCTTTTGGCAAGAATGCGGGCGCTGCGTGGCTGCCGGTCGAAAAAGGACATCTCCCCGGCCATCTCCCCATCACGCACCCGGACCACTTCCACTTCGTCACCGTCCGCGGTGTGGTGGATGATAGCCATTTCTCCCTTGACGCAGAAGAAGAGGGCCTCCCCCAATGTTCCCCATTCGGCGATGACCTGATCCAGGTGGAACTGGGCGTGCGTGACATATTCGGCGAGGGTCTGGATTTCGCTCATGGTCAGGGACTGGGCCAGATGATGTTGCTTGAGAAATTGCGTGATTTCTACATGGGGGATGCCAAGCATGGGAAGGGTTCCTTGTGGAGATCGGTCTTTTCCCATTATAGAGGCAGGAAGGTGGGTGAGGACAGATCCGCACACTTTGAATCTTGCCACCTCGGCCGCTAGAATGGAGCCCCGCTCCTCAAAAGGATGCCCATGACACGCCCCAGTGGAAGAAATGCCGACACCCTGCGTCCGGTGCAGGTCACCAGAAATTTTACCAAACACGCGGAGGGTTCGGTGCTGATCGCCTGTGGTGACACGAAGGTACTGTGCACCGCCAGTGTCGAAGAGAAGGTGCCGCCTTTCTTGCGCGGCGCTGGTAAGGGGTGGGTGACGGCGGAATACAGCATGCTGCCACGGGCGACCCGAGAACGGGTGGCGCGGGAATCGGCCAAAGGGCGTGTCGGTGGACGTACCCATGAAATTCAACGTCTCATCGGACGCAGCTTGCGTGCTGCCGTGGATTTGTCCGCACTGGGCGAACGCACCATTTGGGTGGACTGTGATGTCCTTCAGGCCGATGGCGGAACCCGCACCGCCAGTATCACGGGTGCTTGTCTGGCGGTGGCTGATGCCCTACAGCATTTGCGCGTAGCGGGGCGTATCCAGGGTAACCCCTTGCGGAACTGGGTGGCGGCGGTGTCCGTGGGTATATATCAGGGGTGTGCGGTGTTGGATCTGGACTATGCGGAAGACAGTCATGCGGAAGTCGATATGAACGTGGTGATGACTGGTGCTGGTGCCTTCGTCGAAGTGCAGGGTACGGCGGAAGGGGCCGTGTTCAGTGAGGGGCAAATGGCTGAAATGCTGGTGTTGGCGCGTAAGGGGATTGGTGAACTGGTAGCGCGTCAACGCCAGGAGTGTCCGGACGCCTATCCGTGACCCCGTTGTTGCTGGCCACAGGTAATCCGGGCAAGGTACGGGAACTGCGGCCGGTGCTCGCCGCCCATGGATTTGTCGTGGTTGGGCAAAAAGAGCGGGGTATCGCCAGTATTGAGGAAACGGGCACGACCTTTGTCGAAAATGCCTTGCTGAAGGCAAGGCATGCGGCACGGCAAAGCGGTATGGCGGCGCTTGCCGAAGATTCTGGTCTTTGCGTGCCTTTTCTACAGGGGTCCCCCGGACTCTATTCCGCGCGCTACGCGGGTCCCGAGAGCGACGATACGGCCAACAACGCCAAGCTGCTGGCAACATTGGCCGGCGTACGAGGATGCGCGCGTGCTGCCCACTATGTGTGCTGTATGGTCTTTTTGGATTCGTTGGCCGACCCTGCGCCCCTCGTTGCTCAGGGTTTTTGGCGGGGGCGTATCGGTGTCCGTCCGGTAGGTAGAGGTGGTTTCGGATATGATCCGCTATTCTGGCCGGAAGGTGGAAAGAGGAGCGCGGCGCAACTCAACCCGGCGGAAAAAAACCGCGACAGTCACCGGGCGCGCGCTCTGCGACGATTACTGGAACTGTTGGCGGAGCGTCAGGAGCCCCAACCACTCTCACTCAGGGATTGACGCAAGCGGGCCAATGCGCGCACTTGCAGTTGCCTGACCGCCTCGCGACTGACACCCATGCGGTCGGCGACGGCCTCCAGAGTCATGGGCGCGCCGCCATACATGCCGTAGCGAAACATCATGACCTCCCGCTGTTTCTCGTTAAGTTCGGCCACATGCACGCGCAACGCCCTGCAGATGGCATCGCGGTCGTAGTCGTTGTCCGGGCCGGCGACGTCGCCGATTACTTGTTCGATGCGGCTCGGGCCGTCATCCGAGTCGTCGTCGAGGGAGTAGACGCGGATGTCCGCGAAATCCAGGGCGCGCATGGTACTCTCACGCACGCCCAAGGCCTCGCGGCGTTGCTCGCGGCGAGCACCGACATCGCCTTCTTCCTCTTCGCGCTGCAGATAGGCATGCAAGGATTTGGCGAGATAGTCGGGCAGACGGATAAAGCGGGAGCGGATGAGGGCGCGTTGCATGCCTTCGCGGATCCACCAGGTCGCATAGCTGGAAAAGCGTGTGCCAAGGCCCTCCCGGAAGCGATCGGCGGCGCGCAGCAGGCCCATATAGCCCTCCTGAAGGAGGTCTTCCTGGCTCAAGCCCTTGTTGCGATAGCCGCGAGCGACTGCCCGGACCAGGGGCATGTGCGCGGAAATAAGGGTGGCGCGTGCGCACTCGTCGCCTCGGCGCAGGCGGCGAATCAACTGTGATTCCTGCTTCTGACTCAGAAAGGGGCCACGTTCTTCCTCGGCGATGAAATCATCGAGAGGTGGTGGATCCATGATGGGCGCCACATCGGGAATATCTGAACCGGTTAATTCTCTGGCTTCAGTGTGCATTGCGGCCCCCTCTGATTCCACACCAAAAATTATAGAAGACTTAAAAACCCTGAATTCGTATTCTAAGTTTTTATGAGGTGGCTCCAACCTCAGGGTATATTAGAATTCTTTTTAAACCGCCTGTCAAGACTTTGCAACATGACAACATGATGTCTCGCCATTTTAGCAACCGTGCATGCAAGAGGTTTGCCGTTGGGATGCGCCTGCGCGGCCGATCCTTGCGGACCCCCTCGGCTTTTTGACTCTACTCCTTGATCTGCCTATAATCCTTCCCTTCCTGTTACCCTTGCCCAATGAGGTCGAGAATCTTTCTATGCCAACTGTTCGTGTCAAAGAGAATGAGCCATTCGAAGTCGCGTTGCGGCGCTTCAAACGCTCCTGTGAAAAGGCCGGTGTGCTTACCGAGGTGCGGCGCCGCGAGTTCTACGAAAAGCCTACGGAAGAGCGCAAACGCAAGGCTGCCGCTGCCCGTAAGCGTGCCTTGAAGCGCATGCGTCGCCAGTCGCTGCGTTTGGTGCGGCTCTACTGATGACATTGCGCGAGCGCATCCAGGAGGATATGAAATCGGCCATGCGCGCCCGGGAAGCCGAGCGTCTGGTGACGATTCGTATGCTCCTGGCGGCGATAAAGCAGCGCGAAATTGACGAACGCCGTACGCTTGACGACCCCGAGATGTGGGGTATCGTCGACAAGCTGATCAAGCAACGCAAAGATTCCGCCAGTCAATTCATGGCTGGCGGTCGCCCCGATCTGGCAGAAAAAGAAGAATCGGAGGTCGCCTTTCTTGCGGTGTATCTACCGGAGGCCCTGTCGCCTGCAGAAATCAACACCTTGATCGATGAGGCCGTGTCGATAGTGGCGGCCAACGGTTCTAAGGACATGGGCAAGGTTCTTGCCGCACTGCGCCCGCACCTGCAGGGACGGGCCGACATGGCCGTGGTGGCGGACAAAGTAAAGGCCCGCCTTAGCCACTAATGGACGGGGGTGCGGCTTCGGTCGAGAGGGTGCCCTGGCAGGACAGTTTCTGGCGGGCGCTGGACGCCGATGATATCCGGGCTGGGTGGTCGCGGCATTGCAGCCATCCATATGGTCGCCGGTATGTAGCGGCGATCGTGCCGTGGGTGGCCTGCGCGGAAATTCAGGATCGTTTGGCCTGGTCGCAATGCCTGTCGCAACGTGTCACCTCCGGCTCTCCCCTCCCTACGCCTGATCTACCCGATGTGGACGCCCTGCTGGATCTGGCCCAGCGTTCCGGCGCTGGGCTCAGTGGCCGGGATCTGCGTGCCATTTTCTCGATATTGATTGCGCAGAAAGCCTATGCTGCCGCCCTACGCCAGACGGAGGATTTTCTGACCACGCTGGCGGCGGATCTGGATCCCCCGGCGATGTTGTCGCGCAGTCTCGGCATGGCGCTGGATGAGGAGGGTGAGATACTCGATACGGCCAGCCCTGATCTGGCATTTCTGCGTCAACGCTTGCGCACCAGTCGCGGTGAACTGCAGCGTTTCTTGCAGAACGTTCTGCGTAACCCGGACTGGCAGGAATATTGGCAGGATCAGGTCATCGTCCAGCGCAATGACCGTTATGTATTGCCGCTCAAGGCCAGTCACAAGGGACGGATCAAGGCAATCGTCCACGATCGATCGGCGAGTGGCGAAACGCTTTTTGTGGAACCGTTTGCCGCGGTTGATCTGAACAACCAGTTGGTTCAAGACCGATGTGCCGAGATGCGGGAACAGGAGCGCATTCTTCGTGTCCTGACCGCTGCCGTTGGGGAGGCTGCGCCGGGCATGATCACGGCCTTGCGGCATATTGGCCGCCTGGATGCGGTGCGAGCGGGGTTGGCGCTGGGAAATGCCTACGGGGGGATTTTGCCCCGGGTGGATGTGGTGGCGGCATTTGATCTGCACGCGTTACGTCATCCGCTGCTCTGTTTGCGTCATCCGGGACAGGTGGTGGGTAACACCGTGCGTCTGGGCGGCGCGGTGGGGCAGTTGGTGATTACCGGCCCGAATACGGGAGGCAAGACCGCCCTCCTGAAGGCGGTGGGACTCAATCATCTACTCGCCTACATGGGGTTGCCGGTGACGGCGGAGGGTACTCTGGGCTATTTCCAGAAGTGTTTCGCGGTGATTGGTGATGCCCAGGACATTCATGCGGATTTGTCCACTTTTTCGGCACAAGTGCGGCGTTTGATCGGGGTGCTGGAGCATGCCGACGCCAATAGCCTGGTGCTTCTGGATGAATTGGGTAATGGAACCGATCCACGGGAGGGGGGTGCGCTGGCCCAGGCCGTGGCGGAGACGCTGTTGGAGATGAAAGCCTGCACCCTGCTCACCAGCCACCTCGAGGTGATGACACGTTATGCGCTGGGCCGTGAGGGGGTCGCCCTGGCGGGCATGGGTTTCGATGCAGAACGGTTGGCACCTACTTACCGTTTGCAATGGGGGGTAGGAGGAGCCAGTCATGGTTTGGCCATCGCTCGCCGGGAGGGCATGCCAGCCTCTCTTATGACCCGTGCCGAGGTGCTCCACGCCAGTGATCGCGAGGACTGGGCGCGTTGGGAAGCGCAACGGGAGGGGCTACTGCTGGCCGCACAGCGGGCCATGGAGGAGGCCGAGCGGGTGGGTAACGAAGCGGCGAGATCCGCTAGACGCCTGGAGCACGAGTTGGAGGCGGCACGCCGGGAGCGCGACAAAGCTGCTACCGTGGCACGCGCGGAATGGGAGGGTATTCTGACGGCGGCACGTCAACAGGTCCGGGAGACCATCACCGCGCTCAAGTCGGGACGGGATACGCAAGCCGCATCGGCGACCTTGCAACGTCTGAGCGCCCCTTTTCGGGTGGAAGAGCCGCCCGCGAATGGTTTGCCTGCCGTGGGAGCCAAGGGTCTGTTTTTGCCGCTCCGGCAAGTGACGCAGGTGTTGCGTGTGGACCCCGCGCGGCAACGGGTGCAGATTCAACTGCGAGGCAAACAGCTTTGGATCCCTGTAGCCCGGTTCGCCGTCGACGCTGCTTTGCAACTCCCCAAGGAGCAAGGGGGCACCCGGTACGCAACGCCGGAAGACCACCCCTGGCGCCTGGATTTGCGCGGGCAGCTTCGGGAAGATGCCTGGACGGCGTTACGCCGTCATGTGGACGGGGCAGTGGCTGCCGGTCGCCAGCAGGTCGACATTCTGCATGGCAAGGGGAACGGTGTGCTGGCCGAGATGGTGCGTGAGTTCGCCGAGCAGGATCCACGGGTCAGCCAATGGCGCATGGCGCGGCCGGAACATGGCGGTGGCGGTGTCAGCGAGTTGGAGTTACGCTGATTCATGACCAGCTTCTCTCCCGTGTTCATGGATGCCGTACTGGCGCACAGCGATCTGGTACACCTTATCGACAGCCGCGTGCCCCTGAAAAAAAAGGGTAAGGACTACTGGGCCTGCTGCCCATTCCACCAGGAAAAGAGCCCTTCTTTTTCGGTCAGTGCTGAAAAACAGATTTACTATTGTTTCGGTTGCCACGCCCATGGCAACGCTATCGGGTTCCTGATGGCCTATGACCGGCTTTCCTTCCCGGAGGCGGTGAAAATGCTGGCGGAGGAGGCGGGCATCGCGTTGCCGGAAGACAATCCTGCCGTTGCGCGGGAAGACCTTCGGCCACTGCGCGCCGTTCTGGAAAAGGCCATCGTCCTTTACCAATCCGCGCTCGCTGAATATGCGCAGGCACAGGAATATTTGCAGAGCCGAGGGTTGAGCGCTGACATGATCGCCCGCTTTGAACTGGGCTATGCACCTCCCATGGCCCAGTTCCTCAGCCAGAGACTGGGTAGGGAAGCATCAGTCCACCGGCAACTGCTGGGTGTAGGACTGGTTGGCAGACGCGGGGATGATTCGATCTATGACCGTTTTCGTGGCCGGGTGATTTTTCCGATTCGTGATGGGCGCGGACAGGCCGTGGGTTTGGCGGGGCGGAGTCTCGATGGTCATGAACCCAAATATCTCAACTCGCCGGAAAGTGCGATTTACCACAAGGGGCGGGTGCTCTATGGCCTGCATCAGGCCAAAGAAGGTCTGCGGCGCACCGGTCGTGTTTTGCTGGTGGAAGGCTACCTGGACGTCATTACCTTGCATCAGGCGGGGATTGACTATGCGGTAGCCGCCAGCGGAACCGCCTTGGGGGATGGTCAGTTGGAAATGCTCTTTCGGGCAGCGGCGGAAGTCGTGCTCTGTTTCGACGGGGATGATGCCGGACGCAACGCCGCCTGGCGGGCCGTGCAGATGGCGCCGGAACATCTGCGCGAGGGGCGTTTGCTGCGTGTCCTGTTTGTGCCCGACGGAGAGGACCCCGACTCACTGGTGCGCCAACAGGGGGCCGCTGCCTTCGAAGGACTGCTGCCCACCGCGCGCCCGGCCGTGGATTTCTTTCTGGATGCTTTGCAACGACGCTACGACCTCGCGGCGGAAGATGAAAAAGCCCATTTTCTGCGTGCGGCGCGCGACTTCCTGAAGCGGGTGCCGGATCCCACCCTGCGCGAAGTCTATGAGCAACGGATACAGGATCTTTGCGGGTTGGCGCCTGTCCCTCGGCGGACATCGCTCCGCGCGGCGCGCAAAGTCGCCCGTCCGTCTGTGCAAGGGCCGTCCCTCTACAAGACGGCGTTGAGGCTGTTGCTGAATTTTCCGGAGGACCCGGCCTGGCAGACACTGGATCGCGATCTGTTGCCGTTTCTCTTTGAGAGCGACCCGATGGTAAAAAGTCTGGCCGATGCCCTTGATATTTGGGCCAACATGACCCATCTAAGTCCCCACGGGCTTTTGGCAAAATTATCGGCATCGGAACATGCCGAGACTTGCTGCGCGTTGGCGATGAGCGAGGGCGACGGTGCCCTGATGCAGCGAGAAATTGCGGACTGCGTGGCTCGGATCGGCCGGCGTCTGGGGGCGGCGCGCAGTCATTTTATCAGTCGAACGGCGGATCAGGGCGGTTTGAGCACTCTTTCCGAGCAGGAGCGTGCGGAGATCGTGCGGCTTTCGCGGCGAGGGAGGCGGAAGGATACTTGAAGCGGGAATGATTCGACAAAGGGTGCTTCGGGTGCCGGGTTCCATGATCCCGAGGCACCTTCCCAAGCGTGTATTTTTTTTTATACAATGTGCGGCTTTCCGCGAGTGCAGGGTGGTTATGAGAGACGGTGAGAGTGCGGTGGACAACGAATCTCAGCGGTCTGAGTTGAAGCGGCTTATTGCGCGCGGTAAAGAGCAAGGCTACCTCACTTATCGCGAGATCAATGATCATTTGCCCGAGGAGGTCTTCGACCCCGAGCAGATGGAGAATGTCATTTCCATGATCAATGACATGGGTATTGAGGTTTTCGAAGAAGCTCCCGATGGCGAGACCTTGCTGGATGGGGATGGCGGTTCCGTGGTCGCCGCGCAGGAAGCGGAGGAGGCGGCGGAAGAGGCTCTGGCCGTGGTCGAGGCGGATATCGGCCGGACCAGTGATCCTGTGCGCATGTACATGCGTGAGATGGGCAGCGTGGAGCTGCTGACCCGCGAAGGTGAAATCGAGATCGCTCGGCGCATCGAGGACGGCCTCATGCAAGTGTTGCGCGCGGTATCCACCTGTCCGACGACTATCTCCATTCTGCTGGATGCCGCCGAGCGGGTCGAGCGTGGTGAAACGCGCCTGGATGAGGTGGTCGATGCCTTTATCGATCCCAATGCGCTGGATGCCGAGGCGGTTGGCGAGGATGAGGATGCCGTGCTGTTGGAGGGCGGCGAACTCGAAGTCGAGGACGACGAGGAAGCGTCCGACGATGGAGAGGAGATCGTGGTGGACAAAGGGCCGCAGCTAGAAGAAGCGCTGGAGCGTTTCGCGGTGATCCGCGCTGCCTACTCGGCCTTGCTCGTCAGCTATGCGGATGGTGAAATGCATGGCGAGAGCTACCAGCAACAGCGCCGGGAACTTGCCGATCGTTTTCTGGAAATCAAGCTCAACGGCCGTCAAATCGACGTCATGGCCGAGGCGTTGCGCGCCCTGACCGAGGAGGTCCGCCAGTGCGAGCGTGAATTGATGGAGTTGTGCATTGAGCGGGCACATTTCCCGCGCAAGGACTTTGTGCGCAGCTATCCCGGGCATGAGAGCGATGTCGCCTGGATCGATCAGCAAATAGCGGAGGATTACCCTTATAGCGCCCGTTTGGCTGAATTTCGTGACGACATCGTGTCGATCATGAAGCGGCTGGCGAATATCGAGAAGCGCGCCGGTTTGCCCATTGCCGAAATCAAGGAGGCCAGCCGCCTGATGTCTATTGGTGAAGCCAAGGCACGGCGGGCCAAGAAAGAGATGGTCGAGGCCAACCTGCGTCTGGTGATCTCCATTGCCAAAAAATATACCAACCGTGGCTTGCAGTTCCTGGATTTGATCCAGGAGGGCAACATCGGCCTGATGAAAGCGGTGGATAAATTTGAATACCGGCGTGGTTATAAGTTCTCCACCTACGCGACTTGGTGGATACGGCAGGCCATTACGCGGAGCATCGCGGATCAGGCGAGAACCATCCGTATTCCGGTACACATGATCGAGACCATCAACAAACTCAACCGGATCAGTCGACAGATGCTTCAGGAAATGGGGCGTGAGCCGACGCCGGAAGAATTGGCGGAGCGGATGGAGATGCCGGAGGACAAGATTCGCAAGGTATTGAAAATCGCCAAGGAACCCATCTCCATGGAGACGCCCATTGGCGATGATGAAGACTCGCATCTGGGCGACTTCATCGAGGATCGGAATGTGACGGCTCCATCGGATTCCGCGGTGAACGCGGCGATCCGGGAAGTGGTGGAAGAGTTGCTGGATAACGGTCTGACGGAACGGGAAGCCAAGGTGCTACGCATGCGCTTCGGTATCGGGATGAACACCGACCACACGCTGGAGGAGGTCGGCAAACAGTTTGACGTCACCCGTGAGCGTATCCGCCAAATCGAGGCCAAGGCGTTGCGTAAACTGCGTCATCCCTCCCGGTCGGAGCGGCTGCGCAGCTTTGTGGACGGTGAGGTGACGATCCCGTCGTGACGGGTGTTCTTTAAAGTGGCATGGGGCGTGAGGTGGTGCGCTCCATATCTTTAACTTCAGGGCCTGTAGCTCAGTTGGTTAGAGCAGGGGACTCATAATCCCTTGGTCCACGGTTCGAGTCCGTGCGGGCCCACCAATAAAATCAAGTGGTCACACAATCGGCAAACGCTAATTGGTGCAACGATAAAGAGTATCCCACCCTGTCGGGCACTTTCGACACCAAGGCGGAAGCGACCCTCTGGGCCGCGCAGCGGGAAAAGGTGGTGAAGCGACGCGTTCTGGTAGACTGGGTTCACTAGTCTTGGTCCACATGGGGGCAGTCATGCAGACATACAATATTCACGAAGCGAAAACGCAGCTTTCCAAGTTGGTTGAGAAGGCTGCCAAGGGTGATTCTTTCGTGATCGCCAAGGCGGGGGAAGCCTATGGTGAAGGTCATCGCGCTGGAAACGCCGGACGCATCGCAGAGGAAGCGGTTTGGGTTTTTGTCCGGTCAGATCAAGGTGCCGGATGATTTCAACACGATGGGTGCCGACGAAATTGAGTCCTTGTTCGAGGGCGGCGAGTGAAGCTATTGCTGGACACGCATCTGCTGCTGTGGGCTGATCGACAACGGATACGTTGAGTTGCCCATATCCGGGGAACATGCTGTTGAGGTGGACACCTTGCCGTTGATTCACAGAGACCCGTTCGACCGGCTGTTGATTGCACAGGCAACGGTCGAGGGATTTGTACTGTTGACCAATGATGTGACACTGGAGCGGTATCCAGGGCCGGTCCGGCTGGTGTAGAGGGCCGCCCTTTCCGGGTGCGGTCGTCCAGTCGTTGCAGAAGGCTCATGGCAACGAAGTCCCGCATATACCGTGAGAGGCGCAGGTTGATGCTGCTTGCTGAGAGATGACCCGTCAATCATACTGAGCTTATGTCAGCAGAACAAAAACCCGTCCTCATCCTCACCATCAACGACTGCCCCGGTATGCGTGTGGTCCGTGTCATTGGGCCGGTCTACGGCACGGGTGTCCGATCCCGCAATATCGTCGGCAATTTCCTGGGTGGCGTCCGCGCGATCTTCGGCGGGAAGCAGGCTGGATATCTCAAAATGATTACCCAGACGCGGGATGATGCCCTGGAACAACTGGCCGAGCATGCGCGGTCCCTCGGCGCCAATGCCGTCCTGGGCATGCGTTTTGATTCCGGTGAGTTTGACGCTGGACAAGGGCAGGCCATGAATGAAGTCACGGCGTATGGAACGGCGGTTGTGGTGGAACCTCAGTAACCGGCCACTTCCCGATGTCTATAGAACTTTTTTCAATTATCTCACTGATACAAAGTCTGGCTACGTCGACCAGAAATAACTGCATGGAGTTGGTGCCGTCATCAAGCGGCAAGTGAGCACCGGATAATGGACCGGGAATGTGTTGGTCACCACCTTGGATAAGAACCTGCTGTATGCATTGCCCATTTTGCCATTAAGTCATCGAGAATCCCGTTCCATGGGTATTCCTGAGATCGTCACGACGCACACCCCCGACATGGTGGGGATGCTCTATGAAGACCGCGAGGGTATTGTCTGGTGTATCCGTCTGGATGGGCCGGGATTTCCGTTGCTACAGGATGATTTCTTTCAAAGCTATGCCAAGGTGGCTGTTCTGGTCTAATTGGCGGTTATGGCCGGATGGCTGAACTCGGATGGTAACTGGAAATTCGATGTTGGGGTGCGTTCTGGAAGTCTTAACTTTACTATCACTAGGGTACTGCGCCCCCAGAGTGCAGTATTAATGAAGACAAGATTGCTGATGAGTTTGACCGTGACTGAGACGAAAAAACCAACCGTTGATAGAGATGCCTACACGATTGCCCTGCAGAAGTTTGACGCAGCAATATGCGAAGCTACCGCCGTTAGTCAGGCTACGGCGAACCGTTTCGTGTCCTCGAATGTAGGCTATGCCTCGCGAGTCTTTACCCGCATGTGTGGCACCGGGATTGCCATGATTCGAGCAACCCCGTTGTCGCGCTGGATCCGTTCGGACTTCGATGATTGGCAGTTTGCCGCTGTGGCGGGACATGCCCGTGGGCTACTTGATGGTTACTTGCTATTCAGCTATTTGATTGAAACGCCTGAGTCAGAGGCTGAACTGAAAACCCGCATCAACGTGATGCATCTCAACGACTGCACCCGCCGCATCGATCTGCACAAGAATTTGGGTATAACGGACAATATAGTGGAGTTTGAACAGCAGCGCACCGAGCTCCAGGGGCGTTTGAAAAATAATGAGTTTTTTGCAACTCTCCCCACTGATGTGCAGAAGCAGTGCCTTAAAGGTCGATTTCCGATAATCGACAACCGAGACATGATGTTGGCCAAGGTGGGCTTTGATAAAGGCCAATTTAATGCCCTCTACGACCTTTGGTCGCAGCATATCCACATTTTACCGTTGTCTTTTTATCGCATCGAACCCAACGGGCGCGGAACCGGCCTCGAAAACAATACAGACCGAACCTACATCGCCCAAGCGCTTGATGTGTGCGCGGCGATCCTTGCGGAAGCTACCGACCTCATGGTTGCGCACTTCCCCGATGCAAAGGCGGCGTGCAAGGGCACAAATTCGACGTTCTCCCCAGGGCCTGCGTCCAACCTGCCCAAGAAGAGCACGCCGACAAAGAAGAATGAGAGGGCGACACCAGCGGAAATCTGCCGTCTAGCAGAATCCAAACTAACGGCAGCCATAAAGAAGACTATGGGTAAATAGCGATAGGTGGATGCGACATTCCGCCTCATCCAATCTTAGAACTAGGGGGCTAAGCAGGTGCGCTATTATTAACCACCACCATCAACAGATTTGAAGGTGATGCAATCAATATGACTAATGATGAAATACTGGAAGGCATCGAATCCTACTGCGCGGACAATGAGTCGGATTATGCAATAATGGTTACCGGTCCCTGGGGCTCTGGCAAAACGTATTTTGCCAACAACAAAATCAAAAGATTGCTGGAAGAAAGAGGGAAAAAGACGGCCTATGTGTCGCTGTTCGGGATTACCAAAAATGAAGAGATTGATCATTTGGTGATTCAGGCGGTATACCCTTATGTTAAATCTTCAATATTCAAAATAGGTTCGGCACTTGCGCGAACCGCCGTCAAAACAGCAGCCAGTCTACACCAGATTGACCTTGTTTTGCCGCAGCTTTCGATGCCAGTCCGCGATATCGTCATAATCTTTGACGACTTAGAACGTGCTTCTAAATTGATAGATACATCTGAGCTAATAGGGTATATCGACAGGTATTGTTCTCAGCGCCATGTGAAATGTATAATCGTTTGCAATGAAGAAGAAATTGACAAATCAGAAGATTCAACGTCAGATCCGAGTGAAACAGTATATCGCATAGCAAAAGAAAAGACGGTTAGATACACCTATAAATACGAATTTGATCTGGATCAAATACTGGCCTATCTATCTGGTATCTCATGTGATGAAGCTGAGAAGACTGCCTCGCGCGTCATTGTAGCGGAAAGAAATACCTTTAACATGCTACCGAAAGATTATGAGGCAAACGCCAGAATCTTGATCACTGCATACCATTTGGTTAAGCGCTTGGCGGTCAAGTCTGGCCACATAAGAAATGAAATTCACTATGATGCATTTATTGAAAACGTATCCTGCTGTGTTTTAGCTTATCTGATAGAGCATAAGAATCATCAGATTGGTATGGAAGAAATCATTGAAACCATACAAGGCCAGGCGACGTTGGCGTTTGATCTGTCGTCGCTCATGCAACGCACGAGTGGAGCAGGGGAAGAAAACACGTGGCGCAATGATATCCGTGATAAACGCAATATATACAGTCGCATACGGGAAAATTTCTCCTCTTTCCGGCAATCTGGATACTTATCAAAAATAGCCGCACTGTTCGTTTATCATGGCGTGGTTTTTGAAAAAGATATAAATATTGAATTTCATGACTTCGTCGAGAAGACATTTCCGGAACAGGATCAGTTAAGGATGCTATTTTCAGACTACAGTCTTCTGGATGACGATAGCTTTAGCACTGCACTTGACGAGTCGCTCAGGCAATTGCGAGAAGATAATGTATCCGTTACTGGTATTATACATATGGCTAGTTTTCTAGAGTATTTCTTAAAAGAAGGATTGACGAACGTCTACAGCGAACAGGATCTGTTAACATGCGCGAAGCAAGCTATAGATCGGATTTTAGAAGCCCAGAGAACTTCCATTGACCAGAATGAGTTAAGCCGTATCCCCTTTCAATACCCCAACCTTGACGGGATTGCAAAGCAGGTTTTTGAATACGCGCAGTTAAACACACCTTTAATTGACGAAGTTCGTTTGAAACAGCGGGCTCAAGATGACTGGAAAGAGCTTTACACTAGCTCAGACATGAAAACCTTATATCAAACCTTTGGACTGCAATCTGAATGGAACCGGAACGTGTTTTTTGGATATCTGGAAACAAAGGAGATTTTGTCTGGCATAGAAAAAATGAGTAACGCTGTTAAACGGGCTTTCGCGGAAATGATCCTTTCTCGTTATACTAAGTCGCCATATCAACATATGGGGGATATCTTTGGGGAGGAAAAGGACACGCTCGATTCTGTTCGCAAGTCATTGCGCTTTGAGATAGAGGAGGCTTCTGTACCGAAGCGGCTCTCTTTACACATGAAAAAACGTATAGTAGAGGCAATCGGTAAAGCCTTCGAGAAATATGCGACGTAACGTCGTTTGCCCATAACGTAAGGTGAGCTGTGGTGGTCGTATGTTGGCTGGTATAGATCCTTTGAGGCAGTTATGAATACTGATGCAGAAATCGAAAAACAGTTTGCAGAGTGGTCTCAGTTTCTTAATTATTCAGCAATAACGATTGGCTTTTTGTCTGAAATAGCGGCTTTGGCGGCACAATCAGTGCTCCTTAGCCTGCTTTCGTTTTTAGTGTGGCTATGCTATATGCAATACGGAAGAGATAAATTTCCAAAGATAATAAGAGTTATCCGGAAGGTTGCTAATAAAAGCGATAATGTCTATATACTTAAAATTCAAAAGAGGCTTGAAAGAAAGTATTTTGGATTTTGGCCAATGTTAAAAAACAACCCTCTCTACTGGCTAACTTTTGCAATATATATTATTGGATTTGTCGCGTTATTTTGTGATCCTCATCTCCTCGTTTGGCACCCACATAGATAACTATGCCACCAACCCCTCAGCCTGCTCAATGACCATATTCACCGCCCCTTCCTGCATGTCGGGTGGGTAGCCGTGTTTCCGTAAGACCCGTTTCACCATGCGCCGCAAATGCGCCCGCGCCTGTTCCCGGATGGACCAGTCGATGCGCGTGTTCTGGCGCACGGTATCGGCCACTTCCTTGGCGATCATTTTCAGAGCATCGTCGCCCATGGCCTGCACGGCGGAATCGTTGGTCGCCAGGGCGTCATAAAACGCCGCTTCCTCTTTGCTGAGGCCCAGTTCCGCATGACGCTGATCCAGCGCCTGCAAGGCTTTCGCCAGTTCAATGAGTTCCTGCATCACCTCGACCGTATCCACCGACCTGTTATGGTACTTGCGCAGGGCTTCTTCCAGCTTTTCCGAAAAGGCTTTGCTCTGGATCAGGTTGCCTTTGCCTTCCTTGCGGACCTTGTCCTGTAGCAGCCTTCTGAGCATTTCCAGCGCCAGATTCTTTTCGGGCATGGCCTCGATCTGGTGGATGAATTCATCGGACAGCAGGGATATTTCGCTTTTGGGCAGCCCCGCCACCGCATACAGGTCCACCACGCCTTCCGGGGCGATGGACTGGTCAATCAACTGGCGAATGGCGTATTCCTGCTCTTCCACCAGGGATTCCGCGTCGCTGGTCTTGTCCAGAGTGGCGCGGACACTCAGGAAGAAAACGATCTCGGTGCGGCAACGTTCCACCACATCGTCGCCCGCCGCCAGCGTGGCGGCCTTCCTGAGCCCCGATGTGGCATTTCGGAAACGGCGCTTGATGCCTTCTTCCGTGAGTTCCTGGGACAGGATGAACTCGGTGCCCTTGCGCAGGGTGGCCACCTTTTCCGATCCGTCGCCGGTCAGATAATCCTGATAGTCACAGCCGTGGAACATACTGCGGCAGATGTCCAGTTTTTCCAGCAGCACCTTGATGGCGGCCTCTACGGTTTCCGCCGGGTTCCCTTTGCCCCCGGACCGGGTGTAAGTGGCGATGGCGTTTTTCAGATCCTGGGCGATGCCGATGTAGTCCACTACCAGGCCGCCGGACTTGTTGGTGAAGACCCGGTTGACGCGGGCGATGGCCTGCATGAGGGTGTGCCCGCGCATGGGTTTGTCCACGTACAGCGTATTCAGGGCCGGGGCATCGAAGCCCGTCAGCCACATATCTCGCACGATGACGATTTCTAACGGATCATCCGGGTCTTTCAGGCGGTCGGCAATGGCTTCATTGCCCGCCTTGCTGCGGATGTGCGGCTTCCATTCGATGGGATCGCTGGCCGAACCCGTCATGACCACCTTGATGCGGCCTTGCATGTCGTCTTCGCTGTGCCAGTCGGGATGAATACGGATGATGGCATCATAGAGTTCCACGGCGATGCGGCGGCTCATGGCGACGATCATGGCCTTGCCGGACAGGATGCTCTTGCGCTTTTCCCAATGGTCCAGCATATCGGCGGCAATCTGTTCCACTCGCTTGGGGGCGCCAACCAGGGCTTCCAGTTGCGCCCAGCGGGTTTTGAGGCGTTCCTTGCTATCCTGCTCGTCGTCTTCGGTGATTTCCTCAAAGGTGCTGTCGATGAGGGGCCGCTGGTCTTCCGGCAGGTTGAGGCGCACTAGGCGACTTTCGTAATAGATGGGCACGGTGGCGCCGTCCTCGACGGCCCGCTGGATGTCGTAGATGTCGATGTAATCGCCGAACACCACCCGCGTATCCCGGTCATCCAGTTCCAGTGGGGTGCCGGTGAAGGCCACGAAGGTCGCGTTGGGCAAGGCCGCCCGCAGATTGGCGGCATAGCCGTCCAGAATTTCGTACTGGCTGCGCTGGGCCTCATCCACCATGACGATGATGTTCTTTCGGTCGGACAATACCGGGTGCTTGCCCTGGGGTTCGTGGCGGTCTTTCTGGAATTTCTGGATGGTGCTGAAGACCACACCCCCCGACGCCCTTTGCAGCAATTCCCGCAAATCACTGACGCTGTCGGCCTGTTGCGGGTCTTGCCGTAAAAGCTGGCTGCCCGCCGCAAAGGTATCGAACAACTGGGTGTCCAGGTTCGTGCGGTCGGTGAGCATGAGGATCGTGGGGTTTTCCAGTGCGGGATGCTGGATGAGCATACCCGCGAAGAACAGCATGGTGAGGCTCTTGCCGGACCCCTGGGTATGCCAGACCACACCACCCCGGCGGTCGCCGCCGATGCCGGCAGCGGCCAGGATGGTCAGCAGGGCTTTGTGGGCGGCGTGGAACTGATGATAGGCGGCGATCTTCTTGCTGAGTTTGCGGCCATCGTCTTCAAAGGCGACGAAGTACCGCAGCAGGTCCAGAAAGCGGCCGGGTTCAAAAACACCGTGAATCAGGAAGCGTAAGGGGTCATCCCCCTTTTGCATGAGTTCCTGACCGTCGATGGTCTTCCACGGCAGGAAGCGTTCGTAGGGGGCGCCCAGGCAGCCCATGGCGGCCTTAAGGCCATCACTGATGACCAGCACGGCGTTGTAGGCCATGAGGTTCGGGATATCCGCCTGATAGGTCTGCAACTGGTTCCAGGCTTTGCGCACGGTAGCATTGGCATCGGCCATGTTTTTCAGTTCAAAGAGGCCCAGGGGCATGCCGTTGATAAAGACGACCAGGTCTGCTCGGCGGTTGATACGGTCATGAATGACGGTGTACTGGTTGGCCACCAGAAAATCGTTCTTTTCGGGGTGATCGTAATCCAGCAGGCGGACGATGATGCCGCGCTCTTCGCCGTCCACCTGATGCGCCACCCGCACGCCTTCCACCAGCATGCGCTGGATGAGGTTATTCTGAGTCATCAACCCGCCGTGGGCGGCATCCCGCACCATGCGCAAGGCCTCGTCGCGGATGTCTTTAGGGACGGCGGGATTGAGCGTATGGATGGCGGTGCGCAGGCGTTCCAGCAGCAGGGCTTCGGTGTAGTCTTCGCGTTCAGGATGGTCGCTATCCGGGCCGATGTTGGGGCCGAATGCGTAGGTGTAGCCCAGTTCGCGGAAGAGGGCGATGGCGTGGTGTTCGATGGTGGATTCGTTCATGGAGATGCTCTGCGACTTTTCTGCGTTTTGAAAGTTGGGACGGGCGGCGCAAGCGTGTTTTCGGCAAGCGTTGTGCCTACGCTCGCCAGCCAGTCAAGCACCTCTGGCCAGTGACCGGATATTGCGGTCCTGATTGGCGCAATCATGGCGATCACGCACTCTTGTACATTCTTGTTCGACGCGACAGCGACGACTGCGACAAAAAGGACGATCTGGACACACGCAGGCAATTTTCTAAACCACGCGACAAAACCTGCTGCCGACTTTAGGACGATTTCAATTGATGCCCAAGAGACGATCAGCGCGATTCCGCCTGAGCAACGAATAGTCACCGCTATAGCGGTTTTTCGTGAATAGTCTCTTGCGCGATCCGTAAAGTCCAACTCGATCGCAAGGCCGCCCATCGCCACGATGTCGCTGTCCTTGCTCAGAATGCCATCTGCCCGAATCATTTTTGCGAGTGCAATGGTTGGCGCGTCGTCCGGGTCTTGACCTCCCTTGTAGCGGTCAACCAGATGCCTCCTGGGAGTTCTGACATTGATGATCTTGCGATAGATCTTCCACTCTTGCCGCAACGCATCTTCAGGCAGTTTTTTGGTCGCGGCTATCGTCGAAATGTGCTCATCCACTTCCGCCAACACCGGGCGGGCGACATAGGCTACGATGGTTCCAGCCTTGATGCACTCCACAAGTTCGGTGGCTGCCTCTGGATTTTTCCGTTTGCTAACAAGCCAGATCAGATCACCCAGAATGATATTGGCATCCACAACCACAATGAACTGCGCCAGGGGGCCGAGAAGGTTCTTCATGCCCTCAATCTTGCGCAGATCGCCCAGCATCTCGGATCGGATGTGGGTTTGAAGCTGCCAAGTTTTGGTCTTCATTGAATGGTTCCGATGGCTGTATGAACCATTGTCTGCACATCTGGGACTCGGATTTCTCCCGAAATCAGTTTGGGCAGCAAGTCGTCGCGGATGGCGGCGAGGGTGCGGGATTCATGAATACCGACGATGATGCGGTCAATGGATGGGAGCAACATCTCGCTGAATACCCTGGCGACAGTTTTTGGGGGTGTCGCGATGTTGTAGCGCGCCATGTCAGTCCAACTGGTCCTCGGCATCTTCGTTCCGGTCGAGCCAACGTTCGCGTATTCGACTAAGTTGTTACTCGACACATGAGCCAGAACAAAGGCGAACCAGTCAGCGCTTCGCGGCGCCACGACCACGATGTCTGTAGAGCACACGCCGTCCAATGGCGCAATGCCGACCTTGTGAAAGTATGGCCGGAGCTTGCCGAATAGGATCTCGCCCTTCTTGAACTCGAACTTGTTGCTTTCCAGTCCATTGGCTATCCCCCAGTCGAAGAGCGCGATAGACCGCTTTGGCATGTGTTCCAATGCGATGTAGGCCCTATCCGGTTCGATACTGTTTGGTTGCACGCTCCGGCGGGGATGTTCCGCGACATCACCAAGCTTCCCCACCCGCCACCCTTCAGGAATTTCCCCCAATTCCGAATCCACCAGCCTATCCGGGAACAGGTCCAGAATCTCAGGCGTGAGCTTCAGCCGCTTGCAGATGCTTTCCTGGGATTCCCCGGCCATCTTGGCGCGTACCGGGTCGAAGTCCACGAACCAGGACTTGAAGATGGCCTGCGCCATGGCTTCCAGGGTCTTCGCCGTTTTGCGGTTGTTCTCGATCCTGTCGTCCAAGGTGCCGAGGATGTGGGCGATGCGACGTTGTTCTTGAATGTTTCCAGGGATGACTATTGGGAAATGCGGCATGTTGATTAAAGGAATGCGATCAACTGTGCTGCCGTGGACAGTGCGTGAGTATAGTGTGTCCTGAAAATCTGGACCGAGGTATGCGTACAGTAAAAAACGTGGGTCTACCAGGCCACCGCGAGCGCGAAGCAAGCCCATGCGGCGGCCGAGGCAACATCGCAAACCATGAGGAACCCGTGCCGCCTCACCGAGGCGGGTCTCATATGAGAACACTACGTCGCCTTCTTCGGGTTCAACCCGACGGGTCCAACGATGAAAATCGTTCTCAGAAACATGCTCGGTATTGGATAGATCAAGCCGGCCTCTGGAAATATTTGATATTCCGAGAAAAATTGGACCATCATCGGTTTTTTTGGGGGTTGCGTGCGGCCCATCGTAAATCTCAGCAATCTCACCAAGTGTTACTTCACGCCATTTACCCACCATGCCCCAGCCCCTTGAGATTCTGGGCAGCAACGCTCTGCGCTGCACCGAGGTAGTTTAATGTAGCGCCTCTGATGAGCATCTACGCCACCCTCACATGCGGCACATCCCTTGCCGAGACGGGCCGGATTTCATCTTCAGCCAAGGTCAGCAACCCTAATGGTTCACCGGTTAGAGTAGTAAACTCGACCTCAAAGACTTTGCCGCCCTCATGGATGAACACCACGGACCCTACATCGCCCTTCACCAAGCCCTCATTGGGTTGGCCTTTCAACAGAAAGACGGTATCCAGTTCGCGGGTCATGGCTTCCCCCGAATCACCTGGATTACCGCTTCCCGCGCCCGATTCAGAAAGTCTGGTTTCACCGTGCCCACAATCTGTTCCGTCAAGTCCGCGTGAGCCGTGAAGAGCTTGCCGGGACGCAGATAGCTGGTGTGCGCAAGTCCACCGTTCGCGAAATCCTGTTCCGTCAGCGCGAGAGCGCGGGGGTCGGAATAAGGATTGCTGGTGATCTGACAGGCAATCCAGTCGCCACGACACGCATCAGCCAGCACCAGTACGGGCCGGTACTTGTTTCGTGAGAGATCAGAAAACGGAAAGGGCAGCACCACTACCTGACCGGCTGCAAGTAGGCCCATGCCGCATCCTCTTCGGGTTTCAACCAATCTTCAGCCAGTGCCGCTTCCGAAAGCAGCGCTTCTTCGTTGGCAGGCGGCGTCAGCAAGGTCAGCAAGGCGCGGCCTGGCGGCAACGGCTTGTTCAATCCCACGGGATGCACCTGTCCCTGTGCATCAATTTCCACTTCAATGGTTTGTAGCATGGCTCAATCCTCGGATTCCGCATTTATACCACCACGATATTCCCTATCCCCGCATGTTCCGGCCCGATGACGATCTGAATATCCCGGCCCAAACGGGCCAGACATTCCAGCATTTTGACTTCACTGATTCCCCGGAACTGCCCGCGCAGCATCAGGGACAACTTGGGTTGTGGAATACCCAGTAATTTCGCTGACTGAGATTGTGTCAATCCTTTGTTCTGAATCATTCCGGCAATACGGGAAGCCAGTTGCGCTTTAAGCAGCATTTCTTCAGCATCAGACACACCGATGTCCGCATAGACGTTGCCACCACCCCATTCGATGTTCATTCGATCACCCCCTTGGCGTGTTGTTCTGCCCACTTCAACCGCTCGCGTATCCTGTCCATATCCGGCTTGGGATGCTTGTCACCTATTTGCGCCAGATGCAACGCATACCCAAACGTATCCCGCACGTCCTCTGGCATATCCATGAGATCCTTTTTGGCGGAAGCCACCCAGAGCAAGGACGTTGCGATTGTGCCATGGGGCAGCCTATATCATATTGGGTATAAACCGCAAACAGAGTCCCATCACAGTTCATACCCCAACACCCGAAAGTTCTTCAGCATCTCGTCTTCCAGCCGCCGTCTTCCGCAATCAACAAGAATCAGAAAACGGTCGTGGCTGTCGCCAAACTCATGTATCTGGATCGGCGGATACTGGGCGTTGTGCTTTTTCAGGTCTTGGGCAATCTGCTTGCTGATGGTTTTGGTCAGGATGGTGGCGCTGACGCCTTGGCGGCGCTTGGCCAGTTGCATCAGCACACTGTCGTCGATGTAGTTGTCGATCAGGACGATGGATTGTTTCGCCTGGCGCAGCAGGTCATTGACGAACACATAGGCGTCGAATATCTGGCCGTCAAAAAAGATGCCCTGGGTGGGATTCAGGCTTTTGCTTTCGAGCGCGTCGAATACCTTGTTGAAACGGTCGTCGGTGTTGATCTCGTGGTGGATTTGCCGTTTTTCCAGCGAGTCCATGCGTTGGAGCAGGCCGCCATTGGCGGCCATGAACCGGCGCATGGCGACAAAGGCATTGATGATGTGGATGCTGATCTGGACGGCAGTTTCGCTGCGCAGCACCGCCGAGAGCATGGCCACGCTCCGTTCGGTGAAGGCGTAGGGAGAATACCTTCTCCCGCCATGGGCACTTGAGGTCACGGATTGTGATCTCAAGTCAGGCTCCTCGTTTAAGTCCACCAATTGTGACCTTGGAATGACGGTATCCAGTTCGCAAATCATTTCGCGTTGTCAGCTAAGCGACATAGCGAAGCACTTCCACTTCTGCGTGGCGCTGTACTGCTTCTTCGCCCAATGCCATGACGTGCGTGCTGGTGGCTGTGTCGAGATAGTATTCTCCACACTCGCTACAGATTTGTGCGGGTACATCACGAATGACCAGCACCGTATCACCCCGTTCTAAAGTAACGGTGGCGTAACCCGGTTCCGTATTTCCATGTTTACAAATGACACATTTCATGGCTTCCTCGTTTTGTTGTCCAAATGCCATTGATCCGGAGATGGTCTGTAGGCGTTGACATCCTCCTCGCCCTGAAGGACGAGGACTCCTTGCTTCCTTGGTAATCTTGATGAGATCACGGTAAGCGGTCATTGCGTCATTACATTCATACCCTGGCAGCCCCATCGTCATTCCCGATGGTGCATTTCTTCCCGAACCACCTGCCGCACGGCGTCCAGCAGGGCGTTCCGTTCCATGGATTCGCGCAAGGTCCGATTGATGAGTGTCTGGTAGCCGCGCCCACCAGCCTTCCGGCGATAAAATTCCAGAACATCGGCGTCGATCAGCATGTTGACCTGTTTCTTCTTCAGCGCCTCGCGGAAGGCCGCCTTGCCCTGAACTTCTTCAATGGGTTCCCCACCGTGTTTCCATCGGCCTTGCGGATGATCGAATTCAACCCCGGTCAGCTCTGGGGCCTCATCCTCGTCTTTCCAGACGGTCACGGTAGGCTTTCTTTTCGCGTTCATTGCACTTCCTCATCGAGACAATGCGACGGTGAACCCCCCGCTGAGTGTAAACCACCGCTACCATACGGCCTTTCAGAAATCCGATGCAGATCGTCCGGGGTTCACCATAGCTCTTACGGTCGTCGGGAAACTCGAAGGTCACATTTGCAAAGATTTCTTTGCAATCGGCAAAATCCAAACCCCGATGTTCCAGGGTGGCTTGCCGCTTGGCCTCGTCCCATTCAAGCCGCATGTTGATTTTTGTATTGATACACTGCGTTGTCAATGGGGCCACTCATAACTCATACCCCAACACCCGAAAGTTCTTCAGCATCTCGTCTTCCAGCCGCTGTCCTTCCGCCAACTGTTCCGATAGGTCTTTGGTCAACCGTGCCATCTTTTCTTCAAAGGGTTCATCATCGTCATCCTTGGCGGCAGCCCCCACATAGCGCCCTGGTGTCAGGACGTGGCCGTTCTTGCGGATTTCATCAAGACTGGCGGCCTTGCAGAATCCGGGAATATCCGCGTATTCCCCGTCCCCATCACCGCGCCAGTTGTGGTAGGTGTCGGCGATCTTCTGGATGTCCTCGTCGCTCAGTTCCCGGTGGGTGCGGTCGGCCATGAAACCCATGTTGCGGGCATCGATGAACAGTACTTCGCCGGTGCGTTCAAACAGTTCCTTGCCAACCATGCCGCGTCCGTCATCCCGGTTCTTTGCCAGGAACCACAGGCAGACGGGAATCTGGGTGCTGTAGAAAAGCTGGCCCGGCATGGCCACCATGCAGTCCACCAGATCCGCTTCGATGAGGTTCTTGCGGATTTCGCCCTCGCCGCTGGTGTTGGAGGACATGGAACCATTGGCCAACACGAAGCCCGCGATGCCGTAGGGGGCCAGGTGATGGACCATGTGTTGCACCCAGGCGAAGTTGGCGTTGCCGGTGGGCGGTATCCCGTACTGCCAGCGTTTGTCATCCCGCAGCAGGTCGCCGCCCCAATCGGATATGTTGAAGGGCGGGTTGGCGAGAATGTAATCCGCCCGCAGATCGGGATGCAGGTCTTTATGAAAGGTGTCCGCCGCTTCCGGCCCCAGGTCGGCCTCGATGCCGCGAATGGCCAGATTCATGAGGGCCAGCTTCCAGGTGTTGGGGTTGGATTCCTCCCCATAGACGCTGATGTCGCCCACTTTGCCGCCATGGGCTTCGATGAACTTTTCGCTTTGTACGAACATGCCGCCGGACCCGCAGCAGGGGTCATAGATGCGTCCCTTGTAGGGGGCCAGCATGGTGACCAAGGTTCTGACCACCGATGCCGGGGTGTAGAATTCGCCGCCACGCTTGCCTTCCGCGCTGGCGAACATGCCCAGAAAATACTCATAGACGCGGCCCAGGGTGTCGCGGGCCTGATGTTCCGCCGTGCCTAAGCCAATGGTACCGATGAGGTCCACCAGTTCACCCAGGCGGCGCTGATCCAGTGTGGGACGGGCATAACCCTTGGGCAGGATGTTTTTCAGATGGGGGTTTTCCCGCTCGATCTCGGTCATGGCATTGTCGATGCGCTTGCCGATGTCCGGCTGTTTGGCGGCGGCCTGTACCCTGTCCCAGCGGCCCGATAAGGGTACCCAGAACACGCCTTCCGCCGTGTATTCGTCCCGATCTTCGGCTGCGTAAGTACCCGCTTCTTCCCGGACGATTTCTGCATGCCTTTGGGCGAAGCGATCCGAGATGTACTTCAGGAAAATGAGGCCCAATACCACATGCTTGTAGTCGGCGGCGTCCAGGTGCCCGCGCAACTTGTCGGCGGTGGCCCAGAGCTTGGATTCGAGGCTCTGGCTGGTGTCTTCGGTTTTCTTCTTGGCTGGTCCGCGCGGCATGTTATCCCCTTAGCTTTTGTGATGTTATATCATGAAAAAGTGGGGTGGTGAGAGTGTTGTCAGCAGACTGGAAGCGGTCGTCGGACTCGGCTAGGATAGAGCCGTTTTGGCAACACGAATATCAGACACGATGATGCATTGTGTCTGATAAAATGAGGGTAGATCAGCCGAATGATTAAAAACAATCGCCGATACCAATGAATTTCCTGCACAGCAGGCGCCATACCAGGTAACGCAGCGGCAAAGCGCGCTGCGGCAAGGCCTCACCTGCGTACAAAAAACCGTAGCACAGATTGGGGCGGGAAGCTTTCCGAACTTTGCCGGCGGGCTCGGAAACGCCGTGCTGTTCATTGACGGGTTTATACATGGATTCAGAGATGGTTTCGAACAGTCTGCCGTTGGTGCAGGGCACTTTATTTATGCGCTCTTCACACACCCAGGCAACTTTACATTGCGCGACTTTGCAGATAGTACGACTCAAGTAACCGGGGGTAAGGCATGGACCATAGATGTGCCCAAAGGACCCCTTCGAGATCAAATGGGTAGAGAAGTCAAATTTGCGAGGTAATAACTTGGATATAGAAGAGTTCATCAGACAGGACGATTCGTTGGAGACATGGGAACAAGCCTGTTCCTACGGTTTCAATACCTGGTTCTCGCTTCTACTTTACCACATATGGCAGGATGTCGATCATGTCAAGGTGGACAGCAAAGGCGCGCCAGTCAGTCGGTCAGAAAAAAAAGCGTTGATGCTTGCCATTATCGACCGCCTGCTCAGCGAGGGAAGGATCGTCTTCGATGACTCCTATACCGACAAGTTCACGATTTGGCACGTAGACAAGGGGGTCATACTGAAATGCCTGGACGATGAGTGGCCGGATATGAACGACCCCGATTATGACGACAAGATGATCATTCTTTTTCTCGACAAAATTGGATTGCCTGGATTGATCTTACAGGAGAAACGGACAAAGCGAGGCGTCCTGGTGCGCTCTGGATTGATGGCATAAAAAGTGCCAACCCTGGCGAATGGTCATGAGTGTTACGCCTTATGTTTTCGGTGATCTTCTGGGACGCCTCACTTTCTCCTGGGTGCTGGTGGCTTTCATTTACCTGCTAGTTTATCGGGCACGTTGGAAAATAGCTCTGAAACGCAGTCTGTGGCCCTGGGGATGGATCTGGGTGTTGCTGGTCTTTGTCATGGGAATATTGGGAAACCTGGTGCACCGTTAACGAAGGTTTTATCGACGCTGGATGGATGGACACATGCGGCCCTGATTCGGCGGCGTGAAGCGTGCATCAGCCCCTTTATCTTTCTGTGTCCGACCCTGCCCGTTCCAACGGTCGCTGTGACGGCCTCTCACAAATAACCGTTTTCGAGAGTCTTCAGATGGCGGTGATTGTTGCACATTAAATCAAAGGGTTGCAATTCTCGAAAACCGTTCTCAAAAGACGGATACGGTTTCGAGCCATGGTGACGAATTTTGAGAACATGATGGTCAGTCCACTGGACGATCGCTCACGCTGCACTGTGGACATTCGAATTATGGTTTGGACATTACACGCGAGCCGAGGTTTTTATCTTTTGGCATCACTACACAAAAATAGGCAGCCTACGTTTGGCTGCCTGGTCTCGCTTGATCTCACTTTAATGTGTCGTCCAACGGGGCCGCCCGCTTATTCCCAGTTCAGCGCCCCGCCGGTCTGGTATTCGGTGACCCGCGTCTCAAAAAAGTTCTTCTCTTTCTTGAGATCCATCATTTCGCTCATCCATGGGAAAGGATTCTGTACGCCCGGATATTGCTGCGGCAAACCGAGCTGCACCAGACGGCGATTGCCGATATATTGGACGTATTCCCTGAAGACCGGCGCATTCAGTCCGAGCACGCCGCGGGGCATGGTATCGTCGGCGTAAGCACATTCCAGCTCTACGCCACGGCGGATCAGGTCGATGATTTCCTGCTGGAAAACCTCCGTCCAGAGCTGCGGGTTTTCCACCTTGATCTGGTTGACCATATCGATACCGAAATTGCAGTGCATGGATTCATCGCGCAGGATGTACTGATACTGTTCCGCCGCGCCCACCATTTTGTTCTGCCGACCCATCGCCAGAATCTGGCTGAAACCCACATAGAAAAAGGTGCCTTCCATAATCGCCGCAAACACGATCAGCGAGCGTAATAATTTCTGGTCATTTTCCAGGGTGCCGGTTTTGAAGTGGGGGTCCGCCAGAATGTCGATAAAGGGCATCAGAAACTGATCTTTATCCCGTACCGATGGCACCTCATGGTACATGTTGAATATCTCGCCCTCATCGAGGCCGATGGATTCGACAATGTACTGATAGGCGTGGGTATGAATGGCCTCTTCAAAGGCCTGGCGCAGCATATACTGGCGACATTCCGGGGCGGTGATATGACGATAGGTGCCGAGCACGATGTTGTTGGCCGCCAGGCTGTCCGCCGTCACAAAAAAGCCCAGATTGCGCTTCACGATACGCCGCTCGTCCTCGGTCAGTCCCTTGGGATCCTTCCACAGGGCGATGTCCCGGGACATCTGGATTTCCTGCGGCATCCAGTGGTTGGCGCAGGCGGCGAGGTATTTGTCCCAGGCCCATTGATATTTGAAGGGCACCAGTTGGTTGACGTCGGCGTGGCCGTTGATGATGCGCTTGTCTTCGGCGCGCACGCGTTCGAAACCGCTTGTCTCCGTACTGCCGATCCCTGCCGCCTGGTTTTGACTCATAGAAAAACGTCCATTCAATACA
The DNA here is from genome assembly GCF_010378095.1 of Acidithiobacillus ferrianus. Lineage (GTDB taxonomy): Bacteria > Pseudomonadota > Gammaproteobacteria > Acidithiobacillales > Acidithiobacillaceae > Acidithiobacillus > Acidithiobacillus ferrianus. Next base: position 213,909 of record NZ_WNJL01000037.1, on the reverse strand, counting down.
GATTCTTTGCGAAGGTTTTCTTCAAAGTTTAACATGATCGCTTCCTTTTGTACCGGGCGCGGCGTGGTCTGTCGACCCGCCAGCGCGGTGATGCGCTATGGACCGTGTTACTGACAGGCCTCACAGGTCGGGTCGTCGATCGCACAGACCTTGAGTTGCCCCGATACGGCGTTGAGCGTATTCGTCTGCACCGTGGATTTTTCCGCCGCGGTGGCCCCCAGTGAACGCAGGTAGTAGGTCGTCTTCAGGCCACGACGCCAGGCCAACCGGTAGATCTCGTCAATTTTCTTGCCGGAAGGTTGTCCAAAATAGAGGTTCAGACTTTGGGCCTGATCCAGCCATTTCTGTCGCCGTGCCGCCGCTTCCACCAGCCATTCCGGATCGGTCTCGAAAGCGTTGGCGTACAGAGGTTTGATGCTGACCGGAATCCGGTCGAGGGGCATGACCGAGCCGTCGAAATATTTGAGATCGTCGACCATGACCTCATCCCAGAGTCCCAGGCGTTTCAGGTCGTGAACCAGATAGCTGTTCACCACCGTGAACTCGCCGGACAGGTTGGATTTGACATAGAGATTCTGGTAGATCGGTTCGATCCCCTGACTGACACCGACGATGTTGGAAATCGTGGCGGTCGGAGCAATGGCCAGACAATTGCTGTTGCGCATCCCGCCCCGTACCTTGTTACGCAGCGCGGCCCAGTCCAGGCGTTGACTGCGGTCTACGTCGACGCCCTGTTCACGACTACCCGCCAGTAGTTCGATGCTGTCGATGGGCAGGATGCCCTCACTCCACAGGGAGCCCGGAAAACTCTGGTAACTCCCCCGCTCCCGGGCCAGATCCGCCGAGGCGTCGATGGCGTGATAGGAGATGATCTCCTGACTGACATCGGCGAAGGCGACAGCGGCGGCTGAGGCGTAGGGAATCCGCATGCGCAACAGGGCGTCCGAGAAGCCCATCAGGCCCAGCCCCACCGGCCGGTGGCGCATATTGCTGTTACGCGCCTTGGCAACGGCGTAGTAGTTCATGTCGATGACGTTGTCCAGCATCCGCATGGCTACCCGGATGGTATGTCCCAGCTTCTCGGAGTCGATCAGGGCCAGCAACTCTTCCGGCGTGCTGTCCTCTCGCAGTGTCCCGGTTTCCGGGGCGGCCGTCGCGCGCAGATGCGACACCAGGTTGACCGATCCCAGATTGCAGACCGCAATTTCCTTGGCGCTGGTGTTAAGGGTGATTTCGGTGCAGAGGTTGGAACTGTGCACCGTCCCGGTATGCTGCTGCGGGCTGCGCAGATTGCAAGGGTCCTTGAAGGTGACCCACGGATGCCCGGTCTCGAAGAGCATGGTCAGCATCTTGCGCCAGAGTTGAATGGCGGGCATCCGCTTGAAGATCTCCATTTCACCCGCATCCGCCATGCGCTCATAGTGCGCATAGCGCTCCCGGAAGGCCGACCCGGTGAGGTCATGCAAATCCGGCGTTTCGTTGGGACTGAACAGCGTCCACATCGCGTTGCTTTCCACACGTTCCATGAAGAGATCGGGAATCCAGTTGGCGGTATTCATGTCGTGGGTGCGGCGGCGGTCGTCGCCGGTATTTTTACGCAGTTCGAGAAATTCCTCGATATCCATGTGCCAGGTTTCCAGATAGGCGCAGACCGCCCCCTTGCGCTTACCCCCCTGGTTGACCGCCACCGCGGTATCATTGACCACCTTGAGGAAGGGTACCACCCCTTGGGATTTGCCGTTGGTCCCCTTGATGTAAGCACCCATCGCACGTACCGGCGTCCAGTCATTCCCCAGGCCGCCGCTGAACTTGGAGAGCATGGCGTTCTCCTTGATGGCCTCATAGATGTCATCGAGATCGTCGCCCACCGTGGTCAGGAAACAACTGGATAATTGCGGCCGCAGTGTTCCGGCGTTGAATAGCGTGGGCGTCGAACTGACGAAGTCGAAGCTGGACAGCACCTCATAAAAGGCGATGGCGTGGGTTTCGCGGTCGATTTCTTCTACGGCCAGCCCCATGGCCACGCGCATCCAGAAAGCCTGCGGCAATTCAATCCGGCGTTCCCGCACATGCAGGAAATAACGGTCATAGAGGATTTGCAGGCCCAGATACTGGAATTGAAGATCCCGTTCCGGCCGGAGGGCAGCCGTGATGCGTTCCAGGTCAAATTGCGCCAAACGCGGATCAAGGCGTTCATTCTGGATACCGGTTTGTAGATAATCGCGGAAGTACTCGGGATAACGCGTCGCCATCTCCGCCTGCGTTGCGGGCTCGCCGAGCACTTCCCGACGCACGCGGTCGAGGAGCAAGCGCGCGGTCGCGTAGGCGTAGGCCGGGTCCTGTTCTATGAGAACGCGGCTGGCGAGGATGGGCGCCTGGAACAGTTCATCCTCGCTGATGCCGTCGTAGAGATTTTTGACGGTGTTGCCGAGGATCGCATCTACCGAGACCGCGGTCCCCAGCCCGCCACAGGCCTCTTCGATGACGGCGCGCAGCCGCGCCATGTCCAGTGCCCGCTGACCGCCATCGGCATAACAGACGGCGATGGCGGACGCCGTGCTGGATGTTACCGCAGCCTGTTGCCGACGTTCCCGCGCCCGCTCTTCCCGGTAAAGCACGTAGGCTCGCGCCACCTCGTGCTCACCCGCGCGCATCAGGGCCAGTTCCACCTGATCTTGGATGTCTTCGATGTGAAAGGTGCCGCCCCCCGGCTGACGTCGTTTCAGTGCCTCGATCACCTGCGCCGTCAAGCGGCTGACAAGGTCACGAACGCGCGCGCTCGCCGCCCCGCCGCCGCCTTCCACGGCGAGGAAGGCTTTTGTCATGGCAATGTGGATTTTGCTGGCGTCAAAGCCGACCATCGTGTTGTTGCGGCGAATAACCTTATAATGACTGGCTTCGGAAGGGTCGTAGGCAGGATTGCTGATCATGGTCTGAGCGGCGGGATTGGGCATAGATGACTCCAGATCTGGGCATGGTGAACGCAAACGACGGTGCGATTGGGCATTCTCTGAAAAGACACTCACGGCCGGGTGCATCATCGGACTGCATGGCCTATGACCACTAAATATAGCCCCCTCTTTGCCTATGTCAACTATATCTTGTGCATAATCCCGGGCACAAACCTGGAAGAGGGTGTGGATAACCGTGCAACCGTATCATTGAGAACACCATTATTAAATACCGCGGCCATGGGTTCGCCGCCGTGGTTTTCCGATATTCCCGGGGGGGGGCCGGATGCCCGGGCGCGCCAAAATGGGTTTGGACTTGTTCTAAGCCTGCTCTTGGGCGCATACTGAGCGCATCATCTGTCAGGAAGGATCACCATGACCGCCTCAGCCTTGGAAATTGCCCGCGCCACCTTCTTTACGCCCAGCGGAATTAGCGAAGGGGCGCTGGAAAGAGTGTTCGGCCGCCTTACCCATCGGGCTTTGGACGATGCCGATCTGTATTTCCAGTACAGTCGCAGCGAAGGCTTCAGCCTGGAAGAGGGGGTCGTGAAGTCGGGCAGTCACGCCATCGAACAGGGGGTCGGGGTGCGCGCCGTGAGCGGCGAGCGCCAGGGCCTGGCCTACTCGGACGAAATTGCTGTAGGGGCCCTGCTGACTGCGGCGGACGCGGCGCGCGCCATCGTGCATCAGCCAGGGCGGGAGAAAGGACTGGTTTGGCAGCGGCGTCAGGGGCTGGCGCTCTATCCGCCCGTCGACCCCTTGGGTTCCATCTCCAACGGTGAGAAAATCGCCCTGCTGGAACGGGTGGAGCGGGCCGCGCGCGCCTGCGACCCGCGCGTCGTGCAAGTGATGGCCAGCCTTAGTGCCCGTTTCGAAGCCATTTTGGTGGCGCGTCTCGATGGGAGCATGGTTGCCGACGTGCGCCCCCTGGTGCGCCTCAATGTCACCGTCATTGCCGAGCAGGGGGGGCGACGTGAGCAGGGAAGTGCTGGTGGTGGCGGTCGTTACGATTATCAGCGCCTTCTTCAAGGCGACATGGCCGAGGATTTCGCCCGGGAAGCGGCGCGTCAGGCCTTGATCAATCTGGAAGCGGAGGCCGCGCCCGCCGGCTGCATGGACGTGGTCCTTGGGCCGGGCTGGCCGGGCGTGTTATTGCATGAGGCCATTGGCCACGGTCTCGAGGGTGATTTTAACCGCAAGGGCACGAGCGCCTTCAGCGGCAGGATCGGACAGCGCGTGGCGGCACCGGGGGTCACGGTGGTGGATGATGGTACCCTGGAGGGTCGCCGTGGCAGCCTCAATGTGGATGATGAGGGCACCCCCACCCAGTGCACGACGCTCATCGAGGACGGCATTCTCAAGGGGTATCTGCAAGATACGCTCAACGCGCGCCTGACGGGTACCCGCTCGACCGGCAATGGCCGCCGTGAGTCCTACGCCCACCTGCCGATGCCGCGTATGACCAACACCTACATGCGGGCGGGTGATCGCGATCCGCAAGAGATCATTGCCAGTGTCAAGCGTGGGCTCTATGCCGTCAACTTCGGCGGAGGGCAGGTGGACATCACCAATGGCAAATTTGTTTTTTCCGCTTCCGAGGCGTATCTCATTGAAAATGGAAAAATAACCCGGCCGGTCAAGGGGGCCACCCTGATCGGGAACGGCCCCGATGTGCTCACCAGGGTTGAAATGATTGGCAATGACCTCCAATTAGACACAGGAGTGGGTATTTGCGGTAAGGATGGGCAGAGTGTACCCGTCGGCGTGGGTCAGCCAACCCTGAGAATCCGTGATTTGACGGTGGGCGGGACGCAAGGTTAGGTGACTTGCCCTTGTCAGTTGCGCGGCAGAAGGCTAACATCCTGGGATATGTCGTTCTTATAATCAGTCTAAATTCTCCCGTTTGGGGGTGTGCGAAATGAATAATATCTTGAAGAATGTGCTGTTGTGGGTGGCCATCGGCGTCATCCTGATGCTGGTGTTTCAGAACCTCAATACGGGTAATTCTACGCCAGCTCAGGCCATGGATTTTTCGGCCTTTGTGAATAGTGTGAAGCAAGGCCAGGTCGCGGATGTCACCATCAATGGTAATCACATCAAAGGCAGCCTGAATTCCGGGCAGCAGTTCAACGTCTATACGCCGGCGAATGACACCCAACTCGTGCCCCAGTTGTTGGCGGCCGGAGTGAAAATCTCGGTCAAGCCGCCGGAAGGGCAGTCGCTACTGCTTTCCATCCTGATTTCCTGGTTCCCGATGTTGCTGCTGATCGGCGTGTGGATATTTTTCATGCGGCAGATGGGGGGTGGCGGCGCGGGGGGCCGGGGGGCGATGACCTTTGGCCGCAGCAAGGCGCGCATGCTGACGGAAGAGAACAACAAGGTGACCTTCGCCGATGTGGCGGGTGTGGAAGAGGCCAAGGAGGAACTCGCCGAGATCGTGGAGTTCTTGCGTGACCCGCAGAAATTCCAGCGCCTGGGCGGACGGATTCCCAAAGGGGTGTTACTCATGGGCTCACCGGGTTCCGGTAAGACCCTGCTGGCGCGTGCCATCGCGGGTGAGGCGCGGGTGCCCTTCTTCTCCATCTCCGGGTCTGATTTTGTGGAAATGTTCGTTGGTGTCGGCGCCTCGCGGGTACGTGATATGTTCGAACAGGCTAAGAAGCATGCCCCGTGTATCATTTTTATCGATGAAATCGACGCGGTGGGCCGTCAACGCGGCGCCGGTTTGGGTGGTGGCAACGATGAGCGTGAGCAGACCTTGAACCAGTTGCTGGTCGAGATGGACGGTTTCGAGGGTACCGAGGGCATTATTGTCGTCGCTGCCACCAACCGCCCGGATGTCCTGGATCCAGCGTTGTTGCGGCCTGGTCGCTTCGACCGGCAGGTGACCGTGCCATTGCCGGATATCCGCGGTCGTGAGCAGATTTTGCAAGTCCACATGCGTAAGGTGCCGCTTGCCCCGGACGTGGACCCCAAGATCATCGCACGGGGTACTCCCGGCTTCTCCGGCGCGGATCTGGCCAACCTGGTCAACGAGGCCGCGCTGATGGCGGCACGTAAAAGCAAGCGTCTGGTGGATATGCACGACTTTGAAGATGCCAAGGACAAAGTCATGATGGGCGCCGAGCGCAAGTCGGTGGTCATGAGCGACAAGCAGCGTGAAACCACGGCTTACCATGAGTCTGGCCATGCGGTGGTGGCCAGATTGCTGCCGGGCACCGATCCAGTGCATAAGGTCACCATCATCCCGCGCGGCCGGGCCCTGGGTCTCACCATGCAGTTGCCGATGGAGGATCGTTTCAACTATGAGCGTCAGGAGATCCTGAGCAATATCTCCATTCTCATGGGTGGCCGCATCGCCGAAGAGGTCTTCCTCAACCAGATGACGACGGGTGCGGGGAACGATATTGAGCGGGCCACGGACTTGGCGCGACGGATGGTGACGCAGTGGGGCATGTCCACCATCGGGCCTATGGTGATCGGTGAAAAAGAGGAAGAGGTCTTTCTCGGTCGAGAGATCACCAAGCACAGCAACGTCTCCGAGCAAACGGCGCAAACTGTGGATGGGGAGGTGCGTAGCATCATTCAGGAGCGTTACGCGATCGCCCGTAAGCTGATCGAGGAAAACCGGGACAAGGTGGAAGCCATGGCCCGTGCCTTGCTCAAATATGAAACGCTGGATGCGGGACAAGTCAATGACATCATGTCGGGACATGACCCGCGGCCACCGGTGGAAGGGGCGGGGAGTTATCCATCCACGCCGGACGGAAATGGCAACGCCACGACGGCGGACCATCTCGGTGGCCAACCGTTGCCCGGCCTGAATCCGGGAGAACGTCCCGTTTGATGCTGACGCTGGACTGTAACGGGCGCCCGTTGGTTCTCGGGCGCCCTTGTGTTATGGGGGTGCTCAATGTCACCCCCGATTCGTTTTCGGACGGTGGCCGTTGCTTGTCGGTGGATGCCGCCTTGAAACGCGCCCAGAAAATGTGGGCAGAAGGGGCGGCCATCCTCGACATAGGGGCGGAATCGACCCGACCTGGCGCGCCAGAGGTGACCTTGAAAGAGGAACTGCGCCGCCTGTTGCCCGTGCTTGAGGCGGTAGCGGCTGAAGTACCGCTTCCTATTTCGGTGGATACCAGCAAAGCCGCCGTTATGCGGGCCGCCTGGTCCTTGGGTGCGGGGTTGATGAATGACGTGACGGCCTTGCGCGGCGACCCGCTGGCCTTGCGGACGGTCGTGGACCTGGATATTCCGGTCTGCTTGATGCACATGCGGGGCACCCCCCGGAATATGCAGAGGGACACCGCTTACACGGACGTGGTGGCAGAGGTCCGGGACTTCCTGTCCGAACGGATAGCGTGCTGCCTCGCGGCAGGTATTCCCCGGCAGCGATTGCTCATTGACCCTGGCTTTGGGTTTGCCAAAAATTTGGCGGCCAATCGCAGAGTGCTGCGCCATCTCGATGCCTTCGCCGGTTTAGGGTTCCCGATGTTGGTGGGTCTCTCTCGTAAACGCATGATTGGAGAGTGGTCTGGTGTGGAGGAGGCGTCGGCGCGTGTTGCGGGCAGTGTCGCCGCGGCCTTGTGGGCCGTGGAGCACGGGGCCAGCGTGGTGCGTGTTCACGATGTGGCGGAAACCGTGCAGGCGCTGCGCGTCTGGCATCGGATGCGCCAGGGCGAAGAAGAAATCCATCCTGACGAGGGCGCCGCCTAGGCGCTTGGGGCTGTGTGTGCATCATGGTTTTGAAAACAAGGATCTGGGGAGAGGTATGACGAGAAAATGGTTTGGTACGGACGGGGTCCGCGGTCAGGTGGGAGACTCTGTCATTCATCCTGAATGGGTGTTGCGCTTGGGTTGGGCCGCCGGGCACGTGCTCACGGCCGACGCATCGGGGCGACCGCAGGTGGTGATCGGCAAGGATACCCGCCTCTCTGGGTATATGTTGGAATCCGCCCTGGAGTCGGGTCTGGCTGCGGCGGGGGTGGACGTTCTTCTGGTTGGCCCTTTGCCGACGCCGGCCATCGCCTACCTGACACGCACCTTGCGGGCGGATGCAGGGATTGTCATCAGTGCTTCCCATAATCCCTACCAGGATAATGGCATCAAGTTTTTCTCCGGAGATGGTTACAAACTGCCAGATGCTCAGGAGGAGGCCATCGAGGCGTGGATGGATCGACCCATGACCCTGTCCGCTTCGGAGCGTCTCGGCAAAGCGCGCCGGGTGGAAGATGCGGTGGGTCGCTACGTGGAGTTCTGCAAAACCACCTTCCCGGCTGATCTCGATCTGCGCGGGATGCATTTGGTGCTGGATTGTGCCCATGGTGCCAACTACAAAGTGGCCCCGATGATTTTCGGGGAGCTGGGGGCCACGCTGGATTTTCTGGGCACGGAACCCAACGGCATCAACATCAATGATCAGGTGGGCTCCACTCATCCCGATGCCTTGTGTCGCGAGGTGCTGCGGAGTGGTGCGGATGTGGGAATCGCTTTTGATGGTGACGGGGATCGTCTGGTGCTGGTGGACGAGCATGGGGAACTGCTCGACGGCGATGAAATTCTCTGGCTTCTGGCTCGGGATATGTGTCAGCGGGGTCATCTGGCCGGTGTGGTGGGAACGGTCATGAGTAATCTGGCCCTGGAGCAGGCGCTGGCGGATTGTGGTGTACCCATGCTGCGCACGCCGGTAGGGGACCGTTATGTATTGGAAGCCATGCGCAGTCACGGTTATCCTCTGGGTGGCGAATCGTCCGGGCATATCATCACGTCTGCAAATACCACGGGCGACGGTGTGCTCGCCGCGCTGCAGATACTGGGCATCTTGCGACGTAGTGGCCAGACGCTGGCAGCGCTGCGCGCAGGGTATCGACCCTTCCCGCAGGTGCTGACGAGTGTGCGTATGGCCGGAGCGCAAGATTTGCTCGACCAGCCGTTGGCGCGACAACTCATCGCGGATGCCGAGGGTCGTCTGGCGGGGACCGGACGCCTGCTGGTGCGCCCCTCGGGGACGGAGCCCGTGTTGCGGATCATGGTGGAAGCGGCGGCAGCCGATCTGGCGTCCGCAGTGGCGGCGACGCTGACCGCAGCACTGAGCGACCTCGCGCTCAGCGCCGCCTCGTCCTGAACGGGCTAAATTGACCGCCTGAGGCGGAATCTTTACACTGGGCGCCACGTTAGATATCAACGATGGCACCGTCGATGGCCCCTTGGGGACGATGAGATCGGCGTTGATGATTGCTCATGAGGAAGAAATGCCGTGCGTCCCACAATGGTAGCAGGAAACTGGAAAATGAATGGCTTGAGCGGTGATGCGGTGCATCTCACCCAAGCCATCCTCAATGCCGGTCTGGAACCGATGCGCCCGGAAGTGGTGCTCTTTCCTCCGTTCACCCTGCTGCACGCAGTGTCACAGGAGGCCAAAAGCAGCGCCCTGCGTTGGGGTGGACAGAATCTCTTCTGGGAGGCCAGTGGTGCCTATACGGGAGAGATCTCCGGAGCGATGCTCCGCGACATGGGGTGCCGCTATGTACTGCTTGGCCATTCAGAGCGGCGGCAGATTTTTGGGGAAACCGATGCGCAGGTCGCCCAAAAAGTCAAAGCCGCATTGCACTCCGGCCTGATCCCGGTGGTTTGTGTGGGCGAAAGCGAGGCGGAGCGGGCACAGGGTGCCACGGAATCGGTGCTGCGCCGCCAGGTCGAAGCCGTCCTGCACTTGCTGAACCTGGATGCGAATCAACCGAACATGATCATCGCTTATGAGCCCATCTGGGCCATTGGCACTGGTCTGAGCGCTACTCCGGAACAAGCGCAGGCGGCACATGCCTTTATCCGCACACTGGTGGTCGCGCATTCGGAACATCTCGCCAAGCGCCTGCTGCTGCTTTACGGCGGGAGCGTGAAGGGTAACAATGCCGCCGCGCTTTTCGACCAGGAAGATATCGATGGTGGTCTGGTTGGTGGCGCGTCCTTGCAGGCCGGGGAATTTGTCCAAATTTGTCGTGCTGCCGAATCGGTGGGGCGGGGAGGCTAAGTCGATGTACACGGTGTTGCTGGTATTCCAGGTGGTCATTTGTATCGTTCTGGTCGGACTGGTTCTGATCCAGAAAGGTCAGGGTGCGGATATTGGCGCGGTTTTTGGTGGTGGTTCGCAGACCGTTTTCGGTGCGCGTGGAGCGGGCAATTTCCTGAGTCATGCCACGGCGGTGATCGGTGCCGTGTTTTTCCTGAACAGTCTCGGGCTGGCGTATCTTTCGGATCACTCCAGCGGTAGTGTCGTGGGTGCGGGCATCGCTTTGCCGGAGAACGCGCCGGCTGCGGCGCAGCCGTCACCGGCCCTGGCCACCGCCCCGATGCAGTCTGCAACCCCGGGCGCGGCGGCAGCCACGGTTTCCCCCGCTTCTGTAGGAAAAACATCCGGCAAGCCTTGACGTCGTTAGCGTGTCATGAGAGAGTTTTAAACGTTAAGCCGAAGTGGTGAAATTGGTAGACACACCGTCTTGAGGGGGCGGCGGCGCAAGCTATACCGGTTCGAGTCCGGTCTTCGGCACCAAATCGCAGCCCAAAGGGCTGTTTTTTTATCTCTGAGCACAGCATGGCATTGATCTATATATAAAAAAATTAATTTATGCCGGGCTTGGGAAAGTTTTCTCGAAGCTCGGGTTTGGCGGAGGGATGTTGGGTATGTTGAACCACTATTTACCGGTGCTCGTGTTTCTGTTTGTTGCGCTGGTAGTGGGCGTAGTCCCGCTGTTAATGGGTTTTGCGCTGGGGCCAAGCAAGCCGGACAGTGAAAAGCTCTCTCCCTATGAGTGCGGGTTCGAGGCTTTCGAGGACGCGCGGGTAAAATTCGATGTGCGTTATTACCTGGTGGCCATCCTCTTCATTCTCTTTGATTTGGAAATTGCCTTCCTCTTTCCCTGGGCCGTGGTTTTCGACCAGATCGGGATGCGGGGATTCCTTGCCATGATGATCTTTCTGGCCATCCTTGTGGTTGGATTCATTTACGAGTGGAAGAAGGGGGCGCTGGAATGGGAATAGAAGGTATCCTCGAAAAGGGTTTTGTCACCACGAGCATCGATACCGTGGTGAATTGGAGCCGTACGGGTTCTCTCTGGCCCATGACTTTTGGTCTGGCCTGCTGCGCGGTGGAGATGATGCACGCGGGCGCTGCGCGTTACGACCTGGATCGTTTCGGTATCGTCTTCCGTCCCAGCCCACGCCAGTCCGACGTGATGATCGTGGCGGGGACGCTGGTCAACAAAATGGCGCCGGCTCTGCGCAAGGTCTACGACCAGATGCCGGAGCCCCGCTGGGTAGTCTCCATGGGTTCCTGCGCCAATGGCGGCGGCTACTATCATTACTCCTACAGTATCGTGCGCGGTTGCGATCGTATCGTGCCCGTGGATATCTACGTGCCGGGCTGCCCGCCTACCGCAGAGGCCCTACTTTTCGGCCTGATTCAGTTGCAGAAAAAAATCCGTCGTACCAATACCATCGCCAGGTGAGCCATGACTGACGCACTCGAAAATTTGCGCCAGCATCTGGGCGCGGCACTGGGGGAGACGCTGCGCAAGGCGCAACTGGATCGCGGCGAACTGACCGTGGAATTGTCCCGTGAGGGTTTTTTAGCGGCGTGTCTGCGGCTTCGGGATGACGCGGACTGCGCCTTTGATCTGTTGGTGGACATTTGTGGTGTGGACTATGTCGACTACGGTGACGGACTTTGGGACGGTCCACGTTTCGCCGTAGTGTATCATCTGCTCTCTCTGCAACATCGTCAGCGTCTGCGGGTGCGTATTTTTGCGGATGACGATTTGCCCATCGTGCCCTCGGTGGTGGATATCTGGGCGGCCGCCAACTGGTTTGAGCGTGAGGCTTTCGATCTGTACGGGATTCTCTTTGATGGTCACCCCGATTTGCGGCGTATCCTTACCGATTACGGTTTCGTGGGCTATCCCTTCCGCAAGGATTTCCCTTTGGTCGGCACGGTGGAAATGCGTTACGACGCGGACCAGGGGCGGGTGATCTATGAGCCGACGCGCACCGAGGAGCGCGTGGTGGTGCCGCGCATCATCCGTGAAGAAGAGGGGGGGCGTTACGATGCCAGAAATAAATAATTTCACCATGAATTTCGGGCCCCAGCATCCTTCCGCGCACGGTGTGTTGCGTTTGGTGCTGGAGCTGGATGGCGAGGTGATCGAGCGCGCCGACCCGCATATCGGGCTGCTGCACCGGGCCACCGAGAAACTCGCCGAGAGCAAGACGTATCTGCAAAATCTGCCTTATATGGACCGTCTCGATTACGTGTCCATGATGTGTAATGAGCATGCTTATTGTCTGGCGGTGGAGAAACTGCTGGATCTCACGGTGCCGGTGCGCGCCCAGTACATCCGCACGCTGTTCGATGAAATTACCCGCGTGCTCAACCACTTGCTCTGGTTGGGTGCTTATGCCCTGGATGTTGGCGCCATGAGTGTCTTCCTCTATTGCTTCCGCGAGCGCGAAGATCTCATGGATGTTTACGAGGCGGTTTCCGGGGCGCGCATGCACGCCGCCTACTATCGGCCAGGCGGCGTGTATCGCGACTTGCCGACACGGATGCCTCTGTACGCGCCTTCTCCTTACCGGGATGCCAAACGGCTGGAAGTGCTGAATGCCAACCGGCAGGGCAGCATGCTCGATTTCATCGCGGACTTCACCCGCCGTTTTCCCCACTATGTGGACGAGTACGAGACCCTGCTGACGGACAATCGTATCTGGAAGCAGCGCACCGTGGGCATTGGCGTGGTGGGGCCCGAACGGGCCGTTCAACTGGGTTTCACCGGTCCCATGCTGCGGGCCTCCGGGGTGGCCTGGGATCTGCGGCGTACCCAGCCCTATGCCGCTTATGCCGATCTGGATTTCGATATTCCCGTGGGTAAAACCGGCGATTGCTATGATCGTTATCTGGTCCGCGTGGCCGAGATGCGGCAAAGCAATCGGATCATTGCTCAGTGTGTGGACTGGCTGCGCAAGAACCCCGGCCCGGTGATTACCGATGATTTCAAAGTGGCCGCACCGCCCCGCGAAGAGATGAAGACGAGCATGGAAGCGCTGATTCATCACTTCAAACTGTTTTCCGAGGGCATGGCGGTGCCTGCTGGTGAAGTGTACACGGCGGTGGAAGCACCTAAGGGCGAGTTCGGCATCTACATGATTTCGGATGGTGCCAATAAGCCTTACCGGATGAAGATCCGGGCGCCCGGCTTCTCTCACCTTGCGGCCATGGATGAGATGGCGCGTGGACACATGATTGCGGACGTGGTGGCTATTTTGTCCACCATGGACATTGTTTTTGGCGAGATCGACAGGTAAATCATGTTATCGGAAAAGTCTCTGGCGGAAATTGCCCGTGAACGGACCAAATATCCGTCGGATCAAGCGCGGTCCGCGCTGTTGGCGGCGCTACGCATCGCTCAGGAGGAGCATGGCTATCTCAGCGAGGCGCTGATGGATTACGTGGCCGATCTGCTCGGTCTCCCGGCGATTCAGGTCTACGAAGTGGCGACGTTCTACACAATGTACGATCTCAAGCCGGTGGGTCGGCATAAGCTCTGCGTCTGCGGAAGCGTTTCCTGTTTCCTGAACGGTTCTGACGCGGTGCTTGCACATTTGAGCGATCGGCTCGGTGTGGGTCTTGGTGAGACGACGGCGGACGGCGTTTTTACCTTGCAGGAAGTGGAATGTCTGGGCGCGTGTAAAGATGCCCCGATGATGCAGGTCGATGATCGTTATTACGAGAATCTGACTCCGGAAAGCCTGGATGCGTTGCTCGCCCAATTGCGTGGAGGTTCCGACGATGTTCGTTAATGGCGTTACTCTGCGGAATCGTGGTCTACCGGATTCCCACCGTCTTTCCGTGTATACCGGGACGGGGGGCTATACCGCGTTGCGCAAGGTGCTGCTGGACCCGATGGCACCGGATCAGATCATCGGCGAAATGAAAAAATCCGCCCTGCGCGGTCGCGGTGGCGCGGGCTTCCCCACTGGTCTCAAGTGGAGCTTCATGCCCAAGGGCGTGACGGGGACCAAGTATCTGCTCTGCAATGCCGACGAAGGCGAACCGGGTACCTGCAAAGATCGGGACATCATGCGCTATGAACCCCATCGCCTGATCGAGGGGATGATTGTCGGCGCTTATGCCATGGGCGCCAGTACCGGATACATTTTTATCCGGGGCGAATTTGTCGAGCCGATCCGCATCGTAGAGGCGGCGCTGGAAGAGGCTTACGCGAAAGGCTATCTCGGAGAGAACATTTTGGGCACCGGTTTTTCCTTCGATCTGCATGTATATCGGGGGGCGGGTGCCTACATTTGTGGCGAAGAAACGGCGTTGATGGAGGCTCTGGAGGGGAAGAAAGGACAGCCGCGTTTCAAGCCGCCTTTCCCGGCCAGCTATGGTCTATACGGACGGCCCACCACCATCAATAATGTGGAAACCTTCGCCTCGGTCCCGGACATCATCGCCAAGGGTGGCGAATGGTTCCTGAATCTGGGTAAGCCCAATAATGGCGGGACCAAGATCTTCTCGGTGACCGGTCAGGTGCAGAAGCCGGGCAATTATGAGGTGCCCATGGGTCTGCCCTTCAAGGATTTATTGGAGATGGCGGGGGGACTGCGGCCAGGCCGCCGGTTGAAGGCGGTCATTCCCGGTGGGACCAGTACCGCCATGGTGGCGGGCGCGACCATGATGGAGGTGACCATGGATTATGATGCCATCTCCAAGGCGGGTTCGGCGCTGGGCGCGGGTTCGGTGATCGTCATGGATGACAGCGTCTGCATCGTCAAGACAGTGGAACGCATCGCCCGCTTCTATATGCACGAGTCCTGCGGCCAGTGTACACCTTGCCGGGAAGGTATGGGCTGGCTGTGGCGCGTGATGCATCGTCTCGAAAATGGTCAGGGTCGCGAAGAAGACTTGCAACTGCTGCTGGATGTGGGCGCGCGCATCGAGGGTCGGACCATCTGTGCCCTGGCTGATGGCGGCGTGGCTCCAGTGGTGAGTTCCATCCGCCTTTTCCGTGAAGAGTATGAGTATCATATTCAGCACAAGCGTTGTCTGATCCGTATGGGAGCTGTCTGATGCCGCACATCGAAATCGACGGACGAACCATTGAGGTGGCACCGGGGACGACCATTATGGAGGCCGCCGGAGCCTTGGGGATTTATATTCCGTTTTTCTGCTATCACCCGAAGTTGTCGGTCGCGGCCAATTGCCGCATGTGTCTGGTGGACGTGGAAAAAGCCCCCAAGCCATTGCCTGCCTGCGCGACGCCGGTTGCCGACGGCATGAAGATCGCGACCTCTTCCCGCAAGGCGAAAACGGCGCAGCAGGGTGTGCTGGAGTTCCTGCTCATCAACCACCCGCTGGATTGCCCGATCTGTGACCAGGGCGGCGAATGTCCCTTGCAGGACATCACCATGGGTTTCGCCAATCCGCACAGTCACTACACGGAAGAGAAGCGGGTAGTGGAGGACAAGGACATCGGTCCCCTCATCACCACGGAAATGACCCGCTGTATCCAATGTACCCGCTGTGTGCGTTTCGGCCAGGAAATCGGTGGGATCATGGAGTTGGGGGCGACTGGGCGTGGTGAGCACATGAGCATCGGTACTTATGTCGCCAAGGCGGTGCGGTCAGAGTTATCCGGCAACATGATCGACCTCTGTCCGGTGGGGGCGTTGACCAGCAAACCCTTCCGCTACAAGGCGCGCTCCTGGGAGTTGAAGCATACGCCAGGACTCTGTCCGCATTGCTCGACGGGCTGCAACACCGACGTGCACAGTCTGGGTCGTGAAGTACTGCGGGTGCTGCCGCGTGCCAATCAGGCGGTGAACGAGGATTGGATTTGCGACAAGGGGCGCTATGCCTATACCGGTCTGCAGGCTGAAGATCGCGTGACGCAGCCCCTGCTGCGTGTCGACGGGGTGTGGCGCGAAGTTTCCTGGGTGGAGGCGCTGGACGCCGCCTTGTCGGGACTGGAGCAGGTGGTCACCCGGCATGGCGCGGAACGACTGGCCGGATTCATTTCGGCCCAGTCCAGCAACGAAGAACTGTTCCTTTTCCAGGCGTTGTTGCGCGGTCTGGGGAGTCCGCATGTGGATCATCGCTTGCGCCAGCGAGATTTTCGTGCGGATGTGGCGATGCCGATCTATCCGGCCCTGAACATGGCGCTGGAAGAGCTGGAGCGTGAGCCCGTCGTGTTGCTGTGCCACGCCTTTCCACGGCATCAGCAGCCGTTGACCAACCATCGTCTGCGCAAGTCCGTGTTGCAGGGCGGCAAAGTGATTGCCGTCGATAGCTTGCGTCAGGACTTCAACTATCCCGTGACCCAACTGGTGGCCGACGTGGGCACTGACGCGACGCTATACGCGGCGCTTTGCGACCAACTGTCCGGCGCCTCGGAGAAGAGGACCGCTGCAGCCGATTTGGCGGATGTGGCCAGTATCTTGCTCGCGGCGGATAATCCGTTGATTCTCATTGGTAGCGCCCTGCTGCACCATCCGCAGGCGGCGGTGATGATCGCGCAGATCGAGACACTGGCTGAACTGGCGGGGGGACGGGTCGGCTGGCTGGCGGACGAGGCCAATAGCGCCGGGGCTTGGCTGAGTGGCTGTGTACCCCATCGCCTGCCAGGCGGGCATGCGGCGCATACGGCGGGGCTGCCTGCCGATGCGCTTTGGGACGCCGATTTGCGGGGCTTCGTGCTCCTCGGTATCGAGCCGAGTGTGGATGCGATGCGCGGTGCCGCGGCGCTGACGGCTCTGCAACAGGCGCAGTTCGTGTTGAGTATCGCGCAGTTCGCCGGCGAGGCCAGGCAGTATGCCGATGTGATTCTGCCGATGGCGGCTTTTGCCGAGGGCGCCGGATCTTTCATCAATAATGAGGGCCGTCTGCAAAGCTTCCGTGCGGCCATAAGAACACCGGGTGAAGTGCGCCCCGCCTGGAAGATACTGCGTGTGCTTGGTGACGGGCTCAAACTGCCGGGATTTCACTTCAATGCACTCAGCGAGGTGACGGCTGCCTGGCAGCGCGATATCGGCGAGTATGCGCAGGATGTGCCGCCTTTCCATGCCTTCCCCGCTTTAGAACCGGTTCCTGCACCCAAACTTGCCGATGCGTTGTACCGTTTGGGCGATTGGCCCATCTATCGCGGGGATCCCCTGGTGCGGCGTGCGGTGCCCCTTGCCCAGCCGGCAATGGCCAGAATGCATCCGGATCAGTTCAAGGCCCTGGATCTGCGTGGGGATGTCGTCGAAATCAGCAGTCACAGCGGGGAGGTCACCCTGCCTCTGATACTGGATGCGCGGATTCCGATGGGTGCCATCTGGGTCCCCCTGGGATACAGCGAAACCGCGGCGCTGGGCGCCGCTTACGCGGCCTGCTCGGTGCGCACGGCGACACGGCCTGTGGCTGCGGCGCGTGCTTAGGGGGCGGAGTCATGCATGATTTTCAGAATACGGCATGGTGGGCGGTCCTGTGGTCACTGATCAAGATCATCATCGTCGTGGTGCCGCTACTTTTGGGCGTGGCTTACCTGACGCTGGCCGAACGCAAGGTGATTGGCTACATACAGGTGCGTCTGGGCCCCAACCGGGTGGGCTTCAGGGGTTCGCTGCAGCCGATCGCGGATGCGATCAAACTGATGTTCAAGGAAGTGATTATTCCTACCAATGCCAATCGTTTTCTGTTTTTGGCGGCACCGGTGCTCGCTTTTGTGCCGGCGTTGTTGGTCTGGGCGGCTATTCCTTTCGGTCCGGGTGTGGCCATCTCCAATATGAATGCCGGATTGCTCTACGTGCTGGCCATTGCCGGTCTGGGCGTATACGGCATCATCGTCGCGGGTTGGGCGTCCAATTCCAAATACGCCTTTCTGGGAGCCATGCGTGCGGCAGCACAGTTGGTGGCTTATGAGATCGCCATGGGTTTTGCCCTGGTGGGGGTGCTGATGGTGGCACAAACCCTGAACCTGACCAAGATTGTTGAAGCGCAAGCGGGTGGCGGTTTCTGGTCCTGGTACTGGCTGCCGTTGTTTCCGTTTTTTCTGGTGTACTTCATTTCCGGCATAGCCGAAACCAACCGTGCGCCTTTCGATGTGGCGGAAGGCGAGTCGGAAATTGTGGCGGGGTTCCATGTGGAATATTCGGGAATGGCCTTCGCGCTGTTTTTCCTCGCTGAATATGCGAATATGATTTTTGTTTCCTTGCTGACGACGGTGCTCTTTCTCGGCGGCTGGTATGCGCCGATCAATACACCCTTGCTCATCTGGATTCCCGGAATAGTTTGGCTGTTGCTAAAAACGGCTTTTTTGCTCTACGTGTTTTTGTGGATTCGTGCCACTTTTCCCCGGTACCGCTATGACCAGATCATGCGGCTGGGCTGGAAAGTGTTCATCCCGGTAACTATTGCCTGGATTGTGGTGGTCGGCGTTGCTCTGGAAACGCCCTTACGTGCCATTCTGCGCTGAGGAGAACAACATGCAATTTCGCCCCAAGCAATGGTTTAGCACCTTTTTTCTGACCGAGATGCTGCGTGGTATGCAACTCACCGGTCGCTACTTCTTTGCACGGAAGATCACCGTGCAATATCCCGAGGAGCAGACGCCGCAATCCCCGCGTTTCCGGGGTTTGCATGCCCTGCGCCGCTATGAGAACGGCGAGGAGCGCTGCATCGCCTGCAAGCTTTGTGAGGCCGTGTGTCCCGCTCTGGCCATTACCATCGAAAGCGAAGAGCGTAGCGATGGAACACGGCGGACGACCCGCTATGATATTGACCTCGGCAAGTGTATTTTTTGCGGACTTTGTGAAGAATCCTGTCCGGTGGATTCCATTGTCGAGAGCCGGGTGCTGTCTTATCACGGTGAAATTCGCAATGATCTGATTTACACCAAAGACCTGTTGCTGGCTAACGGTGATCGCCTGGAGGCGGAACTGGCCGCCGACCGTGACGCTGATCGTGCTTATCGCTGACGGGGAGCAGAGACCATGCCAGTAACGACGCTCTTGTTTTACCTCTTTTCCGCCATCTTGTTGGGTTCCGCGACCCTGGTGATCACGGCGCGTAACCCGGTGTATGCGACTTTATATCTGGTGCTGGCCTTTTTTAATGCGGCGGCCTTGTTCATTCTGCTGGGCGCGGAATTCCTGGGGCTGATCCTCATCCTGGTCTATGTGGGTGCGGTGATGGTGCTTTTTCTTTTTGTGGTCATGATGCTGGATATCAATTTGACGCGTATCAAAGAGGGTTTTCTCAGCTATCTGCCTCTCGGTTTGGCCATTGCCGTCCTTGGGGTGCTGGAACTGGCGGCGGTCTTCTGGAGTGCTCCGTTGGGCCGCATTCCGGCACCCGCGGCGATACCCGCCAATGCCGATAATACGCGGGCGCTGGGGGTTCTTCTTTATACCCAGTACCTGTACCCATTTGAAATCGCGGCGGTGATTTTGTTGGTGGCGATTATTGCCGCCATCGCCCTGACCCTGCGGCGCCGGAGCGGTACCAAAACCCAGAATATTGGCGCACAGATGGCCGTGCGCGCCAAGGATCGGATGCATCTGGTGGACTTGCGGGAACCTAAACCATGAGTGCTGAACAACCCACTCTGGCGGCCTACCTGATCCTCGGAGCGATACTTTTTTCCATCGGCGTGGTCGGTATTTTTCTCAACCGCAAGAACGTCATCATTCTGCTGATGGCCATCGAATTGCTGTTGCTGGCGGTGAACATCAATCTGGTCGCGTTTTCCCGTTATCTGGGCAATCTCGACGGACAGGTGTTTGTGTTTTTCATTCTGACCGTGGCGGCGGCTGAAGCGGCAATCGGTCTGGCGATACTGGTCGTCTATTTCCGCAATCGCCATAGCATCAATGTAGATGATATTGACGAGTTGAGGGGTTGATATGTGGTTTTTTGACTGGTTGCGCGTTTTTCCCCCACTCGCCGTGTATCTGGCCATTCCGTTGGCGCCATTGGCGGGATCCCTGGTGGCGGGTTTCTGGGGTTGGAAACTCCGGGAGCAGGCGCATTGGGTACCCATCATCGGGGTCGCTGTCGCTTTTTATATGTCTTTGGCCGTGCTTTGGCAGGTTGGCCACGGCATTACTTTTTATGGAAATGTCTATACCTGGGCCGTATTGGGACATCTGCCGGTATCGGTTGGTTTCGATATCGACAGTCTGACCGCGCTGATGTTGGTCATCGTGACTTTTGTGTCTCTGTGCGTGCATCTCTATACGGTCGGCTATATGCGGGATGATCCGGGTTATGCGCGTTTCTTCAGTTATATCGCCCTGTTCACGTTCAGCATGGTCATGCTGGTAATGAGCAATAATTTTCTCCAGCTCTTTTTTGGCTGGGAGGCGGTGGGCCTGGTTTCCTATCTGCTCATCGGTTTCTGGTTTCAGCGGGAAAGCGCCAATATCGCGGCACTCAAGGCTTTTATTGTCAACCGGGTGGGCGACCTCGGCTTTTTGATCGGTATTGCCGCGATATACCATTACTGCGGCAGTCTGGATTACCGCACGGTGTTTACGGTTGTGCCCCATCTGGCCGGACGGATGGTGGAAATTCTCCCGGGCCATCCCTGGAGTGTGCTGACCTGGATCGCTTTGCTCCTGTTCGTCGGTGCCATGGGGAAGTCGGCGCAGGTGCCGCTGCATGTCTGGCTACCGGAATCCATGGAGGGCCCTACCCCTATTTCCGCCCTGATACATGCGGCGACCATGGTTACCGCGGGTATTTTCATGGTGGTGCGGATGTCGCCGATCTATGAACAGTCGGCGGCGGCGCTTGCCGTGGTGCTGATCATCGGCGCGGCGACGGCGCTTTCTATGGGGCTCATCGGCCTGGTGCAAAACGATATCAAACGCATCATCGCGTACTCGACCCTCTCCCAATTGGGTTACATGACCGCGGCGCTGGGTGCCTCCGCTTTTTCCGCGGCCATTTTTCATTTGATGACCCATGCCTTTTTCAAGGCCCTGTTATTCCTGGCCGCGGGCTCGGTGATTCATGCCATGGCCAATGAGCAGGATATTCGCAAAATGGGTGGACTGCGCAAGGCCATGCCTATCACCTATTTCACCTTCCTGATCGGTAGTTTGGCGCTTTCTGGCATGCCCCCCTTCGCGGGTTTCTTCAGTAAGGATCTCATCATCGAGGCCGTGGGGCGCTCGACTCTGCCAGAGGCGGGCTGGGCGGAATTCATGCTGGTGGCGGGTGTCTTCGTGACCGCGCTTTACACCTTCCGGATGTTCTTTCTGGTCTTTCACGGCGCTCCGCGTATGGATGCGCACCTCCATGCGCATCTGCACGAATCCCCTTGGACGATTACCGTACCCCTGGTCGCCCTGGGTATCCCTGCGGTTTATGCCGGTTGGGCGTATATCGGCCCTGTTGGTCTCGGACATTTTCTCGATACCTCGCTGGTGATCGCCCCGCAGTGGAATACCATCGGAGAGATCGGTGCCCGCTGGCAAGGGATAGGGGAGTTTTTGCTGCAGGGACTGTTGGCCTGGCCCTTCTGGCTGACCCTTTCCGGTATCGCCGTCGCGGCTTGGTTCTACGGGCGGCGTCCGGGGCTGCCGGTGGCGTTGACGCGCGTTCTCCGTCCCTTTATCTGGGTGCTGGAGAACAAATATGGTTTTGATGCCTTCAACCGGATCGTGCTGGTGCGTGGTGTCCTACAGTTTGGTCGCTGGTTTTGGCATGTGGGGGATGAGCGTCTTATCGATGGCGTTCTGGTCAATGGGACGGCCCGTGAGATCGGCAAGGCGGCCTTGTCGTGGCGGCGCATTCAGACCGGCTACATCTATCACTACGCCTTTGCGATGATTATCGGGTTGATTCTGCTCATGACGTATTTCGTGGTCTGGAGAGGGTAGGATATGACATATTCTACTCTGCTCAGTGACGCCATCTGGACGCCGATCCTCGGCGGTCTGCTGGTTCTCGCGGTGGGTGACCGCCGCGCCGGGGCCGCCCGCTGGCTGGCGCTGCTGGTGTCATTGGTCACCTTCGCCGTGACCATTCCACTGTTCACCGGGTTCGATACGCATACGGCGGCGATGCAATTCAGCGAACGCGTCGCCTGGATTCCCGCCCTGAATATCTTCTATCACCTGGGCATCGACGGAATTTCCCTGTGGTTCATCCTGCTCACCAGTTTTCTGACGGTGCTGGTGATCATCGGTTCCTGGCGCAACGTGCAGGAGCGGGTGGCGCAATTCATGGCGGCCTTCCTGATCATGGAAGGCATGATGATCGGTGTCTTTTGCGCGCTGGATGCCATTCTCTTCTATGTTTTTTGGGAAGGCATGTTGATTCCCATGTTTCTCATCATCGGGGTCTGGGGTGGGCCGCGGCGAGTCTATGCGACCATCAAGTTCTTCCTCTACACCTTTCTGGGATCGGTGCTGATGCTGGTGGCGCTGCTTTATTTGTATTTCCACAGTGGTGACAGCTTCAGTCTGCTGGCGTTTCAGAAAACCCCCCTGGGGATGACGGCGCAGATTCTCATCTTTCTGGCCCTTTTCCTCGCCTTCGCGGTGAAGATTCCCATGTGGCCGGTGCATACCTGGTTGCCTGACGCCCATGTGGAGGCGCCGACGGGAGGATCCGTCATCCTTGCGGCGGTGATGCTCAAGATGGGTGCCTACGGCTTCCTGCGCCTGAGCCTGCCCATCGTGCCCGACGCCAGTCACAGACTGGCCTGGCTGATGGTCGCTTTGTCCCTCATCGCGATCATTTACGTGGCACTGGTGGCTATCGTGCAGGAGGACATGAAGAAGCTGATCGCTTATTCCTCTGTTGCCCACATGGGCTTCGTGACCCTGGGCTTTTTCATGTTCGATGGCGTGGCGATCGAGGGGGGTATCATCCAGATGCTGTCGCACGGTTTTATCAGCGCGGCCATGTTCTTTTGCGTCGGGGTGCTCTATGACCGGATGCACACCCGCAATATCAAAGCCTATGGTGGCGTGGTCAATGTCATGCCGATTTTCGCCGCGCTGATGATGCTTTTCGCCATGGGCAACGTCGGCCTGCCGGGAACCTCGGGTTTCGTCGGTGAGTTCATGGTGGTGCTCGGAACCTATCAGGTGAGTCCGTGGGCGGCGATTCTGGCGGCCACGGGCCTGATCACCGGCGCGAGCTATACCCTATGGCTCTTCAAGCGGGTGATTTTCGGCGGCATTGCCCATCCTGAAGTGGCTGGGCTGAAAGACCTCGATGGTCGGGAAATGTTCGTACTCGGTGCCCTGGCGGCCTCCACTCTGCTATTGGGGCTCTGGCCAGCGCCTTTCCTCGATATCGTGCACAGTTCGGTACAGCATCTGGTGACTCAGGTGTCCCTCTCCAAGATCCCGGTGTAAAGGACTTTGCCTATGAATTCATTCCTCACGCACTGGATTTTCGCCCTGCCGGAAATCTGGGTCCTGACGATGGCCTGCGTTGTCTTGTTGGCGGATTTGTACTGGGGCGAACGTCTGCGCGACCTGGCCAGCGTGCTGACGATGTTGACCTTGGTGGGTGCCACGGTGCTGACCATTTTTGAGATGGGGCAGAGGGGCACGGCCTTCGCGGGCCTCTTCGTGCTCGACTCCTTCACCAATGTCGCGGAGTTGTTCAGCTATCTGGCCGTGCTGGTGGTGGTGCTCTATTCCAAGCGTTACCTCGTGGATCGCGGCATTTACCGCGGTGAGGTATTCGTGCTGCTGCTCTTCGCGTTGCTGGGCATTATGGTAATGGTCTCCGGCGGCAACCTGTTGAGCGTGTACCTCGGGCTGGAATTGCTGGCCCTGAGCCAATACGCCCTGGTCGCCTTTTATCGCGACAGTGTGGTGGCGACGGAAGCAGGGCTGAAGTATTTCGTTCTCGGCGCCTTGGCCTCTGGTTTGCTGCTGTATGGGATGTCTCTGCTCTATGGACTGACGGGTACTCTGGATGTACGGAACATCGCCGGCGCTTTGGTGAACGTGGCGGCAGGCAATCTGGTACTGGTTTTCGCCATCGTCTTCGTCGTTGCCGGTATCGCCTTCAAGTTGGGGGCGGCACCTTTTCATATGTGGCTACCCGACGTCTACCAGGGGGCACCCACCGTGGTGACGACCTTCCTGGCCTCGGCGCCTAAAATCGGTGCCTTTGCCCTGGTCATCCGCCTGCTGGTGGATGGCGGTTACGGGATGCTGGAATCCTGGCAGCAGATTTTCGTCGCTTTGTCGCTGGCGTCGCTGGTGATCGGTAACGTGATTGCAATCGCTCAGCAGAATATCAAGCGAATGCTGGCCTATTCCACCGTTGGCCATGTCGGGTTCCTGTCGCTGGGCATTGTCGCGGGCACCGAGGCCGGATTGGCCAGCGCGTTTTTCTATACCGTGGTCTATGTGCTGATGTCTTTGGCGGGTTTCGGCATGATCCTGCTGCTCAGCCGGGCGGGATTCGAGGCGGAGCGCATCGACGATTTTAAAGGTTTGGCGCAGCGCAAGCCCTGGTATGCCTTTCTGATGCTGATCATTATGTTTTCCATGGCGGGTGTGCCGCCGACGGTGGGCTTTTATGCCAAGCTGGCCGTGTTTCAGGCCGTGATTTCGGCCGGCTATGTGTGGTTGGCCGTCATTGGCGTGCTGCTTGCGGTCATCGGGGCATTTTATTATCTGCGTGTGGTCAAAGTCATGTATTTTGATAAAGCAGATGCCGAGGCGGGAATTATCGTGCGTGATGACCTGGCCAGTACCGTGTTAAGCATCAACAGTCTGGCGCTGTTGATGCTCGGCATCCTGCCGGGGCCACTGATGGCCTTTTGCTTCTATGCCATGCGGGGGATGATGTAAATGACTATGCAAAACTGGGCGCTGGCCTATGTCGTACTGGCTTTTATCGCTGCCAATTTGCCGTGGTTGAGTAGCCGCCTGTTCTTTTTTCGTGCCGCGACGGGTGGTAAGACATTGCCGTGGTATCTACTCGAATGGCTGGTGATGTATTTTACGGTCGGTCTCGTCGGCATGGGTGTGGAGCGTGGCCTGAGGGGCCATAACCATGTTCAAGGTTGGGAGTTTTATGTGGTCGCCCTGTGCATGTTCGCCGTTTTTGCGATCCCAGGCTTTATTTGGCGTTTCAACCTGCTGCCGATCTTGCGGAGATCTTGACGCATAGCCCGCCACTCGGTACATTTGCGGGCTGCAGGCGCGTAGCTCAGGGGGAGAGCGCTACCTTGACACGGTAGAGGTCGGCGGTTCGAAACCGCCCGTGCCTACCAAATCCCGCACCAGAGGGGCAATGCTCGCTGGTGCTTTTTCTTTGGAGGGGCTATGCCAGATATCCAGTTGCCGGATGGTAGTCTTCGTCACTTCGCGGAACCGGTGAGCGGACTGGCGTTGGCGCGTGCGATCGGCGGTGGTTTGGCTAAGGCCGCGGTGGCCATGCGGGTCGATGGCGCTCTCAAAGACCTTTCGACGGTGTTGGATCAGGACGCCGAAGTGGCGATCGTGACCCGCGACAGCGTCGACGGACTGGAAGTGATTCGCCACTCGACCGCGCATCTGATGGCACAGGCGGTACAGTCCCTCTATCCAGAAGTTCAGGTGACCATCGGACCGGTCATCGAGAACGGCTTCTACTATGACTTTGCCTTCCCGCGCGGCTTCACTCCAGAAGATCTGGAAGCCATCGAGGGGCGGATGCGCGCGTTGATTAAAGCAGATCTCCCGGTGCGGCGTGAATTACTCTCCCGTGAAGACGCCGTTGCCCTCTTTGAAAAGAAGGGTGAGACCTACAAGGTTGAAATCATCCGTGCCATTCCGGAAGGTGAGCCCCTGAGCCTGTACCGGCAGGGGGATTTTGTGGATTTATGTCGTGGCCCCCATGTGCCGTCGACCGGCGCGCTGGGGGCATTCAAATTGCAGCGGGTAGCCGGGGCCTACTGGCGCGGCGATTCGCGTAATCCCATGTTGCAGCGCATTTATGGTACCGCCTGGGCGCAGCAAAAAGACCTCGACGCCTATCTCCAGCAGTTGGTGGAAGCCGAAAGGCGGGATCATCGGCGCATCGGTACGGAACTGGAGCTGTTCTCCATCCAGGAGGATGCCGGTGGCGGACTGGTGTTCTGGCACCCCATGGGCGCGCGGGTCCGTCGCATCATTGAGGACTTCTGGCGCAGTGCCCACGTCGAGGCGGGTTACGATCTGCTGTACACGCCGCATATCGCCCATGAGCAACTGTGGTACACCTCCGGGCACAAGGATTTCTATAGCGAGTCCATGTTTGATCCAATGCAGGACGAGGGTCAACCTTATCAGCTCAAACCGATGAACTGTCCTTTCCATATCCTGATCTACAAGGACAAGCTGCGCTCCTACCGGGAGTTGCCGATTCGCTGGGCGGAGCTGGGTACTGTCTACCGCCATGAAATGTCGGGTGCCCTGCATGGCTTGATGCGGGTGCGCGGCTTTACCCAGGATGATGCCCACGTCTTTTGTCGGCCGGACCAGATAGAAGCGGAGATTGGCGCGGTGCTGGTACTGATCCGGAAAATTCTCGGTACTTTCGGCTTCAGCCAATATGAAATCAATTTGTCCACCCGCCCTGAGCACTCGGTGGGCAGTGACGAGATTTGGGACGTCGCCATCCAGGCCTTGCGCAATGCCCTGGAGCGCGCGGACCTGGATTATCAGGTGGATGCGGGTGGTGGTGCCTTCTATGGCCCTAAAATCGATCTGAAGATCCAGGATGCCATCGGCCGTCGATGGCAATGTAGTACGGTGCAACTGGATTTCAATCTTCCCGAGCGTTTTGCCATGGAGTATGTGGCGGAAGACGGCACACGAAAGGTGCCGATCATGGTGCATCGCGCCATCTTCGGTTCAATGGAACGTTTCTTCGGTGTCCTCGTCGAGCATTACGAAGGGAAGTTCCCGGTCTGGCTCGCACCGGTGCAGGCCGTGGTGCTGCCTATCAGCGAGCACCATGCAGAATATGCCGAATCCGTGCGCGATACCTTGGCGAAAAGCGGTATTCGGGCGGAAACGGACTTGAGAAACGAGAAGATAGGTTATAAGATACGCGCCCATACTTTGCGCCGGGTGCCTTATCTTTTGGTGGTCGGGGAACGGGAGAGGGAAGCGGGTACGGTGGCGGTGCGGGATCGGGATGGCCAAGATCTCGGCACCCTGACCGTGGGCGCTGTGGGTGTCGCCCTGCAGAAAATGGACCAGGCACGTTACAACACCTTGGAGTGGCAAGGCTAGCGAGGAGGATAAGGCGATCGCGACAGAGAAAGAGGTGAATATCAATCGGGAAATTACCGCAGCGCGGGTCCGATTGATAGGTGTCGAGGGGGAGCAGCTGGGTGTGTTATCCTTTGCGGAAGCCATTGCCGCCGCCGAGGGCGCTGAACTGGATCTGGTCGAGATCGCCCCGCAAGCGGATCCTCCCGTGTGCCGAATAATGGATTACGGGAAGTTCCGTTTTCAGGAAAGCAAACGCCAGCATGACGCGAAACGTCGGCAGAAACAGACGCAGGTGAAGGAAATTAAATTCCGTCCCCGTACGGATGACGCCGATTACCAGATCAAGCTACGCAGCATTTTGCGTTTCATTGAAGACGGAGATCGCGCAAAAATTACGTTGCGCTTTCGCGGTCGTGAAATGTCGCACCCCGAACTGGGCATGGGAGTGCTCAATCGGGTAGAAAAGGATTTAATGGAAGTGGGCGTGGTTGAACAGCGGCCACGCATGGAAGGGCGACAAATGGTGATGATCGTCGCGCCGCGGAAAAAATAGGAGACCATCGTGCCAAAAATGAAGAGTAATCGCGGGGCGGCCAAGCGCTTTAAGCGCACCGGATCCGGTAAGTTCAAGCATCGTCAGGCTTTTTTGAATCATATCCTGACGAAGAAAACGACCAAGCGGAAGCGCCACTTGCGCCATACGCTGGTTACTTCGGGTAGTGATCAGGCCGCATTGCGGCGCATGCTTCCCTACGGTTGATGATAGAGGAACAGTACCATGTCTAGAGTGAAACGTGGTGTAACCGCCCACGCCCGCCATAAGAAAGTGCTGGCTCGTGCCAAGGGCTTTCGAGGCCAGCGCAAGAGCAACTATCGCATTGCCCATCAGGCGGTGATGAAGGCGCTGACCTATGAATATCGCGATCGTCGGACCAAGAAACGCGACTTCCGCAGCCTGTGGATCGTGCGTATCAACGCGGCGGCGCGCTCCGAGGGGATGACCTATAGCCGCTTCATGAATGGTTTGCTGCGCGCGGGTATCCAACTGGATCGCAAAGTGCTGGCGGACATAGCCGTACGTGACAAGGCGGCTTTCTCGCGTCTCATTGAGGTGGTCAAAGGCCAGTTGGCAGCCTGACGGTGGCGGAGGCTGTGGCTATGTCCTTGCAATCCGTAGCCTCTGTCGCGGAGGCGGCCCGAGAGATCGCGGCGGCCGCTGACCTGAACACCCTGGAACAGATTCGTCTGCAGTGGCTGGGTAAGAAGGGGGTGCTCACTCAGGCCATGCAGCAGCTTGGACAACTATCGCCGGAAGCGCGGCGGGAAGCCGGGCAGTTGCTCAACGGGCGCAAAGCGGAAGTGCAGTCACTTTTGCAGGAACGCAAGGCGCAGCTCGAAGCGATGGTGATTCAAGCGCGCCTGCGGCGGGAAGGGTTGGATGTGACACTGCCGGGGCGGCGGGTGGCATGGGGCAGTGCCCATCCTATTCGTCAGACTTTGGAGTGGGTTGAACATTATTTTGGGGGGCTGGGTTTTGAGACCAGCGATGGACCTGAAATAGAGGATGATTACCACAACTTCGCGGCGCTCAACATTCCCGAGGACCATCCTGCTCGGGCGATGCACGACACCTTTTATCTCGATGCCGCGCGTCTCTTGCGCACGCAAACCTCGACGGTGCAGATCCGCTATCTCGAAACGCATCAACCTCCGCTGCGCATGATTGCCACGGGCCGGGTCTACCGACGTGATTCGGATATCACGCATACGCCCATGTTCCATCAGGTTGAGGGGTTGCTGCTGGATGAGCGCGCCAGTTTTGCGGACTTACGGGGCCTGCTCGCGGACTTTCTCCAGACCTTCTTTGCAAGACCGGACTTGCCGGTACGTTTTCGCCCCTCCTATTTCCCGTTCACGGAGCCTTCCGCTGAAATCGACATCGGCTGTGTGATCTGCGGTGGCTCCGGATGCCGGGTCTGCAAGCAGACCGGTTGGCTGGAAGTGTTGGGTTGCGGCATGGTGCATCCGGCGGTGTTGGCGGGTGCCGGTGTCGATGGTGAGCGCTTCAGCGGCTTCGCCTTTGGGATGGGCGTTGAGCGCCTCACCATGCTGCGTTACGGAGTGAATGATCTGCGTCTCTTCTTCGAGAACGATCTGCGCTTCCTCAAACAGTTTTCCTGAGGGCTCACCATGCGCGTCAGTATACAATGGCTTCGTGAGTTGTTAGACACCTCCTGGGATACGGAAGAAATTGCCCGACGCCTGACTATGGGTGGTATTGAGGTGGAGGCCGTTGAAGACGCCGCACCGCTTTTTCACGGCGTGGTCGTTGCTGCCGTTCAGTCCATTGCACCCCATCCAGAAGCCGATCAACTGCGGGTGGCGCAGGTGGATGCGGGCGACGGGCAGCTACGCACTGTTGTTTGCGGGGCGGATAACCTGGCAGTAGGTCAGCGGGTGCCTTTGGCCATACCGGGGGCAGCGTTACCTGGTGAGCGTGCTATTACCATCGCGACCCTGCGTGGCGTGTCTTCCGAAGGGGTGCTCTGCGCGGCGGCGGAACTCGGATTGGAGGACGGCGGCAGCGGTCTGCTGATTCTGGATGACGATGCGCCGATCGGTACTGATCTACGAACCTATTTGCGCTTGGAAGACCAGATTCTGACCTTGGGAATCACCCCGAATCGTGGCGATGCGCTCTCCATGCTGGGGGTCGCCAGAGATCTGTTCGCTCTGGGTGCAGGTGCCCTGATCTGTCCGGAGGGCGACACCCCGCAACCGGTTTGGACGACATCCTCCCTGGATATGCTGGCGCAGACCAGGGAGCACTTCGCCCCGCATATCGCCGTGGATGCGCGGGGGGCGTGTCCCTCCTATACCGCCTTGTGGATAGAAGGTGTCCCGAAACGTTTGCCGGACGTCTTGCGCGAACGTTTGCGCCGCGCCGGGCACCGTTGCATTCATCCGGTGGTCGATTTGTTGAATCTGCAAATGCTCGAAACGGGGCAACCCCTGCACGCCTTTGACGCGGATACCTTGCAAGGCGGGCTCACGGTACGCTGGGCGCAGGCAGGGGAAACCCTGGACGCGCTGGATGGCCGGGATCTGCCTCTGGAGCCCGACATGCTGGTGGTCGCCGATGCTGCGGGGCCCGTAGCGTTGGCAGGCATCATCGGCGGACGGCGTGCCGCCGTTTCCACGCACACCCGCACCATTGTCCTGGAAGCGGCCTTCTTCCCGCCCAAGGCTATTCAGGGACGCGCCCGTCGGTTGGGTTTGCAGACCGATTCCGCCATGCGCTTTGAACGCGGGGTGGATTTTGCATTGGCGCCAGCGGTAGCCGCAAGCACCCTGCGGCGTCTGATTGCCATGGGCCGAGTTTACCTGCGGGCGGAACGCTCGCATACCTCGGTGGGCGTTCCGCCGGAGCATGCGCCGATTCCGCTGCGCCGTGCCCGGCTGGCACGCATTCTCGGCATGGATTATGACGATGCCGTGGTCGAGACGGCACTGACCCGACTGGGGTTGCGGGTTTGTAAAACCCATGATGGCTGGCAGGCGACGCCACCCAGCCATCGATTTGATCTGCATATTGAGGTCGACCTGATCGAGGAGGTGGGGCGGATATATGGTTACGATCGATTGCCCTTGCGTCGTCCGCAGGGTGTGCTGAACCCCTTGCCCATGCCGTGCGCGCCGCGGCACGGTACCTTGCGCGGGATACTGCAAGCGCGTGATTATCACGAAGTGATTACCTATAGTTTTATTTCCCGACAAGCGCAAGCGACCTTTACGCCGGATGCCGATGCTCCGGTTTTGCTGAACCCCTTGTCCGCCGATCTGGCGGTCATGCGCGCCAGTCTCTGGCCGGGGTTGCTGCAGACCCTGCAGTTCAATGTGAAGCGGCAGCAGGAGCGGGTACGGCTTTTTGAGTTCGGGCGCGTGTTTTCCGGCAACGGCCAGCGACTCATCCTGGCAGGGTGTGTGGTCGGTAGTGCCGACCGGGAGCACTGGGCACAACCGCAGCGCGCGGTCGATTTCTACGATGTGAAAGGAGACGTCACGGCGTTGCTCGCGCCATGGCCGGATATGGCGTTCCATTTTCGGCCCATTGGGGATCATCCGGTATTACATCCGGGACAGGCGGCGGAAGTCCTGGTCGGCGAGCAGCGCATAGGGCTTCTGGGTGCGCTGCACCCGACGCTGGCTGCGGAGCATGACCTGGACAAATCACCATTTTTCTTCTATTTGGATGCAGAGTGGCTGAATGATCAACCGAGTGCGTCCCGGTTTCGACCCTTGTCGCCGTTTCCCGCACTGCGACGTGATCTGGCTCTGGTCATCCCGGATGACATCGCGGCGGGGACGGTGTGGGCCGCCATGCGTGCGGCGGCCTCGCGGATCGTTCAGGACATCACGATTTTTGATCGCTATCAGGGGCCGTCTCTGATGGCGGGTACATATAGTCTGGCCTTCGCCTTGCTCTTGCAGGATGTTGAGCGGACACTCACGGAAGCCGATGTGCAGGCAGAAACGGATCGGTTGCTGGCTGTGGTGCGGCAACTGGGTCCTATAGAACTTAGGGCATAGGGGAAATATATGGCGGTTACCAAAGCAGAAATCGTAGACATGCTGTTCGAGACCATGGGCCTGAACAAGCGGGAAGCCAAAGGCATTGTCGAAGCCTTTTTCGATGGCATTCGTGAGAAGCTGGCGCAGGGCGAGGAAGTGAAGCTTTCCGGGTTCGGTAACTTCACGCTGCGCGACAAGAGCCCCCGTCCGGGGCGTAATCCGAAGACGGGTGTGGAGATTACCATCACGGCGCGGCGGGTGGTGACTTTCCATCCTAGCCAGAAGCTCAAAGCCTACGTCAATGGTAGCGCATCAGATAACAGCTAAAGGAAAGGTGGGAAAAGACCTCGCGCCACTTCCGGAGATACCGGAAAAACGCTATTTCTCCATCAGTGAGGCCGCCTTGCTCTGCGGAGTGAAGGCGCATGTCCTGCGTTACTGGGAGCAGGAGTTCTCACAGCTGAACCCGCTGAAAAGAAAAGGCAACCGGCGTTATTATCAAAGTCACGACTTGTTGCTGGCACGGCAGATTCGTACGTTGTTATATGGAGAGGGATATACCATTCATGGGGCGCGCGACCGATTGCAGGGGCTGGCGCGTGCCTCCCGCGGCGCGCCTCCGGACGAGCAGCAGAGGCAGTTGGATTTAGAAGAGATGTCGGCAATGCCCGTCAGTGTTGTAGAGGGCCGTAAACGCCTGCAGTACTTGCACCAGGAACTATCGGCCCTGCTGGATTTGTGTCATCACAGGCATTGACCGGGGCGGGGTTTTGGCAGTACATTACCGGCTCTTGCGGGGCGTAGCGCAGCCTGGTAGCGCACCTGAATGGGGTTCAGGTGGTCGGAGGTTCAAATCCTCTCGCCCCGACCAATTAATGAAGTGATTGCGAAAAACGGGAACCTCGATTTTTGTCCTTCGAAGCCACCGCTTACCGTCACGTTTACAACGCATAACCCCATACCCCCGCGCCGTCACGAAAACAACACTTCGTTCCACTACCTTCACTCCCGCAGTCAACGAACCAATACCCGGTCGGCGTTCATCAGGCTTCTCCCGCCCGCGCCCAGTCCCGATCTAACCGCATCTGGCAGTACGCTTCACACCACGCGCGTTGTGGTCTGGTCGGACGTACAAAAAAAGCCCTCGCGAGGAGGGCCAAGAGGGGTAAGGAGACCGCCGCCGCCTGTGGATCAAACGGTGGGGGTCATTGACGACCGCCTCCCTGGCGGTCAGGGGATCTGACGTTTAGCAATGTCCGTTGTCGTTGTCGTTACCCTTCAGGTTTTCCTCCGCCTCTGCGCGCCACCATGCGGTCATCTGGGCGGGTGTATGGGCCACGGCCTTATCGGGATAGCAGGTGATCGGATCATTTTTCGACAGGGCGACATGCTGATACCAATAAAGCGCCTGATTCCAGTTGGCAGGTTCTACGTGCCCGAGTTTCAGGCTCGGGTCATAGAGGGCCCCC
Source organism: Acidithiobacillus ferrianus (assembly GCF_010378095.1). Classification (GTDB taxonomy): domain Bacteria; phylum Pseudomonadota; class Gammaproteobacteria; order Acidithiobacillales; family Acidithiobacillaceae; genus Acidithiobacillus; species Acidithiobacillus ferrianus. The sequence continues at coordinate 180,659 of NZ_WNJL01000037.1, read as the reverse complement.
AGATAATACTGGGCAGCCCGGTCCCCGGTGTGGGCCTGCTGTTTCAATTGCTGCAAGGCGGTGGAAGAGTGTTCGGCCTGGTCCCTGAGATGCAACAGCACTCCTCCGGCCCAAGACGTGATCGGGGCCGTCAGACCGAGTGCCAACATGATGGATGCTGTGTATTTGCCTGGGTACATGGTGTGCTCCTTTCAAAAAGATGTTTGTTAACAAATGACAGGGAACAACTCCTCGTCGCGACTTAGTGTTGTGGGAAATTTTCCCACCATTTGCCGCGGTGGTCAAGCCTCTGAAAGCACGCCTTACCTTGCTGCGGTTACCCGGCAAACGCGGATCCTACCCAGACGACTGCTGAGCGCGACCATGACCCGATATTCGTTTACAGGCATTCACATAATCCAGATACGCAGGTACGGCACAGGATACACCTCGGTATATCCGCCGGTGGGCTGCCTAGGCGATTGAGCATTGGAAAGCGCAGAAGTGCCCAACGGAACAAAGACGAATCGGATTAGGAGATGCGTTATCCAAAATGGAGAGCTTCACTGGTGAGATAGAAGACGCAAAATTTCAAATCCGCTTTTCCGCAATGGTGGCAGGAAATAAATCGACAGCAGGGGAGCATACCATTGGACCTAGGCCATCTACGTCGAGGCAAGGGTAGACAAAATGTTTCCACTATCGACATTCTTGTCAGCCCTCCGCATAATACCTACTTTAAACCTTCACAAACCATATGCGTACATGTGTGAGCGTTCTGTAGAGCACGGGTAGGAAGGGACTCGATGGAGAACACAAGAAAAATTACCTTCGAAGCATCGTCGATCTATCATAAACTCATTCATTGACTACTTGGGCATACGCGAATTTTTTGATAGCCTTATCCTCTAGTCCGCAGGCGGCATCAGCAGACAGCATGGAAAGCCAATTATCATGGTATTATTATGTATTTACTCTTTCTCTAAAAGGACATAAATGTGCCAACAAAATCACTTACACAATCCACACCAATGAGAGCGCTGATCATAATTAGTATCGTTTTGTTTGCCTCTGCCTGTGCAAAGAAGGAAACCAGAAACACGGTGAAAAATACCTCCACTGGTGTCGCCTGTATAGGAGCCCCTTCTTTTTGCGGAAAAAGATCCGTTAAAGTATATCCAACCACTTAACATGATAATGGAGCGCACAATCAACCATATAATGCTACTTTGGTTGTTGCCAATGAAACATGTTGAGTGATTCGCTATCGGGAAATAATATATGACCTTCTAATAATTGCGTGCGTCTATAGTGAGAAGTGATCTGTTTTATACCATATTGGTCTAGAAATATTGCTCCTTCCTGCAAACAGCTAATGAAAATTTACACTACCCCTTTGTCAATCGATAACTGGAATTAAAATGGTTAGAATTCTACTTGTATTTATTGTTCGACTCTTCTTGATGTTTGGCATTGTAGTGCTCCTCTTTGCTTGCGCGAAGAAGACATCCTCAGAATCCGATCTACAGAATAATTCTGCGCCCACTACGGCACCATCAGATATTGCTTCCGCACAATCAAAAATGACGAAGCGCAAACTTTGGGATCGGATGGGAAAACAATTAACCTTTATCCAAGAAGGTAGTCATGGACCAATAATATACGACTTTACGGATACTAATTGTCCAGTTTGCCACCTTATATATACCACAGAGGCACGCCTCATCAATGAAGGGAAGCTAACGGTGCGCTATGTCCCGGTTGCCATGATAAAACCTAGCAGTATGCCGGAGGCAGTTGCCATTTTACAGGCGAAAGATCCCGTGGGAAAATTACAGGATATCGAACAGCAAATCGGTGATAGCATGAAAACCGGCAAGCCAGCCCATCTGCCGCGTGCGATAGTCGCAATAGGATTGGCGTCTCAGGAAACAATCAAGTTGACAAAAAAAATAGAAACCAATGATGACTTTTTACAAAAAATAGGTGTTAACGATCTTCCAGATGTTATTTATATGCCCAAGGAGGGGAGGTTGGGTCTCATAACCGGCCTTATAAGCCAGAAACAGTTCACGGCCCTACTGCCGCAGTTACAATAGCTTGTATCAACGGTGGCCAAATATAAGTTAGCTGTTCGCAAAGTACATATGGCGCGGTATGTCCAGATATAATGCACACAATAAACTTGACCAAGATTCAAAAATAAGTAACATACGTGTCTGCGGTCGCCCGCCCCAAAATAGATGAGCTACTCAGTATACTATCTATTTCAGGGATAATCCTATTGTTAACACCACACCATTCTATAGCCCGTTCACAAATATTTATTCTTATACCAGATGACTTTGCAGATCTCATGGATTCATATATTTTTGATAAACGCCACTCACCTAACGCAGCAGTGGCTTCCGGTACCGCCGCTATTATTCCAGAATCTCCAGTCAAGACTATCTCTACCTGGAAATCTTTAGAAGCAGCCTTGGCTTTATTAAAAATGTCCACAATATCAGTCCACTTATCTCTATCCAGAGCTGTAATAATTATAAGTAGGTGTTTCATGATTGCCTCATTAGAATAGTGGCACTAAAATACGGTATTTTTATGGCACGTATACATTTATCGTGATCCTATTTCTATCGGTCAAACCAGCCTCCAGACCAAGCCTCATCAGAATCCATCAACCTGAATAGTGTTCTTTGCAACGTAACGAGTTGTAGCGCTCGATCCACCGGCCTATGACCGGCCTTGCATCTTCCCGTGATGGAAAGCAGCTTTGCCCAGATACATGCTTTTTCATGGTCCGGAACCACCGTTCGATCATGCCGTTCTGCTGGGGCGTGTGCGGCCTGGATAAACTCCTACTACAAGCCAAGGCGCCGTACGCTCACGGTAAGGCGCCGTGAGGTGAAAACCAACCCATTATCGCCCCGAAGAGTGAGCACCTTGCCCGCCGGGCCAGCGTCCAGAAACGGCCGATCAGGGCATCCTCCAGTGTCGCTTCTACCAACTTTGATATGGCCGTTGCGGGACCGCCTCCATCCCAGGACTTCCCGGGAATGACAGGCCATGATGGCCGTCAGTGCCACCCACCGGTCCTGCAGGCCACACACACCAGACCGGGTCATGTCCGTCGATCAGCGCGCATTGGGCGCCTGTGCCACCGAAGGCATGCTTCGGGCCCGGGGATGGAGTCCCTAGGGTCATTATAATGTTCTTCTTAAAATCTCAGTTGTCCTGTTAACCAACGGCACTAAATATGCTCTTTCCCTTATCCAGACACTGACTATCCATTTTTCCCCTTCAACGACCGGCAATCCAGCGTGTAAGGATTCCCTCAACTGAAGATTCTGCGTATCAGTATTTCGAAACAAAATACCTGTTCCTACACTGGGCACTATGTTAGTCATGATATGCGGGAACTGGGTCCATCCGCCTTCTTCCACATCATTCAAATATAACAGAACCGTTAACATTCTGTTCCCGCCATTCTTCAGTTGTGGTGCCCCTTCCAAGAATGAATCATAATGTATATCGTACGCCCCACCGGGGGTATAATGTAAAATCTGTAGCGGCTCTTGATGTTCTTCTGCGATACCAACAAAACAGGCTATACGGTGTTTTAGCTCTTCAATTATTGGATATGAATCTGCCGCTGGTGATGCCACCATGCTGCGGCGCCCCGGTGTCTGGTGGGAAACACCAGAAACACCGTCAACCACTTCTGAAGGTTCCGCATTAGATCCGCCAATAGCAATTAGTTCGGAGCATTCCTTATCGCTTATGAGTCCGCGGAAATGCACCAACCCAATACTATCGTTGACGGAAAGTATCTTTACTCCCATGACGACCTCCCACACCAGAGATGCCCCTGATCAATGTGGGCAGATGGCGCATCCATGCTGACTAGACTCCACTCTGATTTACAGAGCCTGTGTGACAATACACATCATCCGACCATAAATAAAAAAGCTTCTACTATACCACGCTGATATATCTGGGAGTCTCACAGCCAGACAAGCACACTTTATCGCAAACGAACAGGCGCGTAGCGCCCATTACGCCAAAAAACAAGCGAATGCATCTTCAATGCAACTGGGCCATCTGCATGTGAATCATCGCTTCATACTTGCCATTTGTGTTTATGACTCCCTTAGGAACGCTAACCGTATAATATTTATTTCCCATGGTCTGCCGTATTTTGTCATATCCTGACCTTATTTTCGGCCACTCTTTAGTTAATTCCATACGTGTTGGAGACCATGTAAACGATATGTATCCATCTATTATTTGTTTTGCGGCATCAAGAATATATAACGACTTTTTCGCGCTTTCAAAATCCGATGGGATCACACATCGAGACAGATTCTTTTTGGCATACAGCGCGTACAGCCAGCTGGACTCATTGAATGATGCTCCGGGAGCTTTATTTTTGTAAAATCCTGCGTCACTGGTAACGTGACCAGATGCAGCAACAGCATCATGATAAACAGCCAATGTCGGAGGCAGCACGCAGTCATAAAACGATTTCATGGAAGCTGCTGATGCGCTCTGCGCTATCCCTAGCGCAAACCATGCTAAAGCAGCCGTCACCCATCGCAACACTCTTGTCATAACAACTCACTCCTGTTTCTGGCCTGTTAACATTGCACAGGCGTCATTGCTCTACCGTGCCAAAATATGGCGTTAGACATCGTACCAATGGTTTGCCCCCGCAGAAAACCTATTTCATTATTGTGGATGGTTTCCCATTGGGAATGCACAGGACAAACGGTTTCTTTTGCGCAAATATTAAAACCGAGCACACAACGCAACTCCACAGGACGACCTTCGACGATCTCTATTACGTCCACAATACTTAAGGATTCAGCGCCTGGACGCAATACAAACCCACCCCCTTTTCCCTTTACGGAATCCAGAACTCCGCGCTTGGCCAACCACCGTAATACCTTGTTGACGCACGGAACAGATCCCCCCCCGATACAATCAGAGATAACCCGGCTAAGCACAGGCTCTCCGGATGGTTGCGCGGCCAGGTAGACCAGAATCCTCAGCGCGTATTCACTAGCCTTACTCAATATCATAGGATCTGCCCAGTTTATATTTTTTCAATTCCTCTGGTTCCAGCAGGGGGGTCATGCGTTTTCCGCTCCAGCTGTGCAGGGCGAGCAGGAGACCGACGGCGGCGAGGAGATAAAACACACCGCGTTCTCCCGCTATCCCCAACCCCCAACCCCCTACCACACCACCCACAAAAATCCCGATGAACTGCATCAGCGAGTACACTCCACTGGCCGCACCACGCTGCTCCGGCGTGGTGCTGCGACTCATCATCGACGGCAAAATGGCGGAAGCCATATTGTAGCCGGTAAAAAAAATCACCGCGCCAACCGCCACCGGCCAAAACCGCCCGGAGAGCATCCCCATGATCAGCGCCCCCCCAGCAATCGCCAGACCACTCAAGGCCAGCATCCGGCCGTGCCGCTTGTGCTTCTCCGCATACATCACCGGGTAAACCATGGCCGCCACCGAAAGCAGCATCACCGGCAGATAAACCTCCCAAACAGCCGCATCCGGAAGATGCATGGCCTTGACCAGCTCCGGCGAAAGCACCACAAAGCTCGCCCCCAACACCATCTGCAAAATGAAAATGCCCACACTGGCGGTCAGCACCGGCGGGTACCCGAAAATCCGCAGGGCGTCACGCCAGCTGCCCATGCGGGTCTGCGCGTTGCGGGGGATCGGGGGAATGAGCTTCCACAACGGCAGCAGCGCCAGGATGCCCAGACCCGCCGCCGCCAGAAACACACCGGTCAAACCCGAGAAACCATAGAAAACCGGACCCAAGGCAACCCCCAGGACGTAGGCAATGGCAATGCTGCCGCCGATGGCCGCCATGGCCTTGGTGCGATGCCGTTCCCCGGTGAGATCGCCAGCGGTGGCCAGCAGTACCGAGGACACAGCACCACCGCCCTGCAGCAGCCGCGCGAGAATAACACCCCAGATGTTGTGGCTGACGGCTCCCAACAGGGACCCCAGCACAAAGATCAGCAGACCAAAAACCAGCACCCGCTTGCGCCCGAAACGGTCCGACGCGACACCGAAGGGAAACTGCAGCAGCGCCTGGGCCAGTCCGTAAATGCCAACGGCAAGACCCAGCAGCAGGGGCGTGCTGTAGCGAAGCTGGTCATTCTCCAACGCCAGCACCGGCATCAGCATGAAAAGACCAAGCATCCGCGCCACGTAGATAAAACTGAGGCCACTGACCGCCCGCCGCTCGAGCGGACTCATGGATGAACCATTGCCACGATCGGGGGCCCTGGTGGCCTCCGCGCTCTCAGAAGAAGCCATAACCCATCACCAACTTGCCCAGAATCAGGGCGGTAAACAACAGAAACAGATAGGAAATGGAGTAGGCAAACATCCGCCGGGCATACCGGTCCATCTCCTGGCCTTCCGGCAACCCTTTGAGACGCAAGGCCATGCCGACAAACCAGGCCCCGGAAATGCCCGCAATCCCACCATACACCCAGTCGCCGGTCAGCAAAACCGGCGCCAGACTGACCAGCCAGGTCAGAACGGCGTAGCGCAGCACTTCCTGGCGGGTGCGATCCACCCCGTGGGTGACCGGCAACATGGGAATACAGGCCTGAGCGTAGTCTTCCCGGCAACAAATGGCCAACGGCCAAAAGTGCGCCGGCGTCCAGACAAAAATCAGCAAAACCAACACCAGTGGAAGAGCAGACACACTCCCGGTGATCGCAGTCCACCCAATCAACGGCGGCAAGGCCCCCGCAAGACCCCCCCAGACAATGTTCCAGGGCGTGCTGGGCTTGAGATACAGCGTGTACACCACCCCGTAGCCAACCGTGCCAACCAGCGTCAGCCCCAAGGTCAGCGGATTCGTGCCCCAGGCCAGAATCACCATGGCCGCCAGCATCAGAACACCCGCATACACAATGGCGCCACCACGACTGATGCGGCCCTCGGCCAGCGGCCGGTGAAGAGTGCGGCGCATGTGCTGGTCCAAAACAGGCTCGACGATCTGATTCAAAACCCCGCCCGCCCCTCCCGCCAGCGCAATCCCCAACAACCCCGCCACCGCAGACTCCCAGTGCACCAGCGCGTCGGGAGCAAGAATCTCCCCCACCGCAGCCGTAAACACCAGCAATGAAACCACCCGGGCCTTGGCCAACACCCACAGATCACGCAACAGCGACCACCGCATCCGCCGCCCGGAAGCATCACCAACACCACCAGAGCTTATCCCTTCTTTCAACATAGCCAAAACCTCATTCAACGCCATCGCAAAACAATGGCGAGACACATGAGCAAAACCATAAACTGGTGAAACGCTACCAAAATGCCAGTAGAAGAGGCCGCGCCACACCTCCAACGCCGCCGGGGACATCCCGCAGTGAATGAACCAGCCATAGCCTGCACCGCCGTCGGATCTCATTCCGTGGTGTGGAATGGACCGGCCGATACAGCGGGGGCGGCAGCTTTCCGCTCAATCCCCATCGGCAGGGGTTCCGCTAGTGCACCATAGCAGGCATGCCCGGCATGATCATCGTGTGAAGATACAATTGCGAGAACATCCACCAGGTCAGGCCGATCGTAATCAAAAATAGTGGCATGAATAACACCAACGCTACGGCATTCCAGATGTTATGTTCGGAAGTGTCGATATGCAACAGAAAATAAATCTGCGCAATAATCGCTATAGCTGCGCACGCCGAGATGACCATCAACAAACCAAATGGCGGCATGGAATGTGACGTCACTAAAAAAGTGGCGACAAGCATCAGGACGCTGGAAATCGCAAATCCCAAAAAATAGCCTCGGGATGTGGACATCTGTACTTCTGGATGTAACGTCGGATCATCGTGGCCGTGACTCATGACATATATCCCCACAAATAAACAAACACATAAACAAATACCCAAATGATAGCCTGCAAATGCCAAAACATGCGCAGTGTCAACAACCGACCGACCACCTCGGTGGTAAAGCCCTTGGTCATCACCTGTGCCATCATGACCAAAATCCAGATCAGGCCGAAGAAAATATGGGTAGCGTGCACCTGCGTCAGGACAACAAATGCAGACACGCCTCCACTGGTCGCGACGCTGACACCCAATGACGCCAGATGCGCCATATCATGGATATCCAACGCTAAAAATAGCGCACCCAATATGAACGCCGAGAGCAATCCATTGATCACGCCGCCCTTGTTCTTGTTCTTGAGTGCATTCATACCAAAACCGTAGGCCAGAACACTAAGAAACAGCGCCATGGTTTGGGCAAAGGTATACCACGGTTTCACGAAGTCCGCCGGGGTGGGACCCCCAAAATAGCTGTGCTGGTAACTCAGCACACCATAAGCGGCAAACAGCGTCGCGAACAGCATGGCATCACTCAACAGATACAAGAAGTAACCCAGTGTGCGCGTAGAAATCACATCATGCTGATGCTGGTGTCTATCCCATAATTCCGCCGTCTTCGGGTCAACATCACTTGCGGGTGGACGCATATAAAACTCCTCTTGAATAACATGATACCGCGATGGTCGGCATCTCCGAGCACCGCAAAATGGTCAGCTACTTATGGTGATCCATCGGCGAAGACAAACCATACAGTGTTCCTGCAGCGGGCAGATCGGCACGCTCCTGCGCCCACCCATCGCCACGCACCGGACGAAGGTGGTGGCCACCATCAATCCGTGACGCACGCCGGATCGCCTCTTGCTCCATCTTCTCCAGTTCCGCGGCGGTGAGGATGTAACCGGGGTCGCCCTTAAACGAACGGTAGATCACCAACGCGATAATCGCGATCAGAGAAAGCAAACAAAGCCACCAGATTCGCCAGGTCAACGCGAACCCCAAGGTGAAGCTCAAACCACCCAAGATAATTGCCACACCGGTATTATTCGGCATATGGATGTCGTCATAGTGATCCGGCTGAATGTGTTCCAGGCCATTCTCACGTCGCCAAGCCGCCTCATCACGCGCGTTGATCTGTGGCACCACGGCAAAGTTATAAAACGGTACCGGGGAATGCGTGATCCATTCCAGAGAACGGGAAGTGCCCCACGCATCGGCACCGACGCGGTTCTTCGCATGATCACGGATACTGACATACAGCAGTGCAAAGAATGCGAAAACAGAGAACATATACACGACGATGCCCAACTCCATCACCAGGAGATACGGCTGCCAAGCGGTGTTGAACACGTAGTCCAAACGCCGGGTCATGCCCATGAAACCCAGCATGTACATGGGCACAAACACCAACGCGGTCCCTGCGGAAAAAAGCCAGAACATGGTCTTTGCCCAAAATTCGTCCAGCTTGAAACCGAAGACTTTCGGGAACCAGTAAATCACCGAAGCAAAGATGGCATATACGATCACCATCAGCATGGAGTGGAAATGAGCGACCACAAAAACGCTGTTGTGGACCATGTAATTGATGGCTGGAATAGCCAGCATCATGCCGGTCAAACCACCGATGAGCAGCAGAAACAGCGCACCGATGGCCCACAGCATGGCCGCATTGAAGGTCAGGCGGCCGCGATACATGGTAAATGCCCAGTTAAACACCTTCACACCAGTGGGAATGCCGACCAACATGGTGGCCACACTGAACGCGCTGTTGACATACGGACCTGCGCCCATGGTAAAAAAATGATGCAACCAGACCAGCCAGGAAACGCCGGCAATGGCTATGCTGGCCAACACCATGGTGACGTAACCAAACAACGGCTTCTCTGAAAAGGTCGGAAAGATCTCCGACATCATGCCGAAAGCCGGCAGAATCACGAAATACACCTCCGGATGACCCCATATCCAGAAGAGATTGGTGTAGAGCATCAGATTGCCACCCAGGCCCGCCGTAAAAAAATGCGCCCCCAAATAGCGGTCTGCAGCAACCAATGCAAGGGCCACCTGCAATGCCGGGAAAGAGGTCAGAGCAATCACGTTGGCCGAAAGCGAGGCCCAGACAAAAATCGGTAAACGGCCCCACGTCATGCCGGGCGCACGCATCTTGATAATGGTAGACAGAATATTGATACCACCCAGGGTAGTACCCAAGGCCACCAGTTGCAGCGTCCACATCCAGTAGTCCACCCCCACGCCCGGACTATATTGCAGTTCAAAAATAGGGGCATATCCAAACCAGCCGTTGTGCGCGAAATCTCCAATGAACAAGGAAATCATGATCAATGCCCCCGCAGCGGCGGTCAGCCATAGCCCCAACGCATTCAGGTAAGGGTAAGCCATATCGCGGGCACCGATCTGAATGGGGACGATGATGTTCATGAAACCGACCAGCAAAGGGGTCGCCGCCAGCAAAATCATGATCAGGCCATGGGCACTATAGATCTGTCCAAAATGGAAGGGCGTCAGGTAGCCGTGCAACGCACCAAAAACACCCGAAGATTGTGATCCCACCGCCCACGCCTGCTGCGTCCGAATCATCAAACCATCAATAAAACCACGAAACAGCATCACCAGACCGATGATGATGTACATGATGCCGAGTTTTTTATGATCTACGGTCGTCAACCATTCGCGCCACAGATAGGTCCACTTGCCATAATAGGTAATCAGACCCAAGAGCATGAGTGCGCCGAGGACGACAGCGACGAAGAGTGGAGCCAAAATGGGGTTGTCATAGGGAATCTGGGACCAGGCAAGACGCCCCACTAGGGGGTTCCAGCCTCCGGCTAAATCTACGAGCATCTATCAATCCTCCTGTTAATCGCGGTGTTCAGCATCTTGCTGCTGCAGGTACCCCACCATGTTTTCCGTCATCATCGGCGGGATGGGCCAGGTTTTGCCATTCATGACCTCGTCAATGACATGGTCAAACAAACCATCCTGCACTGATGAGAAATACACCACCTTATGGTGCACATTGATGTAAGGGTCAGCGTAACGATTGAAACCGGCGTAGCTCATCGATACTGGCGATCGCTGCACCTTCCGCACCCACTGGCTATAATCGGTTGCGCTCAATATGTTGGTTTTAAAGGTCATCCACGAGGTGCCCGCGCCCGCATAATCCGAGGCGATACCCTGATAGCTGCCCATATGGCTGCTCTCCAACGCGTTTTTGGTTCGCATGCCGGGCATCACATCGATCATGCCTACCAACTGCGGAATGAAGAATGTCGTAGTCACGGCGGTGGAGGTTAAACGGAAAAATACCGGGGTGCGCGCGGGCAGTACCAGTTCATTGGCCACAGCCATATGATACTGCGGATACACAAACAGCCACTGCCAGTCCGTGGCGATTACATCCACTTCCACCGGATCATCATCGGGCTTCATGTGTTTGGTAATGACCGTCGGATTATAGGGGTTTATCTCGAAGGTCCCCTTGACGGCAAACCAAGACAAGACACCTACCGCAATGATCGGAATACCCCAAACCACCACTTCGATAGCATTGGAATGTGACCAAGAGGGATCGTATGCGCCACGATTCTTACCCTTCTGGTAGCGCCACATGAACCACACCACTAACAGCGCCGTGAGCCCGACGATGACACCCATGACCGCGACATCCACCATGAGATAGAACAAGTCACTGTCTGCCATCAACCCTTTGGGGTTGAAGATCCAATAGGGGTTACCCGCGCAGCCGTCGAGCAACAGAATCGGTGCGAGGGCGATATAGCGCCACCCGCTTTTCAGGCTGTGCCTCCACTTCACTTGCATTGATATTTCTCCCTAGCGAACCAAGAAATCCGCGATATGACAAAATAACGGTCACCATCCAATGACCCCGCCCGATCCCGATAGGTGCGGTGCCCGGGGATGATTGTTGTGAACCGCGTGTAAAACGGTGACACGCAGCCTGATCCCTGCGACGCCCCAAGCCCGCGTCGACGAAACTTCGCCCCCCTTGCGTCAGGTACCCATGCGTACGGCAGAGCGGCGGCACTCCGCGCTACAGGCGGCGCCTAGAAGAACGGAGATACCGGGCGATCGATGCGATCCGGTATTGGCGATTTCAGGATCACACTCCTCAGCGTTACGCGCAGAGTTTTATATCGTATAAATAGTACAAACTTATACTTTTAATGCTTATTTCCCACTCGGCTGTAAAGTTAGTGCAGCCGAAAACACAAAGCAATAGAGAGTTGCCACAAATATTTTTGGGTATAAACAAACGATATTAGTGACACATAGAAGAATCATTATAAAACTATATAATAATATAAATTAAAACTATCGATATCCCCGCATTACGACAATCCCATTGGAAAATACCATAAACAGATGTTGTTACTCCTTATATTTGAGCAAGTTAAATAATATATGGATATATCTCATACAAAATATGCCCGTTCTGCCCTTTCCTTGATGACTGGCCATGCTAAACTCGAGGCATGACTACGCCACCTTTTGTCCTGGTCCTCCTGAGCGCGGCGCGCCAGCTCTACCTCAATGACGGGACGGAAGTAGTCACCGGCTTTTGGGCGGAGGAACTGGTCGTGCCCTGCCAAATACTGCGCAAGGCGGGATGGCGACTACAAATAGCCACGCCCGGTGGCGTCACGCCACAGGTCGATGCAGACAGTCTCGATCCCGCGACATTCGGCGGGAATCGCGAAAAGGTGTCCACCTTGAAAACGGCCATCGAACAAATGACGCATTTACGGACACCCATCGATCTCGACATCCTGTCGACAGCCTCGCTGGAAGCCTTGCTGGGGGTGTTCATTCCCGGTGGTAACGGGCCGCTCGTGGATCTCTGTCAGGCAGCAAGCGTGGACCGCCTGCTGCGGCACTGTCGATCGACAGGCAAGCCCGTCGCCACGCTCTGCCACGGTGCGGCGGCACTCCTGGCCACCAGCGGCAGGGCCGAGCGGTCGCCATTCATCGGACAGCGGGTCACCTGCTTTAGCGCTGCGGAGGAGTCGGCGACCGCGCTGGCGGGACGCTGGCCCTATACCTTGGAAGAACGGCTACGGCAGGAGGGTTTTCAGGTCAGGGTCGCCGCCCCCTGGCAAAGCCACATCATCCGTGACGATCTCCTGCTCAGCGGCCAGAATCCCGCTTCCGCGACAGCCCTCTCCCACGCTTTTGTACAACGTCTTTCATCACTTGGAGCACATAGAGGAAAGCCACATGAATGCTGATGCACTAAAAAAAATGGCCGCTGAAGCCGCCCTACGCTACATCCAACCCGGCATGATCGTCGGGGTGGGCACCGGCTCCACCACCAATTTCTTCATTGAAGCGCTTGGCGCCGCCAGGATTCATGTGGATGGCTACGTAGCTTCCAGCCTCGCCACCGAAAACCGTCTCAAGATGCAAGGGTTCAATGTGCTCGATCTCAACGGCACCGGCGATATCCCGGTTTACATCGATGGTGCCGATGAGGCCGATCCGCATTTCCGCCTCATCAAAGGCGGTGGCGGCGCACTCACTCGCGAAAAGGTGGTTGCCAGCGCCGCGCGTCTCTTCGTCTGCATCGCTGACGTCAGCAAGGACAAACCCATGCTCGGGAAGTTTCCGCTGCCTGTCGAAGTCATCCCTTTTGCGCGCAGCTACGTTGCCCGGCAACTGGTCAAACTGGGAGGCAGCCCCACTTTACGCGACGGAGTCACCACCGACAACGGTAATGCCATTCTGGATGTCACCGGTCTCGACCTCTCTGACCCGCTGCGGATGGAAGAAACCATCAACGCCATTCCCGGCGTGTTGGATAATGGCATCTTTGCTCGCCGTCGCGCCGATGTGCTGCTGTTCGGCAGCGCTGACGGCATCATCGAACGGAAGACGTAAAGGTGAATCCTGCCACTTGAGGATACGGATATGGAAGGCGAAATAGACCATCGCGGCACCCGCCGGGATTTCACCCATGGGGGCCTCAGTCGCCGGGATCTCGATCCTGATCCCTTCGGGCAATTTGCACGCTGGTTGGCGGACGCCACGAAAGCGGGTAATTTCGATGCCACGGCCATGGCCCTGGCGACCGCGGATGCGCAGGGCCGACCTAGCGTCCGTTTTGTGCTGCTCAAACACATCGACAAACGTGGGCTGTGCTGGTACACCGATCAGCGTAGCCAAAAAGGACAGGATCTGGCGACCAACCCGCACGCAGAGGTGGTGTTCTACTGGCCGGAGAATGATCGTCAGGTACGTGTGAGCGGTTCCGTCGAAGGGTTGGATGACGCCGAAGCCGAGGCTTATTTCCAACAGCGCCCCCTTGGCAGCCGTTTCGCGGCCGCGGCCTCGGTGCAAAGCCAGCCCATTGCCGATCGTGAAACACTGGAACAGCGCGTCACCGAATTACAGGCGCGTTATCCCACCGGTTCTGTCCCCCGCAACCCCGCCTGGGGTGGCTACCGACTGCGGCCAGAACGCTTCGAATTTTGGCAAGGACGGCGGAATCGCCTGCATGATCGCTTTCTGTATAGCCGCGCGGAAGGAACTCAGGAAACGTGGAGGATTCAACGACTGATGCCGTAGGCGCGTCCACTAAAACACCTCCAGACGCGCCTCGTAGCCCAGCACGATAATCCGGTATATATCCTCCCCAAGCTGCACGTGAGCGGACTGGGGAGCGCCGATGCTGATGGTCTCGCCGCCCGCCGTACTCACACCGGAGGGACCGAAATGCCCTTGGGCGATGAGATCGTTCAGCAAAGCCGCCAGTTCCGCTTCGGGCACCGAGCCGGTATTGTCGATTACTTTACACGGCTTACCTCGCTTGGTGACCCCCTCGACAATCACCGCATCCGGACTCAACGGCGGCAAGCCGTCCGCATCACCCTGAGCATCCCGCACCATGTCCTAGCCCCTCCTGTGTCATTCATCACGGAACAGCCACGGTGCCGACTGCCGACGCCGCACTTCATAGGCACGAATCGCGCCTTCCTGTCGCAAAGTCAGTTGGATATCATCCAGACCGTGCAGCAGTTTGTGTTTGTGGCCAGCATCCATGGGAAAAGCGTAGCGGCTGTCGCCCATGGTCTGCACCTCCTGTGCGGGCAGGTCGACGCGCAAACGATAACCGGGGTTGGCCGCCACCTCGTGGAACAAATGTTCGACCACGTCGGCCGGCAGACGTACCAGTAAAATGCCGTTCTGCACGCAGTTGTTGGCGAAAATGTCTGCAAAACTGGGGGCGATCACCACACGAAAACCATAGTCCGCCAAAGCCCATGGCGCATGTTCCCGACTGGAACCACAACCGAAATTTTCTCGCGCCAACAGGATCCGTGCACCCGCATAGGCCGCCTGATTCAACACAAAATCCGGGTTGTCCATCCGCTGCCCGCCCTGTTCCAAATAGCGCCAGGCGTTAAAGAGGTGCTTACCCAGCCCCTTGCGCTCGATGGTCTTGAGGAATTGCTTGGGGATAATTGCATCGGTGTCCACGTTGGGACGATCCAGCGGCGCAACCACCGCTTCTACTACGGTAAAGGCTTCCATTATCTCTCCATCCGACGC
Source organism: Acidithiobacillus ferrianus (assembly GCF_010378095.1). GTDB lineage: Bacteria > Pseudomonadota > Gammaproteobacteria > Acidithiobacillales > Acidithiobacillaceae > Acidithiobacillus > Acidithiobacillus ferrianus. Next base: position 165,213 of record NZ_WNJL01000037.1, on the reverse strand, counting down.
TGTACGACATACTCCACGGCGGCGCATTCTGCTGACCAGCCACGGATTGCCGCAAAAATACCGATCTCCACCATGCCCAGACTGCACAAACCCAAGGCGAGGCGCGGTAACCAGGACCGCGCGCGCTTTTTAGTGCACGGCCCAGTCACGCACATCCACAAAATGACCGGCAATGGCAGCCGCTGCGGCCATGGCAGGGCTCACCAGATGGGTCCGTCCTCCAGCACCCTGACGCCCTTCGAAATTCCGGTTGCTGGTGCTCGCGCAACGTTCCTCCGGCTCCAATCGATCGGCATTCATGGCCAGACACATGGAACAACCCGGCTCTCGCCACTCGAAGCCAGCCTCTTTGAAAATCCGGTCCAGCCCTTCCGCCTCTGCCTGCGCCTTGACCAGCCCGGAACCCGGCACCACCAGTACCGCCTTGACGGATGCCGCTCTGTGGTGCCCCCTGGCAATGGCTGCCGCTACGCGGAGGTCTTCGATCCGCGCATTGGTGCAGGAGCCGATAAACACCTTGTCGAGGCTGATCGCCGAGACAGGGGTCGCCGCTTTCAGCCCCATGTAGGTCAACGCGTCACGCCAGCCCTTGCGCCGCACGGGATCTTTTTCCAGAGCGGGATCAGGTACATGGCCGGAAATATCGACCACCATCTCAGGACTGGTGCCCCAAGTGACCTGAGGCGCCACCGTACACGCGTCCATGCGGATTTCCGCATCGAACCGCGCCTCGGGATCACTGTGCAAGTCTCCCCAGGCCACGACGGCCTGGTCCCAGACCTTGCCCATCGGCGCATAAGGTCGGCCCTGCAAGTAGTTGATGGTGATGGCATCCACTCCCACCATGCCGGAACGCGCTCCCGCTTCTATAGCCATATTGCACAGTGTCATCCGACCTTCCACGGACAGGGCCTGCACCGCGGGACCCGCAAATTCGATGGCATAACCGGTACCGCCCGCGGTGCCGATACGCCCAATGATAGCGAGCACCAAATCCTTCGCCGTCACGCCAAAGCTCAATTGGCCATCCACCCAGACACGCATGGATTTGGATTTGCGCACCCACAAGCACTGAGTCGCCAGCACATGCTCGACTTCGGTGGTACCAATCCCGAAAGCCAGCGCGCCCAATGCGCCGTGAGTCGCCGTGTGGGAGTCCCCACAGACCACCGTCATGCCCGGCAGAGTCAGCCCCTGTTCCGGGGCGATGACATGAACGATACCTTGGCGTTTGTCGTGCATCCCGAACTCTTCGATACCGAATTCAGCGCAGTTTTGGTCCAACGTATCCACTTGCAAGCGCGAGGTGGCATCGGCAATCCCCGCAGTGCGATCAGTCGTAGGCACATTATGATCCACTGTCGCGATGTTGGCATCGATGCGCCATGCCTTGCGGCCCGCGGCCCGCAGCCCGGAAAAGGCCTGCGGGCTGGTCACTTCGTGCAGGAGCTGGCGGTCGATATAGAGCAATACCCCACCGTCCTGCTCCGTATGGACCACGTGGCTTTCCCATAATTTATCGTAGAGTGTTTTTGCAGACACCGCTTGTCTCCTCAGAAAATTGTCGCTCCCGTTCCACCGACGGACCGCGTCAGACAGGCAGGGGCACGGCCTCTATCCAGGCCGCATCTATGGCACAATCGTTGTTCGGCTGAATGGCGAAATAGTCCCGCACCTCGGTGGCGGCATCCGCGCAAAGACTGCGGATCGCGGCGACCCGCAACTCCGGGGTTCGCATGCGCGCTACCCAGCTCTCAAAGCGCAGAGGCAGTTTCCATCCCTGCCGGTCGCTGACAACGAAACCCGCCCGGACCAGCATGACTTCCCACTCAGAACCCCGATAATCGCGCACATGGGAGGCATCCCGCAAGACTTCGATGCTTTGCAGCAGGGTATCCAGCAGCGGAGTTTCCGGTGCGATAACATCGATCACCACCAGCCTGCCCTCCGGTTGGAGCACCCGCCGCACTTCCCTCAAGGCACGTGGCACATCCGCCCAGTGGTGCGCCGAAAAACGGGTCACCACCAGATCGAAGCGGGCATCGGCAAAAGGCAAAGTTTCCGCCGCGCCTTGCTGCGTCCGCACATTCGCCAGCTTGCGCCGCTGCGCCTCAGCCGCCGCCACCACCAGCATCTCTGCCGAGAGATCATAAGCCGTTACCTCCATGACCGCACCCGCCAGCGCAAAGCTCGCGTGTCCCGCACCACAGCCGAGGTCCAGCACCCGCCAATCCCGCTGACCATCGACCAACGCCCGTAACCGCTCCAGATCAGCCCCCTGCGCATGGGTAGGGCTCCGCAGGTAATCCATTGCGGCGGCACCAAACTGTGCACCTACCAATTTTTGCTGGTCCATGATCAATCCTTACGCTGTCGTTTTTAATGACGTGAATGCATCGTACAAACCTTGTTAAACTGGTACAATATGACAATTTATACTGGTATATTTTCTACCATAAGCACTTGTATTGCATCCAGGAGAAAAAACATGGAAACCAGACTGCCGGTCATGAAGTGGTGTGATAATCTGAGGGGTCAGACCACCCTCCGCCATTACTCCCGAAACCAACCTGCATGCGGATCAGGAAGTGACGCTGTGGGTGGAAGCAGGTCGGGCCATCGTCGAGCCGGTTCCGGCAGAAACCACCTGACGCTCAGCGAACGCCTGGATCGCTTTGATTTGCTGAAGCGCGGCGGAGAAGTCATGACCGATGATCGGATAAGCGCTAGGCATCTTCTGCCGACCGTCCATCCATGACCGGCAACGCGCCTCTTCTCGGCGACTTCATCCGCCGTCACCGCGGAAAAGTCACGCCGCAGCAGGCGGGCCTCAGCATACAGGGACGACGACGCACCCAGGGTCTGCGCCGTGAGGAACTGGCCCTCCTCAGTGGAATCAGCAGCACCTGGGTTACCTGGATAGAGCAAGGCCGCCCCGTACAGCCCTCCACTGCCGTACTAGACCGCCTGAGTCAAACACTGCAACTCTCCGAAGCTGAACGCGCCTACCTGTTCGATCTGGCCGGTCGTGCTGATCCCACTGCCGACAAGGCCCATGCCCAGCCCCCACATGCCGTACTGCGGATTGTGCAAACCCTGGACACTCCCGCCTATGTACTGGATCGCTATTGGAATGCAATCGCCTGGAACGCGGCCGCAGCCGCGCATTTTGTCGGCTGGATGGACCAGCCCCAGACACCGGGCAGCCCTCCCCCTAATCTGCTGGAATTCCTCCTGCTGAATCCCACGGCGCGCAGTTTTGTCGCCGACTGGGAAAGCCGTACCCGGCGGATCATCGCGGAATTTCGTGCGGATGTGGGCAAGCACCTGGACGACCCGCAAATGGCCCGCCAAATCGAGCATCTTCAGAAAAACAGTGCGATTTTTGCTCAGCTCTGGGCTGCACAGGATGTCGTCGAGCGGGAGGGTGGCCGGCGGGTTTTTCAGCATCCACAGCACGGGCAGGTGATCTATGAGCAGAGCACGTTGTTGCCGGCGACCAGCACCGATCTCAAGCTGGTCATCTTGCTGCCACTCGCGGGATAGGGATAGCTTCCCCTCAAAATTCAGGATGAACCACTAAAGATTCACAGACTGATTCGTAGACCGTTCCTTGCGTATTTATACCGTCACGAAATTGCGCTGCCGCTGATTCCAGTGCCGGTAAGAACGTGCCACCGTAAACAAGCCCGCACCAATGGCCCCGACAAAAAAACCGATGGGCCAGTTGGTCCAGTAAGAGAGCGCAATAGCACTCCAGATGCAGCCCTCCGCAAAAATCACGGATAGCGCCAGCACTCGCATGGGATTGCCGCTCAACGCCTGGGCGGCAGCCGGCGGGCCGACCAGCAGGGTAAACACCAGAAAAGCCCCCACTACCGGCAAGGCCGTGGCAGTCACCAGGGCCAACAGGGTCAGGAACACCAGATCCATGCGTGATGCGCGAATCCCCTGCAAGGCCGCCAGATCGGGGAAAGTCGAATCCAGCAAGAGCGGCCGAAAATACAGAACGATGCCCACCACCACCAATACGCAGATGCCCAGTATCGGCAGCAAGTCCGCGTCACTGACCCCCAACACCTCGCCAAAGAGCAAAGAAAACACGGCTGGCGCATACTCGCTGGTCATACTCAGTAACAACGCACCCACACCTAGAAACAGCACCAGCACCAGCCCCGTACCCACATCGCGTCGCCCCATGCGCACTAATTGCCGCAGGAGTAAAACGCCCATCCCGACAAAGACCAGCAGTCCGATCAGCGGATCGATTCCCAACAGGTTGGCCGCCGCCGCCCCCGGAAAAGCACCCAGCGGCAACGCATGGGCAGCGAAGGCCGAACGCCGGGCCACCACAAAAAATCCGACAAAAGCCGCAACAAAAGCGATGGCGGTGGCGACGATCCAAGTGTTGAGCATAAAGCTGGAAAACATACCCTATGTCTCGCAGTGCGGCCAAGTGACCGGCTTCGGATGTGCCGCCAAACCCGCCACTTTGGCGAACAATACCGCCGCCAGATAAAACAGAAATACCAGCGCCACCACAAAAAAACTCACCGGCCAAGCGTTACCGGAGAACCAGTAATAACTCGCATAGGCCATCCAGATGCCGCCCCAGACCGCCGTTAGACCGATGACCATGGCCCAGAGGATAGCCTGACCCGGACGTCGGCTCAAACGGATGGCCGCACCCGCCGGACCAATGAGCAATGCCGTCGCCAGCACCGCGCCGATCGCCAAAGCACAGACGGCCACCGCAAGCCCCAGAGCCAGGAGTTGCAGCAGACCAACCCAGCGCAGGGAAACGCCCCGTACTGCCGCCAGATCAGGATCCACTGCAGCCAGCATCATGGGCCGGTAGAACAGACCCACCAGCAAGAATACGCTGCCGGAGGCGGCTAGCGCCGGGGTTATGAGACTCTGCGGAATCGCGAATAGAGAACCAAACATCACGCTCACCGCCGCGCCGGTGGTGCTGGTAGTGGTCACATCCAGGTAAAGGAACAGCGCTGACAGTCCCAGACCCGCGCCCAGAACAATACCGGTGGTAAGATCACGCTCCCGCCCTATGCGTATCCCCAAAAATTCCATACTGAAGGCCGCAATCCAGGCCATGCCCAGAAAACCCAGCAAAGGGCTGATACCCAGGAGAAAGGAAACCGCTCCGCCCGCGCTACTCACGTCGGCCAGGGCATGCCCGGCAAAAGCATTACCGCGCCAGACGGAAAACACCCCGATCACCGCGCTGACCAATGCCGCGCAAGCGCCCACGATCAGCGCCGTTTGCACGGGTCCGCTACTGAAGAAACCGGGATTACCCAAAAGCGCCCCAAAACTCCACACGGCGTTAATTCGCCTTTTCCGGGGACGATACCTGCCCTGCGGCGATCACTCCAGACGGCTCAACGGCGGCATCAGGCAGCACCAGTACCCGCTGGCCGTGGCGCAGCACCGTTACCGGATAACCATAAAGCTTACTCAGCACCTCTGATTGCACCACTTCCTCCACACTCCCCGTGGCGACCTGCCCCCCCACCAGATAAATCAGCCGATCCATGACCGGCAAAAGAGGGTTCATATCGTGCGCCGTCACCAGCATGGCAATCCGCTGAGTACGGGCGAGTGTACCGAGCAGTGCAACCAGCGCATTGGCGCTGCGAAAATCCAGATTGGCCAAGGGCTCATCGAGAATCAGCAGACGCGGCTGGCGCACCAGAGCATGCGCGATGACCGCCCGCTGCTGCTGCCCACCGGAAAGCTCTCCCACCCGCTGGTCAGCAAACGCCTCAGCCCCGACCATCTGCAACGCTTGATCCACCATAGTTTTTTTACCACTCGAAAACAGCGGCAGACCGAGGCGGTGACCATCCAGCCCCAACTGCACCAGGTCGCGGGTCCGTAGGGGAACATCCACATCAAAGACAATTTTCTGGGGCACATAGCCGACCAGGATACGACGCTGGCCGACGGGTACCCCCTCGATCCATACCTGCCCCGCACGGTGTGGCGTCAGACCCAGCAGACTGCGCAGCAGGGTCGTCTTACCCGCCCCATTCTCCCCGATCAGAGCGCAGAGCTGGCCGGGGTGGAGGTCGAAACTGACGTCGCGCAAGATCCCGCGGCCACCCAAATCCACCGAGAGATGCGCGACGGAAAGTATCGGATCCTGCATGCTCAACGCCGGACTACTTCAGCACGGTCGTGGATGTGCCGCGCTCCACGGCGTTACGTAGCATATGCACCTCCGTCAACATCCAGGACTGATAGCTGTAGCCCATCGGCATGGTTTCATAGGCGCCGACCACCGGGATCTTTGCCGCCCTCGCGTTACTCAAAAAGGCGCTCGTCAGGGAATTCGTCACCTGCTGGTTATAGACGAAGACTTTGACCTGATGCCGCTTGAAGAGGTTATTCTGAGTGCTCACGTCCTGTGGTGACGGATCGGTCCCATTCATGATGGCCGCCTGCAGATTCCACGGCGTTTTGATGTCACAACCCGCAGCCTGCAGCATGTAGTCGGCGACCGGCTCTGTCACCGCGACAGGTGTACCGCCAAACTGCGCTCTGAAGCGGGCGATCGCCTGATACCAGGGTTTCAGGGACGCATCGAATTGGCGTAAATGGGCTGCAAAATAGGCGGCATGGACAGGGTCCAGCGCCGTCAAACCCTGGGCGACCGCCTGGGCCACAACAGGCATGGTCTCCGGCTTGTACCAGAGATGGGGGTTTTGAGTACGTTGCGGAAGATGGAACAGATCCTGAACGACGATCACCTTACGCTGGGGATTCGGATCCGCCGCCAGAATCTTTTTAGCCCAACTGTCATAACCCACTCCATTACGCACCACAATCTGCGCCGCGGCAATCTCCCGAGCCACGGCGGGGCTGGCTTCAAAACTATGCGGGTCCGTGTTGGGATTGCTCTCGATGGCACTGACGGTGACATACTTCCCACCGATCTGACCGATGACATTGGCGTACACATTTTCCACGCCTACCGCGCGGATGGTCGTTGCGGGAGCGGCCTGCGCCATCCCTAACCCGACACACCCGGCGGCAACCATCCGCATGGCAACCCGCAAGACGGAAAAGTGACTGCACGAACGACAGCCAGCCGTGAAAAACGCCGAAGACTTCTTGTAGTCAAACCTGAGCATCGTGCAGTCCTCGAAAGCGGCGCACGGGCGATGACAATAGGCCCCACCACCTTATGCAACTTTGTTGCAATGTAGTTCACAGGACGATGCTTGTCAAGCAGCGCGGTACCCGTGAGAGGACCCTGCGCATAGGGGAAGTCATCTCCAAAACGGCCGGCTCTCCTTGCAAACTTTCCCTGTCCGGAAACTTGAGGGTAATATACCGGGGATCGTTCCATAACCTGCGGAAAACCATTCCATGAGCCATCCCCCTCAATCCACCCTCGATACCAGCGCCCTGGCCCAAATCGTTGACGACATGCTCAACCTTGCCCGCGAGCAAGGCGCCAGCGCCGCGGAGGTTTCCGCCAGCACGGGCAAAGGGTTGTCGGTAACGGTCCGGCTCGGCGAAGTGGAGTCCATAGAATATCACCAGGACAAAGGATTGGGGGTAACGGTCTATCTCGGCCAGAGTAAAGGCAGTGCCTCGACCTCCGATTTTTCCCGCAAAGCCCTCTCAGAGACGGTGGCAGCGGCGTTGACCATTGCCCGGCACACGGCGGCGGACCCCTTTGCCGGGCTCGCCGACCCTGATCTTCTCGCCACAGATTTCCCGGACCTGGATCTCTATCATCCCTGGTCCATAGATGCCGATAGTGCCGCTGAGCTTGCGCGCCGCTGTGAAGCAGCCGCCCGCGACAGCGATCCGCGCATCCACAATTCGGAGGGCGGTAGCCTCGGCACCGGCGAGGGGACGTCCGTTTATGGTAACAGTCTCGGTTTTCTCGGCAGCAGTCGTTCCTCCCGGCATAATCTGTCCTGTTCCGTCATCGCCGAAGACAGGCAAGGCGGCATGCAGCGCGATTACTGGTATGACGTGGCCCGCACCGCCAACGCGCTGGCGAGCCCTGAAACCATCGGCAAGCTCGCCGCTCAACGTGCCCTGCGCCGCCTCAATGCGCGCAAAATAGCGACGACCAAGGCACCAGTCCTTTTTGAAAATCAAGTGGCGTCCAGCCTGTTGAGTCACTTGGCCGCGGCCATCAGCGGCAATAGTCTCTACCGCAAAAGCTCCTTTTTGGTGGATAGCCTTGGCAAGCCACTCTTTCCCGAACACATCCGCATCTACGAAGAACCCCTGCGGCAGCGCGGCCTGGGCAGCAGCAGCTTCGATAGCGAAGGTGTGGCCACCCACAATCGGGATATCATCGCCGGGGGGATATTGAAAGGCTATATTCTTGATAGCTACAGTGCCCGCAAACTCAACATGCGCAGTACCGGCAATGGGGGCGGTGTCCACAACCTTACCCTCGAACCCGGTGACGCCTCTCTGGAGGGCCTGCTCCGCCAGATGGAACGTGGCCTGTTGGTTACCGAGTTGATTGGCTTCGGCATCAATATGGTCACCGGCGACTACTCTCGCGGCGCCGCCGGCTTCTGGGTGGAGCATGGAGAGATTCAATACCCGGTGGAAGAGATCACCATCGCCAGCACCCTGCAAGCCATGTTTCGGGGTATGGTTGCCGTGGGCGGAGACCAACTCACGCATGGCAATACCAGTTGCCCCTCCATACTCATCGACGAGATGATCATCGCCGGCGCCTAAGCACGAAGGCCGTCAGCAGAAGCAACAGGCTCGACACCAGATAAGGGATGTTGCCCCAGCGTCCGAAGGGGGTCTTCCCGGCCATGGGTTGTATGGCTCCATTGAGGGTTCCCGTCACGAACTGGGGCAATGACACGCCCACCCGCCCGCGCGACGAGATCAGGGCGGTGATGCCCGTGTTGGTCGCCCGCACATCCGGCTTCTGCTCCTGCAGGGACTGCATGGCCGCCATCTGCAGGCTCTGCGCGGCGGCGATGCTGTGCCCATACCAGGCATAGTCGCTGATGTTGAGTAAGAAAACCGCCCCCTGCTCGACACCCTTACGAACATCCCGAGAAAAAGACTCTTCGTAGCAGATGCTCATGCCGGCCTTTTGCCCATCAACCGGCAACACGAAGGGCCCATGCCCCTGAGAGAAGCTCCCGAGGCCCGGCAAGAAATGGTGCACCAGTGGCCCAAGCAGTCCAGGCAGGGGGATATATTCCCCAAAGGGCACCAGATGCTCCTTCTGATACCAGCGCAGGGGTGCCCTCCCATCGATCTCCATCGCCGCATTGTAATAGCGATGGTCAACATCTTCCGGGATACCAATCAGCAACACCTTGTGATGAATGGCCGACCAGTGCCGTAGATGCCCAATCAAATCGGGGAGTTCTGTCTGAAAAATGGGAAAGGCCGTCTCCGGCAGGACGACCAACCGGGTATCCGGCGGAGTCTGCAAGATCAAGGTCACGTATCGATGCAGAATCTCGCGGATTCTATCCGCATTCCATTTCTCGCTGATCGGGATGTTTCCCTGCAACAGGCTCACCCGCAACGGTTTGCCCACGGGGTGGGTAAACGACACGGATGCCGCCGCCATCGCCATACCAAAAATCACGAGAAGTCCCGCGATTCCACCCACCAGTGCCCGACGGGATCGCGAGTGTTGCAGTACATAAACCAGGATGGCCGCAACCCCGACTGTCACAAGTCCCACCCCATATTGTCCCAGCCAGGGCGAAAAGCCCCCCAGGACGGCAGAGGTCTGGGTGTACCCCGTGGCCAACCAAGGGAAACCCGTCAAAATGCGCGCCCGCGCCCATTCTCCGAGAATCCAGAACACCGGCAGCATCAACAGGCGGGCACCCCCGGTGAAAAAACGGGTGGACAGCCACAGGGCCAATGCTGGATAAAAAGCGCAGTAGGCGGCCAATACACCTACGGCCGCTCCCGCCAGCACCCAATCCATATGGGCGAAATTGTGCAGAGTAATGGCGATCCAGCTGGTTCCTGCGGCAAAAGCGCCGAAACCGAAAGCATATCCCAGGGTCGCCGCACGCCAGGGGCGCTCCTCTGCGGTAGCGAGCCAGAACAGGGCGAAGGGCAACGCGATGGCCAATGGCCACCACGAGAAAGGGGCGAAAGCCAAAGGCCAAGCCACACCCAAAATTAATGCGGCCAGAAGCCGCAGAGCGAAGGGCATTCTTTCCGGTGCATCCACCGTCATGCTGTACCCTGGGACCCTGTTGTCAACAGGGAGGGTTTGTGGGGCGGCGTCACTCGTAACACCTGCACCCGTTTACGATCCGCCCGTAACACTTCCAATCGCAGAGCCCCCTCCTCGATCACCTCACCGGTGCGGGGCACGTGCCCCAATCGCGTCGTCACCCACCCGCCCAAGGTATCCGTATGGCCATCGGCCAGTGTCACCCCAAAATACGTATTAAACTCTTCCAATGGAATCAGAGCATTGGCCAAAAAGTCTCCGTCTTCGCGCGGTGCCACCATCACATCTTCATCGATGTCATATTCATCCTCGATCTCACCGACAATAATCTCCAACACATCTTCAATGGTGATCAATCCGGCGACACCGCCATATTCATCCACAACCACCGCCATATGGTGGCGGCCCGTACGGAACTCATAAAGTAAATGATCGAGATGCTTGCCTTCGGGAATAAACGTTGCCGGGCGGAGCAATTCGGTGAGCCGCGGCACGGGCGCATCACCTCGCCAGGCCCGCAGCAAATCCTTGGCCAGAAGAATACCGCGCACATCATCGCGGTCATCCCCCACCACGGGAAAGCGCGAATGTCCCACCTCGGCTACCCGCGCAATAATTTCCGCCAAAGGCATATCCAGTTCGATCACCTCCATCTGCGCACGCGGAATCATCACATCCCGTACCGTCAATTCGCCCATGCGAAAAATGCCATCCACCATCCGCGCCGCCTCGGCGTCGATGATCTGCCGCTCGCCCGCCTCACGGACCAGCTCGAGCAGGGTATCCTGATCTTCCACATTACCGCGCAAAGACTGGGTAAAGCGTTCCCACCAACCCCGCGGTCGTTCCTGACTGCCTCGATCTTCACTCATGCATATGATTCAGGTAAGGGTCGGCCACACCCATTTCGGCCAGAAGCCGGGTTTCCAACGCCTCCATTTCCTGCGCATCGACAGCCACTTCATGGTCGTAACCCAAAAGATGGAGGGTACTGTGAACGAGGAGATGACGATAATGATCACGCAAGCGCTTACCCTGCTCGGCGGCCTCACGCACGACTACCGTTGGAGCGATAACAATATCGCCCAGCAAATCACGGCGAAACATCGGTGGTAGCGCCGCCTGCGGGAAAGACAGGCAATTGGTCGGTTGCGCCTGGCCACGATACCGCTCGTTCAGGGACGCCATCTCCCCATCGGCGACAAAGGCCAAAGATAATTCCAGCAGTTGACCAGCGGACTGCACCCGTGCGGAAAAGGCGGACAACGCTCGCAGAATCGCCTGCCGCGCCTCGGCGCGGGACGGTAACGGCATAGCCGCGACCTCATCAGCCACCGACATGCGTAAATAGAGGCGGTTCATGTCCGTTCCCTGGAGCGATCGTAAGCTTCCACGATTCGCGCCACCAGAGGGTGGCGCACCACGTCAGCACTTTCAAAAAACACCATGTCGACGCCCGGCATGTTCCCCAGCACATCCATGGCCTGCACCAGCCCGGAAAGCTGTCCCCGGGGCAAATCCACCTGCGTCACATCGCCAGTCACCACGACCTTGGCGCCAAAACCCATACGCGTCAGGAACATTTTCATTTGTTCCGGCGTGGTGTTCTGCGCTTCGTCGAGGATAATAAAAGCGTCGTTGAGGGTACGTCCGCGCATATAGGCCAACGGAGCCACCTCAATCACCTGCCGCTCCATCAGCTTGGCCACCTTCTCGTAACCCAGCATTTCATGGAGGGCGTCGTAGAGCGGGCGCAGGTAGGGATCGACCTTTTCGCTCAGAGATCCCGGCAGGAAACCCAGACGTTCTCCCGCTTCCACGGCAGGGCGTACCAGCACCAAACGACGCACCTGATTACTGTCCATCTGCTCTACCGCCGCCGCCACCGCCAGATACGTCTTTCCCGTACCCGCCGGACCAATGCCGAACGTGAGATCGTTCTGACGGATAGATTCCAGATAACGGCACTGCCTCTGTCCACGGCCGCGGATCATGCCCTTGAGAGTCTGCACACCGGAGGACTCTACCGTTGTGGCGCCCGCCTCTATTTCCAGTTGCACGTTCTGAATACTGTGATGCACCTCATGACTGGAGAGCGTGCCTCCCTGGCGTATCTGGTCATAAAGATGGGAGAGCACGTCCCGTGCGGCTCGTACGGAAGCCACAGGGCCGGTGATGTGAAAGCGAGGACCGCGAGGCAGAACCACCACCCCAAGACGGGATTCGATCTGTTTGACATGGCTGTCCAACTCACCGGACAACTCGGACAACATGGCCGCCGTGGCATGCTCAGCGACGAAATCGCTGTGGCTGACGTTCGGTGTCTTACTGGGAGGCTCCATGGGACTATATCGCAAGGCGCTGGCTTACCGCTGTCGAATGCGCCACGCGCCCGCGCAGACTGTTGGGAAGCGCCGCGACAATCTCGACCTCCAGCATCTGACCGATCCAGTCCATCGACCCCGCCATGTTCACCGAGCGGTTGCAGGCGGTCTTGCCCGTGAGTTCCCGCGGATCACGGCGCGATGGCCCAGTGACCAGCACCGCCTGCCGCGTGCCGACCAAAGCCCGAGCATACTCCCGCGCGAGCCCGTTGATCCTCTCCTGCAACATGGTCAGACGCGCATCCTTGACGGCCTCGGGGACACCATCCTTCAACCTGAGTGCCGGTGTATTGGGGCGTTGACTGTATTTGAAAGAAAAAGACTGGTCGAAGCCCACCATGTCGATCAGTGCCATGGTTGCGGCGAAGTCCGCATCCGTCTCACCCGGAAAGCCCACAATAAAATCCGAAGAAATCCGGATGTCCGGTCGCGCGGCGCGCAAGCGCGCAATCTTGTCCAGATACTGTTCCACCGTGTGCTTACGGTGCATGCGCCGGAGGATACGGTCAGAACCACTCTGCACCGGCAAATGCAGATGAGGCGCCAGTATCTCGATATTGCCATGGGCGGCGATCAACCGCTCATCCAAGTTACCGGGATGTGAGGTGGTATAGCGTAAACGCAGCAGACCGGGAATCCGCGCCAAGCGTTCCAGCAAGTCGGCCAGATCGCCCTCGCCCACCAGCCCCGTCGCACCCCGATAGGCGTTGACGTTTTGTCCAAGCAGGGTAACCTCGCTTACCCCCTGATTCACCAGCACACGCACCTCGCGGACGATATCGGGCATGGCGCGGCTGTACTCCCGTCCACGGGTGTGCGGCACTACGCAGAAAGTGCAGAACTTATCGCATCCTTCCTGTACGGTGACAAAAGCGGTAGCGCCATCGCGACCCGGTCGTTGCGGCAGGCGGTCAAACTTTTCCAGCATTGGAAAAGCGATATCCACCTGCGGTCGCCGTTCCGCCAGGCAGGCATCCAACAGGTCAGGGAGACGATGCAGCGTTTGTGGCCCGAAAACCAAATCCACGTAAGGTGCGCGCCGCCTCAAGCGTTCCCCCTCCTGACTCGCAACGCAACCACCCACACCGATCACCACTTCCGGTCGCTTTTCCTTAAAGGGACGCCAGAAACCAAGCTGGGTAAAAACCTTGTCTTCGGCCTTTTCGCGGATGGAACAGGTGTTCAACAAAAGCACATCGGCCAGCGCGGGGTCGTCCACCAGACGCAAACCATGACTCACCGCGAGCACATCCGCCATGCGCTCGGCGTCATATTCATTCATCTGACAGCCATACGTCTTGATATACAGGTTCTGCAATGCATTCCCAGAAAAAGTATAAAGTTATGAGTGGATGATAGGGCCACCCCGCGGGATTGACAAGGGGCGTCCGTCTATAAGGGATCACCGCAAACCCAGCGCTGATTTCAGCAAGAGATGGAAGCGTTGGTCATCCTGGACGCTGCCGAGCAGACCAAAACGACTGACCACCGCGGTGACTTGCGGTCCTTTAGGGATAACGGTTACATCTACCAACATCTGCCCATTACGTGCATGAATCACCCGTTCCCGGGCGGAGGGTCCCGCGCTGTCCACCTTGAATATGACACAGTGCATCCGTTCCAGTACCTGGGTAGCCGCCGCGAGTGTAGGCTGGAATGCGGCCGGATAATAGTGTGTGCTCTGCCCCGTATAGACGGCCGCCAGCGGGTTGTTTCCCCCTTCCGTACTACAAGCCGTGAGCCATAGCGGGAACAACGCCAGGGTAACCAGCAGGGTCCATCGTTTACGCATGAAGCAGTCCTTTCAGAGCGGGGGCATGGTCCGATTGCGTATGAGTATAACCCGAAACAAGCCGACTTGACTCTGTTCGCCGCCACATCAGGGGTACATGACGCCATTACCCAACCATGCTACAGTGCGCGCCATCATTTCGTCGAAACGACCTTGCACATTTTGCCTTCACCGGTGGAGAAAGCCCATGTCTCGACCTTCCGGGCCATTGTCCCAGGCTTGGCATTTTACCCGCGAGTTTTTGCGCGACCCCCAAACTATCGGGGCCGTGCTACCGAGTTCCCCTTTCCTTGCCCGCCGCATGGCGGCCCTGGTGCCACCCGGACCGGGTTTGGTCATCGAGCTAGGGCCGGGCATGGGTCCCGTCACCAAGGCCCTACTCGAAAGTGGCGTCCCGGCACAGGAATTAGTGCTCATCGAGCAGGCCCCAAGAATGGTCCGTCATCTGCGCCACCGTTATCCCGAAGTGGAGGTCATCGAAGGGGACGCCGCAAGTCTGCAATACCTAGTGGCACATCGCGGTCCTGCCCGGGCCGTGGTATCCAGTCTCCCCCTGCGGAGTATCCCGAAAGAGGTCGTGCAACGGATTTTTCAGCAACTTCCCCAGGTCAGTACACACGGTACTGTCTTTATCCAGTTCACCTATCACTTCCGCAGTTCCTGCCAAGGGTTGTCGCCAGATTTTCGTCGCGGGCGGATCGCGGTGGTCTGGCGTAATGTCCCGCCGGCGCGGGTGGATACATTCAGCTATCACGCCCCCCGGCAGCGCTGATTATTTGACCCCAGCCGCGAGACTGATGACCATCAAAAACCCACCTCCCCTACGCCATGCCCCGCGCGCGCTGTGGCCCTGGTTGACGCTGCCAGCTTCCCTTACCGCGGCGCTGCAACGCGCCTATGGGGCATCGCATCCCGTGCAAGCACTCCTGCTGGGCAGCGGGCGTGCAAATCCAACACCTACCGAACGCCATATATTGCGCCTGCATCGCGGGGAACAGGTGTTCTGGCGAGAGGTCATCCTGCACGGCGGCGAGGCCGATCAGCCCGCACTCTGGGCACGCACCACCATCCCTTTGCGCGGCCTGCGCAACGGTCTGTTGCCAATCACCCGCCACGGTATCCGCCCTATCGGTAACACCCTTTTTCGTCACCGGCGACTGCGGCGTTCCCCTATTCAGGTCGAGAGTCAGCCACGATTCAGCCCACGCCACTGGTGGAGGCGTTCCGTGTTGCAGCGCGGCGCCGCAGGTCTCCTGGTAGAGGAACATTTCCTACCAGACTTGCCGCAATGGGCGGGCCGGGGACGGCGATGATGCAGCAGGCACCCGCCACGCGGTTCCACCAACGCTGGCGCGCCTATGCCGCCCTGATGCGCATGGACCGCCCCATCGGCACCTTGCTCTTGCTCTGGCCAACCTACTGGGGGCTTTGGTTCGCGGCAAAAGGAACCCCTCCGCTCGGACTGTTTCTGATCTTCACAGCAGGCACTTGGCTGATGCGCTCGGCGGGATGCGTCATCAACGACTACTTCGACCGCGACTTGGACCACCAGGTGGCGCGCACCCGTTATCGCCCCCTCGCGACAGGGCTGATCAGTCCGCGTGCGGCGCTCCGTCTGTTCGCCGTCCTTTGCTTGCTGGCGGCAACACTGCTTTTCTTTCTCAATACACTCACCCTGCTACTGGCCGGGGGGGCCATCCTAGTGACGGTCACCTATCCATGGTTCAAACGCTTCACCCATCTCCCGCAAGCCTATCTAGGTATCGCCTTTTCCATGGGTATACCCATGGCCTTTGCCGCGACCCGGGGACAGGTTCCGGCGCTCGCCTGGTGGCTGATGTTGGCCAACGCCTGTTGGGTCGTGGCCTATGACACCGCTTACGCCATGGCCGACCGCCCCGACGATCTCAAGGCTGGAATCCGATCCACCGCGATCCTTTTCGGGCGCCATGATCGCCACGCCATCGCCGGGTTGCAGATGGTCATGCTCATCATTTTCGTTGGGATCGGCGTCGAGCAGGGGATACACTGGCCTTACTGGGTGGCCGTAGGGGGCGCCGCCGTTCTCGCCGCATATGAGCAAACGCTGCTTGGTGGCGATCGGGATCAAGCCCTCCGCGCTTTTCTGCATAATCACTGGATCGGTCTGATGCTCTTCTGGGGCATCGTCGCCGGGCTGGCTCCAAACGGGATGCCGATGCTGCCAGGCTTTTGAGGGGTGGCCACCTGTGCCCCTTCGGCAAACAGATAAACGTCCATGACCGCGCATTCTCACAAACTTATACACAGTTTATTCATACACAAAGACAAAGCAGACAAGCCAACACACATCACGCCCAAAAAATTCAACATATTGTTTTATATTGTTTTTTTCGTTTGCCACTTTTTTAGGCAACCGCCCTAACACTTTGAAGAACAGGGAATACAGGACTTTTCACGATGTTCACACACAGACTTATCCACAGAAGCTGTGGGCAACTCGATGCATACTGAAACCAACTGTATACAAGTCGCTGTCATGGTACCGCTTCGACGTATCTTTTCCTACGCGCCACCACCCGACACGATACTTCAGCCCGGCGTGCGCGTGCGCGTACCCTTCGGGAGAGGCCAACGCATAGGTATCGTCATTGGCAGCGCCCGTTGTCCCGCGGACATTGAGCTCAAGACGATTGAACGGATTCTGGACACGCAACCCATTCTGCCCATCGCATTACAGCAACTGATCCACTTTGGGGCGGCATACTACCACCATCCTTTGGGAGACGCCTGGGCTACCGCTCTGCCCGCTTTGCTGCGCCAGGGGCGTCCCCTGCCAAAACCCACTCCCTGGGGCTATCGCCTGAGTGCCTCCGTGACACCAACATCGCCCCGGCGCCCCGGAAAGCGGCAACAAGCCTTGCTAAATCATATCGCCAAAATCGGCATCGTGCCGGCATCGGACATCCCCGCATTATTACGCCACACGTTGCGGCAAGCCATCCAACGTGACTGGATAGAGGCTGTGGCGCATTCCGCCACCACACAACAAGGACTCCCCTCATCACATCACCTGAATACGGAACAGGAGAACGCCGTGGCGCAACTGCACGCCGCTCGGGGCTTTCGCGCTTGGCTTCTGGAAGGGGTGACAGGCAGCGGTAAAACAGAAGTGTACCTCGAAGCATTTCGCCCCCATCTGGAATCGGGAGGACAAGCGCTTATCCTGGTCCCAGAAATTGGCCTCACCCCACAATTAGTGGAACGCTGCCAGGCCCGCTTCGGCACCTATGGCGTGGCCGCCTTACACTCGGCCCAAAGCGATGGTGAGCGCCTGCGCATCTGGGCATCCGCAGCGGAAGGGCGGGTGCGGATCATTGTTGGTACCCGTTCCGCACTCTTCATACCGCTCCCGCGCCTGGCCATGATCATCGTTGATGAAGAACATGACCCCTCCTTCAAACAGCAAAGCGGCTGGCATTATTCGGCGCGGGATCTCGCCATTCAGCGCGCACGCCTGGAAAACGTCCCCATCGTACTAGGCTCCGCCACCCCCTCGCTGGAAAGTCTTTATAATGTGCAAAGCGGTCGCTTCCATTACCTGACATTGCGCCAGCGCGCCACAGGCGCTGCCATGCCCGAGATGACCATCGTACCCCTGCAGCGCCAGAACCTGCTGGGAGGTCTTTCTCCCACCCTGCTGACCGCCTGCCGGGAGACGCTGGAGGCAGGCCATCAGGTGCTCCTTTTCCTTAACCGCCGCGGCTATGCCCCTGCAGTGCTCTGCCATGACTGCGGCCATGTCATGGCGTGTCCCCGCTGCAGCGCGTCAATGACTTGGCACCACCGCCAGGGACGTCTCCGCTGCCACCATTGCGGTCACGAATCGCGCTGGCCACGGACGTGCCCGACCTGTGGAAGCAACACACTCATCACCGCCGGACAGGGCACTGAGCAGTTGGAAGAGGTACTCCGCCAGCACTTTCCACAGGCACCCCTCTGGCGGATAGATCGCGATGCCCTGCATGGCCGCGACGCCTTCGCCGCCGCCATCACCGAAATCCGTCAGGATCGTGCAGCTCTTCTTGTCGGTACGCAAATGCTCGCCAAGGGACATCATTTTCCGGCAGTCACCCTGGTCGGCATCGTCAACACGGATCAAGGCTTGTTCAGTGCTGATTTCCGCGCACCCGAAAGACTGCTGCAAACCGTCTTGCAAGTCGCGGGGCGTGCGGGACGTGCCGACAAGGCCGGTCGAGTGCTCCTGCAAACCCACCTACCCGACCACCCCTTGCTGCAAAGCCTCGCCCTAGGCGATTATCGGGCCCCCGCTCAGGCGCTCCTGGAGGAGCGCCGCGCTGCCGGACTCCCCCCTGTTAGTGCACTCGCATTACTGCGCGCAGAGGCGCACCAACGCCCGCGCATCGAAAAATTCCTCAGTGCCGCCCGTGACTGCGCGCCACCCGGCCTGAGCGTCAGCGGGCCTATTCCATCACTGATGGAGCGCCGCGCGGGCTTCGAACGGGCCGAACTGTGGATCCAAGCGCCAAATCGCGCACAAATGCAGAAGCAACTCGGCACATGGCTCGCCGCGGTCGGTAAACTACCCGGTGCAAAGTCGATCCGCTGGACATTGGACGTCGATCCTTTACTGCTTTCATGACTATCATAAAATGGTTGACCAACGGGGCGCGCACCTCTTGGGAATTGCGACAAATTATGCAACACTTGCAACATCCACAGCGTCGTCATAGCAGATGAAGACGCGAGTAAAGGGCGGGGCAGACTATTACCAAATACTTCAGTAGATCTGATCACTACCGCCCATATACGGCGCCTCCCTGGGACCGTTTTTCACGTTTATTTTATGCGGCACCTCTTTAACTTATGGAAGAATCGGGGTAAATACGGTGAAAAACCAGACGCGGGAAATAGACACCTACGACAGCGCAACCAGCCGCAGCTTGTTGTATCTCGGTCCCCGGGATGTCCTGGCACCATGGACGCCCCTGTTTCAGCAGGAGGGCTGGGATGTCATTTTTGCAACGGGGCCCGAGGAAGTCCCCGGTCTGATCACCAAAACCGCGCCCATGGTCGGTCTCATTGCTTTTGGCGAACGAGAACTCGCCGACAACGGTCGTCGGATAGAGATTGTTGTGGCCCAAGCCCCGGCTCTCCGCTGGATCGCTCTCATCCCCCGAGAAGCCGCGGAGCGTCCCATATTGCGCCAACTGATTGGCGGTGCTTTTTACGACTACCATTCGCTGCCCATAGATGGCAAACGTTTACTTTTGACACTTGGACACGCCAGAGGCATGGCACAGATCACTGCGGATGCCATGCTGTCGGAAGACTGGGAGGCAAACCGGGGCCATGAGAGTGAGATGGTAGGCGCCAGTCCGCAGATGCAAAAAATTTATCAGGAAATCCGTAAAGTAGCCGGTGTGGATGCGCCGGTGCTGATCACCGGTGAAAGCGGGACTGGCAAAGAACTCACCGCTCAGGCCATCCACGAGCGTTCATCGCGCGCAGGAGGACCCTTTGTCGCGGTGAACTGCGGAGCTCTGCCAGCGAATCTCATTCAATCTGAGCTATTTGGACACGAAAAAGGAGCATTTACCGGAGCACATGAGAAAAAGCTTGGCCGCATCGAAAATGCCTCAGGCGGTACCCTGTTTTTAGATGAGATAGGTGATTTACCGATGGATCTGCAAACCAATTTGCTCCGATTCTTACAAGAAAAAACCATTCATCGCATCGGTGGACGTCAAGATATCCATGTGGATGTCCGAGTACTCGCCGCCACGCACGTCAACCTCGAAACCGCTATAAAAGATGGTCGCTTTAGGCAGGATTTATACTATCGTCTAAACGTTCTGCAAATCAGAATGCCACCTCTCAAGGACCGCACCGGAGATATCCCGCTCCTGGCCCAGTATATTTTTCGCCGCTTCGCAAACGAGAAAGGGCATCGGGTAAAAGGGTTCAGCGAAGAAGCCATGCACGCCATGAATCACTATGATTGGCCCGGGAATATTCGTGAACTCATCAATCGAGTGCGCAGAGCCATGGTGATGTGCGAGAAATTTCTCATTTCACCCGTTGATCTTGGTCTCGAACGGCGCACCAACTCGCGCATGCAAGTCACTCTGACCGAAGCCAGGGACAACGCCGAGGTAGGCAGCATCCGTGCCGCATTGGCCCAAAGTCGCGGAAGCGTGACCGTGGCAGCCCAGCAACTGGGTATTTCACGTGTATCGCTATATCGGCTCATGGAAAAACATGGCATCACAAAGTCCTAGTAACCGCGATAGTTGCGTACGATCAAACCGTTTAAATTGCCGATTTTATACTGGAGGACATAATGACTAAAGGGCACCACGGAGATTTACATGACCACAAGCCATCCTAAAACTGGACTAACCCTGCTGCTGGCACTCGGCCTGGCAACCTCCAGCGCCTACGCAGACAATCTTAAGGCACCACCAGAATCAGCCAGCAAGAAAGCGATCCTCCAACAGCAAAGTGATTTTTTCTATCCACACCTCACACTGCAATCCAGTATTTCTTATGCCTATTCAGATCAGAACACCCTCAACCTGAACGGATTCCTCGCATTAGGTGCCATCTTCCTTGGAAATATCAACATCTCCAAGGTGAAGTCAAGCATCTATACCTTCACTGAATCGGCATACTATCCGCTCTCCAATCGCTTGCAGGTGGTTCTCAACGTTCCGGTGCTTTATCGAACGAGCACATATGAAACGGGGGGCGCGGGTTACTCCTCAGTCACCCAAAGTGAAGCGACCGTCACCTCCCATGGACCGCGTCTCGGTGACATCAGCGCTGGTGCCTATTACCAAGTCTTCAACGAGTCTAAAAACTGGCCCAGCGTCACTGCGAGTGTACTGATGACCGCGCCGACTGGAATCAGCCCCTATGGGATACAGCTCGTCACTCCCGACGCCAATAATTCCAACTTGCAAGTACCAACGACCCTACCCACCGGGAACGGGGTCTGGACCATCACCCCCGGGGTATCTTTCATATCCACTTCGGATCCCGCCATCTTCTTTGCGAGTCTCGGGTATTCTTATAATCTGACGCAATCCGTGAAAAACCTGAACACTTCCGGCAGCGTCGCACCTGGCACAATCGCCTTAGGAAACGCCTTTCAATTTGGATTAGGCGTCGCCTATGCGCTGAATGATCGCTTGAGCCTGAGCATGTCCTATGCTGAACGCATGCAAGCGCAAACCCAAATCCGCGCGAACGGGCAACCGTGGCAGCCCATCATCGGCAGCGGCGCAAATGTTGCGGTCGCCAATTTTGGGCTCACCGACGCCGTCACACCAAAGACTTCGGTCATCATGAACCTAGGCATTGGTCTTACCAATAGCGCTCCCAGCTTCCAATTGACGGCGACGGTTCCGTATAACTTCTGAAGATGGTCGCATGACCCGGCAAGTACACACCAGTAATGTTAGAGTATACACTCAATTCTGGTGTGACCTCAGTGGGTGACTTTCTCCTCATCGGTCAAATCGGATTTGCTCATGGCTTTTCTCTTTGCATGTCCCCAGTGTGTACGCCAGGCGAACAAGGTGCCGAATAACCGTTCAATATCCACAATCTGGCGATAGCCAAAAAACTCCAAAGCGCTGTAGGCCGCGACCCAAGCGACATCACTGCTCTTCTCATATCGACGTGAAATCAGATTGTCGAGCAATACCGCGGATATATTTAATAAAGCGCCCCAGAGTACGGCAAAAATAAAAAACAAAATCAGGAATTCAATGCTCACCCAACCCAGTATCCAGAATATGGCAAGACTAAAATAACCCGTAATCTCCACCAACGGTCCCAGTGTTTCTATAAAGAAGAAATATGGAAACGCCACAAAACCAATTTTTCCGTATCGTGGATTAAAAAACATGCCCCGGCTGTGCCACATACTATCGACCAGTCCACGTTGCCACCGATTTCTTTGCCTGAGTAGCGACAAAAAGTCGCTCGGCACCTGCGTCCAGCATACAGGCTCCGGATCAAACGCGACACGATATTTTATTTTATTCAAGATGCAATAACGATGCAGCCTGACCACAAGATCCATATCCTCACCGACCGTTTTTCGATAACCCCCTATCTTTTGGAGGAGGTCCTTACGGAAGATCCCGAAAGCGCCTGAGATAATGAGTAAGCTGTGCATACTCTGCCAGGTTACCCGTCCCGCCATGAATCCTCGCAAATATTCTGCGATCTGGACACACTCAATAATGGAATGCGGCGCACGAATCCGAACCACCCTGCCATCCTTGACTTCACAGCCATTGAGCACCCGAACCGATCCTCCAGAGGCGACCAGCTCTTTGTCCATAAGAAATTGATTGCCGATTCTGAGCAAGGCATCCGGCTCAAGAATAGAATCAGCGTCTATCGCGCAAACAAAAGGATATGTAGAAACATCCATACCGGCATTGAGCGCGTCAGCCTTGCCGCCATTCTCTTTATCCACTACTATCACGTTAGGATATTTTCGGGAAATATATACATCCCTAATTTTTTCATATTGGAGTACTTTCTGGATGGGTTTGCTGCTCATAACTAACTCCAGCGCCACCTGAAGCGTCTGCAGAGTCGCATCCGTTGATCCGTCATTAATGACAATCACCTCAAATTCTGGATGCTCACAATTTATCGTTGATGATACCGTTTGCAGTATATTCACCTCTTCATTATAAGCTGGTATAAGCACTGATACTGGTCGCGCATTAGAATTAAACATCAATTTTTTTAGCGTAATACCATCGATACGTGACTTTTCTGAGTTACGCATATAATGGAACGCATATATCAAAATTCCACTATAAACTCCGCTTAGAATCAGAAAATATGTCAATATAGCATACTGATATATTATCAGGAAACTTCCTACTTCCTTAAGCATGACCCGGCAATCCTGAAAGAGCATAATGCGACATTTCTTTGCTATAGAGATCATCGGTATCATTCATGGCCTGGGTCAGAACGCTACCTTCCACATCCATACCCGCCAAAGACCGTGCGGCATTGAGGCGGACATAATAATTACTATCCGTCAAACATTTTTTAAGGGGCTTAATGAATTCATCCCACACAAATGCAATCGCCACGCGCGCGCCCGTGGATCGCACACGCCAGTCAGCGTCAGTCAAACTACGTTCCACAAACATCCTACCCTTCTTCAATTCCCCAAAGGAGCGCAGACATGCAACTTTCAGTATGGCCTGCCTCTCTCCTGCCATCTCATAGAGGTATCCCAACAACTGTTCGACTTGCCTGAATCCCAACTTTCCTGCCGCAGCCACAAGAGCGATCATCACCGGTTCAGAGGGAGGAATATCGTGTAAGGCGTCCTGGTATATGGTAAATGCCTTATCATCACCCAGTGATGATTTAAGGGTTTTCCCTGCGTACACCAGAATCCCCTCTTGAAACCCTCCCGAAATCATCTGATCTTTTTGCAACAAAGCAAGTATCTTTTTAAAGTCTTCCGGCGTGTCACAAAGCAGAGCCGCAGAATACAAACATATTGCAAACGCTTTTTCGCTTCTTTTCTTGATCTGCTCCATATCCGCCGACGCGTAAAAAAATTGCTTCATTCCAGGCAGTCCCAAACGACTCAACTGCAAATACGCAAAGGAACGCACCGCCCAAGAACGACTCTTCGCCTGCTTCTGATAATAAGCGACGATATCCGACGATGAAATCAACTCAGTCACTCGCGCATCCCGGATGGGGCGATTGTTATAATAATCCTCAATGGCCGCAGTGAATCCATAGCGCCGCACCACGGAATTTATGGGCATAAAATCCCAAGAGGACTTCTGTCCCATATCGTGCAAGAAATTCAGATAATAATTCTTAGCATCCTCAACACTTAGCGCCTTACGCTCGACATTCTGCTTAAGAACGAAAAGCGTCGTAAATATCGCAAAAAAAATAACGAACATAATAATGCTCGTCCACTCCAGCACCATCTTTATCAGAGGGCCATCATTGAATATTGCAGGTTCCATAGTCACCACCAATACCGAACAAATGCTAAACCACCGCTGCGATTGTAGAGAGCCTTGCGATACTCGTGAAACACCTCTCCCCCGACGCTGATATGCGCATCGAGTCGTATCGAATCTCCTAGAACAATCGTCGCGCTTGGGGTCTTCAATATCCCGCGGTTTGACCCCAGATCCTCGCCAGCCATCCCCGCTGATAGGTTCATGTAGATCTTGTTGTCCTCACCGGTATTCCATATCGGTGACAACATAATACTGTACGCATCAGTTTGCGGCACATAAAATGTGGTGAATCCTATCGACAACGGGTTTCTAAAATAGTAACGCGCACCGCCCGACAATACCGTCGCATCGATATTCGAGAACGCTAGCTGCCGTACTGAGCCATAAATCTCCACACTGCCGATACTCTTAGTCAAGCCAAGGACGACACCGTAATGCGCCAAGAAGTTGTTCTCTGGACTAAAACTGGCACCTACATAACCAGAATAACCGTCACGGAGTCCAAAGTAATATACCCCACTAATTTCTGTGGCATGCTCCCCGAAACGCGCCTCTTTACTTGCCGAAAGATAAAGCGCACCATCTTTAAAACTTTTATTCACCGCTATGCCTACACGGTTATCGTTGGGATAGCCTCGCGTACTCGTCGCCATGCCCCCAAAAAGCATTACATAATTGGTATATAAAGGTGCAATACTACCCCCGAGCGCATGAAGCACTGTGGGCTTATCATTCTCAGGCACCGCATTATAAGCACGTAGTGCAGAGTCGTTATGGTATGCGTACAATAGATTCCATATCGCTGCCGCGCGCAAACTTACATTGTCAGGGTAATCTTTTTCAAGAGCCATATAGACTACAGCTGCCTGCTCCCGGCTCCCGGCCGCGACATAGCTCCTCGCGAATATCTCCCCAGCCCGGAGTCTATAGGGACCATGTTCATAAAGAGGGATGCTGCGCGCCATAGCATCCTGCCAATTCCCCTTGCGCAGATCCGCTTGGGCCTCGGTAAGCGTCATATCTGCGTTGAGATGAGTATATTGACGGGCGAGATCCGGGTCCATTGGATAACGCCTGGCAAGATGTTTATATATCTCCGCAGCACGACCTACCTGGCCTTTGGCAAGATAGACTTTCGCCAAAATTAACCCTACCCTATAACGATCTATGCCTTCTCTATAGAGCTCTCTAGATAATTTAATTGCCAAATCATAGCGCTTTCCAGAAAGGGCAGACTCAGCGTTTTCTATCTCCAAAACACCCTGATAATGCACAATCAAACGATGAAGCTCCATATCATTCGGATACTTTTTCTGGAGCATCCTGTAGACGTTTATGGCATCCGCTATGCGGTGCGTAGCCAAATAGTTACGTGCCAAGAGGATACCGGAGTCATAGTTGACCCGACCAGAAGCATCAGACTTCCCCATCGAACGACCACTCCCCACCCCATTTCCGTGATCTATGGGTGCTTTGACCCTGGACGTGGGCACATGTGTCGATGTGTTCTGGGCCAGAGCAGCGACTGGATAGACAGGACATAAAAAAGCACCCACCGCAAAAATTATCCACCCGGGTTGCCCCCCGGAAATACGCGACCGCGGCACCGCGTACCTCTTATTTTCCTTTGTTGACTGTTTCATAGTGGGGTCCGAGACTGCGTAGTGAAGTTCGTATATGGCCCCTTCATTGTAAAGGAATAGTACCGATTTATCTAGCTGATTTTGGTAAAAAATCCACCTGACCACACCCGTCTCCTTGCCTGATCCAAACGGCGGACATCAGAGTAACACAGCGTGCCCCAATAAGATGGATATAGAATATTCGCTATCGTGTGATGGAAATTGTCGACGCATGGAAGGGACCACTGCACACAGACCCGAAAGGAGCCTCCTCCCCCCTGACGTTTCACGAAATCAGTGTGCCACATCACCTAAACTATCGGATAAAGTCCGATAAGATACCATTCTTTTCACCATAAAGTGCTATATTTATCAAAATATTATGGAAAAATACAGTCCATAGAATACAGGGTATCCGCAGAGGAGTATGCCACATCAAAAACGGCACAGAAGAAACCGTTCGGAGAATTCTTTCTTACGGTACCGGCAATGCACGCATGTTATTCAACATTCCCTGCAGGCCTGCCAGATTAATCTGCTGCGACAGATTGGTCGCACTTTCTCCGACAGTGAGCGTCATATTGTTACGAATATTGCTATTATTGGCCGCCAACTGAACCAGTTGAGCGAGACCATTGGCACCAATCTGCTGGGTAACCTGGCTGGCTCCATTATTAATCATCATGCTCAGGGTATCAGGATTGATGGTTAGCGTGGTATTACCTACAGTGTGAGTGCCCATTGCCAAGATATCCCCGGAATCCGTTGCCAAGATGTCCGGTTGGCCACGAACGACGTTCATGGTCACGTTGTTGCCGACCGTATTGTGATCACCACCAATCTGAATACCCTGGGTCACCCCATGCACATTATTCAGCCCAGCAGCCTGCATTCGCACATCTTTCGGCGCCAGCTGACGTGAAAGTTGGACATTGTTTTGCACAAAAGTGATCGTGGGCACGAAGGTATTACCACTATTGTTCAGTGCAACATTCAACGAACTGCTTTGAGTGGTCGCGCCTTGCTGCCATTGGGTCTGCATCTGAATTCCGAAGAAAACGATGTGCCCGCCCAACTCGCCGCGCCCGCACATTTTCGCCAGTACAGGGTCTGGTACTGTAGGAGCAGCTGTCAATATAAAGTCTCCCGCGAGAGCCTGAGGCATGAGTAGTATCCCCAAGCAGACACCGATACCATACAGCAACCAACTCATTTTATCATTCGCGTTGGTTTTCATGGTCATCTTCCTCTCTCATGTTTACATCTATCAAAAGTGGCTCGCCTGATTGAAACCAAAATGTACGACTGGCACCTTCAGCACGGGTAACTGCCCGCGCAGGACACGCAATGCGCTTGGTGGTTCCGATGGTGTCAATAGCACATTATGCGGATCGTAATTCTTGCCAAAAATCGCAAAGACAATTCCGTTCCAATCCTTCTTAAATTCCTTGATACCCATGATGCGGTTTCCCAGCATCGGGTCAGCCATATATACCTGCGCCGCCGTCACCTTTTCCACCACGACAAAGTGTTTGTACCCGCCGAGATTCAGGAGGACGATGACCGGGATATTCACATGCTGCAACTGCTCAACATTAATTTCATAACCCTGGCCTTTTAAGCCTATGTTATCTACGTAATTCTTAAGATCCAGCAATGAGAACCCGATCTTGCGTACCACTGCGGGATCGCTTATATGAAAAAGTCCCTTCATTACCGAATCCTCGGTAACTGGGAGATTAAAACCATATTTCAAAATAGTCGCCAGCGAGGCTGCTCCACAGGAGAAGTCATCCTCCTGACGCACCACATGGATGAAATGCATTCCTTTCATGCTGTGCATCGACAAATGCACCACACCAGCACCTGGGATCACATTGCCAAAACCAATATCGGCAGAATATGTCGGGCTTGCATAAAACACCATGAGTAATAATATTATCCACCGTATAAAATAAGGCGTAATCAGTCGCGTCACGGTATATGGCCTTAATTATTTCTGAATTTTGTAAAAGGCAGCAAATCCGGCCAAGGCCGCATTTGCTGCAATAACTGCCAGGATAACCCTACTGCACGCTGGCAATAGCCAGGGTGTTGGCCTGCTGATTGTTGTTACCCGATGAAACATTCACGCCAATGTTACCGGTCGCGTTTTGCAGCGCATGGCCACCGAGTCCGGCCGTGTAGCTGGACAAAATCGTCGAACCACCGTTGAATGCCGCGACCTGGGTGACCGGAGCCGTAGCGGATCCCATGGCATTCTTGGAAGCCACAACCGCCAACGCAAGGCCATTCTGTTGTTGATTACCAACGCCAGCGGCCATATTGATACCGATATTGCCTGAGGCACCCATGCCCGCCTGTCCATTGATGATGGCCGTATCTGTCACGCCGGTATCCATGACACGATTGCCCATGCTGACCTGATTGACACCCGCTCCGGCGCTCGCAACATCTTGACTATTGGAAGCGTCCGTTAGCGCGCTGATAGCCGTACTGTTGCCTTGTTGATTCAGTCCGCCCGCCGCGATATTGACACCAATGTTGCCCGAGGCGTTCTTCAGGGCGGTGCTGCCCAAACCAGCATGATTGTGCATATAGTTGAAGAAGAAGAACGGTATCCCCTGATAGGCCACCGTGCCACCCAGTCCCTGATTGCTGTTGAGCAATGCCGAGGAAGTCAGGCCGTATCCCTCTGAATCGGTGTTGGTAGCATGAGCAACACTCAGAGCGTTGCCCTGTTGATTACTCAGACCTGAAGCGATGTTCACACCGAGGTTCCCGGTGGCCCCCAGCAGTGCATCACCACCCAACCAGGCATGGTTGGCCATGTAACCGGTCAAATCGGCATTCAGGACACTCATCTGCGTGGTGAAAGCTGTCGTGAAAGCCCCGTCGGATTGCGCTTTGGTGGCTAACGACATACTGTTCCGCTGTTGGTTGAATATGCCGGAAGTGATATTCACATTCAGGTTGCCCGAAGCGTTTTCCAGAGCACCCCCTTCCATAACAGCGCTATTTGCACCCGTAAGTCCTTGAAGTGCAAAATTAAAGATGGCCACTTGCCCGGTAGTCATATAAGCAGAGGAAGCCGCTACGTCATCGATGTTGGAGTTGGAGGCGATAGCGGTGGTGTTTGCTTGCTGGTTTTGCATACCACTTGCCACGTTCACACCGATATTGCCGGTCGCTCCTCGCAACGATTGGCCATTCACCGTTGAATTGTTCGGTGCATTGAAGCCAGCCACACCCTGGTTCAGGGCAGAAACCTGATCGCCCTGCACATAGGCACCAGCTAGCGCCAGCGGGGAAAGACAGAAAGTGGTAATCGCAATCGCGATGGGTGTCAATCTTGTTTTCATTGATGTGTACTCCTCTGGGTGTAGTGATCCATACTTGATTGATTTTAAGCAATAATATGTCTACCGTTTTACTACCGTATCGCGCCCGCCTGCACATTCAGCGCGAAATTATTGGACGCCGCATTACCAGATCCCGATACTTGGGTAACCATGGCGACGCCGCGCGCCCCTTTGAAGGCATCGGCGCCCACCGCCAACGTCTTCATATTGCCCAAGGGCAATTCCGTATATCCCGACTCTGGTCCCGAGACACTTTGAGCCAGTTGAGAGTTTGAGATCTGCGCAGTCGAAAGGCCGCGCAAACCGGTTTGAATGGCCAGGTGATTAAACTCCGCATTGGCCCGCCCGTTGGCCTGATTGATCGCCATCAGTCCACTACTCTGGGTGAACGCATTGCCCGTAATCTCCGTCACACTAGGCCCACCGGTTGCACCGCGCATATTTTCGGGTACCGATGCCCTCGTCTGCGCAGGTTGGGAGGCAGCGTAGCCACCTCCTGGACCACGAACACTGATCACCGCTGTGTTCGCCTGGGAGTTACCCATCCCAGCGGCCATATTCACCATCAGCGACCCCTGAACATGACGCATGGCGTTATCCGTAATAAGGCTTTGCGAAATCGGGGAGGGGGAGGTTGGAATTGATCCAGGGTCCGCCACCACCAACCCGCTATTGAGCAGAACAAACAAACTCGCGCTGCCGAACATCACGCCATTCATCTTCGCCAAGATCTTCTGTACCAACATATCGCCCACCTATCTGCCTACCGTCACAGCACTAAACTGCTGGTTACCCAAACCACCGTCCATATTGACCTCGGGCAGCCCCTTTCTCGGCTGCACCACTTCGTCCCAGAGCACTACACCGGGATGACCGGTAATGGCCGACGGACCGTCGATCTGCTCTCCCTTGCCGCAAATGCCCGCCAGGGAGGAGTTAGACAGCACCGGCAATTGGCTCAAGTGCAGTACCGATGCGGAATCGGCAAAAGTAAGGGGCGGAAAGGCCATCCCCCCCACAGCGAGAGCGCCCCACAGGCACTTTCTAAGCTGTAAGAACTTCGGCCTTTCCATAATCCACCCCTATTGCGTCAGCTTGCTGCTCATCCCTAAGCAAACAGTGTGCCAATATATTTATCCATAACTTATCAAAACGTTGCCGGAGAATTTCTCTCCATACATAGGGAAAACTTTGTAAACAGATTGATACACACCGACACCTCGGCGACACGGCCTCCCTGATAAAACAAAGGGTTGTTGCGATAGTCCATGAAGATCACAACTGATACACCCGCGCATGTTGAAACATCAAAACAGGCCTTTTTCTTAACGAGGTATCCCCTCAAAAGGAAGTCTGCAATGTTCATCCGTAAATGAATGAACTGGTGCCTCTTGTGATTAACCGCAGCAGTAAACCAGCGACCAGGAATAGAATGTGGCCCCACCGATCGAATGCAGCAAGAAAGCACCTTGCACGCCGCTGCGCATGTGCTATGCTTGACAACAGCCAGTTGGGCTATCTTTGATTAATTTGGGGTGTAAAATGGCGGTTGGTACAGTGAAGTGGTTTAATGACAGCAAAGGGTTTGGGTTCATAACGCCGGAAGATGGGAAGGAGGATGTGTTCGTGCATCATTCCGCCATTGAAGGTTCAGGTTTCAAGACATTGGCCGAAGGTGAGCGCGTAAACTTTGAAGTAACCCGCGGTCCAAAGGGCTTGCAGGCGGAAAAAGTTCGTCGGGCTTAGCAGCCTAACGGGTGGCTTTCCGGGCCACCCGCCCCTGTAGGAATATGCAGTGTTACCGGTCTAGCGTTCGCCATACCGGTTTTTCTTTCTTTCAACTCCCGCGCGCAGGCCTTTTCCGTTTCACCGCGCCCGCGCCACGTTCCTTGGACTTGTACTCATGCTCGCCTTTCACCGATTTGATGGAGAGTATCTTGCGCGGTGCATGCGGCTCCTCTCTGACGGCAGTCGGGCGTGGCCTGACCGGCGTGCGCGCCGCCGACACGGTGCCCTCCGCCGGCGTAATTTGCAAAGGCCGGCCAGAAACCCAGACTCTCTGCAAATGTTGTAATATGGAAGGCTGTAGATTCGCGGGGAGCTCCACAGTGCTATGCTCCGCATGAATCTCCACCTTACGGATATTGCGACTGGGAATGCCAGCTTCATTGGCAATGGCTCCCACAATATTTTTGATTTGCGCACCGTGGTTTTCACCCACGTCCAGACGAAAACGACACATCGACACCTCATCTCCCCTCCCCGATCCGCTACGCGACGGTCGCGCACCCCGCGCTTCTTCGGAGCGGTGCCGTGATGGCGGATGGCCCATCCCAGCCGAATCGCCTCGCATGGGTTTGGTCATCTCGGATTCAACCGGAACCAAGGGACGCTCCTTTTGCACCATGTAGGCGAGTGCCGCCGCGATTTCCCCTAAACCCACATCATTTTCTCGCTGATAGTCTGCAATCAGGGATTCAAAGACCGACAAGTCCTGGCCATTCAATACCTCGGTCAACTGGTCTTTGAATTGACTCATTCGCCGGTCGGCGACATCTTCGATACTAGGCAAATGCATCGCGGTAATGGTTTGCCCCGTCGCCCGTTCGATAGCGCGCAAAAGATGGCGTTCGCGAGGCGCGACGAAGAGAATCGCCTCCCCCTTACGGCCGGCACGTCCAGTACGGCCGATACGGTGGACATAGGCTTCCGTATCATTGGGGATGTCGTAGTTAATCACGTGCGTGATTCGTTCGACATCCAAACCACGGGCCGCCACATCCGTCGCGACCACGATATCCAGGATTCCACTCTTGAGACGCTCTATGGTCTGCTCCCGCAGTGCCTGACTCAAATCACCATTGAGGGCACCGCAGGCGTAACCGCGCGCCTCCAGTCGCTCCGCCAACTCCACCGTCGCTGTTTTGGTGCGCACAAAGACAAGCCAAGCGTTGCTGTCCTCCACTTCAAGGATGCGAGTAAGCGCATCCAGCTTATGGGTACCACTAACCTGCCAATACCGTTGACGAATAGCAGCCACTGTCGTCGTCGCGGTTTTGATGCGGATTTCCAGGGGATCGCGCAGATAGGTTTTGGCGATGCGGCGAATGGCATCGGGCATGGTTGCGGAGAAGA
This sequence comes from Acidithiobacillus ferrianus, assembly GCF_010378095.1. GTDB lineage: Bacteria > Pseudomonadota > Gammaproteobacteria > Acidithiobacillales > Acidithiobacillaceae > Acidithiobacillus > Acidithiobacillus ferrianus. Next base: position 132,653 of record NZ_WNJL01000037.1, on the reverse strand, counting down.
GAGCCACCTGACGACCATCCGGTGTGTGCTGGAGGATATCTTCCACTGCGTCAATAAAGCCCATGCGCAGCATTTCGTCGGCCTCGTCCAGTACCACGGCCTGCAATTGATCAAGACGTAAGGTTTTACGGCGCAAGTGATCCTGAATTCGTCCCGGAGTACCCACCACCACCTGCACACCACGCTGAAGCTGCTTGAGTTGCAAACCCATGGACTGACCACCATAGATGGGCAAGACATGGAATCCGGGAAGGAACTTGGCATAACTCTGCATAGCCTCAGCCACCTGAATGGCCAACTCTCGGGTCGGCGCCAGCACCAGCAACTGTGGCACGCGCAGACTGAGATCCACCCGGCTCAAGAGAGGCAAGGCGAAAGCTGCCGTCTTGCCTGTACCAGTCTGCGCCAAGCCGATGACATCCCGCCCCCCCAACAACGGCGGGATACTCTGCGCCTGAATAGGCGATGGCTGTTCGTAGCCGATTTCTGTCACCGCCTTCTTGATCGGTTCAGCAAGGGCAAAATCAATAAAACGAAGACCGGACTCTTGAGACATAAAACACACCTGACCACGATGGGGAATTCAGCGCTCGTACTATACTCCAATCACGGGCAACATGCAGCGTTTTCTTCCAAGTAAACGGACCTCCGTAGACGGCAGAACTGCCTTGTCCGCCTTCCACAACCCATGTCAAAACCCACCTCAACTGTACATTGCAGCGCACCAAGGCTGTGCCATACTGCACCCATGGATATCTTTCTGCTAATCGTTGCTCTCATCGTCATCCTCGCCGGGGCCGAAGCGTTTACCAATGCGCTGGAACACCTGGGCGACCGGCTGGGCATCTCCGAGGGTGTCACCGGTTCCATCTTCGCCGCAGTGGGTACCGCCCTTCCCGAAACCATGGTCCCCATCGTCGCGATCTTTTCCACCGCCACCAGCGGCGCACCCGCGCAACTGGGCGAAGAAGTCGGCGTGGGTGCCATCCTGGGCGCTCCAATGATGCTTTCGACACTGACCCTCTTCATAATGGCACTGTTTGTGTCACCTCAACGCGGCTGGCGCGGCGCATTAACCCCGGAGCCTACCGGCTTGCGCCGTGATCTCCGCTGGTTTTTGATCTCCTTTGGCCTCTCGGCCGTTGCGCTCTTCGTACCGCACCACATTACCCTGGCACGTATCGGCATTGGCATGGCATTGGTTACCATGTACTTTCTGTATGTGATGGTGACCTTGCGCGCATCCGCGGATCTGGTCGCCGAAGGACATGGTACCGAGGCCGAACATGCGCTGTATCTGAGCAAGACCAGCCTGCCCACGAACATGCCCGTCATTCTGATTCAACTCGCCCTGGGACTCGGCATGATCGTTTTCGGGGCCAACCTTTTCGTCGATGGAATCGAAGGATTGTCGCATTGGCTCGATATTTCCGCACTGATTCTATCCTTGCTGATTGTCCCCGTCGCCACGGAATTACCAGAAAAAATCAACAGCATTCTTTGGATTCGCAGGCGCAAGGATACGCTGGCCTTTGGTAACATTACGGACGCCCTGGTTTTTCAGGGGAGCTTACTGCCCGCTATCGGAGTATTGCTGACCCCCTGGTCGCCTTCGCCGCCCGTCTTGCTGGGCGCGGGATTGACCTTGCTGGCGGGGGGCTACACTTACCTGCTGGTGCAACGCGGGGTTACCCTGAGACCCTATCACTTTCTCTTCAATGGCCTATGCTACGGGGCTTATTTCTTCGCACTCACCTGATTGCCCAAGGTACTCGCGGCGGGACCCTGTCTTTTGCTAGACTACAGCCTGCGCCCCGGTAGCTCAGTGGATAGAGCAACCGCCTCCTAAGCGGTAGGTCGCGCGTTCGATTCGCGCTCGGGGCACCAATAAAATCAACCACCAAAACCAAGACTGGTGAAGCCCGCACTGTCCCTTTGTCAAATCGTGCTGTAGCGACGCTGGAAGCCCTGCCGCGCAATCCGGACGGGCGCGTGTTCTGGCTTCCTTACGAGAGGGGATACATCGATGATCCTAGTGTAGTGTTGCGCACTGTTGGAAACATATGAAACCTAGTATCTCTGCGGGTTTCACCCATGTTATATGCATCGTCAAGAATGCAGCACTACACTAGGTACGCGCCTGCCGCCGGACCCACTTCAGGCTGCCCTTCCGGAATCTCCGGCATTACCGACCCCTGTATGCGTCAAACAACCCGTTCATGAGCATCATCCTTCCACCACAACCGCCGTCCCATAGGCCGTCACCTCATTCATGGCCTGCCCCTGCCCGGCATCAAACTCACCGGAATCAAAGCGCATCCCCAGGACGGCGTTGGCACCGAGGGACCGCGCATGCTCGGCCAGTTGTTCCAGGGCATCATCGCGGGTCTGGGCAATCATTTTGAGATACCCAGCCTGTTTCCCACCGAAGATGGCACGCACACCACCGAGAAAATTGCCGACGATATTGCGGGATCGGACATCTGTGCCGTAGACCGGCCCGATGACCAGAACCACACGCATGCCTGGATAGCGCTGACCCACCGGCTCGATATCGGTGGAGTGCATGCCGATATTTGCGACGTCCCGGTCTTTTCTTTAGGCGATATTCACCAATATCCTGTTAGGAACGGTACGCTTGGAAACGCTCCGCTTGCGCCAGTAACGCAGCGAACCGTTGACCGTGACGACCGGCTCCGTGGCACGGGCAGGAGCACCCCGCCTTCGTACCAAAGGAAATACCGATGAGGAATGGGTGCTGCACAGTTGTTCTTGGACACGGAATACCGGAAGCGGACACCGCCCGACGGAAACGGGGCCGGACCATACCGTACTGGCCGGACTTGCCATTGAGCCCCCACATATATGCGGTTCAGACCACGTCGCTCTTTTCTTCCAGCATTTGCTCAATACGCGGCCCCAGGATGATTTCCATGGCAAAACCCATCTTGGTACCCGGAATCACCAGGGTATTGGAGCGGGACATAAAACTGCCCGGTAACATCTGCAACAGATTGGGGAAGTTTTCTTCCTTGGGATTGCGGAAGCGGATTACCACCATGCTCTCATCGGGTGTGGGAATATCGCGGGCGATGAAAGGGTTGGAAGTATCCACCAATGGCACCCGCTGGAAGTTGATGTGCGCGCGGGTGAACTGCGGGGTGATATAGTTGATGTAATCCGGCATACGGCGCAGGATGGTATCCACAATTGCCTGGGCGGAATAACCACGCTGCGCATTGTCGCGATGGATCTTCTGAATCCACTCCAGATTAACCACCGGCACTACACCAATCAGCAAATCGACATAATTGGCCACATCGATGCTGTCGGTCTTGATCCCACCGTGAAGGCCCTCGTAAAACAACAAATCGGTCCCGGGAGGCATATCCTGCCACGGGGTAAAGGTCCCCGGCGCGCCGCCCCGCAATTCGGCCTCGGCCTCGTCGTGAACATAATAACGCATCCGGCCGCTACCGGTCTCTCCGTATTCGCGGAACAAGCGTTCCAGCGATTCGAAATCATTGCCTTCCGGTCCAAAGTGGCTGATGGTCTTCCCTTCGGACGCCGCCTTGGCAATGGCATCTCGCATCTCCACCCGGTTATAACGATGGAAACTGTCGCCCTCAATCACCACCGGGTTGACCTTCAAACGCCGGAAAATATCGTGGAAGGCATGCTTGACGGTGGTGGTACCCGCGCCTGATGAACCAGTCACGGCAACGACGGGATATTTTTTAGACATGGTAGTACAACCTCTGTGGCGAATGAAATCCATGGCGCTCCATACTGTGGATGAGCACTCTTCGGGGCAGTGTAGCAAAGGGTATCCACCGGTCAATATGAAACACGGCGCGCATGCCTGGGAATTTCACGACTCCAGACCGAGATTACGCCAAATCGCCGCGGTCGCTTCCGCCTGGTTCAACGTATAGAAGTGCAAACCCGGCGCGCCTTCCCGCAACAACAACTGACACTGACGGCTCAACAGATCAATGCCAAACTCGTACTGGGACTGCGCGTCATCCGCGTAGGCTTCCATGCGCCGCCGCACATACTGGGGAAGATCTGCGCCGCACATCGCCGAAAAGCGGGCGATTTGCGCATAATTACCTATAGGCATCACCCCGACCACCACCGGCACTTCTACCCCTTGCCGCAACAGGTCGTCGCGCAGTTGCAGATAGGCGTCGGGATTGAAGAAGTACTGGGTGATGACCGCATCGGCACCGGCCTTGATTTTGGCGACCAGATGCGCCACATCGTCCCGCGCTGAGCCAGCCTGCGGATGGATATCCGGATAACCCGCCACATAAATCTCAAAGCCGCCAAAGCGGCGAATAAAGGCCACAAGATCGGCCGCATGCTGAAAATGGCCGGGATTTTCCATACCTTCCGGTAGATCGCCGCGTAAAGCGACGATACGATGTATTCCCTGCGCCCGGTAATCCTCCAGAATTTCACGGATGCCCGCTACCGTGGACCCGATACAAGACAAGTGAGGCACCGACTCCAGTCCATACTCCTGACGGATCATGGTCACGGCGGCGAAGGTGCGCTCGCGGGTGGAACCGCCCGCTCCGAAGGTCACCGAAGCATACTCGGGATTCAGGGGCAGCAAAGTCGTTACGGCATCCCGCAGGCGCTCCTCACCCGCTGCATTTTTGGGAGGAAAAAACTCGACGGAGTGTGCCATCAGTAGCGATACGCATCCGTTTTGAAAGGCCCCGCAACCGGTACGCCGAGGTACTTGGATTGCGCATCGGTCAGATGGGTAATGACGCCGGCGAAGCCTTCTACCATATAACGTGCCACCTCTTCATCCAGAGATTTGGGCAACACACTGACCGTAATACGTTCGGCCCGTCCGGTTGCCGGCAAATCGGCGAACCTTTCCGCGTACAAATGAATCTGCGCCAACACCTGATTGGCAAAAGAGCCATCCATGATCCGACTGGGGTGACCAGTGGCGTTCCCTAGATTCACCAAACGCCCTTCAGACAGCAAGATCAAATAATCGTCGCTGTCCGGATGGAAGCACTGACCGGCGGACGCGTCGCGATAGACCTTGTGCACCTGCGCCTTGACCTCGTCCCACGCCCAGGTCTCGCGCATGAAAGCCGTATCAATCTCATTGTCGAAGTGGCCGATGTTGCAGACCACAGCGCCCTTCTTGAGCGCTTTCAACATTCTGGCGTCACAGACATTGAAATTACCCGTCGCGGTGACCAGGAGGTCCACCTGGCCTAGGAGATCACGATTAATACCGGCATCCGTGCCCGTATTGATTCCATTTTTATAGGGCGATACCACCTCGAAACCATCCATACAGGCCTGCATGGCGCAAATAGGGTCCACCTCGGTCACGCGCACGATCATGCCTTCCTGACGTAGGGAAGCGGCAGAGCCCTTGCCGACATCGCCATATCCCAGCACCAACGCCCTTTTGCCGGACAGCAGATGGTCCGTTGCCCGCTTGATTGCATCGCTGAGCGAGTGGCGGCAGCCGTATTTGTTGTCGTTCTTGCTCTTGGTCACCGAGTCATTGACATTGATGGCGGGGATTTTCAAACGACCTTCATGCGCCATTTCCCAGAGGCGATGCACACCGGTGGTCGTCTCTTCGGAAACGCCATGGATGCCATCCAACAACTCTGGATACCGCTCGTGGAGGAGGCCGGTAAGATCGCCGCCATCATCCAGCAACATGTTGGGCCGCCACCCGTCGGGCCCGCTGATGGTTTGCTCGACACACCACCAGTAGTCTTCTTCCGTCTCCCCTTTCCAGGCGAAAACCGGGATGCCTGCCGCCGCAATGGCGGCCGCCGCCTGATCCTGGGTGGAGAAGATGTTGCAGGAAGACCAGCGCACCTCGGCACCCAGGGCGATCAAGGTTTCGATAAGCACCGCGGTCTGGATGGTCATATGGATACAGCCGGCGATGCGCGCGCCCTTCAGTGGCTGCCGCGTCTGATATTTGCGGCGGATAGCCATCAGGGCCGGCATTTCTGTCTCGGCAATGCGGATTTCCTTACGCCCCCAGTTGGCCAGGGAGATGTCAGCGACTTTGTGATCCACAGGGTTTTTGAGCACGGCGTTCATGGTAAGCGATTCCTTGAGCATGAAAGCGAGCGCGGTTTTACAGAGGGAATCACCGGTCGAGCCTGATCTCGGGTCCATCGCCAAAGACTGGAAAACTGTCCAGCCAGAATCGCACAACGGAACACGACGACTGCAGCGCTCCTCGACCCGATCTTCGGGCGGGGGAAAGGCCCCCCACAGCAGTTTTTACCGCAATCCGGCGGCATCGCGCAAGATGGCGGCCTTATCCGTGCGCTCCCAGGTGAATTCTGGCTCTTCGCGGCCAAAGTGCCCGTAGACGGCGGTTTTCCCGTAGATGGGGCGCAGCAGATCCAACATCTGGATAATACCTTTCGGACGCAAATCGAAATGTTCGCGCACCAGCACGGCGATACGATCGTCATCGATCTTGCCGGTACCAAAGGTATCCACCATCAGGCTCACCGGTTGCGACACCCCAATGGCATAGGCCACCTGTACTTCGCAACGTGTGGCCAACCCGGCGGCCACGATGTTCTTGGCCACGTAGCGCCCAGCGTAGGAGGAGGAACGATCGACCTTGGAGGGATCCTTACCGGAGAAGGCACCACCCCCGTGACTGCCCTGACCACCGTAGGTGTCGACGATGATTTTGCGGCCCGTCAGACCGCAATCACCCACAGGTCCGCCAATGACGAAACGCCCCGTGGGGTTGATGAAGTACTTGGTGCCTCGGTGCAGCATCTCCGGGGGCAACACGGGTTTGATGATCTCTTCCCGCACCGCCTCGACCAGATCCGCATGACTGACATCCGGACTGTGTTGGGTGGAGAGCACTACCGCATCGATGGCCACGGGATGACCATCCTCATAACGTACGGTCACCTGACTTTTGGCGTCCGGGCGCAGCCAAGGCAGGCGACCATCCTTGCGCACCAAGGCCTGCCGCTCTGTCAAGCGATGGGCAAAGTAGATAGGGGTCGGCATCAGCACGTCGGTTTCATCGCAGGCAAAGCCGAACATGAGGCCTTGATCGCCAGCGCCCTGATCAAGGTCGATACCCATGCCCTCATCCACCCCTTGGGCGATATCGGGAGATTGCTTGTCCAGCGTCTGCACCACCGCGCAGGAAGCCCAGTCGAACCCCATATCCGAAGAGTCATAACCGATACGCCGCACCGTCTGACGTGCCACATCCGCGTAATCCACCGCCGCCGTCGTCGTGATCTCACCCGCCAGCACGATCAGGCCGGTAGTGATCAGCGTCTCGGCGGCCACGCGGCCATGCGGATCCTGCGTTAAAATCGCGTCAAGAATGGTATCGGAAATCTGATCCGCGATTTTGTCGGGGTGGCCTTCGGAAACGGACTCCGAGGTAAAAAGATGGCTTTTGGACATGCGCTAGGCTCCTCGCTGGCTGCTCCATCTGTCAGGGTCGACAGGGACAGCGCGCACTATAGCAAAGGAAAGCGGTGCAAGCGAAGTGAAACCGGCTCACCGTACAAGCAAAAAACGCTCAAGCACGGCCAGGGATGTCGCTCAGGGGTGCGCCGGATCCACTACGGGAAAAGAAGACTTGTGGCCGCCGCCCCAAAAATAGGAGATGCCACCGGTAACCTGCACTCCATTGATATTAGCCGCGCTGGGCGTGGGGGCGTTAAACAGCAACTGGTCCTGCACATCCAGACGCAACCCCACGTGATCATTGAGCAAGTATTGGTATCCCACCCCCAATATCCCCATCAACGAGGTACCTTGGCCCAACTGGTCGTTGAACAAGTTGCTGGATGCCCCCAAGCCCAGGGAAAGGTAGGGCGTGTTGGGGCTGCCAAAGGCGTAAAGATTGCCGATGACCGCACCACTGTATTGATTGGCGTCGCCACCGTTTGAATGCAAAGGATTTTGCAAATGGGCGAATGCAGCGGCCACCTGCGCCTCCACACCCACGTGCGTCTCGACACGGCGCCCCATCCTCAGGCCCACGACCCCGGCATTACCCCCATGACCCAGCCCGCTCGACCCGTCAAAGAAGGTATTACCCCCGAAGAGATTGATATAGGTTTTGTCATGCACAGACCGATCACTCGCCCACGCCGGAACGGCAAGGACAAACGCGGAAAGTACCAGTAAAACACGCAACAACCCCTTCATGACCCGTTCACCTCAGACGTGGCAGCATCGCCCCTCAAAACCTGTTATCATTGTAGCCAGTTTTGGATAATTATACCACACTCATCCACCCGTTTTAGACAAAAATCCAACAAGGAGTTTTCATGTCCACACTTGTCTGCGGTTCGCTGGCCTTTGACACCATCATGGTCTTCCAGGACCGCTTCAAGGCGCATATCCTGCCCGACCAAGTACACATGCTGAACGTATCCTTCACGGTCCCGGAAATGCGCCGCGATTTTGGCGGCTGCGCCGGCAATATCGCCTACAATCTCAAATTGCTGGGCGGCAACCCGTTGATTGTTGGCACCGCGGGGCAGGACTTTACCCCCTACCTCGAACATCTCACCGCACAAGGGTTGGACACCAGCCTGCTGCGGATTCTCCCCGACCACTATACCGCGCAAGCCTTCATCACCACGGACCTGGACGATAACCAGATCACCGCCTTTCACCCGGGAGCGATGTTTCAGGCTCACGAAAACCATCTGGAGGGGCGCATCCCCGCGGGCGTACGTTGGGCCATCATTTCACCGGACGGTCTCGGAGCCATGGTGCAGCATCTCGAAGATCTGACAAATGCAGGCATCCCCACGCTGTTCGATCCCGGTCAGGGCTTGCCCCTTTTTGATGCCGAAACGCTCACCCGCCTGATCGATCGTGCCGACTATCTCACCGTCAACGATTATGAATTCCAGATGGTCCAAGCGCGTACGGGCCTCGACACCACGGAATTGCGCCAGCGTCTCAAGGCACTCATCGTAACGCGCGGCGAGCGCGGTTCCATCATCTACCATGGCGGACAGGAAATCACCATCCCGGCGGCCAAACCCAAGACTGTTCTGGACCCCACCGGCTGCGGTGATGCCTATCGGGCCGGTCTACTTTACGGCCTGGAGCGTAACTTGGGCTGGGAGGTCAGCGGGAGGATCGCCTCGCTGATGGGCGCGTACAAAATAGAAAGCGCCGGCACTCAGAACCATCGCTTCACCTGGCCGGAATTCCAGGCTCGATATCGCGACAATTTCGGCCAGCATCTTGACTGATCGCACTCCGCTCAAGAAACAACGGGCTTATCCTCGGCGTCCCAGACATTGATGCCGCCGCTGAGGTTATACACCTCGGTGAAACCCATTTCTCGCAGGGTGACCGCAGCCAGTGCGGAACGCGTGCCGCTATCACAGTAAAGCACGACTGTTCTATCACGGGCCGTTGCCAGTACTGGATGACAATGACCATAGTCAGGATCGGCCAATGCCTCCAAAAAGCCGCGAGGGACGTGAATCGCCTCGGGTAAATGCCCTTCCAAGAAGGCTCCCGACTCCCTGACATCCACTACCAGCACATCATCCCGGCTACGCAACCAGTCTTCCAGTGTATCGCAATCGATCTCACGGATCTGACTGCGCGCATGACGTATATAGTCGGCCAACGACTTGCTCATCATCCTCCCTCCATTCTGGGACAGCCGTAAGATCGGGGCGCGCAGCCTGCGCAAGATACACGCCGATGCGCCCTCTTCCCTGAGTGTAATCCCTATTCGATGTATCGGTAATCCGGGGATGGGGGTGGGCGCATCCAACCCCTCCCGCGATACGCCCAGGGCTTGAGGGGGATTGACTGGTTTTAGGTATGAATGTGGGTGCTGGCTCGTGGGAAACCGGCGCCACCCCTTCCTTGGGTCAAGACATCATTCTATGATGAGACCATCCGCCGTTCATCGCCGAGGAGTCCCCGCCATGCCTCAATGCCCCAGCCAGCCCGCGTGCTCTCTTCCCCCACTGGGCATGGATGCCTCCAGTCTGTGCTCGGACACCCGTCATTATCTGCTGCGTACTCTGGGCGCCGAAGAAACGACAAGCTCCGGGAATAGTGTGTATACGGCCCTGGCGATGACGCTGCGTGACCGCTTGGTCGAAGGCTGGAAGAACACCCAGAAGAAAGTGGCCGCCGGGGATGGCAAGCGCGCTTTTTACCTCTCCCTGGAATTCTTGCTCGGGCGGACCATGGGTAACACCCTACTGAATCTAGGGTTGGAAGATGCGGCGCACGAGGCGCTGATCCAGGAACATCGTGATCTGGCGGATATCCTTGAAGTCGAGCCCGACGCGGGGCTCGGCAATGGGGGCCTCGGTCGCCTCGCCGCCTGCTTTCTCGATAGTTGTGCCTCCCTGGGGCTGCCCGTCACGGGTTATGGCATCCGCTACGAATATGGCATGTTCCGCCAGGAAATCCGTGGCGGAGAACAAGTGGAAGAACCCGACCATTGGCTCAAGAACGGCTACCCCTGGGAGATGAAAAGACCGGAGAGAATCCGCCGCATCCATTTCTTTGGACGGAGCGACATCTACACCGATGCCCAGGGAAAAATGCATTGTCGTTGGATCGACTCCCACGACGTGCTCGCGGTACCCTACGACATCCCCATCCCCGGCCATCGCAACGGGGTGGTCAACACCCTGCGCCTCTGGCGTGCGGTAGCCACCGACATCTTCGATCTCGGTGAATTCAATGCTGGCGCTTACCCGGAAGCGGTCGCCGCGAAAAACAACGCAGAGCACATCAGCATGGTGCTCTACCCCAATGACAGTAGCGAAAATGGCAAGGAACTGCGCTTGCGCCAACAGTACTTCCTTGCCTCGGCCAGCCTTCAGGATGTGATCGCCGACTGGGTGGCGGTACACGGCGAAAATTTCCGCGACTTTACCAAACGGCATTGTTTCCAGCTCAATGATACCCACCCCAGTTGCGCGGTACCGGAATTGATGCGCCTGCTCATGGACGACCATGGTCTGAACTGGGAAGACGCCTGGGACATCACCAGCCGCACCATGGCCTACACCAATCACACTTTATTGCCGGAAGCACTGGAAAGGTGGCCCGTGCGCCTGTTCCGGCAACTCCTGCCCCGCCTGCTGGAAATCATCCTGGAAATCAATGGGCGTTTCCTGCAGGAGGTGGCGCGCCGGGCGCCGGGCGACACGGCCCTGCTGCGGCGACTGTCCATCATCGAAGAGGGTGACGAACAGATGGTACGCATGGCCCACCTCGCTGTGGTCGGCAGTTTCTCGGTGAACGGCGTCGCCGCATTGCACACTGAACTCCTCTGCAAAGAACTCTTCGTCGATTTTTGCCGCCTCTACCCGAAGAAGTTCAACAACAAAACCAATGGGGTAACACCCAGACGCTGGCTGCAGTGGGCCAATCCGGGGCTACGCGAACTCCTTACCGAGCAGATCGGTCCCGACTGGAAGCACGACCTGGAACGCTTGCGGGATCTGGCGCCGGCCGCCGAGGATGCCGATTTCCGCACACGCTGGTCCAAAGTGCGCCGCATCAATAAAGAGCGACTAGCGGCCCTGGTACACCAGCACACCGGGGTCACTTTCATCCCCGATGCCTTGGTGGACGCGCAGGTAAAACGCATCCATGAGTACAAACGACAGCTCCTCAACGCCCTCCACGTCATCCATCTCTATGATCGCATCAAGCGCGGCGAAACCACGGAGATCACCCCGCGCAACGTGCTTTTTGCCGGCAAGGCGGCGCCCGGTTACTTCATGGCCAAACGTATCATCAAGTTCATCAACAACATCGCCAATGTCATCAACCACGACCCCGATACGGAGGGGTTGCTGCGAGTGAGCTTCCTGCCCGACTATCGGGTTTCCCTCATGGAACAAATCTGTGCCGCGACCGACCTCTCCGAGCAAATCTCCACGGCAGGCAAAGAGGCTTCCGGCACCGGCAACATGAAGTTCATGATGAACGGAGCCCTGACCATCGGCACCCTGGATGGCGCCAATATCGAAATCCGTGATGCCGTCGGCGCCGAACACTTCTTCCTGTTCGGGCTAAACGCCCAGGAGGTCGGTCAACTACGCGAACACTACGATCCGCACATCTACATTCAGACCGATCGTGACCTGCAAAGAGTCATGGAACTCGTGCAGAGCGGCTACTTCAACGCGTTCGAACCGGGTATTTTTGACCCCATCGTTCACGCCGTGACTCATGCCCACGACCCGTGGATGGTACTCGCCGACTTCACCAGTTACAAACTCAAGCAGCGGGAGGTGGCAGAACTCTGGCATGACCAGACCGAATGGCAGCGCCTCAGCATCCTCAATACGGCGGCCAGCGGACGTTTTTCCAGTGATCGCGCCATCGCGCAATACAACGCCGAAATCTGGCATCTGCAGCCTCTGGCCATGACCCCATGACAGTCTTCGCCTGATCTGTTCTAATGCGTTCTATCCATGGGGGTTCACCGCAGCACGCTCGATAGCGCCCACGGGATCGCCCTGAGTCCGCCGCGCAGAGGAAACCGATGAGTCAAAAACCACGTCCCGTGTTGCTCCTGATCTTGGATGGTTGGGGTTATCGCGAGGATCCGGAGAATAACGCCATCGCTCAGGCGCACACGCCGCACTGGGATGGCTGGTGGCAGAGTCATCCCCATGGCCTCATCGATGCTTCCGGTGCTTCTGTCGGGTTGCCGCGTGATCAGATGGGCAACAGCGAAGTCGGGCACATCAACATCGGTGCCGGACGCGTGGTCTATCAGGAGTATGAGCGGATCAACCGAGCCATCGCCGACGGCAGCTTTTACACCAACAACGCCCTCTGCGCGGCGGTGGATGCCGCCAAGGCGCAGGGGGGTGCCGTACATATCCTGGGTCTGCTCTCCGCGGGCGGCGTGCATTCCCACGAAGAACACCTTTTCGCGGTGCTGCGCCTGGCGCGCGGACGGGGTACGGAGCGCGTTTATGTGCACGCTTTTCTGGATGGCCGCGACACCCTCCCGCGCTGCGCGGAGGCATCGCTGGAGCGGCTGGATGCGGAAATCCGTACCCACGGAGGCGCCCTCGCTTCGCTGATCGGCCGTTTCTACGCCATGGACCGCGACCACCGCTGGGACCGGGTGCAACAGGCCTATGACCTGCTCACCCTGGGCAGGGGTGCGCACTATGCCAGTAGTGGCGAAGCCCTCGCCGCCGCTTATGCCCGCGGCGAAAACGACGAATTCGTGACCGCTTCCCAGATTGGCGACACACCGGCCTGCGTCAACGACCACGACACCATACTGTTTATGAACTTCCGCTCCGATCGTGCCAGACAAATTACCCGCCCGTTCATTGAAGCGGATTTCGACGGATTTACCCGGCAAGCGTGGCCCCACCTCGCCGATTTCGTCACATTGACGGAATACAGCGAACGTTTCGACGTGCATGTGGCTTATCCTGCCACCCGCCTGAAAAACACCTTTGGCGAGTGGGTGTCCCAATTCGGACTGCACCAACTGCGCATCGCCGAAACCGAAAAATACGCGCACGTCACCTTCTTTTTCAACGGCGGTGATGAAAAGGTGTTTCCTGGTGAGGATCGGGTGCTGATTCCATCTCCCAAGGTGGCCACCTACGATCTGCAACCAGAGATGAGCATAGATGAGTTGACTCATGTCCTGATTGATCGCGTCGACAGTCGCCGGTACGATGCGATCATCTGCAACATTGCCAATCCCGACATGGTTGGCCACAGTGGTAAACTGGCCGCCGCCATTGCCGCGGTGGAGGCGGTGGACCGCAATCTGGGCCGCTTGGTCAACGCCGTTCGTCATGTCGGAGGCGAAGTGCTGATCACCGCCGATCACGGCAACGTCGAACAGATGCTCGATACCCGCAGCGGCCAGGCGCATACCTCGCATACCTGTAATCCGGTACCTCTGCTGTATATCGGGCGCCCCGCGAAAATTCTTCCTGGCGGCGCCTTGGAAGACATCGCCCCCACTCTGCTCCAGCTCATGGGTTTGCCCGTGCCCTCTGAGATGGGCGGCAAAAACCTGGTGCAACTCCTTTAATCCATGCCGTCTTTGCCTTACTCCCGAGTTGGCGCCCTGCTCGTTTTAACCCTTCTTCTCCCTGCGGGGGCCGGGGCGACGACACTGCAGGAAAAAATACGGCACAACCGCCAAGAACTGGAACACATTCATGAAAACCTGAGCCAGATACAAGCGCACCTGGCGGCCGGTCAGAAAACCCAAGCGCAACTACACGAGGAAATCCACCGTCTCAATCGACAGATTGGCGCCACGCGGAAAAAACTGGCCCAGATTCAGCAACAACAGCACCAGGCCCAAGCGCAGGTCACCGATCTACGGATGAAGGTCGACGCGCTCCAGGCCAAGTTGATCCAGCAGAAAAAGATTCTCGCCCAGCAGTTGCGCGCCGCTTACATGCTGGGTGGTGTTACCCCGCTGGCCGCCTGGTTGCAAACGGAACGCCCCACGGAGCTAGGACGTATGGGTGTCTTTTACGAATCGCTGGCGCAGGCTCGCAGCGCCCTGATCCTCAAAACACGGGATACCACGCGACGTATCCAGAAAACCCGGCAAGAGGTGCAAGCCCACGAAGCGGAACTCGCCAAGCTGGCGCAACAAATCAGCAATCAGGAACAAACCCTCCAGCAGCAACGCCGGTATCACACCGTTCTGGAAAATCAATTGACAGACCGCATTGCCGCCGACCAAGCGAAGATTTCCGAACTTCGGGCCAATGCCAACATTCTCGATGGATTGGTGAATCGCCTGGTTGCGGAATTCCGGCACCAGGAAGCGGTTGCTCGCGCCAAGGCTGCGGAGCGGCGCCGCCGTACCCGTGAACGGCGTGCGCAGCAGCCACTCACCACCGCCCATACACCAGCGCCCCCCGGTCCCGCCCCCGTCGTGCCCGCGACACCCATCGTCGGTCACGGAAGATATCCGGCCCCAGTGAATGGGGCCATCACGATCCGTTTTGGCGCACCACGAGTAACCGGCGGACTCAGTTGGCAGGGTATCATTTTCCAAGCGACCGTGGGGACGCCCGTTCGCGCCATTGCATCGGGTATGGTACTGTATGCGGGACCTTTGCGCGGCTATGGGCAGATTGTCATCGTACAGATCGCGCACAGCCTGTTGGCGATCTACGGGCACCTGGGTGCCACGGAGGTCCACGTTGGAGAGCAGGTCACCACCGGGCGCCAGATAGGCCGTGTCGGCAGTGGCGGCGAACTAGGGAACGACGGTCTCTACTTTGAAATGCGCAATGCCGGTCACCCCGTTAATCCGTTGGACTATATCCACAATTGAGGTGTGACTTGCTGTTTCCAATAGACGCCCCGCACCCGTTCAATCCCATGAGAGACTTCGTCCATGTCCACTTTTCGCACTCCTAAACCGCGCTCCCGTACTTTTTTTCTGGGCATCGGTGCCGGGCTCGTGCTCGGCGCCGGTATCAGCTTTGCCGTCACCGTTTACGCGGCCGGAGATCGGAATGGCATTCCGCTGAAACAGATCCAAACCTTTAGTCAGGTGTTCGAGATCGTCAAATCCAATTACGTCGACCCCACCTCCGACAAAAAGCTGATGAATGGGGCCATCGAAGGCATGGTCAGTGCCCTCGACCCCCACTCTGCCTACCTGACACCCAAAGAATTCAAGGCGATGAAGGTGCTCACCAACGGCAAATTCGGCGGACTGGGTATTGAGGTGACCGGCGACCATGGCGTCCTCAAGGTCGTTGCGCCCATCGACGGCACCCCAGCGGCAAAAGCAGGCATTCGGCATGGGGATCTCATCATCAAAATCGACCACAAAGCCGTGCAGGGCATCCCCTTGCAGAAAGCCGTGGATATGATGCGCGGCAAACCGGGGACACCAATCACACTGACCATTTTACGTCCGCATCAGGTGCAACCTCTGCACATCACCCTGACTCGAGCCATCATCAGGGTGCAGAGCGTGCGTTCGGCGATGCTCGCACCTGGCTACGGCTACATCCGCATCAGCCAGTTCCAGGAAAACACCGGCACCGAAACCCGCAAAGCGGTAGAATATCTGGAACAGAAGGCGCATGGGCATCTCAAGGGCTTGATTCTGGACTTGCGCAACAATCCGGGCGGCGTGCTCGATGCCGGGGTAGAAACGGCGAACACTTTCTTGAATAAGGGGCTTATCGTCTATACCAAAGGCCGCACCACCGACAGCGACATGCGCTTCTCCGCCCAGGGTCCCGACGCTCTCCACGGCGCACCCATGGTTGTACTCGTCAATGGCGGTTCGGCCTCAGCCGCAGAGATTGTCACCGGTGCACTCAAAGACGACGGTCGTGCGCTGGTGATGGGTCAGCGCAGCTTCGGCAAGGGGTCTGTGCAGACCGTAATACCGTTGAGCAACGGTGGCGCCCTCAAACTGACCACAGCGCTCTACTACACCCCGGCGGGTTGCTCCATCCAGAGTCAGGGCATCGTCCCTAATGTCGAAGTGCAGCCGGCCAATGCGCGGCTGCGCGCTCTAAATGCCGATCTCCTCAAAGAGTCGGAACTACAGGGCGTGCTGAAAGCCCCCGACGAGTGCAGCAAGGTCACCCCTCAGTACACCATCGTTCTGCCGAACTCCGCAACGGTCTCCACACCCACCGCGAGCACCCAGTCCGCGGAAGAAGAGGACGCCGTGGCTGCTGGCAGCACCTTGAAACCCGATCTGACCAAGGACTACCCTCTGCGGGAAGCGCTCGCCGTTCTCGAGCACAAGGCTGTCCCCGTGCAGGAGAAGGGACATAGGGTGGACCGCGTGATTCCCCTCCCCAAAGCGGCGGGACAATGATCCCAATGGCAACACGCCAGAGCATGTTTTAATCATGGATAAATTCTGCTCGCATGTGGTCAAACAGGCTTCGGGTGGCTCGGCTAGTCTTCTTGGTAGGCATCGCCATCGGTCCGGTCCCTGGTGACCGGGAGTTCCGCCTGCAGCCTGATGCATTATTTGCAAGGGCGCAGACATCGGCGTGATTTCACGCTTCGGGCGAGAAAACGGAAGCTCCGCCACAACGTAGTACCCCTAAGACTTCCCCTTTGCCTGCTTCTATGGATAATAGGGTCAGCATCACTTAACCTGAAGGAAACTTTATGAAACTTCGCTCAGTCATTCTTGCTGCCACCGTCAGCGCTTTCGCGGCACCTGCTTTCGCTGTCCCGGTGGCCACCGTCAATGGCACCGCTATCGACAACAGTCAGGTGCAGGCCATTATGTCCATGAGCCCAGAGCTCGCCAAAGAGCCCCATGCCCGCGAGCAGGTGGTGCAGAATCTGGTGAATATGGAAGTGCTTTCACAATACGCCATCCATCACCAACTGAATCAGTCCAACGCCGTCAAGGAGCGTCTGGCCATCGCCAAGCGCCAGATCCTGGCCGATGCGGCGGTGGATCAGTACGTGAAAGAACACCCTATTCCCAGCTCCGACATCCAGAGCGCCTACAGCAAGTTCGTCCAAGCCATGGGCAAAAAGGAGTTTGAAGTCCGTCACATTCTGGTAAAAACCAAGGCCGAAGCCGAAAAAATCATGGCCGATCTCAAGGCCGGCAAGAAGTTCTCCCCCCTGGCGGAGAAATATTCCATCGACAAGGCCAGCGCTGCCCATGGTGGCGAACTGGGCTGGATCGTCCCCGGCATGGTCGTTCCGCCCTTCGCCCAGGCCATCGAGACCGCCCCCATCAACAAGCCTGTCGGCCCGGTGCAAACCCAATTCGGTTATCACGTGATCGAAGTACAGGCGACCCGTACCCTGACCCCACCACCATTGAGCGCCATGAAGAGCCGGATCGAAACCCAATTACAGCAGCAGGAGGCCGCCAAATTCGTCTCCGATCTCCGCAGTCAGGCGAAAATCGATATCACCAAGTAACCTCTCTGGCTTATTGCCTGGGGAAAAGCGCCGAGAGAGAATCTTTCGGCGCTTTTTTGATGCGGCCTGTCCTTTTTCAAAGGTGCGACGGTATGAAGACTTTGGCGGCAGACAGCCTTGCCAGAGCGGAGAGCAGGCGCCACAATGGAGGGCGTCGGTCATGGTTACGGAGCGTAGGTCATGGGTAGAACACAGCATCGTCGCAACACGATCCTGGAGCGGGAACCACAGGCACAGGAGCCCCGCCTGTACCGGGTGCTGCTGGTGAATGATGATTTCACGCCTATGGACTATGTGGTGCGTGTTCTCGAAGCATACTTTCACAAACCGCATGACGAGGCCATAGCGGTGATGATGGCGGTACATCAACAGGGTAAGGGATTATGTGGGATTTACCCCTACGACATGGCGGAAACCAAAGTCGCCCTGGTCACTGCCGATGCCCGGCAACACCAGCACCCACTACGCTGCGTTATGGAAAAGGAGTGAGTCATGATCGATAAGCCGTTGGAACAATCCATCAATCAGGCCTTCCAGATGGCTCGCCAATATGGACACGAATACGCTTCGGTCGAACATCTCCTGCTCGCCCTGCTGGACAACCCTAACAGTATGGAGGTACTGACGGCCTGTGGTGCCGATCGCAACCATCTGGCGAGAGAACTCCAGCAGTTTCTGGAACGCAAGGTGCCCGTCATAGGTCCTGCGGGTACCGTCAATACCCAGCCCTCCGTAGGATTTCAACGGGTGATCCAGCGCGCGCTTTACCATGTGCAATCGGCAGGGAAGGAGGCGGTGTCGGGGGCCAACGTCATCGTCGCCATCTTCGCCGAAAGAGAATCCCATGCCGTTTATTTTTTGCAGAAAGAACGGGTAACACGACTTGATGTAGTCAATTTTCTCGCGCACGGGGTGCGCAAGGATGAAGTCATGGACGAGGAAGAAGAGGAAGTCGGTAATGCCACCGAGCAGAAAAGCAACAGCAAGGACCCTCTCACGGCCTACGCGCGCAACCTCAATGCCATGGCTCGGGCTGGACGCCTGGACCCGTTGATCGGCAGGCAGGAAGAGTTGACGCGCGCCCTACAGGTACTGGCACGACGGCGGAAAAACAATCCGCTCTTCGTTGGCGAACCCGGGGTGGGGAAAACCGCCATCGTCGAGGGTCTGGCACGCGCCATCGTCGCCGGCAAGGTGCCGGAAATACTGGAGGACGCCACGATTTATGCCCTGGATTTAGGAGCGTTGATCGCCGGGTCGCGCTATCGGGGCGACTTTGAAGAACGCCTCAAATCCGTACTGAAATCACTACGCAAAAAACCCAACAGCATTCTCTTTATCGACGAAATCCATACCTTGATCGGTGCCGGTGCCGCATCCGGGGGCGCCATGGATGCCTCCAACCTCCTGAAACCGGCGCTGGCCTCCGGTGAATTGAAATGCATCGGAGCCACTACCTATCAGGAATTCCGCCAATATTTCGAAAAAGACCGGGCGCTGACACGCCGCTTCCAGAAAATCGATGTCCCGGAACCCTCCCAAGAAGAGTCCGTCCAGATCCTGCGGGGTCTGAAGGGACAGTTCGAGCAGCATCATGGCCTGCGTTATACCGATACGGCCCTGCGTGCGGCGGTGGAGCTTTCCATCAAACATATCCATGATCGTCATTTACCGGACAAGGCGATCGATCTCATCGATGAAGTGGGGGCGGCGCAAGCGCTCCTGCCCGTTTCCCGGCGCAAGAAAAGCATCGGGATTCACGACATCGAGGAAATGGTAGCCCGCGTGGCGCGTATTCCGGGCAAGAGCGTCTCTACCGACGATCGTCAGGCGCTGAGATACCTGGAGCGCGATCTGGGGCTGGTGATCTATGGCCAGGGAAAGGCCATTCACGAACTTGCGGCGGCCATCAAGATGGCGCGGGCAGGTCTGCGTCACCATGAAAAACCGGTAGGCAGCTTTCTCTTCGCCGGTCCCACCGGCGTGGGCAAGACGGAACTGAGCAGACAACTGGCGAGTCTCCTCGGCATTCCATTGTTGCGTTTCGATATGAGCGAGTACATGGAACGGCACACCGTTTCGCGACTCATCGGCGCACCGCCGGGATATGTGGGTCACGATCAGGCCGGACAACTGACCGAGGCCGTGAGCCGCAATCCGCATGCGGTGCTCCTGCTCGATGAGATCGAGAAGGCACACCCGGACATCTTCAACGTCCTCCTGCAGGTGATGGATCACGGCAAGCTGACGGACGCGGGCGGTCGCTCCGTGGATTTCCGCAATGTGGTCCTGATCATGACCACCAATGCGGGTGCGGAATCCCGCGGTAAGGCGGCCATCGGTTTCATGAGCGCACCACAGGGTGACAGCGGGCAGGAGATGGAAACCATCCGCCGCGTTTTCGCCCCAGAGTTCCGCAATCGCCTGGACGCCGTGGTACCCTTCGCGCCGCTGTCGCGGGATACGGTGCTCCATGTCGTGGACAAGTTCGTCATGGAACTCGACGAGCAACTGCTGCAAAAGGGTTACAGCCTGGAGATCAGCACCGATCTGCGACAGTGGCTGGCGGACAAAGGTTATGACCCGCAGATGGGTGCCCGGCCCATGGCTCGGATCATTCAGGAATATTTGAAGAAACCGCTGGCCGAGCATATCCTTTTTGGCGAATTGCCCAAGGGCACGCGAATCATAGCCCGCCTGGAGGAAGACGACGTGAAGCTGGAGATCCCGGAACCGGTGCACCAAGAATAACGACCGGGAAACCGCCATCTACGGTGCATGCGCGCTTGCGACATCAAATGGAATGCACCGGTGAACTGCCGTCATTGGGTGGTCCTTTCAGTTCAACGACATTCCCTTCCGGGTCCGTCAGGTATAAAGACGGCCCCTCGCCTTCTGCGCCATAGCGCCGAACCGTGGCACCAGCCTGGACACCGTGTGCGGCCAGGTGGGCACGGATCTCCGTCTCATTGAAGGGATCAACTCTCAGGCAGAAGTGATCCATATTCCGACCTTCAGGGCCGGGTGCGGCACCGCCCTCACGTCCGAGCCTCCCCGTCAGGGTGACGAGATCGATAAGCGCACGACCGGCACGGAGTTGAATGAGCCCAAGCGCATCCTGACGTCGCTCGACAGGGCAACCCAGAATGTTGCCATAGAAATGGAGCATGGACTGTTCGTCGACGATTCTTAGGACCACGTGGTCAATTGCCCGAACCCGAATGGGGATCATGTGTGGCGTACCTCCTGGTTGGCCGGGATGGGAAATGGCTGGCTCCCTCTTGCTGCCGAAGGCAGCAGCGTAGCTTGCGCCGCCCCCCTTTGTCGACCCCACACTGCGTTTGCACGATAGAAAATTCCCATTCGGCGCTGATAGTTCGCGCGAGAGATTAGCTTCTTCTTGCTATCCGGTTATACCGTCACTTCATTTGGGATAAGAGCAAGCAGATCTGTTACCCCAACATCTACGCCAAGCTGTGAAAACAAAGTGCTAGCTTGGCCTCGATGATGCGTTTGATGGTTGAAGAAATGCATGACAAGGCAGAAGAAATTCTTGTCTGCGACTATACCCTTGGTGCTTGCATAACGCAGAACGTGATCCAGGTCGTGGTCTGTAATGGAGCGCGCCCACTCCGTGATGACCTGATCGAGCAACCTTCGGTGGTTTGAGAGACTTTGGACGTCTGAATAAAGAGGCTGATCAAGGCGTTCCGGGATTGGAAGATTTCGTACCGGTTCAAGTGCCGAATAGTTGGCAGGATGGGTTGCGAAGCGCTTTAACCACATTGTGTCGCCGACAGCCAAGTGGTTCAGCGTCCCGAGAATGGAGCTGAAGAATGCCTTTCTATCGGCGATAAGCTCCTCGCCGGGCAAGGTCATTGCAGCTTCGTACAATTTGTCATTCATCCACTTGTTGTACTTCGCCATAAGGCGGATATGGTCGGTTCTGCTCATCATGCACTCAGGGAACCTCTGATCAGGTCTGAAAACGCCGATTTCTTCCCGCGCATTTGCCCGAAATAGGCCCATTCAGCGATTTTGTGGGCGAGATCCCGTCCATTCTGCCCCTAGGGGCGGATTTGGGGCGCAATACGCCTCAGGCAGCCAGCAGGCGACGCCGCAGCAGGTAGAGATTGGCCAGGGCAAAGAGCGTGGTGAGCTGGGCACCGTTCTTGGCCAGGCCCCGGTAGCGGGTCTTGCGGTACAGGTATTTCTCCCATCACCGTCTCATGAGCCCGGGTCAACCACTTTTTGCATATAGCCCAAAAAACTAGAGGCGGGCATTTAATCGGCGCGATGACATCCCGGAAACGCACCGCCTGGCCGGGATCAGTCCGGCTAACCCTTTTTCTCTCTGAGGTTAGCCCTGGGTTAGCCCGGAAAAACGAGGACGCCCAAAAATATCTCTAAGTAGCTATTTTATCTGGTGCTGGCGAGAGGAATCGAACCCCCGACCCACTGATTACAAATCAGTAGCTCTACCGACTGAGCTACGCCAGCGAAGCCCGCAGTTTAACGCGAGGCGGGTGGCGTTTTCAAATTCGGTGGGGCCTGATGATGGCGGTGGAGCCCAATCCAGAGCAGCGCACCCGGCAAACTGGTCAGCACGACCGTAAAGCCAAGCAGAAGCGAGAGCGCCAAGGCCTGGTCGTGGCCCATGTGCAGGTAGGACAAGTAAAAAACCATGAGCCCCTCGCGCAACCCCCAACCCGCAAAAGAAATCGGTAGCGCGAGGAAGAGACTGACCACCGGCCAGACCACCCAAACCGCCACCGCACCGGGGGCCTCACCCAAAGCGTGGGCCAGCAGCCAGAAGGTCAGGATGGAAAAAAATTGCACCACAAAAGAAAGCAGGATGGTACCGACGAGGATCAAACGATGCCGCAGTAACGCCCCCATGCCCAACCGGATATCGTGTAGTTTCTCACCCAGCCTACCGGCAACCTTTTCCAGAAAGTTGAGCCAGGGCGTCAAAATCAAAAACACGATCAGGATATAGGCAAAAACCAGCATCCCGATCGTCCACCCCATCTGCGGCAGCAGGCCGGTCCTCGCGCCATCCAGCAGAAAAGCCACAGCCGCGATAGCGACGAGCGCGCCCAGACCCATGAAGCGGTCTCCGAACACCGCCGCCAGCGCCAACGGCATGGAGTGGGTCTGGTGACGGGTGTACCAGGCGCGGACCACGTCCCCCGATACCGAACCGGGCAACACTTGGTTGAAGTAGGCACCCACCCAGTTGAGCCGTAGCAACCAAAGCATGGGCGCGGACCGTTCCATGGCCAGGAGAATGATCCGCCAGCGTATGGCGGACACCGAAAGATTCGCCGCGTAGGACAACACGGCCGCCAGAAACCAGAACGGACGCAGTTCGGCAAAACGCCGGGCCAGCGTTTGCCAGTGGGTGCCATGCAACAGCCAGAGCAGAATGCCGACCGTGAACACGACCTGCAGCAATAATTGCCAATGGGTGTGCCGTTTTTGGTGTGACGAGGAGGACACCACGCCTGCTTTGGGATTTTCTTCGGACATGTTCAGCTTTTTGCAATCATGACTGGCAGCGACTCTATGACAAATCCGGCCACGCTGACAAATGCCCTGGTCACCCCCTCTCCATCCATTCCGCAAGGACCGTATGAAAGATGGCCACCTTGTCCAGAGTCTCCTGATACTCCGCCGCCGGGTCGGAATCCGCCACGACACCCCCGCCCGCGCAAAAGCGTAGTTCCCCCTGCACCGCCGTCATACTGCGGATCGCGATATTCATATCCAAGCCGCCCCGCCGATCCAGATAGCCGATACTTCCACAATACAGCCCACGCGGCCCGGCCTCCAATTCCGCGATAATCTCCATGGACCGGCGTTTCGGCGCCCCGGTAATGGACCCCCCCGGAAAACAAGCATCCAAGGCATGCAAGGCATCCTGTCCAAGGGCCAACCGCGCTTCCACCACGCTGACCAGATGATGCACGTGGGCGTAAGACTCCAGCGCGCAGAGTTGTGGCACCCGCACCGTACCGGTCGCGGCCACCCGTCCGAGATCATTACGGAGCAGATCGACAATCATCACATTCTCGGCGCGATCCTTGGGACTGCGCAACAACGCCTGCGCCATTCGCAGATCTTCTTGCGGATCCTCCAAACGGGGGCGCGTTCCCTTAATGGGTCGGACCTGCAACCGATCGTCCTGCACCCGCAACAGGCGTTCCGGAGAAAAACTCAACACGGCTCCCTGCGGCAGCGATAAGTAGGCGGAGAAAGGCGCCGGGTTGACCGCCCGTAAGCTTTGATACAAGCGCCAAGGCGATCCCGAGTATGGGACCGTAAAGGGCTGGGCCAGATTCACCTGATAACAATCACCGGCCCGGATATATGTCTGCACGCTATCAAAAGCCGCGGCATACTCGGCCCTACTCCAGGTGGGCCGTACGGGTCCTCGCACCTGAAAAACCCGCCCAGGGGGATCGGCGGCCACCCCAGCCAGGCGTGGCTGCCACTCCGCAAGCCGCCGCGTGATATGATCTTCCGGGGCACAGAGCCAAGCCTCGCGCGCGTGATGATCGACCAGAAGCGCGGTATCGTAGATACCGAAGGCCGCTTCCGGGAGGGGCTGCGCGGCAGGGGCCGAAACACCCTGCCCCGCCAACCCGAAGTCGTAGGTCAGATAACCCAGCCCCCCCGCCAAAAAGGGCAGTTCGGTTGGACAGACGGAAATATCAGGCAGCGCGGCAACCGCCTCCCGCAACATCGCCCACAGTGGCTGGGTGGAGGGGCGCGCCAGACCATCTCCATCCGCCACCCAGACTTGCCCCGCCTCCTGCCACAGACATTGGCGCGGCGCCGTCACCACGATGCTATACCGCCCCTGCGCCGAGGATTGCGCGCTGCTGTCCAAAAAAAACGACCATGGCGTATCTGCCAGTGACGCAAACACGGTGGCCACATCCACCGGATAGGGTATGGCGCACCGGGTCAGGGTGGGTGGGGACGTAGGCACCATGAACTCCGCAGAAAAGGGGGACCTGCCTATATACAGGGTGGTCATTTTGCCCATTTCCTGGCGTCCCCTTCAAGGCCGTCATCCGGATGCCCCTTGACCGCTGACCGATCGGTCGGTATCTTAGGTACGAGCTTGCCGTCACAACAGGGTCGTCCCATGCGCGTAGCTTGTCTCTCCCCACGTTTTTCGCTGCTCATCGCGACGATGATCCTGGGTACCACGTCCGCCTGGGCTGAAAACCTCATCACCACTTACCAGCAAGCCTTCAACACCGATCCCGCATTGGCACAGGCGCGTGCCGAACTCTCCGCACAGATGCAAGACAAGCCCTTGGCACGCTCCGCCTTGATGCCCCACGCCGGAATCGGCGCCGGGGTAGGATTCAATACCGCGAGCATTACCGGCTTTGGGGCGGAGTCCATTGATCGCGCTTACCTGTCCGACAATTATAGCGTCAGCATCACCCAGTCGATCTTTGACGGGCAGGCATGGACGGCGCTGAAACAAGCCGGTGCCCGTATCCAGGCCAGTGCGGCCCTGCTGACCTATACCGAACAACAACTCGCCTTGCAAGTCACCCAAGCCTACTTCGGGGTGCTGGAGGCGCAAGCCCAGGAACATGTCGCGCATAAACAAAAGAAACTGCTGGAAAGCATCTATCGGCAAACGGAAGCCACCCTGAAAATTGGTACGGGAGACATTATCGCCGTGCGTGAGGCACAAGCCCGCGTCGATGCCGCCCAGGCCGACCTGATCAAGGCGCGCAACGGCGTCGCGATCGCCCGGCATCGCCTGCAGCGCCTCACCCACCACCCTATCGGCATGCTCGATAATCTGGGCCATTATGAAGCCATGGGTCCACAGCCCGACAACATGCAAAGCTGGGTGCGGAGCGCCACCAAAGATCAACCGTTGATTCATCAGGCGGAGGCGCAACTACGGGTGGCACAGGATCAGGTCGAATACAATCGCCGTGCGCGCTGGCCGATAGTGAATCTGCAAGGTATCGCACAGCACTCCCTGGGTAATCCCTTCCCCGGGGTGGACATCAACCAGGCGGGGGTGAGTCTCAACCTCTCGATGCCGATTTATACGGGGGGACACACCTCCGCCGCCGTGCAACAGGCTCGGGCTCGAACAGTAGCCAGCATCGACCATGTCGCCGACATCCGCGATGAAGTCACCCTCAATACCCAGACGGCTTTCCTCAACCTCGAGGACAGCGTCGCGCAGTTGCGCGCCGCCAAAGAAACGCTCGTTTCCGCCAAGGTCTCGTTGGAAGGCACCCGCAAGGGCTATGAAGTCGGCACGCGCTCCATCATCGATCTGCTGCAAACCGCCACGGATTACATCCGCGCTGAACAGGACTATAATGTCGCGTTCTACAATCAGGTCATTGCTCGCGTACAACTCAAGGCCGCCGCCGGTCAAATTGACATGGCGGATCTGGAATCCGTCGACACGTTGCTGAAAAAAAACCAGGGCTCCTGAGATAACCGTCATCCCCGCCGGAGACCAGCCATGCCCAAAAAGAAGTACATACTGGTACTGGTCCCGCTACTCGTCACCGTCGGCGTCACCGGCTACTTTTTTTGGAGCCGAACCCGCACCCCGGAAAACCTGCTCACCCTTTATGGCAATATCGATATTCGCCAAGTCCAAACGGCCCTGGATGACAACGGCCGCCTCCTCGACCTCAAGGTGCAGGAAGGCGATCGGGTTCGGAAAGGGCAATTGCTGGCGGAGATCGATCCTGTGCGTTTTCGGGATGCCGTGGACAGGGATATCGCCAACGTGGCAGCGCAAAAACAGGTGCTCGCCCGCCTGCTGGCGGGTTCCCGCCCGGAAGAAATTGCCGAGGCCCGCGCCGAGGTGGCCGCTGCCCAAGCCACCCTGAGCAATGCCGAGATCACCTGGCGGCGCCAACAGGCCCTCGCCGCCCGCCGATATGTGCCCGAACAAAGCCTCGACAATGCCGCTACCGCCCTCAAAACGACGCGCGCCAATCTCGATCACGCCCAGCAGGCCCTGACCTTGGCCATCAAGGGGCCGCGCCAGGAGGAGATCGCCGCGGCGCGGCATCAATTACAGGCCGACAAGGCCACATTGGCGCTGGCCCGGCGGGCGCTGGTGGACACGCGCCTCTATGCCCCCGAAGGGGGCGTTATCCAGGACCGCATCCTGGAACCCGGCGATATGGTTTCCCCGCAGACCCCCGTCTTCACCCTTGCTCTGGACAACCCTGTCTGGGTTCGCGCCTACCTGCCCGAGAAGGCGCTGGGTCGGATACGGCCGGGCATGAAAGCAACCATCGACAGCGATTCCTTTCCCGACCGGCGGTTCACCGGCTGGGTCGGTTTCATCTCCCCCACCGCGGAATTCACCCCAAAGACGGTGCAGACCACGGAACTACGCACGGAGCTGGTCTATCGGGTCCGCGTTTACGCCTGCAATCCGGGGCATCGACTGCGCCTCGGAATGCCGGTGACCGTCCAGATCCCCCTTCTCCATAATCCGCCGCAGAACCCTCCTACGCATCCTTGCGGGAACTGATCCATGGCTGCCTCCCCATTACGTTTCATCCAGGTCGGCAAGCATTTCTCCCGCGGCGCAGCCCGGGTGCGGGCCCTGGATGCGCTCGATCTGAACCTCACCGCGGGCAGCATCACCGGACTGCTCGGCCCCGATGGTGCGGGCAAGACCACTCTCATGCGGTTGGCTGCTGGTTTGCTCCTGCCCGATGTCGGCACGATCCAGGTTCTCGGTGCCGACACCCGCGCCCGAGCCGCCAAGATCCAGGCCGAAATTGGCTACATGCCGCAACAATTCGGTCTGTATGAGGACCTCACGGTGCAGGAGAACCTCGACCTCCATGCCGACCTGCAGGGCCTCAGCGCGGAGGCTGCCCGGACCCGGCAGCGGGAACTGCTCAGAATGACCGCCCTCGGTCCCTTCGGGACACGACGTGCCGGCACGCTCTCCGGCGGTATGAAACAAAAACTCGGCCTTGCCTGCGCGCTCTTGCGGGTGCCGCCCCTGCTTCTCCTTGACGAACCCACCGTGGGCGTGGACCCCATCGCCCGCCGGGAGCTCTGGGGCATCATCCAAGGTCTCAAGGATCAGGGCGTGACCGTGCTGATGAGCACCGCCTATTTTGATGAGGCCGAGCGTTGCGATGAAATCATTCTGCTGCACCAAGGCAAGCTGCTGAAAAAGGATACCCTGGCGGCTTTCCGCCTACCGCTGCAGGGCCGCTGTTTCCGGGTGACGGAGGACACCGGGAACAAACGGCGCCTGCGGGAAAGTCTGCAGCGCCGTCCCGGCGTTCAGGACGCACGCATCGTCGCCGCGGGGGTGCGGGTGCTCTGTCAGGGACCGTCCGTCGAAGCCGCCCCCGGAGAACGCTGGCAGGCCGAGACGCCGACTTTCGAGGACGCCTTTGTGGATCTCCTGGGCACGGCCGAAATGCCGGACGAGGCCGCACCCGCCGCACCCGCCGCGGCAACGGCGGATCAGGACGCGGAAATCATCATTGAAGTTCGCGACCTCCGCAAACGCTTCGGTAACTTCGAGGCCGTCAAAGGCAACACCTTCATGGTCCGTAAAGGTCAGATTTTTGGTCTGCTCGGCGCCAACGGTGCGGGTAAAACGACCACTTTTCGCATGCTTTGCGGTCTGCTGCCCGCCTCGTCCGGCACGCTGCGTGTCGCTGGCGTGGACATGCGCCGCGCCACCGCCCAGGCGCGGGCACGCATCGGCTATGTCTCGCAGAAGTTTTCGCTCTACGGCAACCTGAGTTGTGACCAGAATCTGGCCTTTTTTTCCGCGGCCTACGGGCTACGGGGCACATGGCGACGCCAACGCCTGCAGTGGGCCGTCCAGAAATTTCAACTGTCCGACTACCGGGAGGTGAATGCCGATCAGTTGCCCCTGGGCATCAAACAACGGCTCGCGCTGGCCTGCGCCCTCCTCCATGCTCCCCCCATCCTTTTTCTCGATGAACCGACATCCGGCGTCGATCCCCTGGCCCGCCGCGAGTTCTGGCAACGGGTCAACGCCCTTGCCGAATCGGGGGTGACGGTGATGATCACGACCCACTTCCTGGAAGAAGCCGAATATTGCGACCATCTGGTGCTCCTCTCCCAGGGCGAGGTACTGGCGCAAGGCAGCCCTCAGCAAGTACGCGCCCTGGCCCAGGATAAGACGCATCCCGAACCCAGCATGGAGGAGGCCTTCATTCATCTCATCCAGACCCATGAGAACCAGGGCCGGAGGGCCTCGTGAACGCGCAGCGTTTGCGTGGCCTCATGCGCAAGGAATTTCTCCAGATCCTGCGGGACCCTTCAGCCATCGCCATCGCCTTCGTCATGCCGGTCTTCCTGCTTTTTCTCTTCGGCTATGGCGTGTCCCTGGATGCCAAGCGCGTACCGATCGCCGTGGTGGTGCATCAACCCACCGCGGAAACCAGCGCCCTCATCGGCGGCCTGCAAGAATCACCGTATTTTCAGCCGAGGGTCTACGCCAGCATCCGTGGCGCGGAACAGGCGGTGATGACTCGCCGCGCCAACGGTGTCGTCTGGCTGCGTTCTGATTTCAGTCGACGGCTCCTGCAGGGGAACACCGCTTCCATCGGGGTCCTCGTGGATGGTGTCGATGCCAACAATGCCCGCATCCTCGAAGGCTATCTGCAGGGAGTCTGGCAAAACTGGCTGCGCCAACGGGCATTGCATGCCGGGACCCCCCTGATCGTCCCCGTGCATGACGAGTACCGCATTTGGTTCAATCCCGCCCTGCGCAGCCGGGACTATCTGGTGCCCGGACTCATTGCCGTCATCATGACACTCATCGGCGCCTTGCTCACCGCCTTGGTGGTGGCCCGGGAGTGGGAGCACGGCACGATGGAAGCCCTCATGGCGACCCCGGTCGGCATGGGCGAGATCCTGCTCGGCAAGCTGATCCCCTACTTTTTCATGGGGATGGGCGGCATGCTGCTTTCCGTTGCCTTGGCGGTCTGGCTTTTTGCGGTACCGTTGGTGGGGAGTTTCTGGGTGTTGCTGTTCTGCTCGGCCCTCTTTCTGCTGGTCGCACTGGGCATGGGTCTGCTCATCTCCAGCGTGGCCCGTAATCAGTTCGTCGCCGGGCAGATCGCCATCATCGTTACCTTTCTGCCTGCCTTCATTCTCTCGGGCTTCATCTTTGATATCCAGTCCATGCCCGCCGCCGTCCGTGTCATCACCCACGCGGTCGCCGCCCGTTACTTCGTGAGCATTCTGCAGACGGTTTTTCTGGCCGGTGACGTCTGGCCCATCCTGCTCTGGAACAGTCTGGCCCTCGGACTCATGGCGGCCCTCTTCCTCGGCCTCACCCTGCACCGCTCCCACAAGAGACTGGACTGATGCCGGGGCGGATATGGGCCCTGGTCATCAAGGAGTTTCTGGCCCTGCTGCGAGACAAGAAGAGCCGCTTCGTCCTCATCGTTCCGCCCGTCTTGCAATTGCTGGTTTTCGGTTATGCCGCCACGTTCGACCTCCGTCATATCCCCTATGGGGTCTACAATCAGGACCCCGGTTTCGCTTCGCAGGAACTGCTGGGGCGCTTTCGGGGGTCCGCCACCTTCCGGCAAGTGGCGACCATTGAAAATGCGGGCCAGATCGCGCCCCTTATCGACAACGAAAAGGCGCTTCTGGTGCTGCGGATCGGTCCGTCCTTTACCCGTGACTTGCTGCTGCATCGGCCGGCCCCGGTGCAGGTCATCATCGACGGACGCAACTCCAACAGCGCCACCCTCGCGCTGAACGATGTCAACAGCGTGTTCCTGTCTTTCGACACCCACTGGGCAGCGGAACACCGCTGGGGCAAAACGCCCGCGCAACTGGTGATCCGCCCCTGGTTCAATCCCAACCTGCTTTCCCGCTGGTTCATTGTGCCGGGCATCGTCGCCCTACTCTCGCTGGTGGTGACCTTGCTGGTCACCGGATTGTCGGTGGCGCGTGAACGCGAACAGGGGACTTTCGATCAACTCCTGGTCACGCCCATGCGACCGGTGGAGATTCTCTTGGGAAAAGCCCTGCCGGGGCTCATCATCGGCGGGCTGGAGGGGATTTTCATCGTTCTGGCGGCTATTTTCTGGTTCCGGGTGCCCTTTATCGGCAGCGTGCCCGCCCTCGCGGCCGGCATGACCCTGTTCCTGCTGGCCGCCATCGGTATCGGACTCATGATTTCTTCTTTAGCCGTCACGCAACAGCAAGGACTGCTGGGGATCTTTCTTTTCCTGGTGCCGGCCATCATCCTCTCGGGCTTTGCGACACCGATCGCCAACATGCCGCCCCTAGTGCAGGATCTGACTTACCTCAATCCCATGCGCTATTTTCTGGTCATCGTGCGCGGGGTTTTTCTGGAGGGCGATGGTTTCCGCGCACTTGGGCCACAATACTGGCCGCTGGCCCTCATCGCCCTGTCTTCCATGAGCGCCGCAGCGCGGCTGTTCCGGCACCGGATGCGGTAGCCTTGCACAGAGACCGCTTGCCCTGTCGCGGCGCAAGTCCCATCATAGGACGATGCGCCAGGATGATAGCCCCATGATCGAACAAAACTTTGCCATCACCGTCGAAAACACCCTGAATCAACTGCTCAATCAGATCGAGGCAGGCGCCCCGGAGGTCGAAGGCGACCTCGTGGATAGCGTGTTGACGCTCCTGCTGCCCGACGGCAGCCAGATCATCCTCAATCGCCAGGAAGCGGTCCAGCAGATATGGCTCGCCTGCAGCGACGGGCCGGCGCGCTTCGCGCAAGAAAACGGGACATGGCGGGACACCCAAAGCGGAGAGTCGCTGGAAATGGCCGTCGGCCGCCTCCTCGGTCGGCGCCTTCATCATCCCGTGCAAATAGGCTGAGACCATGGGCTACTGGCTGATGAAAACCGAACCGGATGCCTTCTCGCTGGAGGATTTGCGGCAGCGTGGCCGGGAACCCTGGGAGGGTATCCGGAACTATCAGGCCCGCAACTTCCTGCGCGGCATGCGCATCGGCGACGGGGTGTTCATTTACCACTCCCGCGTCGCGGCCCCCGGCATCGTCGGCACGGCTGAAGTCGTTACCACCGCGTATCCGGACCCCACGCAGTTTGATCCACAAAGCAAGTATTATGATGCCGCATCCAGCCTCGCCCGGCCTCGCTGGGATCTGGTGGATGTCGCCTATCGCCATACCCTGGCAAAGCCCTTCCCGCTGGAACGGCTGCGCGCGCTGCCCGAGTTCGCCGACAGTCCCTTGGTCCGTAAAGGTAATCGCCTGTCTATCGTGCCGATCACGGCAAATCAATGGGATCGCGTCCTGCAACCGGCGCGATAGGTATTCCCGCATGTTGCCCACCCTCCCCCCGCCGACCCTGTACCATCGCTGGTCCTCTACCGAAGGCCAGATGCTGCGCATGGCGCTGGGTGCCAAAGGCATACCCTGGAAGGATCACCCCTGCCGTCTGCGGGATCAGGAAACCGCCTTCGATCTGGGTTTTGCCGATCTGCCCGTGCTGGTTCACGCAGATGGTTGGGCACAGTCGGGGCAATTGGCGGATCTCGCGGCACTGGACGCACGCTATCCAGACACGCGGCCTTTGCACACCCCGATCCCGGAAGCGGAGTGGGAGGCTTTTTTGTCGTGGCGGGAGGGCTTGAGCGCGTTGCGCGATCGCCTCGTCGCTCCAGTACTGCCGGCCTACGCGGAAATATGTGGCGCACCGGAAGACATGGAGTATTATCGGTGGGAGTGCGCACGCCGTTTTCAGCAATCCATCGAATCCCTGGCCAACGACCGCTATGGCGCCTACCAGCAACTGGAAGGCCGGGGCCGTTTGCGCGCACTCGCGAAGAGGCTCGCCAAGCGGCGCTTTTACACGGGGGATCTGTCGTTGATAGACATCATCCTCATCGCCGACTTTCACCTGTTGAGGCTATTGGACGGCGTGACCCTCCCCCTCGATCTGCAATACTATTTCCAGCGGGTCGCCGAAGTCTGCGGGTTTTCTCTCAACGGCGGCATGATTCGTCCACTCTAGCACGGAGCCACACATGACCTATCAAGAACTACTGCGGTTTCTCGACCAGCGCCTGGGATATCCGCTACTGCAAGACATGACCCCGGACGCCGCACTCCATGCCGCGCGGCAAGGCACTCTCAGCGACGCGTTGACGACAGAGATACTTCTCGATATCTACCAGGCCAACCAATGCACCACCGTCAGTGACCCGGTGGACCGCGCCCGCTGCTTCGACGGGCTGGCGCGTCTGCGTTTGCGCAGCCAGGCGGAAGATGCCGATCCCGCCCTCTTCCGCAAAGTGCTCAAGCTCTCCCAAGAACTCGACAACGCCTTTGACCAGGAACTCCTTCATCAACGCGGCAAAAACATCTGAAACATCGCCACCCGCATCCGCCGTCCCCGCAACCCCGGATACAGGACGCATTAGTTTTCCAAGAGCATCCTGTCCAGATCACTCAGATCCAGGTGGTTGGCCCAGTACTGCGTGCGCGTTTTTTTAGTCCGCTTGGCCACATAGAGCGCCTCATCGGCATGCCGCAGCAAAGCATCGGCACTGCTCTGATCCATGGGAAAGAGGGTAAGCCCCGCACTGCAACCCACCTGGACGCTCACCCCCTCCGCCACGAAAACCGGCGTCTCCACAGCCACACGGATGCTGTTCATCACCTGCTCCAGATCCCGCACGGAATGCAGCCCTTCCAGAAGCAACACAAATTCGTCGCCGCCCAGCCGTACCAGAAAATCCGTGTTGCGGACAACGGATTGCATCCCTTGCGCCACCGCGACCAGCAAACGGTCACCGACCTCATGGCCATAGGTATCATTGATCGGCTTAAAATCATCCAGGTCAATGATCACCACCGCCAGCCAGGTGCCCGCGCGCTGGACCCGCATCATGGCATGATTGAAATAGACATCGAGACCCCGTCGATTATTGAGTGCCGTCAGTGGATCGTGGGTGGCCAACCAACTCTGTCGATACTGTTCATCCGCCAGTTCGCGCTTCAGATCCAGCTCGTCCAGGCCATGTCCCAGCAAAGACGCGATGCGCTGGAGCAGTTCAAGCACGTCGGCGGAAAAAGATGCCATCGCGGTGCTGCGTACCGCAAGAATTCCCCAGCGATGGCCACCACGGAGTATGGGGATAAGCGCCAGCGCGGGTGAAACGGTGGCATCGCGCATTTTCGGGTCCATATGCAGCACCGGTGAAACCCGTGGATGCGTCTGCCAGGTTTGACGGATCAGTTTTTCTTCTTGAGGAGAGAAACCGGTCATGGAAGGAGAGGCATCGCCATCCACGGCGCTCGCCAGGGTGCGCAGTTGATCGTCCTTTTCGAAACAACCGATCCAGGCAGTGGCAAAAAGCGTACCGCTTACCAGGCGACGACAAGTCTCCTCCATCAGGGGCTGTTCGCCCTGCATGGTCAACACAATATCCCCCTCATCCAAAAGGGCCTGGTAGAGCAGGGTACGCCGTCTGATTTCCGCCACATTCCCCAACTGACGCATGGCGATGTGCAGGGCTTCGCAGACCTGGCGCAACAAGACCTGCAAACTGGTCCCGAAGTAATCGGGAGCGGCACTGGCCACGAACAGCACGGCATGGAGTCCGTTTTCCCCAAACACCGGCCAAGCGCCCAGGGCCTCCAGTTGCGCAAAGGCGTGATAGGAGTCGCGGCACCGGCGTAACATCTCTGAATCTCTGACAGAAATGATTTTGGACTGTTCCCGGAGTGCCAACTCACGTACTATTTGCCCAATTTCTGATTGCATATTCTCGACATTCGCGCACCACCGTTGCGTAGTGGCTTCGGAATCCCGCCAGCGCATGGCAACCCAGCGCATTTCGGAAACCGCTTGTCCTCTGCCGGCCTCCACCAGCCAAGCGCCCAGGGCCCCCATACGCTCGACCAAAAGCGACAGCACCAAATCATAGGCCGCCGACATGTGCGAAACACCCAGTATTTCCCGCAATAGATCACTAATGGCCAATTGATAGCCGGGGATGTGGCTGACATCCACCGCGTTTTTTCGACGCTCCAGGAAAACAGAGAGATCATCCGCAAGCCGGTTCCAGAGTGGATTTCTGACCACGCTCAGCCGCTCGCGCGATGGCGCGAAAACCCCAATGACGCCCATCGTACCCCCGAGACTGCGAAAAGGGATGGCCACGCCGAAACGCAAGCGCGAATCATCGCCAATGGCCCAATGCGCGTAGGAAGCGTCCCCCCGAAGGGCGCAAAGCAACACCTCGCCCGTCTGGATCGCCCTGGCTACGGAGCCCTCGGCAGCGGGACCCAGCACCGGAATGGACCAGTCCAACGCGACACTTTTGCGTCCACCGGCAACGGCGATCAACCGCACCGGCTCTTGCGTGGATTCCTGGGTGCCCAACCAGACCAGGGGCGCCCCCAGCCGGCGGGACAAGGTGTTCGTCAACTGATTGAAGGTGAGCGCAAGAGGCAGGGTCAACGAGTCCCCTAAAAGGCGATCGATCTCCAGCATGGCCTGCAATAGACGAGTGCGCGCTTCCGCCTCCCAGCGGCGCCGTCGCCTACGACTGAACAGGCGGTATGTCAGTCCGCACCCAAACAACAGCACCAGCGAAAGCAGAATATTCAATGCATCCTACCTGCGGATCTTCGCGATCCCGGTGTCATCCCGCAGGCATGATGGAGGGCGATTGCGGCTCGGTTTCAGGGGTTATCTGAAAAAGATCCGAAAGGGCGAGGAACGTGGTATCCAGTGTCTCCAGTTGTGTCGTTTTCTCCTGCCGCTGTCCTTCCAGCACGTGGATGCGCGGCACGATGTTGGCCGAGGATTCGACAATGGATTCCAATGCTTCCAGTTTCTCTTTGGACTGGATCGCGTACAGTTCCAACTGTCGATTCATCAATTCCAATGACTCTCTTACCCAGGCCTGTAATTCGCGGCGGGTTTCCGCGACGAACGCCTGCACTTGATTCGCCAGGGACAAGAAGGCCTTGCGTACCACGGCACCTTGCGTGGTCGCCGCGATTTCCAGCCGTTTACCAAAACGCTCATAACTGTCCGCCATGGCCAACAACTCGGCCCGGCGCGGCAGAATCGCATAGGGAATGGTATCGAGTTTGGGTAGCCCGTACTGCTGCTCCAAAGTCCGATAGGCGTCGAGCATCAGCGCGGATAAGCGGTTGGCCCGTTCGAGGGCGGTATCGAACTGCGCGATCGTATCCACAAAAAACTGCGAAAAACGGTCGTAGATCCCCACCGTCGTCCATGCCGCCAACAATTCGGCGCGTGCGGACTGGATGATTTGCTCCAGATGTTCCAGGGACAGGGCCTGCAGGAGCCAGGTGTCCGCCGATTCGATAAATTCCTTTTCTTTCAGGGCGAAACCGTTACGGTCACTGGCGAAGGTCCGCAACAGTTTTTGCTGGCGCTCCAAAAGACGCGGCAACTGCTCGCCAGTTTGCGCCTTCAGCCGCTCCATACCCTCGATTTCTCCCTCCAGATTCTGGATCTGTTCGCCCAACAGCACTCGCTGATCCAGCACCGCCCTGCTGACCAAGCGGCGCGCCTCTTCCAGGGTCGCATCCCGCTTGCCGGGGATGATGATTTCTGCGATGGCCTCTTCCAATACCGCCAGGCCACTCCGCGCGCACAGCGCTTCGTCATTCCGGATACGCCCCAGCAACCCTTTCTGCGCCGAAACCGCAATCACCTGATCCGGCTGAAGGTTGAGCCGCTGCGCGGTGGTTTCCCGCTGCGCGTGAATCGCGGCCATTTCCTGTTCAGCGTCCCGCAAATCGTCCCAGAGCGTGTCCACCTTGTTCAACACCACCAGTTGGTTGCGTAAGGGATAGCGATTGAGGGATTGTTCCCATATATCCAAATCACTCTGGGTCACCCCGGTGTCGGCGCTGAGCACAAAAATCACCGCATCGGCCTCACGCGCCGCTTCCAGACCCAGATCCGCCTCGCTACCGATGGAATTCAGGCCGGGCGTGTCGAGAATCACCAACCCCGCCTCCAACACGGGATGGGCCCATTGCAAGAGCGCGTAGCGCCAACGTGAAATACGTACTTTTCCAGGTCCGCAAGAGGGGCAATTGCTGACGTCCTGCCCCCTGTCATTCATCTTTACCGATGGGCAAAGGCCATAGCGTCGCGCGTCTTCCAGAGACACGCAGAGCGTCTCGGTAAGCTGCGCCATGGCGGTGACGCAGGCTTCATGGTCCTCCGGATTCAACGGCGAGCAAGACCAGAGATCCTGTGACTGTTTGAGCTGCTCGATGGAATTGCTCAACGTGCGCGTGCGAATAGGCAAGAGTTGCAGGGAGGGCACCAGGTGGCTAAAGCGAATTTCCACGGGACACATCGTCGTCTGACCAGGCCCGGAAGGGAGCAAGCGCGTACCCAGGTCAGAAAAGAAAAGCGCGTTGATGAGCTCGGACTTGCCGCGGGCGAACTCCCCAAAGAAAGATATCCGCAACTGATCCTGTGCGATTTCCCGCGCGAGATTCTCCATCCGCAACATGGCTCCACTGGGCAGCAATTCGAACTGCGCCGAGAGCCCGGTCATTTTTTGCACTGCCTCGGCAACCTCTTGGCGCCACTGGTGATATTCCCGGAGCCTTTCAACAAGCATGGGCAATTTCGTCATTACTGATCTCCGTCATCTAGCAGGACAGCTCAACCGCAACGCTCCATCACCCACCCAAGCTTGTCTTTACTGAATTATAAGGCAAACGGAGTTCGTCACAATCTGTTCGTTAGTGTTAGACGAAATCCCCCAAAACGCATTACCGGCTGAGACGATGCAGGAATCCGGCAATCGCCGCAAAAAGCAGAATGGGCAGCCAGGTGGCCGCCATCGGCGGAATGCCTCCGGACACACTGATGTAGCCGGACATCTCCGTCAAGAAGTGAAAGCCCAGTCCCAGGATCAGGCCCGTCAGTACACGTGCCGCCAGACCCCCGCCCCGCGGATTGCGGGTCACAAAGGGTACGGCCAGCAGAATCATGACCAAGCCCACCCACGGATAACTCACCCGCTGCCAAAAAGCCAGAGCGAAGCGATTCATCGTCAGCGCGGTACCTTGCAGCGCCCGGTAAGTCCGCCACAATGTGAGCAGCGTCATGGTGCGCGTCGGATGCGAAAAGCTACGCAAGGTGGCGGGGTGCAGAGACACCGACCAAGGCATCTCTTCCATGGATTTCATCAGAATCTGACGGGGCGTGATTTCGGAACGGTGAACCCCCAACAAGACCCAGTGACCGGCACGAAACTGCGCCTGCCGGGCCGTCAGCATCGCGGAAATCCCCACCAACCCGCTTTGGACCTGCACAATATGCAAATTACGCAGGGTCTGCCCGCCATTACCCACCGCCAAAATCTGAATGATCTGGGAACCGTCGCGCAGCCAAAGCCCCTGAGCGCCCATGTCATGGAAGCCGGCTCCGGGCGCTCCGGCGTTGGCCCACATGGCTTCTGCGGCGGGGGCGGTCTCCGGCACCACCAACTCTCCCAGTGCAAACATGAGTCCCGCACCGAGCAGTCCAACCAGCAGGAGAGGCCGCTCCAGACGCCAAACCGACCATCCCGACATGCGCAGGGCGATCAACTCCGAGTGCCCATTGAGGATGCTCATCCAGACCAAGGCGCCGAGCAGCAAGGCCAGCGGAATCACATCGTAGGCCACGTCCGGCAACTGTAAAGTGGAATAAACCACGAGCTGCGTCATGGACCAGACGCCATGTCCCGGCCCGGAAGACTTGGCGATCAGTTGGGCTATGAAAATCAGCGCCAGCAGCAACACCAATATCAGGCTGCTATACAGCAACATTCCGCGGAACAACAGTCGATCGGCGCGTTTCATGCCAGGCCCCTTCCACGCCAGACAGGCAGCATGGGCAGATCCCGATTGCGTCGGAAGAAAGCATAAGCGGCCACCGCCAGGATCATCAAGAGCACCCAAGCCATCCCGGGGAAAAGGGGCATCTCCCCACGCATCATGTGTTCCTTGACATAGACTACAATATTGTTGGTGGCCAGCAAAAACAGTATACCTACCAACAGGCCCGCCGCCCGTCCACCCCCGCGGGGCTCGCTATAAGCCAGTGGAATCGCCAGCAAGGCGAGTAGAGGCAACACCAGAGGCCAGAGCAGGCGCCACTCCAGTTCGGACACGGCAAAGCGCATCTCCGCGCCGCGCAGGTGCTGCCAAATCTGGGGCAGAGATGCGCTGCCCCAATCAATGCCCCCGGGTTCCGCGGTCTTGTTTACAGATTTACCCAGCAGGATTCTGTAACGCGCGAAGGAAAGAATCTTGAATCCTCCCTGCCCGGGTTGCCCAAGATACCGTTGCCCATCCACCAGCACCAGGGTCAGGGTGCCATCCTGGGCGGGCTTGATCTCCCCATAAGCCGCCGTGGCCAGATCCCGCTGCCCGTGGTGTGAGATGGACAAAAATATCTCACGAAAGCGGTGGCTGTCCTTGCCAACGGCCTGCCCCACGTAAATAACCCGTCCGCCTGGCAAATCAGCAAAGCTACCGGGCTGCAACAAGGCCTCCGCGGCGGCGTTGGTCAAGCGCATGGACTCCGCCTGCAATTGCCGCTGCGCGCCGGGCGCCCAGGACAAAGACAAGGCCAGCTCCAGACAAAAGATGATCGCGGCCACCGCGGCCACCGGGGGCAGGAGCCCGACCAGTCCGATGCCGGTACTACGGATAGCCACCATCTCGTTGGAGCGATAGAGGTTGCTGAACACGAGATAAACGGCAAAGAAAAAAGCCAGCGGCAACACGGTCACCAGCAGGGTCGGCACCGCCAGACCAAGCAACTGGAGCACGATCGGCAGTGGCAATTGCCCCGAAGCCACCTGCTTCAACAACTGCGCCAGTTGGCCGATGGCGAGAATGGCCAGCACCACCAGACAGGTCAGCAAAAAGTAGGCCGAGACGTCCCGCACGATCTGGTATTGAATGCGCGTCAAGCGGGCAATCTCTGCCAGCCATCGGCAAGACTTGATTCCCCATGCCCCTGGGGCTTATTTTCTATCTGTGAAATCATCGTGAGTCCCTCCCCACAAGATTATCAGGAGAATTGCCGTGGAGATAGTCGTGCAGTCCAGCAGCCCCGCCGCCGTCACCAGTGACTGCGTCGTGGTTGGTGTTTATGAAAACGCAATACTCAGCCCCGCGGCCGCATCGATCGATCAGGAAAGTGGTGGCGTCATTCGGACCTTCCTGAGTACGGGAGATTTTACGGGTGAATGCGGTCACACGCAGATGCTTTACCAGGTACCGGGAATTGCCGCCGGACGGGTACTGGTTCTGGGCTTGGGCACTCACGGCAAGATCAAGGATAGTCAATTTCAAAAGGCCGTACTGGCCGCGGCCCGGGCCCTGCACCACGCCCAGGTGGGCAACGCCAGCTTCCCTCTGCTGGACATCCCTGTAGCCCACCGTTCCGCACCCGCCCTCACCAAAATGCTGGTACAAACCATAGCAGAAGCCGATTACCATTTCGATCGGCATAAGATACCCGCGGACAAACCGAAACGACCTTTCACCACCCTCCAGATCCCGGTTCCAGGGAGCCTCTCGGCCGAATGGGCAGAAGTTCAGGCAGCAGCAGCGGCGGCCCAGGCGACCGCCCGGGCGGTCGCCTGGGCCAAGGATCTGGCCAATGAACCGGGAAACATTTGCACACCGACCTGGCTCGCCGAACAAGCGGAAACCATGGCCCGGCGTTTGGGTATAAAAAGTACCATTCTCGGTCCAGAGGCCATGGAAGAATTGGGCATGCGGCTGCTCCTCGGGGTTGCCCATGGTTCTCGCCAGCCACCGCGGCTGATCGTCCTCGAATACCGGGGCGGCGCCGAAGATCAGGCACCCATTGTGCTGGTCGGCAAGGGGCTCACCTTCGACGCCGGCGGCATCTCCCTGAAACCGGCCGACAAGATGGACGAGATGAAATATGACATGTGCGGCGGCGCCTCGGCCCTGGCGGCCCTTCAGGCCGCGGCTGAGATGAAACTACCCCTGAACGTGATCGCGGTAGTACCCGCTTCCGAAAATCTGCCTGGCGGACAGGCCACCAAACCCGGTGACATTCATCGGAGTATGAAAGGGTTGAGCGTTGAAATCATCAACACGGACGCCGAGGGACGACTGATCCTCGCCGATGCCCTGACCTATGTGGAGCGTTTCGAGCCCGACGTGGTGATCGATATGGCCACCCTCACCGGTGCCTGCGTCATCGCTTTGGGACACCAGACCGCGGCAGTGATGGGCAATCACGAAGGGCTCGTCCACGATCTCCTTGCGGCCGGTCGGGAAAGTATGGATCGAGCCTGGGAGTTACCTTTGTTCGACACCTATCAGGAACAATTGAAGAGCCCCTTCGCCGATCTGTCCAACGTCGGCGGGCGGCCCGCGGGGACCATCACCGCCGCCTGCTTTCTCTCCCGCTTCACGGAAAGTTACCGCTGGGCGCACTTGGATATCGCCGGAGTGGCCTGGCAGAGCGGTGAGCACAAAGGTGCCACGGGCCGCCCCGTGCCGCTGCTGGTGGAGTACTTGTTGCAGCGGGCACGACAACAGGGCGTTTGAGAGGAGCACGATTTGCCCATCGCGTCTTTCTACGAACTCCCGCCCACCCTGCTCACTCCTCACGAACGACGACGCGGCATGTGCCGTGTCATCGCCAAAGCCTGGCAGATGATGGGAGAAGTGGATATCCTGTGCCCCGACGCGGAAACCGCTCAGGCGATGGATGATCTGCTCTGGACCTTTCAGGCGGGGGCCTTCGTGCCGCACGCGCGCGCCGCTGGAGAGCGCGTGCGCATTCACGAACAAGACACCTGGCCCAAACAGAGCATCGCGTTGATATTCTGCGAACTGAACGACTTGCCCGCGGAACTACCCATCTGCACGCGGCTCGTCGACTTTATCCCCGCAACGGAAAAAGCACGGGAAAGCGCCAGGGCTCGGTATCGAGAGTTGAAAAACGCCGGATTCACCATGCAGGTGCATCCCCTAGAAGTCTGACCGGAGGTTTGCCCATGGCACGCACACAAACCCGTAAAGAACCCATCCTCGAAGAGTCGAAAAATACCGACGGCAGTGTTCCCCTACTGCTCACGCGGCTGTTGCGTGAAGGCTTGCCGCCGCCTCTCTGGCGCCATTCCGGGGAGGAAATTCCGCCGGTGGAATTCCGATACCCGCCAGACTCTCCCGCGCCGGGCCCCTTGGCGAACGCACCAACAGCGCCTTTCGCACCGGTGGCGACCACCGCGCAACCGGAGGAGCCGCCGACAAGCGAGTCATTCGACACCGCCGCTCACGCTCCGTATGCTGGAACCGCACCACATTGGCAGGATCCATCCGCATCCGATGAGCCCGTGCCCCATGTTCAAGAGCAGTCCATCGAAGAACACGAACTGGCGATCACCCTGGCCCGCATCCGGGGAACCGGAACAATTCCGCCCGCAGAGACACCGGCCCCCCATGCCGCGGCGCCTTTAGAGACGGAGACCACGCCGGAACCCCCCTCAACGGTGACCGAAGCGGAGCCCCCCCCCGCCAGCGCCGAGGAGATCGAGGCCGCACCACCTCTTCCCTTCGACCTGGACTTTCTCAAGAACTTCGAGACGCTGCTCTTCCACGAGATAGAAAGACGGATAACCCATGAAATGGAAGAACGGGTGACGCAACATCTACAGACCCTCTGGAAAGAACAGGTGAGTTTGGCCGTGATGCGGACACTTGCCCTGGAGGGGATCAGGTTGCGCGAAAGTCTGGCCAAAGAACTTCAGCGATCACTCCCGGAAATACTCCAGCGCGTATTGCACGAAGGCCTGGATCAGCTCACTCCCACCGAAAACGAGTCCCAACCTTGATGACCGACGCCCTGGACCGCCCCTTCGCTCCCGCCGAAATCGAAGCCCAGTGCTACGCCCGCTGGGAGGCGCGCGGCCTGTTCCAGCCAGCAGGCGACGGCGCGCCCTACTGCATCATGCTGCCGCCCCCCAACGTCACCGGCACCCTGCACATGGGCCATGCCTTTCAGGATACCCTCATGGATATCCTCACCCG
This sequence comes from Acidithiobacillus ferrianus, assembly GCF_010378095.1. Taxonomy (GTDB): domain Bacteria; phylum Pseudomonadota; class Gammaproteobacteria; order Acidithiobacillales; family Acidithiobacillaceae; genus Acidithiobacillus; species Acidithiobacillus ferrianus. The sequence goes on along the minus strand of NZ_WNJL01000037.1, from coordinate 89,581 downwards.
CGTCCACCGGATGCGCGGCGAGCGTACTCTCTGGCAGCCGGGCACCGACCATGCGGGCATCGCCACCCAGATGCTGGTGGAGCGGCAACTGGCGCAGGCGGGCGAAGACCGTCAGCGGATGGGCCGGAGCGCCTTTTTGGCGCGCGTCTGGCAGTGGCGGCATGAGTCAGGGGGTCATATCACCCGGCAAATGCGTCGCCTGGGCGCTTCCTGCGACTGGTCGCGGGAGCGTTTCACGCTGGACCGCGGGCTTTCCCGCGCGGTCACCGAAGTTTTTGTTCGCCTGCATGACGAAGGTCTGATCTACCGCGGCAAACGGCTGGTGAACTGGGACCCGGTCCTGCGCACCGCGGTTTCCGATCTGGAAGTCGTCAGCGAAGCGGAGCAAGGCTCCCTCTGGCATATCCGCTATCCCCTCAGTAATGGCAATGGCACCCTCGTGGTCGCCACCACCCGCCCGGAAACCCTGCTGGGCGACGTGGCCGTGGCGGTACACCCTGAAGACCCACGCTACGCCGCTTTCATCGGCAAGACCCTGCGCCTGCCGATCATGGACCGTGAAATCCCCATCATTGGCGATGACCATGTCGACCCGGCATTCGGCTCGGGCTGCGTCAAAATCACCCCGGCCCACGATTTCAACGATTATCAGGTGGGACAGCGGCACGGTCTGGCCCTGCTCAACATCTTCACCCCCGATGCCCGCATCCGGGACCATATCGAAGTCTTCGGCGACAACGTCATTGCCGGGGATATTCCCGAGGACTTACGCGGACTGGATCGTTATGCCGCCCGCAAGCAGATTCTGGCCCTGCTGGAGGCGGAAAATCTCTTGGAACGCACTGACGAACACCCGCTCATGGTGCCCCGTGGCGACCGCTCCCAGGCCGTCATCGAGCCCTACCTGACCGATCAATGGTATGTGCGGGTCGCTCCCCTGGCCGAACCCGCCATCCGCGCGGTGGAAGAAGGCCGCATCCGCTTCGTGCCCGAAAACTGGAACAAAACCTACTTCGACTGGATGCAGCGCATCGAGGACTGGTGCATCTCCCGCCAGCTCTGGTGGGGGCATCAGATTCCCGCCTGGTACGGCCCTGACGGCAAAATCTTTGTCGCCCGTCGTGAAGAGGAAGCGCAGTCGGAAGCCACCCGCCATTACGGCATGCCGGTGGTCCTGGAACGCGACCCCGACGTGCTCGACACCTGGTTCAGTTCAGCGCTGTGGCCTTTCACCACCCTGGGCTGGCCGGAAAAAACGCTGGATCTCGCCCAGTTCTACCCCACCAGCGTGCTGGTCACCGGTTTCGACATCATCTTCTTCTGGGTGGCGCGCATGATCATGCTGGGCCTGCGCTTCATGGGGGACGTACCTTTCCGTGAGGTCTACGTCCACGGCCTGGTGCGCGATGCCGAGGGCCAAAAGATGAGCAAATCCAAGGGCAACGTCCTCGATCCCATCGACCTCATCGACGGCATCAGCCTGGAAGACCTCGTCGCCAAGCGTACACGGGGCCTCATGCAGCCGCAGATGGCGGCCAAGATCGAAAAGGCCACCCGCAAGGAATTCACCGACGGCATTCCCGCCTTTGGCGCCGATGCCCTGCGCTTCACCTTCGCGGCACTGGCCACCCAGGGCCGGGACATCAAGTTTGACCTCAAGCGGGTGGAGGGGAATCGCAATTTTTGCAACAAACTCTGGAACGCCTCGCGTTTTGCCCTGATGCAAATACAAAGTTCGGGCGATCTGGAGGGCGAACGCGCACTGTTGACGCCGGAACGCTGGATTATCGGCCGTCTGCAGCGCTGCGAAGCGGCCGTCAACAACGCCATCGACCAGTATCGTTTTGCCGACGCCGCCCATGCGCTGTACCAGTTTTTCTGGAGTGACTACTGCGACTGGTATATCGAGTTGGCCAAGCCGGTCTTGCGCGGTGACAGCGCGTCCACCCCGGAGCAACAGCGCGGCACCCGCAATACCCTGCTGCGGGTGCTGGAAGCCGGATTGCGCCTGATGCACCCGGTCATGCCCTTCCTCACCGAAGCGCTCTGGCAACGGGTGGCGCCCATGATCGGCAAAACCGGTGACAGTATCGCCCTCGCCCCTTATCCGGTAGCAGATCTTTCCCGCATCGACGCCCAAGCCGATGCCGATACGGAATGGCTCATCGCCGTCATCCGCGCCATCCGCTCGGTGCGTGGCGAGATGGATATCGCACCGGGCAAAGCATTGCCCCTGTTGCTCCAGGGCGGTGACGCCAGCGACCGGCGACGCGCCGAACAGTATGCATCCTGGATCTTCGCGCTCGGTCGTCTCGCTCGCATGGACTGGCTCGCCAGCGGCCAGGAGGCGCCGCCCGCCGCCCTGCAACTGGTTGGCGACCTGCGTATCCTGGTGCCGCTCGCCGGGGTCATTGACATTACCGCCGAACGGGCACGGCTGGCCAGGGAACAGCAGCGGCTGGAACAGGATCGTGCCAAAACCACGGCCAAACTCGTCCAGGAAAGTTTCCGCAGCCGCGCGCCCGCCGCGGTCGTGGCCAGGGAAGAAGAGCGTTTACGTGAGTTGGACGCCGCCCAATTGCAACTGGCGGCACAAATGCAGCGACTGGAACGGCTCTGAGCACGGCGCGGGATCCTCGACGTGCTTAAACGCCCCACCTACCCCCTGGAGCCGCTGTTTGGGCGCATCCTGTCGCCCTTCGAGCAGTTCCTGCGCCGGGCCACGGCGGGCGGCATAGTGCTCGTCGCCGCGACCATCCTGACCCTGCTGCTGAGCAACTCTCCCTGGCACAGTTCCTACCATGCCTTCTGGGAGCGGCATCTGGGCGTGCATTGGGGCACCTGGGTGCTGGACCAAAGTCTCCGTCACTGGATCAACGACGGTCTCATGGCCATTTTTTTCTTTGTCGTGGGTCTGGAATTGAAACGCGAGTTTCTGGTCGGAGAGCTGTCCTCCCCGCGTGATGCGGCCCTGCCCATCATTGCCGCCTGCGGAGGAATGATCGTTCCCGCGCTGATCTATCACCAGTTCAATCCCGTTGGTCCCGCCCTGGACGGCTGGGGCATTCCCATGGCCACCGACATTGCCTTCGCCATGGGTATCCTGGTGTTGCTGGCGTGGCGCATTCCTCGCAATCTCATCATTTTTCTGACCGCACTGGCCATCGCCGACGATCTTGGGGCCGTCCTCGTCATTGCCATTTTCTACACGCCGTCACTCCACATCACCGCCCTGATAATCGCGACGGCATGCCTGTTGATGTTGATATTGTTCAATCAGGGCGGCATCCGCCATTCCCTGCCCTACCTGTTGCTGGGACTACCTTTTTGGTATTTCGTCATGCGTTCCGGCGTGCATGCGGCGGTGGCCGGGATTCTACTGGCTTTTACCATACCCGCGCGGGGCCGTATCCGGCCGGACGAACTGGCCGACAGTCTCCGCGCCCGAAGCCAGAATCTGCACGACACCATCGCTCACGGCCAGCGCCTCAATCCCCTGATCAATGACCAGTTGGCCGGCATCATCCAGAGCCTGCAACACAGCAGTGCCGCCGCACTGGCCCCGCAGCAGCGTCTGGAACATGGGATCCAACCCTGGGTGACCTTCGGCGTCCTCCCCATCTTCGCTCTCGCCAATGCCGGCATCCACTTCGCCCATGTGTCCGCAACCATGCTGATCAGTGCGGTGACCGTGGGCACCGGTCTCGGGCTGGTGCTGGGCAAGTTCGTCGGCATCAGCCTCGGCAGCTGGATCGCTGTGCGTCTCAAAGTCGCCCGGCTACCCCGTGGCGTCCGCTGGCGACACTTACTGGGCGCGGCTTGGCTGGGCGGTATTGGCTTCACGATGTCTTTGTTTGTCAGTCAATTAGCGTTTACAGACCCCATCCTGCGGGAAGAGGCCAAGTTGGGCATCCTCCTGGCTTCCCTGATCGCCGCGATCATTGGCCTGATCTGGTTACTCTGGGTGGGACGCAAGGAGATACCCAAATGATGCCTGCTGATCTTTCTCTTTCCATACGACAGGCCCTAGCCGAGGACATCGGCAGCGGCGATTGGACGGCGGCGTTGATTCCCGCGCACCAAGCACTTCATGCCCACCTCATCAGCCGCGAGGATGGCATTCTCTGCGGGCAAGCCTACGCCGACGCCGCCTTTGCCGCCCTTTCCCCGGCAATCCGCCTCCACTGGCAGGTTGCGGAAGGCGCACGCGTCGTCCCTGAGCAAGTGCTTTGCATCCTGGAAGGCCCGGCCCGCGCCATGCTTTCAGCGGAGCGGACGGCACTGAATTTTCTGCAAACCCTTTCGGGTACCGCCACCGCGGTGCGGACCTTTGTGGATGCCCTGGCGGGCCAGCACACCCGCCTGCTGGATACCCGCAAAACCCTCCCCGGTCTCCGTCAGGCCCAGAAATACGCGGTGCGCATCGGCGGCGGCCACAATCACCGCATGGGTCTCTACGATGGAATCCTGATCAAGGAAAACCACATCGCGGCCTGCGGCGGCATCACGGCCGCCCTGCGGACGGCAAGACAGATCGCCCCGGCCCTCACCCGCGTGGAAATTGAGGTGGAAACGCTGGAACAGTTGGCGGAGGCCCTCAGCGCGGGCACCGATATGATCCTGCTCGACAATTTCTCACCGGAAGCGTTGCGCCGTGCCGTACTGCAGGTGGCTGGACGCATTCCACTGGAAGCCTCCGGCAATATAGGCCTGCACAATATCGCCGAGGTGGCGGCTACCGGCGTCGATTTCATTTCCGTCGGCAGCCTCACTCGCAACCTCCGCAGCCTGGATCTGTCACTCCGCCCTCTCTGAGCGGACGGCCACTCAGCTACGGGCCGCCGCGTCCAGCCCGCGCAAGGTTTCATCCGCACCCGCCGCTGCGGTCAGATTCGCCACATTGTCCTTGGCGAAGAAACCCTGGAACCCGTCGAAGCGCTGCACATATTCCACAATCAATGAAGAATGCTCCGAGGCGCTGGAGAAAATTTGTTTGAGCCCCTCCCGTTCCGAGCCAACGACCTCCAGCAGGAACTTCTGCCCACAATTCTGCAATGCACCGACCACGTAATCGATATTCACCTGACCGCCGGTATGCCCGTCATTCACCGCCACCGCCAAGTGATGCAGACGCGGACCGAAATTTCGCACGAAGGCCTCCGTGGGTGAAGGTTTACCGATGAGATGGTTGCAGAAGTAGGGATGGTTAGCCGCGGTAAAGACCTTGGCCGGGCTATTCAGCACATTGGTATAATGCACGCTTTTGGTCACATTGGTCGATGAGTTCTGATCCGGAATATCGTAGGAACCCCAGTAGTAATAACTGGAAAGGGTCAGGTATTCGAGGATCGCCGCCTCGCGGTTCTGGCTGTAGACACGGGTTGCCAGGTGGTCGATAGGCAGGAGCAACACATCCAGGCCCAGCCGTTCGCGCCATGCCTTGGCTTGTTCAAAGGCCTCTTGCATGTCATCGCGGATAGACGACAGGCCCAGGGAGTAAACCCGGATGCTGGCGTCCGGTCGTTCCCAGTACCCGACGATATTGTGCGTGTAAGGGGAAGGTTTGACGACCGCCATATTGCCGGGCAATTCCAGCTGACGGATCTGCTCCTGATTAAAGAAGCGCACTTCCCGGGTCTTTTGTGTTTCGACCACGTCATGCAGGTTTTCAACCTGAAAAATCTCCCCCATATAGCGCGAATTGGGCCGCTTCGCCCCGATGGGGTACACCTCGTTCAAGCTGCGGAAGATGCCCCGCACATTGGCATCCTTCACCTCGCGAACGAGCACATCCGGCGCATCCATGTCGATGCGCAGTATGTGCGTCGAATGCTGCTCCGTTTCCAGCGTCACGAGGTAGTTGTAAGGCGTCATCAGGCAGAGTTCACCGACATAGGCCGCCGAGTGCCCCGGCTCCACCGTAATCATCAGGGCATCCACCCTCCCGATATTCTCGGTCAAACCCTGGCGGTCCCGATCTTCCAGCAGCCGTCTCAACCATTCCTCAAAAAATGGGGAATTCTGTTTATCTCCTTCCCGCGGAAAATCCGCCGACGCCCTCATCCGCTTGATGCCCCCGTCTCCGATCCCCGGACAGTGTAGCGCCATTTCTCCAGGCATCCAATGCGGGCAGCAGACTCATGCAGCCGGGGTGGAGATCCAAGACGGCACGAAACGATTGACGAGATACCGCTCGGTCGGTATCTTTACAAGCTTATGGCGATTCAAGTAATCCGGAAAACGAGAAATCCCGAGCAAACGCGCAGCGATCTGTTGAAAGCGGCCTATCATGAAATCCTGGAATCCGGTTTTCAGGCGGCCAGCCTCGAACGCATCCTCGCCAACACTTCGGTAAGCAAGGGCGCGCTTTACCACCACTTCGGCACCAAACGGGAATTGGGCCTGGCGGTGGTGGAGGAAGTGATCGCTCCCCAACTGGCCACGCGCTGGTTTGCGCCCTTTGCCGAGCACGACAACCCCATCACCAGCCTGCATCGCATTCTTGAAGAAAAAATCACCGCCGCCGATGAGTCTGTCATTCGTTACGGGTGTCCGCTGAACAACCTCATTCAAGAAATGAGCCCGCTCGACGAAGAATTTCGCCGTGGCCTACAGCAGATACTGGAACGCTGGATCACCGTGATGGCCGCGGCTCTCGCGGAAGGGCAAAACGCGGGCAAGGTACGCGCCGATGTGCAACCGCGCGACGTCGCATTGTTCATTGTCGCCGCCATCGAGGGCTGCGTTGGTCTGGGTAAAAATGCCCAGTCGGTGGAGGCCTATCAACGCGGCCTGCGGCAATTGCAGGTTTATGTCAAGTCACTGGCCACTTGATCGCCCCTGGGATGGGGGATACCTCGCTTTGAAACCTTGGGCGTCGCCCTGTTTTCCGTAGACTGATCACAGCAAGGAGATGGTATGTCACAGATTACCTCCGAGTGGATTATACTCGATAACGGCCCGAGGGCTTGGTACGCCCGGCCGACAAGCGCGGGTCCGCACCCGGCCGTAGTGGTCTTTATCGAGACCTTTGGTGTCAACAAACATTTCCAGGACGTGGCCGAGCGTCTGGCCCGCGCCGGATATTGCGCCATGGTACCCGACCTTTTTCATGGAAAAACCTATGATTATTCAAATCTTACGGAAGCCATAGGACATCTCAAGACCCTGAATGACACGCTCGTCATGCAAGAGGCCGGTTTAGCCATAGATGCGCTGCAACAACGCGCGGAGGTGCGCAAGAACGCCATTGGCGCGCTAGGATTCTGCATGGGTGGACGCTTTGCCTTCATGGCCAATGCGATCCACGCCGACCGGCTTCAGGCGACGGTGGCATTCTACGGCGGCGGAATCGCACCGGAGAGCGATCCTGTGGGCCGGGCACCATTGCTCCATCTCGCCAAACAGATGGGCGCACCGCTGCTTTTGCTCTACGGCGCGGAAGATCCGTCCATTACGCCAGAGGAACATGGGCGTATCGCCACCGCGCTGAGCGCGGCGCACAAGCGCTACACACTCACCGTCTTTCCCGACGCTCCCCACGGTTTCTTCGCCGATCCGCGGGACAGCTTCCGTCCCGAGGCCGCCCGCGTGGGTTGGCGCCTGGCCCTCGACCACTTCGCGGAGCATCTCGGGGCCCCGGGATGACCCACAGACTCTTCACGTCGTGGAAATTGCGCGGCATTGAGCTGCGCAACCGAATCTGTGTGGCGCCCATGTGCCAGTACTCCACCCCCGACGGAATAGCCCGGAACTGGCATATGGTCCACCTCGGCAGCCGCGCGGTCGGTGGTGCCGGTCTGGTGATGGCCGAGGCGAGCGCGGTCAGTCCGGAAGGTCGCATTTCGCCACGCGACCTGGGAATCTGGAACGACGCACAAGGACAAGCGCTGGCACCCATCGTCGCCTTCATGAAGGCGCAGGGGGCGATCACCGCCATTCAACTCGCGCACGCCGGACGCAAGGCCTCCACTCAGCCGCCCTTCCTCGGGGGCCACCCCATTGCCGTCGGGGAGGAAGAAGGCTGGGAACCCGCTGGACCCAGCGCGATCCCTTTCAGCCACAGTCATACACGCCCCCATGCCATGAACGATCGAGACCTGGACAAGGTTCGGCAGGATTTCGTTGCAGCCGCTCGGCGTGCGCTGGAAGCGGGCTTTGAGGTGGCGGAATTACACATGGCCCATGGCTATCTCTTGCATAGTTTCCTCTCGCCCATCAGTAACCAGCGGACAGACGACTACGGCGGCAGTCTTGAAAATCGGATGCGCCTGCCGCTGGAGATTACGGACGCCGTGCGTGCCATCTGGCCCGACCACCTTCCCCTTTGGGTCCGTATTTCAGCCACCGACTGGTTGCCTGGCGGCTGGGATCTGGAGCAATCCATCACGCTGGCCAGGGCGCTCAAAAAACGTGGGGTAGACGTGATCGACTGCAGCAGCGGCGGTATGACCCCGGATGCGGTCATTCCCGCCGGCCCTGGCTTTCAAACACCTTTTGCCAGCGCCATTCGCCGAACCGTGGACATACCCACCGTCGCCGTCGGACTCATCACCGAGGCTATGCAGGCCGAGCATATCCTCGTCACCGAACAGGCCGACGCCGTGGCCCTCGCGCGCGAGTTGCTACGCAACCCCTACTGGCCGCTTCACGCGGCCCACGCCCTCGGAGCGGACGCGGTGGCTTGGCCTCCCCCGTATGATCGCGCCAGACCACGCCCCTGAAGTCTCTGCGGCGGGCGTCCAGGCGCCTTTCTGCACCAGAGCCGGAGAAGAAAGCGCGTCCGGTCAGAACTGATCCACCACCGGCTCTGTCAGTAGTTTCTGCAACTGCGCCCGCGTCGCCCGCCGCAACGGTTTACCGTCCACGGGTGAAGCAGGGCTGCGCCGATCCTCATCCAGATCGAAGATGATCAGGCGCAACTCCGCGCCAGCATGGCGCAGGTTTAATGAAGGATAATCGCGTGCCGGCGCTTCTCCATAGTGGAGCCGCTGCCAACCCTCTTCATACGCGACGCGCTGGTCCATGAGAAAAAAGATCACGCTTTCCGGTGTATCCGCAAACAGGTGGAGTGTAATGGTGGCATGCCGCGTCGCTGTACCACTCAACACCGGCCCGGTCAGACGTGGCTGGAACGCCGCCAACCATTGCATGGCCTGCAGCGCCTGCTCACGAAGCCTGCGCAGTTCCACACCATGGACATCCCCATGGAAAAGCTGCAGACGGGAGTGCAATTCCTCTTCGATCTCCGCATTACTCGGCCACCCCTGCTGGGCATCTCCTCCCACCCCCAGGCGCCGGGCCGCCTTCTCCTTGGCCACCCGAAAGTCCGCCACACCCTCATCGGCCATGATCCGTGCCGACTCCACCGCCAACAAGCGCCGCAAACGGGATTGTTGCTGCGACTTAGCCATATCCACACCCCGATCATTGTCCATAAACGCTATCTCACATAAGATAGCGTGAAAGCGAGAGTGGCGGAATTGGTAGACGCACTGGATTTAGGTTCCAGCGGTTACGGCCGTGGGGGTTCGAGTCCCCCCTTTCGCACCAATTACTTACAGAATACCCCCTCCTCCGCTAAAGAAAACATTGAGCAACAACGCTTCAGGCTGTCGCGCTGGCGGATTGCTTGTCCGGAAAGATCTCCGGAGAAATGCCTGCGGAGCAGTCCGTTGCTGTATGAATAAGCGGGTAACGTGAGCATGTCCCTGGTGTCCAATCCAGAATCCGCAAAAGGTGGCCACAGCTATGGCCATGAGTATTTTCAGGAAAATGCAGAAACGGCACTGCGCGTTCCTCAACCCCGATCAGAGGAAGGCCGGTGGCGATCCTTTGCGGATTGCTGCCACCAGTAAACCGCTTTGCGGGTATTCTGAGGAACACCCTCTCCGAAGTTGTAGGCAAAGGCGAGGTTAAACGCGCCCCGGGCATTCCCGGCCAGTGCCGCCTTATGGTACCAGACCGCGGCTTTTTTCCAGTTCTGCTTTACGCCCTGGCCGTGCAGATACCGATTGCCCAAAGCGTTTTCCGCTGCGGGATCTCCGGCATGGGCCAATTTTTGCAATTCCTGAAGTGGACAGCCCCTGAGGGATTTGGGCCAGTAGACCACATGAACGGGAGGCCGCCAGATTGTCGCATCGGCTACCGTTGCCAGGAGGCCAATCCAGAATATTGGAATGAGGATCACATAGGTTCTTGCGAATTGGCTCAAAGAAGCCGCAAGCATGAATTGATGGGCCTTGTCTGCTGATCAAAGCGGAATCTTTGGCGAAGGCGAGACGACCTGCTGTCGATCCCAGTGCACATGCAGGATCCGGTGACCTGGTATGGGAGTCATGGATATAGAGGGCGCCGTGTCGGAGCCTTTGGCCATAGTCATGGATTGTGAAGGAGTGGTGCCTGAAAACGGCATCTCCGGGACCAACAAAAGCCGTGTGACGGGTACCGGTGAATTGAATGACGGCATGGCAAAGGGGCCAAAAGAAACGCGCATCAGGCGCTGCATTCGGGCGATTTGCCGATCCATGGCGACCTGCATCGCCTGCATCTGCCACAGGCTGCGCCGGACCATGGCCTGTGCCTGTGCCGGGGAAAGACTGTCGCGGGAGACTTGCGAATGGCCGCCGGACCCGCTCGAACCCCAGGTGACCGTCTGCACCTGCATCACCCCACCAGGGAAGTGGATGATGCGACTCTGTGTCTCGGCGGGAACGGAGTGACCGTTGATCCACAGATGCACAACGGACACGTGCGGTGACGGTGATGCCGATGCACCCACATAGGGAGAGGCGTGGGCCAGTGGGACTGCAGCAGCGGCACCCAAAACAGCGACACTCGCGAAGGTGAGCACCTGACGTTTCCAGAGTGGGTGAGAGAGTTTTTTACTCATGGTGATCCTCCTGAAATTCACCAAAAGATAGAACCGTGAAAACCGCAGAAGACGATGGTCACCGGGAGCCCTGCAACCAAATTCATAGACCCATCCATTGCCTGATGAGTTCCCGGTATCTGGAGCAAAACGAGGGGCGACCCACTCCGCAGCCCTGGTCATTGATCAGCTCACACAACTGAACGTGCCACGGTATCTCAGGAATACCGCAACGCACTAAGTACGGCTGTGTATCGGACACCCCACTACTTTGCATGAATCGCGGAATCACTGCCTTCACGAAAAAAGCCCCGGTGAGCCGGAGCAAGGGAGGAGGAGAAGCACATTGGGTCCACCCCCGAACAACAGGGAAACCGCACCTGTACTTCAAAATAACGGTAGCAGATCAATGTGACAGCCATATTACAATTGATCTGAAGCTATCGTGACAGATCAAGGGCTATGAATACCAAACAAATAATGCCGAACCGGAGAGGCCTGCGCCAAGCGAAGCGCGAAGCAGGGTGAAGTCCCGGGGCTTGCCCTGAGCATAAACCCGCCATAAAGCCGGCGGAGCCTGACATACCGCGCATGTTCACGGCTCTCGGCATGAGGAACCACACCATACCGGTCCATTCCCGGTAGTATGTGGATGGAAAAAGAAAAGAGACCGGCGGCACGGACGGAAGAAAGCCGCCAGAAGACCTTCCAGTGGCTGCAATCGATCAGCACCATTCCTGCGTTCAGGGTCCGGTCAGTTCCACATAATCTGAAGGAGACGGTGACGGTGTCTCGCACATATACGTCTCGCCGCCCGGTTTCAGGTTGAAAGTGTGGCACTTGAAGTAGCCGTGGGGTGACCAGCGGCGGCTCGGGAGCGATGACGTTGGCGTACTCCAGCCCGCGCCGCAAAACACGCACAAGAGATCCGCCACCATCCAGGAGTTATGATGTACACCTGATACGGATCGGGAATATGGATCCCTGCTGCGACGGATTCGGGCACGGTGTCATCAGCCGTGATGCACTGTGTCCTTTTCCGTGAGTATCACGCCAAGCGCCGCCAGGGCTTCGGCGTCGCTGCGGATCTCGGACTTGGTCTTGTTGACGGCCCTGAGCGTCTTGCCGGTCGTGTCATAGCCCACTTTTGCCAATATCCCGTCCAGCGTGTCGTGGACCTCTCGGTGGGGGACAGGCAATACCGAGCGATCGCCTGGGAGACGCCAGGGTACAGCACACGCAAGCATCATGGGTCAGAATTTCATGCTCACACCACCGAAGACTTGCAATGGCGCACCCGCATAAGCGAACAGCGAAGGCTGCTCCTGCGGAGCATAACCACCGGTGGCAAGATAAATGTCCGACTCATATCTCCGATTGAGCAAGTTATAAATTCCAAAACTGAAATCCGCTTCCTTCAACCCGGGAATCAGATGATCCAGTGCAACCGTTTGATAACTCGCCGATAGATTCACCAGATTGTAGGCATTGATCGTTTGATTCGTCGGACCACCGGCCACATTGTTATAAAGCGTCTGGCCTCCGGAATACTGATCCGTCAGACGCGGTTCAATGATGCCATCGGGAACGCGAATTTTGTAGGCGATAGAGACCGTAAAGGAATAATGTGGAATTCCTGATAATAGCATTCCATTGAATGATACGCCGGAGTTATTGTAGTCCTCGGTATAATAGGAATGTTGGATATTCGCTGATCCATAGAGATAAAGTTGCCACATTGGACTCCACTTGGCGGAAATGTTCACCCCTTGATATATGGCATTGCCAAGGTTATATCCTGACGCATTGAATTGAGTAACCGATCCCGACACACCATTGAGCAAATTCGTCAGATAATCGTGATAGTAATTCATGCCCAGATTGAAACCTTTATCATGATAACGCAGACCGGCCTCGTAGTCTTCGGCTTTGGTGATGGGGATGTTTGCCGGATTTATCTTGATGAACTGCAAGTAGGCACCATAAGCCAGGTCAGTCTCATTCTGATAGGTCGTACTGTAATTGGCGTAGAAGGATAAATGCTTAAGGAAACGGTAGTTTATGCCCAAAGAAGGTTCCAGACGAGTAAAGTTGGTCTTTGCGCCAGGCGTAGCAGTGATATACTTGGCCGTAGTATAAGGATTGATGAGATCACTCATGGAGGTATAGAACCCGGCTAGGGCAAGTCCGGGAGTGATATGCAGATCATCATGCAAGAGCTTGAGCGTATCCTGGACATAGAGATCACTGAAAAGGGAGTTCAACTCTACGTTGTTATAGACGTAGGGACTACTCTGGGATGTCCCCAGGCGCGGATTCCATAACACCTCATTGGTATTGTATTGCTGATAGGACAACCATCCACCTAGATCTAGATCGTTATAATGGGAGTGAAGACTCACATTCAGGCGGTCACCAAAGGAATTATTGGTAGGCGCGTAGTATTCTGCCGCTTCTGGATTGTAAGAGGTCGCTCCATAGTTGAAATACGCTTGATGTAAGCGATAGGCGTGGCGATACCATGGCGTATTTTTCAAACGCCAACCACCACCCAAATCGAAAAATTGCTGGGAATACAGGATATAGGAATCCACGATATCATTCTTGTACCACAAATCCGCAGATGGAACATAGTAGAAACCACTGGTTTGCTGGCTCAGCAACTGTCCCGGAACACCATAACCATTGACGGTATATCCGGCAACCGGGGTCACCGGGACTGTCTGGCTATGAGTGGCGTCGGATTTTTCATAGTAGAAGCCCAAGGTGAACAGCCCATTGGAAAATGGATGGGCCGTTTTGAGATAGAGCGCCCAGGAATGCTGCGGCCAATTACTCGGGCCCTGATAGAAGGAGTCGGCAGTGGTATAACCGCCCGCCAACACCGTCGACCAGCCATGCAAGTCACCGGTATTCAGTGAGAAACTCGCACTTTTGCTGCCGTAACTGCCCAAAGAGAGATTGGCTTTGGCATTGGAGTGTTCCGTGGGCTGTAACGGAACGAAATTGACCGTGCCGCCGAGACTGTCATACCAACGATCCTTGGGGTTACCCGGACCATAGACGAGATTGACGCCATGAATCATGGTCAGGATGGGAATCTGGCTGGAGTTCCACTGACCGTCATTGGTGATCTGATTATTCATAGGAATACCATCAAACAGGACACTAATCTGATTACGATAAGTATTCCCGCTCCACCAACCGATACCCATGCCGTTGATCGTAATATTGTAGCGACCAGATCCGTTTTGCGGATTTTCACTCATGATGTGAACACCGGGCGCCGTTGCGAGCAATTCTGCGGCACCAGCGTTGGGACTGATCATTTTCTTGTTTTCTTTATCCAGTGCAATGACCGACTGAGATTCTCTGAATACCTGCTTATTTGTATATTGAGTATGCAGGACTTTAGTTTTTTTCTTATACGGAGATGACTTCGTGCTCGCTGAGTAGCCATTGACCTCACCAACATTGACCGGACTCTTGTCAGATTGAGTCGGTTCTGCAGCGTGGGCCGTCTCAATACAGTTCGTCCCTAACGTAACGGCCAGGGCAACCATCACCATACGTTTGTTCATCGTAATCTCCCTAAGCTGGACCAAAGTAAAATTCGATGATCACCTAATAAACAGTTCGACCAGAATTCGCGGAGAGATGGATTCACACATCAATGTTGAGGGGCATATTGGCATGTCAGTGCAGCCACCGGAGACTCCTGCGGTAAAATCGATTCGACTGCCTCACTATCCATAAAATACCCTTTATCCGCCTGCCGCATACGCTCGGTGCGGGACTATTCAGAGTACACGAAGATAACAGATGAATATGACAGAAATGCGACAGTTTTATGACAAAATGAGGAATCTCTCGACGGCCTGAAACACCGGATGACGGCCGAACTCCTTGCAGCCATCGCTGTCATGGCCGGTGACACGGTTTCCGGCCATGACAGCGCGACCATCGTTGGAGTATCATTGCGACGATCGGGGAAAAGACGGCCGTATGTCATCCACGGGACGGTCGCCTTTGCGCAAACCGGCATTTAATGATGGAATTGAAAAAGGGCGACGCCATTTACTCTGATCCACGTCTATCCCATGACTGGCACAAGCACGACCACTCCGCAACGACCCTGCTGATGGTGATGACCCAGTGATCTCCTGCCTGCCTCTGGATCTGGCCATCGGGGCGTTGTTGCTCTGGCTGGGTCTGGGGCTGTCGGGCTTCCTGCTGGGTGGCTGGCCGACTCTCGCCCGCCGGCTGATTTTTCCTCTGAGCAGCGTGGTCGCCCTGCTGCTGACCATTGCCGGATTCACCGCGCTGACCGCCACCCCGGACAATCTGTTACTGCGCGGCCCCCTCCCTGCCCTACCTTGGTCTTTCCAGACCGATCCTCTCTCGGGATATTTCCTGATTCTGCTAGGATCGCTGGCCTTCGCGGTATCATTGTTTTCCACCGGTTATTTCCAGTCCTTGCCGGGACTCCGCCTGCGCCGCCTGTTGCTCCAGTACCATGGTTTTCTACTGGGCATGGGGCTGGTTCTGTTGGCGAACAATGTGTTCACCTTTCTGGTCGCCTGGGAAATCATGGCGCTGACCTCGTACTTCCTGGTAGTGACGGAGCATGAGGAAGCCGACAATCGGCGCGCCGGCTTCCTCTATCTGCTCATCGCCCATCTGGGTGCGTTGGCCATTCTGTTGGGCTTCGTGGTCCTCGCCGGTGCGGCCATGGCCCAGGGCGGTCCGTTCAGCGCCCTGTTGCACGCCTCTCTCAGCCCATTCTGGGCATCGACCGCCTTTCTCCTGACCTTTTTCGGTTTCGGCGCCAAGGCGGGATTACTTCCCTTGCACCTCTGGCTGCCGGAGGCTCATCCCGCCGCCCCCGCCCCGGTCTCCGCGCTGATGAGTGGGGCGATGTTACAAATGGCCTTCTATGGCCTGCTGCGGGTGGATTTTCTTTGCCTTGATGCGCTGGCCCCGTGGTGGGGACCCTTGGTACTGGTGGCGGGCTTGGCTACGGCCCTCTTCGGCGTGCTTTTCGCCGCCATCCAAACCGACATGAAACGCCTACTGGCCTATTCCTCCATCGAGAACATGGGTTTGATCCTGGTGGCCTTCGGCCTCGCCCTCATCTTCCGGACACACGGGCTGAACGCCCTGGCCGCCCTGGCCCTGGCCGCCGCCCTGTACCACGCGTTGAACCACGCTTTCTTCAAGGGACTGCTCTTCCTCGGCAGCGGCAGCGTGTTGCACGGGACGGGCAGCGTGGCCATGGATCGTCTGGGCGGATTGATCCGGCAGATGCCCCAGACGGCATTTTTCATGCTCCTGGGCACCCTTGCCATCGCCGGACTGCCCCCACTCAACGGTTTCGTCTCCGAATGGCTGCTCCTGCAGGCCTTCCTGCTGTCGCCCGCCCTGCCCCAAAGCACCCTGAGCGCGGTATTGCCTCTGGCGGCCTCCGGCGTCGTGCTGGCGGTCGCCCTGGCGGCCTACGCCATGGTCAAGTTTTACGGCATCACCTTTCTCGGTCAGCCGCGTGGCGCCCGGCATGCCCACGAGGCCGGGCGCTGGGAACGCGCGGCCATGCTCCTGTTGAGCATCGCCTGCGTTTTTCTCGGACTTTTTCCTGATCTTCTGTTGCGCCTGCTGTATCCCGTGCTGGAGGAAATGCTGGGCCAGGGACTCACCGCTCAACCAGGATGGTGGTGGCTGACACCCATCTCGGCACAACGGGCCAGCTACAGCCCGGTGCTCTTCTTCCTAGGTATGGCGGCCACCCTGGGTCTGAGTTTTTTCATGATCTGGCGTTTCTTTGGCCGGCCCTTGCGGCAAGTGGCGATCTGGGCCTGCGGCTTTCCCGTGCGGACACCCGCGATGCAGGATAGTCCCCTGGGCTTCGCGCAACCTCTTTTGCGCATCTTCGCGCCGCTATACCCAACGGAACGCGTGGAAGACGCGGATTCCCGCTGGCGGTTGCGGGTGGGCGATCCGGTGTACCGGGGTCTCTATCAACCCCTGAACCGCATCGCCTTTTGGCTCTCGGCTCAGGTGCTGCGACTGCAGCGCGGCCGCATCACCCTATATCTGCTTTACAGTTTTCTGACCCTGCTGATCCTGCTGGCGATCTGGCGATGACCGCCATACTGATGGAAGTGGCGCAGGTGCTGCTGGTGGCGTTTCTGGCGCCACTCTTTGCCGGATTGCTGCGGGCATTGCGGGCGATTCTGCAGAATCGGCGACCGGCCGGCTGTTGGCAGAACTACCGCGATCTCTATCGCCTCTTTCACAAAGAATCCCTGCAGGCGGAGGGCACGTCCTGGCTCTTCCGCTTTGCACCTTACGGGATTTTCGCGGCATTTTGTCTGGCGGCCGGTATCATCCCCATTCTCGCCACCGGCCTGCCTCTGGCACCAGCCGCCGATGTCATCGCCCTGGTGGGTTTGTTTGCCCTGGCGCGGGTTTTCCAGGTGCTGGCGGCCATGGACACGGGGACACCCTTCGCCACCCTGGGCGCCCATCGGGAAATGCTGATCGCGGGACTTGCGGAACCCGCCCTGCTGGCCACACTCTTTACGGCGTCCCTACTCTCCCAGTCCACCTCGCTAAGCGTGATCGTGGCTCATCTGGAGCAACTGCGCTTTGCCCTGCATCCCAGCATGGTGTTTGCCGCCACCGCCTTTTTCATGGTACTCCTGGCGGAAAACGCGCGGATTCCCGTGGACAATCCCGCCACCCACCTGGAGTTGACCATGATTCACGAAGCCATGCTCCTGGAATATTCAGGACGGCATCTGGCGCTCATGGAATGGGGCGCGCAGATCAAGCTCGTGCTCTACGTAGCCATCGGCATTGCCCTGTTCCTGCCCTGGGGGATCGCGCCCGCGGGACAACTGACCGCCCTCCCCCTGACCCTGACGGCCCTGCTGCTGAAGTTCGCGGCCGCCGCTCTCGCGCTCGCATCGGTCGAGACCCTGCTCGCCAAACTGCGGCTCTTCCGTGCGCCGGAATTCATGGCCACGGCTTTTCTACTCGGGGTCATCGGACTCCTGAGCTTCTTCATGCTGGGGGCATGATATGACGATTGCCGCGCAAGGACTTACCTGGGGCATTCCTCTGTTGAGACTCCTCGCTGCCTTGCTCTTGCTGCTGGCTTTCGCCATGCTGGCGCAACGGCGGCTCCTCACCCTGATCCATCTGCTCGCCTGGCAGGGTGTGGTCCTGGCCGCGGGCACGGCGCTGGTGGCGCTATTGACGGGACAAGCGGAGTTGTGGTTTTCCGCGACCCTGACCCTTGCGCTGAAGGCCATCCTGATCCCGATGGTCCTGCACCGTCTGTTGCGGCGTCTCCAGGTACGCGGCGATGTCGAGGCGGTACTCAATATTCCTGTGACCTTGCTCGCGGGCATCGCGCTGGTCATCTTCGCGTTCTCCCTCGCCGCGCCCATCAGCGCCCTGACCGGCACGGTGACCCGCGGCATGGTCGGCATTGCCCTCGCCGCCGTGCTGCTCGCCTTCTTGATGATGATCACCCGGCACAAGGCCATTTCTCAAGTAGTGGGCTTTCTCGCCATAGATAACGGACTCTTCTTCGCCGCCACCAGCGCCACCCTGGGGATGCCGATGGTCGTGGAACTGGGGGTGGCCTTGGACGCCCTGATCGGTTTCGTCATTCTCGGCATTTTCTTTTTTCAGATGCGAGAGACCTTCGACAGCATGGATCTCCGGCATCTCGAGCGGATCCGGGAGGAATGATGTCGATTCTTCTGGTGTTGATCTGCGCGGC
Organism: Acidithiobacillus ferrianus; assembly: GCF_010378095.1. GTDB lineage: Bacteria > Pseudomonadota > Gammaproteobacteria > Acidithiobacillales > Acidithiobacillaceae > Acidithiobacillus > Acidithiobacillus ferrianus. The sequence goes on along the minus strand of NZ_WNJL01000037.1, from coordinate 70,922 downwards.
GATCGGTATCCCCCTGCTCGCCCTCTGGGGTGACGGCCGCCGGGGCGCGGTAATGTTCATCGGCATAAACGCCCTGGTCCTGCTGGCGATCCTGGCGCTGGCCCTGCGGGTACTGTGGAACGGCCCATTTACCACCGGCGACGGGCAGTTCATGGTGGATGACCTCAGCATCGTGCTGGTGTTGGTGGCTGGAGTGGTGGGGCTTGGTACGGCATTTTTCTCCCGCAGCTATATGGCGCGGGAGATCGTCCACTGGTCGCTCTCCCGTCGGCGCGTCCGCCTCTATCACGCCATGTTTCAGACCTTCCTCACAACGATGCTGCTGGCCTTGCTGACCAACAACATGGGCATTCTCTGGGTGGCCATGGAAGGCGCGACGCTATCCACGGTCCTGCTGGTCAGCCTCTTTCATACGGCGGAGGGCCTGGAGGCCGCCTGGAAATACTTCATCCTTTGCGGGGTCGGTCTGGCGATGGCCCTGTTCGGTACGATCCTGTTGTATTTCGCCGCGCAGAAAGTGCTGGGACACGATGCGAACGCGTTGCTGTGGACCCATCTGAAAACCGTGCGCCACCAATTACAGCCACAGGTCATGGCGATCGCCTTCATCTTCATGCTGGTGGGCTACGGGACCAAAATCGGCTTGAGCCCGCTCAACAACTGGCTGCCGGACGCCCATGCCAGTGGCCCCAGTTCGGTCTCGGCAGCGCTTTCCGGATTGCTGCTCAACGTGGCCCTCTACGCCGTTCTGCGCGTCAAGGTATTGGTGGATGGCGCTCTGGATCCGGATTTCTCGGGGCGGTTGCTCATGGGGTTCGGGGTGCTTTCCCTGCTGGTGGCGGCCTTTTCCATACTGCGACAGCGGGACGTCAAGCGACTCTTCGCCTATTCCTCCATCGAGCATATGGGACTGGCCACCTTCGCTTTCGGGATCGGCACCCCCCTGGCGAGTTTTGCGGGCTTGCTGCACATGATCAGCCATAGTCTGACCAAGTCCGCTGTATTTTTCTCCGTCGGACAAGCGGTACAGAGTATCGGCAGCCGGGAAATCCAGCGTATCCGCGGCTTGCTGGAACTCAGTCCCTTCCTGGGATGGGCCGTCATGCTGGCGGTGCTCTTTATTCTGGGGATGCCACCCAGTGGGATCTTCCTGAGCGAGTTTCTCATTGTCACCAGCACCTTGCAGGTCCAACCCTGGCTCACGCCGTTCCTTCTGCTGGGCCTGGGCGTGACCTTCGCCGGAATTTTTCCGCGCCTGCAGGGGATGGTCTTCGGGCCTGCGCCGGCAGGGGTTGATGCGCCGCCTGTTTCCGGTATCGTCCCGGTCTTCGTCCAGTTGTCCCTCGTCGTCGTGCTCGGGGTGTTCGTCCCTTGGACGTTGATCCAGTGGATGCAGCATGCCGCACGGCTCCTTCATGGATAAGGAACGCCATCATGCCCAGCCCCGCACTGCGCGTACTGACGGATTTTAAGCGATGGGCCACGCCGCTACCGGTGTGGTCCGGTCGCCTGCACGCAGCGGATTGGCCGCTTACCGCCCGGCATATCCGTACGCAAGGGGGACGCCTGTTGGCCTTCTGGGGCGAGGACCGTCGCGCTGAAGAATCCGCTTATCTCGTCCATGCGGCGTTTCTGATCGCGACGGGTATCGTCCGCACGGAGATGGTCGTGGACCCCGCCACCGCGGTTTATCCGAGTCTAACCTCCATTTTCCCGAACGCCCTGCGCATGGAACGGGCCCTGTATGACCTGCTGGGCATTCGCGCGACGGGGACGCACGATACCCGTCCCTGGTTACGGCATGCGGCCTGGCCAGCGGATCGGTTTCCCCTGCGCACCGATTTCCCCGGAACGGATCTGGATGTCGCCGCGGACCGTGGCTACGCTTTCCCCCCCACGAACAGTCCGGACCTCCATGAGATTCCGGTCGGCCCCATACACGCCGGCATCATCGAGCCGGGGCATTTCCGCTTTCAGGTTCTGGGGGAGGAAATCCTGCGCCTGGAAGAGCGTTTCGGGTATGCCCACAAGGGCGTGGAACGCCTCTTCCGAGGCTTGGATGGGGCCGCTGGCGCGCGTCTGGCCGGGCGCATCAGCGGCGACAGCACCGTGGCTTACGCCTGGAGTTATGCCCAGGCGGTGGAACAGGTCGCCGCTGCGCGGGTGCCGGAACGCGCCCAATGGTTGCGCGCCCTCTGCCTGGAACGGGAGCGCCTGGCCAATCATCTCGGTGATCTTGGCGCCATTGGTAATGACGCCGGACTGGCCTTCGCTCTCACCCAGTTTCAGGCCCTCAAAGAAGAGTTCCTGCGGGAAAACCAGCGCTATTTCGGGCATCGCTATCTCATGGATCGGATTTTGCCCGGCGGGGTGGCTTTTGATCTCGCGGCGACGGACATCGCGGCCCTCCATGGTGCGGGCCGGGCACTGGAAACCGCCATCGGACACCTGCAGGAGATTCTCGCCGAGCACGGTGGATTACGCGACCGCGTGGTGCAAGTGGGCGTTGTCTCCCCTGAGCGGGCCGCGTATCTGGGGCTCATGGGAGTCGCCGGCCGGGCCAGCGGCCAGGCCTGGGATCTGCGGGTACAATTTCCCCCCAGCCCCTACGACCGGCTTCAGGTACGAATGGCCGTCGCCATGGATGGCGACGTCGCGGCACGCATGGCCGTGCGTTTTCAGGAGATCTCCGAGTCGCTACGCCTGCAGGAAGAAATTCTCCGGAAACTGCCTGATGGCCACCCGTACCATCCGCTGGATCTCCGGGAGGCCGCGGGAGAGGGTATCGGGTGGGTGGAAGGCTGGCGGGGCGAGGTATTCTTCTGGCTGCGCATGGCGCAGGGAAACATCCGCCACTGCCGCCCCCAGGACCCGTCGTGGACCCTTTGGCCCGTACTGGAAGAAGCGGTCCTGCGCGATATCGTCGCGGATTTTCCGCTCATCAACAAATCGTTCAATTTGAGTTACAGTGGCCATGATCTGTGAGCACGGTGCCGGGCGCTTCTCGAAAGGAGACGATGATGTATCGAATACTGCGTGAGGTCCTGCGGCTGGGAAAAGTTGGGGAAAAACCGCCGCGGACCCAGCGGGACCCGGCATCCGCCAGTCCCTCCTGCTTCCGCCACAGCCTCGGCATCCGCCATGTCGACGCGGGCTCCTGTAATGGCTGCGAACTGGAGCTCAATGCCCTGAATGGTCCGCACTATAACCTGGAGCAGGCCGGTTTCCGCTTCACTGCGTCCCCACGCCACGCCGACGTGCTGACGGTGAGCGGGCCGGTGACCCGCCATATGGCCGCGGCTTTACAAGACTGCCACACGGCCATGCCCGCACCGCGGCGGGTCATCGCCATCGGCGACTGTGCCTGCGATGGTGGCGTTTTTCAGGGCAGCTATGCGGTCGTGGGCAAGGTTGCCGCCGTATTGCCGGTGGATCTGCAGATATCGGGCTGCCCACCGGATCCTGACGCCCTGCTGCGGGGGCTTTTGCGGATATCCGGGGAGCAAGTGAACTCCTGATGGGATACCTCGCCCCTTCACCCGGGAACAAGCCGCCCCTACTCCGGCAATAAACGTGCTGCTTCCTGATCCAGCAAAAAATCCCGGAAGGCCTGGGTAGCCGCCGAGAGACGCTTGCCCTGACGATGCACCACATACCAGTGACGTTCGATAGGCATGCCTTGCACATCCAGCACCACCAGGTGTCCCGCCAGCAACTCTTCCCGCACCGTATGCAGGGAAGCGATACCCAGCCCCATACCCGCGCGCACCGCATGCTTGATGGCTTCGTGGCTGCTGACCTCGATGCTCGCGTGCAGCGCGACGCCGGTCTTCTCAAAAAACTGTTCCCCGGCAATCCGCGTCCCCGAACCCGACTCCCGCATGATGAAGGGATAAGCCGCCACGGCTTCCAGAGTAATCGCCTCGATCTTGGCCAAGGGATGATCAGGCGCGGCGATGATCACCAATGGATTCTCCAGAAAGGCCGTGGCCTCCAGCGACAAATTCGCTGGAGGCCGCCCCATGATGGCGACATCCACCTCGTTCTCCGCCAGTTGGCGCAACAAGGTCTCCCGATTGGTGACATCCATGCTGACGGTCACCTGCGGGTGCAATTTGCTGAACGCCGCCAGCAGATAGGGCGCGATATACGCCCCGGTGGTCGCCACGCTGATATGGATATGCCCCCCAGCCAGCCCCTTGAGATCATTGATCACCTGCACCGCCTCATCCAGTTGCTGAATGATGGCGGTACTGTAACGCGCCATTTCCCGCCCCGCTTCGGTGAGATAGATCTGACGCCCCAGTTGCTCAAAAAGGGGGAGTCCGATTTGCTCTTCCATCTGCCGAACCTGCATGGATACGGCGGGTTGACTCAGATGGAGCGCCTGCGCCGCGCGCGTAAAACTCTGATGTTTCGCCACCGCGCTGAACACCTGCAGTTGGCGAAAAGTGAGATGCATGCTCATAAGACCTTCTTAATATGGGTGGCGTCATCCGAAATACCACACCATCATATCAGTATAACCTTATGAGAAGCCATTCCTATGGCGCTACCGCTCTATTCGGCAACCTGGCGAGCGCGCCCGATCATGCACAGCTCGGGAACATCCACGAAACTCCGGCCGGGCGTGTACGAAGCGGGAACCTTCTCAGGTTGCATCAGCGTCAGAAGCCTCTATATACCTCAGAAATTCCTGGATGGTGCGAGACTGGTATATCGGTTGAGGTCTGGCCATATATAACGTCCACTGGATGCCATCCGGCGAGGGTATCCTCCTCGCCGCAACACGCCATTCCTTTCTGTATTTCAACGCGGCGGCCGTGACAAATCCTATGCCGAGGCCAGCTTCCACGGCAGCGCCCACGGCTTCGACCCCGGTGATTTCGATAGACTGCCGAGGTGTCAGATGGTTCTTGTAAAACTCATGCTCCACGGTTCTCCGGATTCCCGACATGCGTTCTCTCCAGATGATGGGATAGGACATCAGGTCTTCCATATGGATCACGGCCTTATCCAGCAAGGGATGGCCTGCCGGAAAGATGGTCACGATCTCGTCTTGCATCCAGGGTGTCACCGAATAGTAAGAGGGCAACCCTTCAAGATCCAATCCGCCCTCCAGAAAAAACAGATCCCAGTCGGGGATGGGGATATCTCGCCAGTCTATAACGCCCCCTCTGAGGTGAATCTCCACGTCGGGATACTTTCTCTGGAACGCCACGAGTCGTTGCGGCAAAAAATAACTGGCCACCGTGTTCGTCGCCACGATACGCAGGACGCCGCTTTGCAAACGCTGGCGCCGCAGCACGAGATCATTGAACTCATTGACCACATCACGCATGTGTTGCGCCGTGGAGATCAACGCCGTTCCTGCCGGAGTCAGCTCTATCCCTCTTCCGGTACGGATATAGAGCGGTTCTCCTACCAACTGGGAAAGCCTGTGCAAACGCTCCGTGAGCGTGGGCTGGCTGCGGTACAAAACCCGGGCGGCCGCGCTGATTCCGCCGGATTCCGCCACCGCGAGAAGGGTAAGCAGCAGTTCGGTATCCATAAATTATCGTCAACCCCCATGGAATGCTCCATGATTACCCATCTTACGCCCTTTCACTTTTCCAAAAAACTTGACCTGGATCAAAGAATGCCTCTACGGATCGAGATACGCTAAGCTGTGTGTGGGCATCCCCCTCGCAAAGACAATGCGCTTCGTGTTTTATCGCCGGCATCAACCAAAAGGAGTAGCAATAGATGACTATCAATATCCAGCTGATCAAGTCCAGCGGCGCCGCGGTTCAGGATCTGGGCGTTCAAGTCGCCGAGCATTTCTACAACTACATGTTTACCCATTTCCCCGAACTCCGCAAAATGTTCCCCGGCGACATGACGGAACAGCGGGTACGGCTGTTCAATTCGGTCATCCTGATCGCCACGAACATCGATACGCTGGAGGTGCTGGTACCCTATTTGAAGGAACTCGGCGTCGGCCATATCAAATACGACACCCGTCCTGAACACTATCCCATCGTCGGCAAAAGCCTGCTCAACACCCTGAAGCATTTCCTCGGCGCGGCGTGGACACAGGAAATGGCGGAATCCTGGATCGAGGCCTACAATCTGGCCGCCTCTGTCTGCATCGAGGCCGCCTACGAGGCCATGGCACCCGCCCGCTATGTCCCGGTCACGCTGGACGATGTTCCCCCAGCCGCCTAAATCTTTCTGGCCACTCCCGGCGTACCTCCGGGTCCGCCGGTCCTGTAGGGAGAATCCCGCTGATGGAGTTCGAAATCTGTCTGGAGCCGTCTGGTGTCCGTTTTACAGCAGACGCGCACCAAAACATTGTCGCGGCAGCAAAAGAACACGGAATCCCCATCAAACACGGCTGTGCCAGTGGTTCTTGCGGAGACTGCAAAGGCACCATCCTGGATGGAGACAGTGAGCAGGGGCCTTTTATGCCGCTCCTGCTTTCACCCACCGAACGTGCCGCCAATATGGCCATCCTCTGCAAGTTATATCCACGCAGTCCTATGCGCCTGCGCGCCGAAATCGTTCAGAAGACCCTCTGGACGGCACAGGTCACCCAACTCGCCCCCCTCGCCTGGAACGTCATGGAACTTCGTGTCCAGCCGGAACATCCCTATCCCTATCGGACGGGACAATATGCACGCATCGGAGTGCCGGGACAACCTGAGCAATGGCGTTCGTACTCCGTTGCGACGCCCCCCACCGCACAGGGTGAACTGGTGTTTCATATTCGGGAGCTGCCCGGGGGCGCTTTCAGTCAATGGCTTTTCCAAAACGCCCGGATAGGTGACACGTTGCAGTTGGGGTCCCCCCAGGGGGAGTTCTTTTTGCGCCAGGAGAGTCCTCTCGACCTCCTCTGTATCGCCGCCGGCACCGGACTCGCGCCTATCGAGGCCATCCTCCAGGAGAGCTTCGATCTGGGCTGGAAACGGCCCATTCACCTTTTTTACGGTGCCAAAAAACGGGAAGATTTCTATCATTCGGAAAAACTGGCAGGATGGTCGCGGCATTACCCGCACCTGCAGGTCACCCCCACCCTGTCCGATATGACCGACGCCGGCTGGACGGGCGCGCGCCGGCTATTGCCCACGGTGGCTTCTCATGGGCCGTGGAAAGATCATGAAATCTACCTTTGCGGGAGTCCCGGCATGATCGAGGCCGCTATCGATCTGCTGCTCTCCCATGGGACACCGCATGAACAGATCCATTTTGACGCTTTCTCGCCCAATGGCTGAAAAACCGCCGCATCGGCGTCAGGTGCCGATCGGTTTCGCCATCTCGCGGCCATTCCGTGCGACGGCCTCCAGAATTTCCAGGTCCATGACGTTGAGCGGAGGAGGCCGCCATCATCCAGTTCCACCATCAAAGGGAGGCTACTTATGACCCGCATAGATCAGATCATGCAGCAGGATCACGTACGCTTGGACGCGCTTCTCGATATCAGCGCACGGGCCGTGCGGGAAGGTCGCTGGCAGGACGCTGCCCGGCATCTGGAGCAATTCCGTCATGGCATCGCCGATGGCCATATGGTTGTGGAGGAAACGACCCTGTTCCCCGCCTTCGAGGCGCGGGAGGGAGGCACCGAACATCCGCTGACGGCGCTCCTGCGCAAGGGACATCAGGATCTGCGCGTATTCTTTCAGGAGATGGCTGAAGCCATCAGTGCGGAAGATGCGGAAGAGTTTGCCGATCTCCTCAGTACCGTGCAAACCATCCTCAAGCAGCACGATGCCAAGGAAGAAACCGAACTCTATCCATATCTGGCGGAGGCGTTGCCCGATCATGGGCAGGCGGTCGGCCAGGAGATTCTGACCTTCGCAGCAGGGGAACGGGCGTGAGCGAGTACCGCGGTTGTGAACTGCCCGAAGATCTGTTCTATGACCTCGACTACGTTTGGGTGCGTCCCGAGGAGGATGGCATCCTGACCATCGGCGTCACTGATCCCGCCCAGACCATGTCCGGACGCCTGCAGAAAGCGCGCATCCGAAAACTCGGCACGCATCTGGAGGCGGGACGTCATGTCGCCACCCTCGAGAGCGGCAAATGGGCCGGCGGCGTACCGGTGCCTTGCGCAGGCGAGATCGTGGCGCGCAATGAAGCGCTCCTGGACAACCCGCATTTGATCAATGTCGACCCCTATGGAGACGCCTGGATCGCACGGGTGAAACCCGATGACCCCCGACATGCCCTGGATAACGTCAAGACCGGCCCGGACGCCATCGAAGCATTGAGCGCCTGGATCGATCGTTACGATGTGCAGTGTATGCGTTGCTCGGACTAGACGCGCCGGTATAAAAAAACCGCCACCTTGCGGCAGCGGTTCCTTTTTCCTGCGTACTGGCTGGTTGGTGATTAGAAGCCAGCCTGGAACTGCACCATCAGCGTGTTATACGCCATACCGTTGATGGGAGCACCCGTCGCACCGAATACACCGCCCATGGTCCCTGTACCAAACTTGCCCTGACGCGCAGAGGGGATGATGTAGTTCAACTGCACCTCTGCGGCATGGGGATTGTTGGGGTTGACGTAGTAATTCAGACCAACCGTAGTGTTATCGAGTTTCGCATCATAACCGTTGTGGTTGTTGATGCTGAAAGAGTCGAAACGCACCGCAGGTTCGATATCCAGCCAGGACGGAGTCAGCATCATCTGATGCAGGTTCGCGCCCAAGCCCACATTCCAATCAGTGGCCAGCATACCGTTGGAATTCATTGCTCCGGTAGGTCCGGCAGCGAAGCTACGCCCTGTGGTCATGTTGGTGTAAGAGGCCGCGTAGTGAATGCCCATCATGCCACCGTGCATGCCTACGTTCCATGTGTAGATGGATGATCGTGACAAGCCATTTGGAGCAACCGGATTGCCATTAGGCGTGGACCCCAAACTCATGCGTGATCCACTCACTTCAGCCTTCAGCAAAGGACCCATGAAGTCGTAGTTCAAGCGGGCAAAGGCAATGTAATTGCCGCTGCCGTTGAGGTAACCACCCTGACCGGAACCAAAAGGCATGGCACCATTCTGGCTCCAGTTATACGCGTTGTAGGCATCCAGAGAGCTGTCATCGGCAATACCCACGGCGTAACCCACACCGGTACCCGTCACATCATCCAGCACGTCCTTTCCGTGAATCATGGCACCCGCAGAGCGGCCTGGAACCAGAGACTGGGCCATGCTGCGGAACACGAAGGGCAACTCATTGCCTTCCGTGTTCACATACTCGTTACCAACGGGAAGCTTGAACTTGCCGACCTCAAGCTGAGCAAAAGGCACGGGCGCATAGTTCAACCATGCGTCAAGGATAGAAGCATTGCCACCATTCCCGAGACCGTTGTTCAACATATTGCTGCTCAAACCTAGACCATTAAGAGCAGGATTATTACCGCCGATTGCTGCGTTATCCCAGCCGGCCATGATGTTGTAGGTCACGCCGGGAACCGCCTCGCCCTTGAGCCCTAGACGGATTCGGTTCGCACCGAATATAAGACCACTGCTGCCCGCAGGAGAACCATTGGTGGAGGTTCCAAACTGGCTGGCGCCAGTGATCTGGGCGTATCCGTACACGACAGGACCCGTATCGGCATTGTTGGTATTGCTGTCAGCGGCAAAAGCGCTGGCGGGAAGAATGACCGCGGCTGCAATGGCAGCGACCAAAAGATTCTTTTTCATGGGTACTCCTCCTCAACTCAAATCGGAATGAAACTACGAGACGCGACATGAAGGCCGCCTCCCTGTGGTTATTATACAACCAATTTTGAATATCGTGCAACAAGCGATCTCGCTCTATCTCCGCGATGGCAAGGAACGATGCCACGGGGTGACGCCTGGCGGCGGGCGCCCCATGAAGCCCTCCTTGCAAAGTAAATCCGCCAGCCGCCCATGGCGGTTGCGCAAAGCGGGAACGTCAGCGCCCTGCCGATGTTTGCCGCCATCCGCAACTGAACTAGACGAACTAGACTGAAAGGGTAAAGGCATTGGAGAAGCCCATGAACACGTATTATGACTACCTGCTGGTGGGTGCGGGTCCCGCCGCGGCGGCGGCGGCCAGCGCCATCCGCGAGAAAGACACGCAAGGACAGATTCTGATGCTGGGCGCGGAACCCGAAACGCCCTATCAGCGCCCGCCCCTGTCCAAAGGGTTGTGGCTGGGCAAGGATGCAGAATCGGATCTGCCCCTGAAATCCGCCTCCGACTGGGCTTCTCTGGGCGTGGAAATGGCGCTGGGCGACCCGGTCATCACCCTCGACCCGCAACACCGGGAGGTCAAAACGCTTGCAGGCAAGCGCTATGACTACGGTAAAGCGCTCCTTGCCATGGGCGGTCGGCCCAAGCCTTTGGCCGCGGTGCCAGAGCTGCTGCGGGACCGGGTGCTTTCGCTGCGCTCTTTGGCAGATTATCGGCGCTTGCGGGCCCGTGCCGCAGAAGGAGGAGAGGTCTTGGTCGTGGGCGGGGGTTTTCTCGGCGCGGAACTGGCGGCAACGCTTTCCCAGCAGGGCGCCCTGAAAATCCACTATTGCGTATCTGGCGACGGCCCCCTGGCGCAGATGCTGCCACCGATGCTGGTGGAAAAAGTCAGTGCCCGCTACCGTAGCGCGGGCGTCGACATGGAGAAGCAGCGGAAGCTCATGGAAATTCGTGCCCAGGATGGTAGACTCGCGGCCGTTTTTGCCGACGGTCACCCCGTGGTCTGCGACTGGATGGTTTACGGCATCGGCATGGAGCCCAACAATGCGCTTGCCGACACCGCCGGTTTACAAAAAGGGCAAGGGGCTGTAGCGGTGGATGCGCAAATGCGCAGCAGCGACCCCCACATCTGGGTCGCGGGCGACTTGGCAACCTATCCCGACCCGGTGTGGGGATCGCCGCTACGGCTGGAGCACTGGGATAATGCGGAGGCCACCGGCCGCATCGCGGGCCTCAATATGGCTGGAGAAACCGTCGCCTTCCGGCATCAATCCATGTTTTACAGCGACATCTACGAATTCGGTTTTGAAGCGGTGGGAGAGTGCCGTAGCGACATGGTTGGTCACACGGAATGTTCTCCCGACGGTGATCAGGCGATCGTCTATTACCTGCGGGATCATCAACTACGTGGCGTGCTGCTCTGGAATGTCTGGGGAAAGGTGAAAGCCGCCCGTACCCTCATCGCCGCCAAGAGGCGAGTGGAACCGGACGCCTTGCGCGGACTGTTGAAGGATTGGTGACTTGCCCTTCCGCGCCCCCATCAGAAGTTGTACGCCACACCCGCCAGACCGCGCAACACATTCACCCGAGTCCTTTCGGTGACGGGACCCGCATGACCAGACGCCATGTAATGATCGTAATTTACGCCCACGAACCCGCTGAGATCCGGTAGAAATCGGTAACTCAGCTTCGCACCCGCCTGAAAAACATCGGCATCCGGAGTACCGCCCGGTTGTAAGGAAAACGCACCAAATTTGACCCGCTCGTTCGCAGAGAGACCCACCAGGTATCCTGCATGAGCGGTCAACGTCAGATCTTGTGCAGGTGCCATCGCCATGAATAAACCACCACCAAGCGCATTATTATTGTATGTCGCCGTGCCAAAGGCCCCGTTATTGCCGACACCTATCTGAAACCGCGCATATTGGTAACCGATGTATGGTCCGATAAGCAAGTCTGGCCCAAACTGAAATCCTTTACCCAGACGGGCATTGAATGCCATTGAGTGGCCACTGGAACTCGCATTCCCATTACTGTTTCCAATAATTGGACTGAAACCGTAATTGAAGCCAAGGTGCATAAAGAAATCATCCTGGCTCATCCCGGAGAGATATACACCGACGCCTCCGGATGTATTTCCACCCGACGCAGGCTTCATGGTACGAAACGAGTTCGCCAAACCCTGCGTATTAAAGGAATGATAGGAATTCGGAGTACCAACAGCCTCACCGTAAATTCCGATAGCATTCAAACTCCGGTATAACGTGTTCGCGCAAGCAATCGTCGGGAACACAAGCACTGCACAGGCAATCCAGGCGGCATGTCTCATAAGGCACCTCCAGTTGCAAACAATATGCATTATTGTATCATGCTTTCTGGAAACATCAAAAAATTTAAAGTGCTTGAATAAATTATATAATATATGAAATATTTTTATTAATTACTAATTTGTAAACCGTTTGGCGCGGCTACTTCTTATAGGAAATACCCCATGATTCTTCTATCTATTAGGATTATATGACACGATTTTAGGGGTCACCAATCAGCCGGCCGCGTAATCGCCAAGACTTCTCTTCATCATATTTCCGGCATGATTCGTTGCGGTATTCATTGCGGACAAACGGGGAAACGGGGGTCTCCACCAAGCGATTCCGGGACGACGATGCGGAAGGTAAATCCGTGGAAGGTCTTGTAACGGTTATCGGGCAGGGCGGGCATCGTGTTCTCCTCGTCCCGCGCATTCCGTCTTATACCAGATTCTTGTACTGCCCTCGATGCGGGTGGAGGGACCGATGTTCTCGATGGTGGCGACCCACCGCAGGACCGATAGGCGATCGGACGCAAGCGTGCCCAAGGCACGCCAGACGCCTTTGAATTCGTCGACCCTGGTGATGAGGCTCAGGATATCCAGGGTGATCTGGAGGGCGCCGGTTCGCAACGCGAACCGATACTACGCCCATTAATACATCCAGTTATACCCCATTTGCTGCCGGGCTTGATCGGCCGAAAAGCCTCTAAATGGCGGGGTTCGAAGACAAGAATCAATTTCAGAGAACCGGTTTTTTCGCAAATTGGCGGAGGGTGGGATTCTTCCAAAGATTAAATATTTCACTATAATTTCAATGAGTTGAAATTCCATAACCTGGATAGTTACGGTACTTAGCTACAGATACAGTTCCATGCCGCAAAGGTATCAGGGACGATGCGGGGTTATCAATATTGGTGGCATTGATCCCTGGCATAAATTCTGGCTTTATGGCAAGCCCATCGCTTAAGGTGTTAATAAGTGGTTTTCACAAAAATTGCCAACCCGTTTTCTTGGCTGGATTTTTAAGGGATTAGCCGAATCAACTTTCTGGCGTGTTACTTATCTGGAAACGAACGAAGCTCCAGATTGGCGGCGGCCTTTTTCACCTTCCGGGCAATGAATCTGGCGAAGTCGCCGATGTTCTGCTGAACGCTGGCACTTTCCAGGCCAGAGGAGGTGCAGCTCGCATCGCCAAAACCTCCTCACGATGTTCTTTCCAGAGCAGTTTGACCCGTGCGTATAGAGGCGCCCTTCCTATGGCCTGAAGTTGGTAAACGGTTTCCGGTTCGAATGGGTCCCTGACCTGGGGGAGATGAGACCCTGATCCAGCTAGTTCGCGTTCTATACGATCTGCGAACTCCTTGCGGCCGACTTGTCGAAACGACGCCACCACGCGGCTTGTCCCCAACTCACTGGCTGCTACCAACACTGCGACCGCCCCTGGATCTGCAAGAGTACCGAGCACTATCTGAATTTCTTTTTGCCAGGTTTGGTAAAGCCTAGGGGGAAGCCTGATCAGGCAGTAAGGCAGGGACATGCATCGCAGACCATCGATCAGGACAACCTGATCTTCAGGGGGCATGGATTTTTTTCCGGGATACGTTATCAGGCTATGCCCAACTACCAGATCCTGGATCTGACTTTGGTTGACATCCAGAAGCGCTTGGATCTGCCGTGGGATAACATTGCATTGGGAATGCCGTAGCAAGGAGGATTCCGCCGATAAGCAATATTGAGCACCAAATCGATCTTCCAGATAATACGCCAGATATTCCCAGAAGTTAGCGTAAAACAGCGTGCTGTCGCCCTGGTGAGCACCTGGGTCTGAAACGAAGTACCACCCCTTGAGAGGATTTCCCGCAGAAAACCCTTCTCCAGGAGAAAGACCCGCGTGGCATTCTTGATCTGTTGGCCGCGAACGACGCCTTGGTTTGGCCCGATCTGGGCGTGTAGCTCTTCCAGTGCCAAGGCCAACTTTGTTGCTTCGCTTCGTTTCGGTCGCGCCATTCAATCATTCCACATGTTTTTCTTAATTTAATAAAGAATTATTTAGTTGAAACAGCGGTGAGATCCTGTCCGCGATGCCGTAGTAACTCCTTCCGGAACGTCCGCAGTGTCCCCAGCCCCAGGCGCATGGCGGGAGTTTGCCCGTCCTGACCCGGCCACATATAAGTTGTAAGCCACTCGGAAGATGTCTAGTAGCTTCACCACCGTTGCCGGATTGTATGCGGTCACTATCAACACCTTAAGCGATAGACTTGGCTTTGTGGGTTCCCTTTCTCACCTCGGGTGACCAGAGCAAAAGCTTCAAAGCCCTGAGTTGGCCGGTGTGGCGCTCTGAATTTGTGAATGCTTCCTGCAAGAGCGAAAAGCGCCCAATATAAAAGCCTTAAGGGCCGGATGGTTGGCCAAATGAGGGCGTCAAACCCTCAGTGATGAGCGACTAGCACGGCCACCTGCATCGAAATCGTGAACGTGTAAGCAAAGGGTGGGGACATCCATCCCATTGCTTACGTCAGCTTGCGCACATCGCATTCTTTCCATGCGTCATATTATTCCACGCTATAGCCGGGTATTTAAGGGCCATGTTAATAACCGCGACAGTCTAACCAGCACCACCACCTATGTGCAAAAAGCAAACCGCCACCCACTTTGCACAGGTCACGGTCTGCACCAAAAAGATCCTAGCAGACACAATGTGCACGACTTTAGTGCAAAAAATCCATTGATAGACTTTCAGAACAGCCCAGAAACGGTAAAGAACAGGCGCCGACTGCACACCTTCCTCATGACCTTGCGCGACTACGAACCTCAAAATATACATAGACTTTCCAAGTGACGCGCCTACCCAAGTATAAATATTCACCATTCGGGCTAGGCATTGGCATATAACCTGCTTAGTATTATAGACACCTGAAGAAGGATTAAAGATAGCATGCCGGAATTCAGCTATGCCCAGGCTGACGCCATCGGTTCCGGGACTTACAGCACCGGTTCCGTTCTGGCACCTGTGCAGCAGAGGGGAAGTGTGGACATTACCAATATCCGCAAGCGTTTTGCTAACGGGGTAGTCGCACTAGAGGATATCAGCCTGAAAATTTCTTCGGGAAGCTTTTTTACTCTATTGGGGCCATCCGGCTGTGGCAAAACGACATTATTGAGAATGATCGGTGGCTTCGAGACGATTGTCGATGGTGATATTGCCATTAGTGGACGTTCCGTCGTTGGCGTGCCCGCTCACGAAAGACAAGTAAATACCGTATTCCAGTCTTACGCCCTTTTTCCCCACATGACCGTACGGGAAAACATCGAATTTGGTTTGAAAATGCGTCGAATTCCGCGACCAGAGCGCAATCAACGCGTGCTGCGGATGATTGAATCCATGCAGATCGGTGAACACGCAGAACGTAAGCCCAACCAACTCTCAGGAGGACAAAAGCAGCGGGTAGCCTTGGCACGCGCACTGATCAACGAGCCGGATGTCGTTTTACTGGATGAACCACTTTCTGCTCTCGATGCCAAACTGCGTCGGGAGTTGCAACTGGAACTGCTGCGTTTGCAAAAAAAAGTAGGCATGACCTTTATTTTTGTGACCCATGATCAGGAAGAAGCCATGATCATGGGCGATCATATTGGCATTATGAATCATGGTCGGCTACAGCAGGTTGGCCGGGTCTCAGACATCTACGAACATCCGCGCAACACATTCGTGGCCCGCTTCCTCGGTATCCCCAACATCATCAGGCTGACCCAAGCGCTACCACATAATGCTTTCACTACACCCATCGGCGAACTCCGCCATGTTCCGACACTTAACGCCAGCATCCAGCATGTCACTGTTCATCCCGAAGATATTACACTTTTGGCGCCGACGGGCACAACAGTCCCATCCGATACCAATATACTGAAGGCAACCATTAAAGATGTTCTTTATATGGGTGCGAAAATTGAATATATCATCGATATTAATGGAGTGGAATTACTAGCATCGACAGGTACTCATGGCGAGACCCGCTGGCGCGCTGGCTCCGAAGTGACCGCCGCTATTGAAGCCTCTGACATTATCCCACTGGAAGGATGATAGAGATGACTGGCTCAATGAATGTGGAATTGCTTAAATGAGTACCGACTCCACACGCAGCTTTCGAAAAGCACTCTTTTCTGCACCCGGATTACTCTGGATCGGTCTTTTTTTGGTTCTACCCACCTTGCTGTTCCTGCCGATTGCTTTCGCAAGCGCTAATCCCTACGGATTACCAGCACTACCAATCACCCTGGACACATTCAAGGAAGTCGTCGGATTCATGTTTTTTGGCTGGACTCCAGCGAATATCATGATCGTGATTCGCTCCATCCTCCAGGGCCTTATTACCACCATCGCAAGTCTGATTGTTGCTTTCCCGGTAGCCTATTTCATCAGCCAATCCAGAAGTTATCTCAAGCCGTTGCTTTTAGTCCTAATTATTATTCCATCCTGGACCAATCAGGTAGTCCGCGCCTACGCCTGGATGGAATTGCTAGGCCCCAACACTATGCTGTCCCAGCTTGCAGCTGCCATCGGGTGGATTCGACCCGATATGAGTTTGTATCCCAGCGGCGTTGCCGTCCTCATCGGTCTGGTTTACAGCTACCTGCCCTATATGGTTATTCCCATATATGCCGCCATGGAAGGAATGGAGTGGTCCTTGTGCGAAGCGGCTCAGGACCTTTATGCCAGCCCCATCGCCGTATTTTCCCGGGTCATTTTGCCACAAACCATGGGTGGCATCATTGTTGGTACAATCTTAGTACTAGTTCCATCTTTCAGTAACTACATCATTCCAGAGCTCATGGGAGGCAATAAATCTCTGATGCTCGGAAATCTGATCGCCAACCAGTTTTCTTCCACACCAGATTGGCCTTATGGCGCAGCCCTCTCCGTCGTCCTGATAGGAATTTCCTTCATACTGCTCCTGATCCTGAAGCTATTGACCCGCCTGACGGGGAGTCAGGAAGGAGCGATGCTATGAAAAGCAATATATACAGAACTATGAGTCAGGCGTTCACTGGGTGTGCCTACCTGTTTTTATACGTACCGCTACTTCTGGTATTTCTATATTCCTTCGCACAACTGGGTGAGGGGCTCAGCGCGGGGCTTACCACACAATGGTATGCCGATCTATTGTCTTCTGCAGATATCCGTCAAGCCTTTGTCACATCGATTCTGCTGGCAGGATTATCCGCGATTCCGGCGACAATACTAGGTACGTTTCTGGCTTACGGTCTGTCGGCTATGCGGACCCGCCAGAGAAGCGCTGCCAGTTACCTGATTTATCTGCCGATTATTACACCAAGCATCATTTTCGGCATCGCGGACATGATATTTTTTAATTATATCAATCGCTATACCGGGCTGCTCCAAGCTGGGCTTCCGACGATGATCCTTGCTCATATCACCTTCGAGCTACCTTATGTTGCCTTGCTAGTATATGCAAAATTACGCACCATTGATCCACAACTCATTGATGCAATACATGACCTGTACGGTAACCAGGGAAAAGTCCTGCGTCATCTTCTCTTGCCGGTCCTCAGCCCGACGCTCCTGGGAGGCTTTCTGTTGGTATTCACCCTTTCCCTGGACGATCTGGTTATCAGTTTTTTTACAGCGGGACCCTCCAGCGTTACGGTGCCCATTTATATCTACGGCGCCATTGCCAAAAAAGGCGTGACGCCCGAAATAAATGCGATTGCTTCCATACTGGTGCTCGCGAGTATCGCCATTGCTCTGGCCGGAACAGTCATGCGTAAGGAGGTTAAGTAACCAACCGTTTTTTATCAATGCGCCATCAAGCTATCCCCCCTTTCAAGGGGGAGATAAAGCAGTGCTTGGCTTTTGAGCCCCCAAATAGGCGAAAAAGCCAATGCTTTGCGGTGTGAAGTCCCGTCCTTCCCGTTCTTGAGAGCGGCAGCCGTAGGCTGAGGGCGGGGAGGACGTCCACGTGTTTTTTAACAACTACCAATGCAGGAGCAAAGACAACATGAGAAAACCGTTTAAAATTCTAGCAAAAACCAGCATCGCGCTCGCTCTGGCCTGCACGCCGCTGCTTGCCGAGGCCATGCCTACTTTATATTTATACAACTGGACCGACTATATGTCGCCCAACATCATCAAGAAATTTGAGGAAAAATACCACTGCAAGGTGGTACAGAACTATTACAATTCTCTTGGAGAGATGTCCGCAAAACTCGAAGCTGGCGGTGACTCACAATACGATATTGTCGTACCCTCCAATTATTACATCAAACGGATGGTAGATGCCGGCCTATTGACCAAACTGGATCCCAAACTCATTCCCAACATGAAAAATATTATGCCACAATTCCAGAATCCGGAATATGATCCCCATAATACCTACAGCGTGCCTTATCAATGGGGTATGACCGGTATCGGCTATGACAGTAGTAAAGTCAAGCTTCCAGATAATACCGATGGTTGGGCTTTGCTGTTCGATCCCAAGTTGAATGAGAAATATCCGTTTGCGCTGATGGGAGGCAGTGGTCAGGATACGATTGGTGCGGCCTGTGCGTATCTCGGCTACGGCTTTAACTGCAAAGGAACGGCAGACTGGATGAAAGCGGCAAAACTCATAGTAGCCACCGAAAAACGTCATAATTTTGTGGGCTTTATGGATGGTACCCCGGCCCGCCATGCTTTAACGAAAGGAGTCATTGCTGCCGGAATCATGTTCAGCGGTACGATTTCCTATGACATCCTCAAGCATCCTAGAAAATTCGGACATATTCACTATATTCTGCCGAAATCCGGGGCCGAAATATGGGTCGACAATATGTGCATTCCCAAAAATGCACCGGACAAGACTCTGGCTTATGATTTCATCAATTTCATTCTCAATCCGAAAATAGGTGCGGAACTCTCCAATTACAACAACTATTCTTCACCCAATGCAGCGTCGGTAATATATTTGAAACCGTTGTTAAAAACTCCTTATTTCTTGCCGGACAAGGAGACTCTGGCACAGCTGAAATATTTGCCCCAGCTCTCTGGCAAGGAGCTGACCGAATATAACCAGATATGGACAGAAGTTCGAAGTCAGTGATCACCCAGTAAGTACGATAATGCAGTCTATTTATTGGTGGTGTCTTTAGATCTAGTTTTTCCCATTAATGCAGTGTCACGGAAGCCTAGGCTTCCGGTACGATATTTTTTGGAGAATAGTCATGAAATCTAACCAGTTGCGCAGAGATAGTTTATCTTTTATTGAATCCATTGTGATGGGCATCGCTGGCAGCGCGCCTGCATTCACTATCGCGGCGACCACTGCAGCGCTCATTGGTACCGCAGGCGTTCTCGCCCCCGGTAGTTTGCTCATATTTGCGATTCCCATGCTAGGAATCGCACTCGCCTACAAATTACTGAACAGCCGTATGCCCAGTGCGGGCGCTGCCTATGCGTGGACGTCAAAGCTCTTCGGGAAACTACCCGGCTTTCTTTCGGGGTGGGCGCTACTTGTCGCTTCGCTGGTATTCATGGTTACGGGGAGCATGCCCATTGCCACCTCTACCCTTGATTATGTGGCCCCCCATCTCACCAGCAGTGTGGTAGCCACCACCTCCGTGGCAACCTTGTGGTTTCTGGCTATTGCTGTGGTACTCATCGTCGGCATCAAGCTGACGAGTAAGCTACAGATGATCATGAGTACCATAGAACTCATCATTCTGAGCATTGTGGGTATTGCAGCTTTCGTGCACATCGGGATACATGGTGCTGTGAATACTTTTTCCTGGTCCTGGTTCGGTTTTGACTACAGCCCGAAAACCTTTGCGGAATCCGCCCTAGTCGTTATTTTCTTTTACTGGGGTTGGGATGTAACCTCCAATCTCAGTGAGGAAACCAAAAATACGGAGAAAAATGCCGGAAACGGTGGCTTTGGAAGTGTTTTCGTAACCATTACTTTTTACATTACTTTTACTCTGGCCGCATTGTTTTTGTTTTCGGTGAAAGACGCCTCCGGTCTCAGTGACAATATCGTTTATAATATTGCGGTTACCTCAGGGCTGGGACGCAGTGGAGCCCTGATGGCTACGGTCGCGGTGATCCTCTCCTCCATTGCGACTTTAGAAACCACCATGCTGCAGTTCTCCCGGACGCTGTTCGCTATGGGTAGAGACGGCTTGTTCAGCCGGCAACTGGGGGATGTCGATGCGCGCACGCAAACGCCCGTGAAGGCGATGTATGTGCTCATCATACTCGGGGTAGCCTCTATCTGGGCATCATCGTTCATGCCCTCCATAAGCGCCATCATCAACGACTCGGTCAATGCCATCGGCATTCAGGTAGCTTATTACTATGGCCTGGCGGGTCTGGCTGCGGCATGGATGATGCGAGACAGTTTCAAGCAATCCTTTCTGCGCGGGCTGAGCTTCTGCATTTTCCCAGGCGCCAGCGGCATCTTTCTGTTCATCATGGCCGGTTATGCGGTAACTACCTTCGGAATGATTACCAATCTGGTAGGGCTCGGCGGATTACTGGTGGGACTGGTTTTCTTCAGAAACCAGACCAAGGATACCGCACCCGCACAACCGGCGCTGGTCACAGAAAGTATTTAATAAAAGGTTTGTTGAAGCCCCGTTCAATTTTACTCCGGATATGGAGCAGCACTAATTGCCGTATCCGGACTTTCATTACCACAAGGAGTTTACATTTATGACTAAAAAGGTTGCAGCAATCACCGGTGCCTCGTCGGGAATTGGGGCGGAAACCGTACGGGCCTTGGTAGAAGCAGATTTCAGCGTCTACATGGGTGCCCGTCGCATGAGCCACCTCAACGTCCTGGCTGAAAAATATGGCGCCATTGCTCTTCCTCTGGATGTCACCCAGACCTATTCCGTGCAGCAATTCGTCAATGAACTACCCGATAGCGTTCAGGTTCTGATCAACAACGCCGGAGGCGCACTGGGATTGGAGCCTATTGTCGGCATGGACGAAAATCAGTGGCTGAATATGTATCAATCCAATGTTCTTGGATTAGCCCGCATGAGCAAGGCGCTTTATCCGCGCCTGCTGGCAGATAGCAGCCAGGTGTCTCACGTCGTCAACATTGGCAGTGTCGCAGGTTTTGAGACTTACGTAGGGGGGGCAGGATACACCGCCTGTAAACATGCCGTCCGTGCCATCAGCGAAACCATGCGGCTGGAGTGGCTGGGCAAACCCATTCGTGTTACTGAAATTGATCCCGGTTTCGTGGAGACAGAATTCAGCTTAACCCGCTTCGGTGGCGATGCCGCTCGTGCGAACAGCGTTTATGCGGGCATGGAGCCGCTGAGCGCTGCTGATATCGCCGATGCCATAAGATGGGCGGTTACGCGCCCAGCTCATGTGAATATCGACAGTATGGTCATTCGCCCTTTGGATCAGGCCCGCGTTGATAAGGTTTTCCGCCGCTAAAAGAGAAGCTCATGCAAAACCCACCATGGATCGGACTGACTACCTACGCAATAGATGACAAAGGACGCTATATGCTGCCCTTCGAATATGTGCGCGCTGTGGAGACTGCCGGCGGCATCCCTATTCTTCTGCCTCCTGGAGGAACGCCGATTCCCGCGTTACTGCAGCGTCTCGATGGTGTCGTACTGACTGGTGGCGGTGATATAAATCCGGCTATTTATGATGGCGATACTCAGCATGCTCAACTTTATGGACTCAGTGAGACGCGTGATCGTTTCGAGTTTGCTCTGACTAAAGCACTCATCCATTCTTCTATCCCGGTACTGGCTATTTGTCGTGGAATGCAGATCTTGAATATTGTGCTCGGCGGCAGTCTCCACGAGCACTTGCCGGATGTGGTAGGCGACACCCTACCCCACCGGGCAGAACCGAGTGGCCCGATTCCACATGCTGTTCAACTCAGGCCCGACAGCGCGCTCTCAGTGCTTCTGGGAGATCAACCCCTCACCGTTGCTTCATGGCACCACCAGTCCATCCGGTACTTGGGCAGTGGTTTACGCATCAGCGCTGAGGCCAGCGATGGAACCATAGAAGCGGTCGAATTAGGCGCCCATCCCTGGTGCATCGGCGTGCAGTGGCATCCGGAGATTGTTGGCGCGGACAGTTCCAGACAGGAAGCCCTCTGGAAAGACTTTATCGGTTCATCACAAAATAAACATTTTTAGTAAAATATTTGTTATTTTCCATAAAAACACACATAACGTTTATTATAATAAACATTCAATGGTGATTACTCATGGTTACAGACACTTTTAAATCCTGGTTTACCGAGCACGGCATCACGGAGGTAGAATGCCTGGTCCCCGATCTCACCGGCATTCCTCGCGGAAAGATCGTCCCCGCCAACAAGTACCTAAAGGGCGGAACCCTGCGCCTTCCCGAATCCATCTTCACGCAAACAGTAACCGGAGAGTATCCCGAGGATGATGAAACCGGCTCAGATCCGGCGATCATCGACATGCAACTGATACCCGACGAAAACACCCTGCGTCTGGTGCCCTGGGCCAAGGAACCGACTGCACAGGTCATTCACGATTGCCACTATATCAACGGAGATAAAGTCTCCATTGCGCCCCGCGCCGTATTGCGGGCGGTTCTTGACCTCTACAAAGAGAGAGGCTGGGCGCCTGTCATCGCACCCGAACTGGAATTTTTTCTGGTAGCCCGAAATACCGACCCTGATTATCCTCTCGCTTCCCCGATAGGGCGCTCCGGACGCCAGGAGTCGGGCCGGCAGTCTTACAGTATCGACGCGGTCAATGAATTTGACCCACTTTTTGAAGAAATGTATGACTTTTGCGAAATCCAGAAGCTTGATACAGACACCTTGATTCACGAAGAAGGCGCGGGGCAAGTCGAAATCAACTTTCTGCATGGAGAACCGCTCAATCTCGCCGACCAGGTTTTTCTGTTCAAGCGGACGGTACGGGAAGTAGCTCTGCGCCATGACATCTACGCCACCTTCATGGCGAAACCCATGGAAGGGCAACCCGGCAGCTCCATGCACTTGCATCAGAGCGTGCTCGATATGAACACGGGTCAGAACCTCTTTGCGGATACCAACGGCGACGGCAGCCCTTTATTTTTATCTTTTATCGCTGGCCAACAAAAGTCCTTGCCCGCAGTCATGGCCATTTTTGCCCCTAACGTGAACTCCTACCGGAGACTGACCCGACACTCCGATGCACCCATCAATTTTCAGTGGGGCTACGACAATCGCACCTGCGGACTGCGCGTGCCTTACGCCGATGCGGCCAATATTCGCGTGGAAAATCGGGTGCCCGGTGCCGATGCCAATCCCTACCTGGCTATTGCCGCCGCATTGGCGTGCGGGTATTTGGGCATGGTCGAACACCTGGAGCCTTCGCCGCCCTACCGGGGTTCCGCCTACGACCTGCCTTATGCACTACCCCGGGAGCTTTCCCACGCCCTGAAGCTGATGGAACACAGTAGCGATCTGCAAAACTTGCTGGGGGAAAGATTCGTGCGGGTATTTGCCGCAGTAAAACGTCTGGAATATGAAACCTATCTGCGGGTTATCAGCTCCTGGGAGCGGGAACACCTGCTTCTCAATGTCTAAGGGGATAACATCGGAAGAGGACCATCATGATGAACGATAACGCTCAGAATTTACGACAGTCAGATTTGGCCCATTATATGCACCCTTTTACCGATACGGAGGCATTGGGGAAGGAAGGTGGCGCACGCATTATTACCCGGGCAGAAGGTGCCCATATCTGGGATATCAGCGGCAATAAAATTCTCGACGGAATGGCCGGGCTGTGGTGCGTCAATATCGGCTACGGGCGGAAAGAGCTTGCCGATGCCGCCGCCCGCCAGATGAACACACTGCCCTACTACAACAGTTTTTTTAAGACGGCCACCGTTCCGAGTATTGAACTGGCGGAGCAACTCGCCGCGCGGACACCAGCCGGGCTGAACCATGTTTTTTATGCTAACTCTGGATCCGAAGCCAATGACACCATTGTCCGCATGGTGCGTTATTACTGGGAACTGGAGGGGGAAGCGCAGCGCCAGATCATTATTGGTCGCAATCATGGTTACCATGGGAGCACCAGCGTCACCGCCAGTCTTTCCGGCCCGCATATGCACGGACAGGGCGGCGTTCCGCTGCCCGGTTTTTCCCACATTGCCGCGCCCTATCTATTCGGAGCAGATACTGAGCTAGACGCCGAGGCTTTCGGTATTCAGGCCGCTCAAGCTCTGGAGGAACGCATTCTCGAACTGGGGGCCGATAAGGTGGCAGCTTTTATCGGTGAACCGGTCCAGGGTTCCGGCGGCATGATTGTTCCGCCCGCCAGCTATTGGGGAAAAATCCAGCGCATCTGCAAAAAATACGGGGTTTTGCTGATTGCCGATGAAGTCATCACCGGCTTCGGGCGCACCGGCAAGTGGTTCGCCTCAGAACTTTATGATATCAAACCGGACCTCATGACCCTGGCCAAGGGACTGTCTTCGGGATATCTGCCTATCTCTGCGGTCATAGTAGGCGACCGCGTGGCCAATACTATCATCCACAAGGGCAGTGAATTTGTGCATGGTTTTACCTATTCCGGACACCCCGTCTCCTGTGCCGTGGCCCTCGAGAATATCCGGATTATTGCGGATGAGGGTCTGGTCGAAAATGCGGCTACGGTCGGCGACTATCTGCAAACCCGCCTGCGCGATCTGAAGGATCATCCTCTGGTCGGAGAGGTACGCGGCATCGGCCTACTGGGCGCCATTGAACTGGTCCAGAGTAAATCTCCCCGCCGCTTTTTTGAAACGAAAGGCGAAGTGGGTACGCGCTGCCGCGACCACTGCTTCGCCAACAGCCTGGTAATGCGTGCGGTGCGCGACACCATGATCATTTCCCCGCCCCTGATGTTCAGCAAAGCCCATGTGGACGAATTACTGGAAAAAGCCCGCAAGGCGCTGGACAGCACCTGGGCCGATCTCTGTGCTAATAAAATTGAAGGAATCAGACATGTCCAGTCCGCTTGAGAACCTCGCCATTGTGGGGACAATGCCACAATCGGTGGATCTCATCCTTCCCGATATCAATGGTATTGCCAGAGGTAAACGCATCCCCATCGCTATGCTGGAAAAGGTGCTGAGCAATGGTATCAGCCTCCCTGCTTCCATTTTTGCGGCGGATATTACCGGAGACACCGTGGAGGCTACCGGTCTGGTCTGGGAATGTGGAGATGCCGACTATCCCTGTTTCTGCCTGGAACATATGCTAAGGCCGGCTCTTTGGCGACGTGCCTCCGCAGCAGATCTGATGCTGACCATGCAGGGGCCGGAGAATGCGGGTTTTTACGGCGAACCGCGCGCCCTGGCCAAACGCTTGATTGCCGATCTGGCGGCGCTAGGCTTCTTCCCGCAGGTAGCCTTTGAGCTGGAATTTTATCTCCTCCCCCGACCGGAGGAGACTGCGCAAGCAGCATTCCCAAGTAACAACGGAGATATCCAGGTTTATGGTCTCGACAGCATTGATGCTCACGAACAGTTTTTCTCGGAATTGAGTGCAGCGGCTGCGACCTATGATCTGCCCCTGGAGGCCATGGTTTCCGAAAATGCCCACGGTCAGTTTGAAGTAAATTTACACTATCGCCGTGATGCTCTGCGCGCTGCGGATGATGCCTGGGCCTTAAAAAGGCTAATCAAAGGCGTGGCCGGCGCCTGCGGCTATACAGCCTCGTTCATGGCAAAACCGTATCCCGAAGAAGCGGGGTCAGGGATGCACGTACATGTCAGCCTCGTGGACCGCGAAGGCCATAATGCCTTCACCAAACAGCCAGAATTGTTGGAGCAGGCCCTCGGGGGAATGCTCGTTACCATGCCTGAGGCGGTGGCATTGCTGGCACCACACGCCAATTCCTACCGACGCTTTCAGGTCGGCTCTTACGCCCCGACGGTCGCCTGTTGGGGTGAGAATAACCGGACCGCAGCGCTACGCATCCCGCGCTCGGAGCCCGAAGCGAGGCGGATTGAACACCGCTTCGCAGGCGCCGACGCCAATCCCTATCTGGTACTGGCTGCGGTACTCGGCGGCATGTTGTATGGCTTTCAGAATAGAGTTTCGGCACCGCCAGCCATCGCCGGCAATGCCTATGCGCTACACAAGGGAGAGAACGTCTCGCAAATCGTATTACCCAGCAGATGGGATCAAGCCTTATCGGCTCTGAGTCAGGGTCAGTGCCTGGCTCCGCTGCTCGGAACTCCGTTCGTCAAACTTTTTAGTGCCGTCAAACAACATGAGTTCAATAAGCTCCAGAATACTTACCATCCTCTGGAATACGCCTGGTATTTCGAGCGGAGCTAGAGAAAAAATGGCAGTGCTCAACCACAACTATTATCAAGCCACACAAAATCAGCAGATTACCTGCCCGTCTTTGCAGGAAGACGAAACTGCAGATGTTGCCGTCATCGGCGGCGGTCTGACCGGAATTTCTGCAGCCTTGAATCTCGCAGAGAGAGGGCATTCGGTAGTGCTCCTCGAAGCCCAGGAAATCGGCTGGGGTGCATCGGGACGAAATGGCGGGCAGATTGTACCCGGTCTGGCTATTGACCAAATTGCTCTGGAAAAACTCGTGGGCCGCGAAGACGCCAGAGCACTCTGGGACTTTTCATTACGAGCTATCGATACCATCGCCGACCGAGTGGCGAAGCATCAGATCGAATGTGATCTGCGATGGGGCTATCTCCATGCGGCAGTCAAGCCGCGTCAAGTTCGTGAACTGCAGGAATGGCAGACCCAACTTGCGGAACTGGGACACAGTGAAACCCGCCTCCTCAGCAAAGACGCTCTACTTGCGGAACTCAACAGCCCCCGTTACCAGGCCGCTCTCCTTGACCCCAAAGGGGGACACCTTCACCCTCTCAATTATACCCTGGGGCTCGCCAAAGCCGCGCAGAATGCAGGAGCACGGCTCTATACCCGCAGTCCGGTAACACAAGTCACACCAGGGCAGCGGGCACAGATCAAAACCGCTACCGGTAGCATATCTGCGAAGTTTCTGCTGCTCTGCGGAAATGCCTATCTCGGCGGCTTGATGCCTGCCATCTCGCCCTATGTGATGCCGGTAGGCACCTACATTATTGCCACTGAAGCGCTGGGTACCGACCGTGCAACTTGCCTCATCGGCCACAATGCTGCCGTAGCGGATTTGAATTTTGTACTGGACTACTTTCGCCTATCGGCGGATACCCGCCTGCTTTTTGGCGGAAGAGTCAGCTACTCCGCTATTACCCCGACAAACCTCGGGGAATCCATGCTGCGCCGTATGCGGCAGGTGTTTCCCCAACTTGCGGATGTCCGTGGCGAATATGTCTGGGGGGGGAATGTCGCCATAACCCGCAATCGCGCCCCACATTTCGGACGCTTAACAGACAACGTCTATTTTGCCCATGGCTTTTCCGGACACGGCATCGCCCTGACCGGACTGGCCGGAACGCTACTGGCTGATCTGGTGGACAAACAGGCCGCAGATTTTGATGTATTTGCGCGTATTCCTCACCAAAAATTCCCCGGTGGACAGGCTTTTCGTACCCCTGCCTTGATTCTGGCGACTGCATATTTTCGATTACGTGATTTTTTATGACCCGATTTTACATTGATAACTTTATGTCCGTTAATTAAACTAAACATTTATCTGCACGCAGGAGTTATTTATGAGCCCGCATTCCGATCTCAATGCTTTCTGGATGCCCTTCACGGCGAACCGCCAGTTCAAGTCAGCCCCCCGACTGCTTGAACGTGCTGAGGGCATGTTTTATTGGGATGCCGAAGGCAAGGAGATACTGGATTCCACCGCAGGTCTGTGGTGCGTCAACGCCGGACACGGTCGCAGCGAAATCAGCGATGCCATTACTGCACAGACGCGCAGAATGGACTTTGCTCCCACTTTTCAGATGGGTCACAGCCTGCCCTTCCTGTTTGCAGATCGTTTAATAAAACACACATCCAAGGGTCTGAATCACGTTTTTTTCACCAACTCTGGATCTGAGTCCGCCGACACCGCATTGAAAATGGCACTGGCCTATCATTTTGTGCGCGGTGAACCGCAACGCACGTTATTGATCGGCCGTGAAAAGGCTTATCACGGGGTTGGCTTCGGGGGCATCTCCGTGGGTGGACTCCCCAATAACCGGCGCGCTTTCGGTAACCTCCTGACGGTAGACCATCTCCCCCACACACTGGATCAGGAGCGCAACCGGTTCAGCCAGGGACTACCTCTTTATGGCGTAGAAAAGGCGGATGCCTTAGAGGAACTCATTCATAAACATGGCGCAGAGCACATTGCCGCCGTTATCGTTGAACCCGTAGCCGGTTCTGCAGGCGTTATTGTTCCACCCGCAGGTTATCTGCAACGCTTGCGCGATACCTGCACGGAACACGGCATTTTGCTGATTTTTGATGAAGTGATTACGGGTTTCGGTCGTCTCGGCACGCCCTTTGCCGCCGATTACTTCGGTGTCACCCCGGATATCATGACCACGGCCAAAGGTCTGACCAACGCGGCGGTACCTATGGGGGCGGTGTTCAGCAGCGATACCGTGCACGATGCATTTATGAGTGGCCCGACAGAGCAAATCGAATTTTTTCACGGTTACACCTACTCGGGACACCCCTTGGCTTGTGCCGCCGGTCTGGCCGCCCTGGATATCTACGAAAAAGAAGATTTGCTCCATCGCGGTAGCCTGATAGCGCCCTCCTTTGCGGAGATGATACATAGCCTGCGCGATTTGCCCCATGTGGCAGATATTCGCAACCTCGGCCTGATGGCCGCCATCGAACTGGAACCGAAGGTCGGAGAACCCGGGGCGCGTGGTTACGAAGTTCTGCTCAAATCCCTGGAACTTGGTCTTCTGGTCCGGGCCACCGGGGATACCATCGCCCTCTCTCCGCCACTGATTATTGAAATGTCCCATCTCGACCGACTTTTCCAAACCCTGCGCGAAGTACTGCGCACTATCTCCTGAGGCGCACACCATGAAAATTGGTATTCCTGAAGAAATCAAAAATAATGAATATCGGGTCGGCATGACTCCTGCCGGAGTCCGCGAGGTCTGCGCTCACGGCCATCAGGTACTCATAGAACAGAACGCCGGTATCGGCATTGGCAAAAGCGATGACGACTACCGCCGCGCCGGAGCAGAAATTCTGACAACTGCCGAGGCGGTGTTTGCACAGGCGGATATGATCGTCAAGGTAAAAGAACCCTTGCCGCAAGCATGCGCACGTCTGCGCCCCGGACAAATTCTGTTTACCTACCTTCATCTTGCTCCCGACCCGATGCAGGCTGAATTGCTCATGCGCTCCGGTGCCATTGCCATCGCCTATGAAACCGTTACCGATACAATGGGCCGCCTGCCCCTGCTCGCTCCCATGAGCGAGGCCGCGGGAAGAATGGCGGTTCAGGTGGGTGCCCATGCTTTGGAGAAGGCCGCAGGTGGTGCCGGTATTCTTCTGGCTGGCGTGCCGGGTGTGGCTGCCGCAAAAGTAGCCGTGCTCGGAGAGGGTGTAGTAGGGCTCAACGCTGCACGCCTCGCGATGGGACTGGGGGCCGACATCACCATTCTCGACAAATCCCTCCCCCGTCTGGCCGAAATCGACGGGCTATATGGCCCACAACTGAAAACCCTGTATGCCACGACAGAGTCTATTGAGGAGAGCGTGTTTGCTGCAGATCTGACCATCGGTGCCGTTCTGGTGCCGGGCGCCAGTGCATCCAAGTTGGTAACCAAAGATATGCTCCAGCACATGAAAGCGGGCAGCGTGCTGGTAGACGTAGCCATTGATCAGGGGGGGCTGCTTCGAAACCGGTTATGCCACCGCCCATGCCGAACCCGCTTATATCGTCGACGATATTGTGCATTATTGCGTTGCCAACATGCCCGGCGCAGTGGCGCGCATCTCGACTTTCGCACTGACCAACGCAACACTACCCTATACCCTGCGTCTGGCCAATCTGGGCTGGAAAGAAGCACTGAAAGCCGACACCAATTTCCGCAATGGTCTAAATGTCGCCAATGGTCACATCACCTGCCCCGCTGTCGCCGAAGCGCTGGGCGTTGAGTTACCACTCGCAGAAATATTGTTGCAAGGAGAATGACGATGGAAACTTTCCCAGACAAAGCCTATTGGAGCGCAAAGGCTGCGCAGATGGAATTCCCGACCCAACTATTTATTGACGGAAAATGGCAGGATGCCATATCCGGGAAGCGCTTTCCCAGTGTGAATCCGGCTACGGGTGCTTTGTTGACTGAGGTCGCCGAAGCAGATTTTGCCGACGTGAACATCGCCGTCGCCAATGCCCGCGAAGCTTGTGAGGATGGGCGCTGGTCACAACTCCCTCCACGCGAACGCGGGCGCCGGCTGATTCGGCTCGCAGAGATTATCGAAAGGCATCGTGAAGAGCTTGCCCTCATGGAAACGCTGGACGTGGGAAAGCCCATTCATGACAGTTACCATATTGATATGGCCGGAATTATCCGCACTTTCGCCTGGCATGGTGAAGCGACCGATAAGGTTTACGACGAAATCGCGCCTACGGAAGCAGGCTCCATCGGTATGATTACCCGTGAACCGTTGGGCATTGTAGCGGCGGTGGTGCCCTGGAATTTTCCTCTCGAAATGGCGGCGTGGAAAGTGGCACCCGCCTTGGCCGCCGGAAACAGCGTGATATTGAAACCGGCAGAACAATCTCCGCTGACCGCCCTGCGACTGGCTGAGTTGGCACTGGAGGCCGGCATTCCCGCCGGGGTGCTTAATGTTTTGCCGGGTTACGGCCCCACCGCAGGTAAAGCGCTGGGCTTGCATCCTGATGTGGATTGCCTGGCTTTCACCGGATCGACGGAGGTTGGAAAACTGTTTTTGCAATACTCCGGACAATCCAACATGAAAAGGGTCTGGCTGGAATGCGGGGGGAAAAGCCCAAATATCATTTTTGCCGATTGTGATGATCTGGATGCGGCCGCACAAGCGGCGGCCATGGCGATATTTTTCAATCAGGGCGAAGTTTGCAGCGCCGGATCACGCTTGCTGGTCGAAAACAGTATTCGCGAAAGCTTTATTGAAAAGGTCATTGCAGCAGGAGCCTTTTTAAAGCCCGGGGATCCCCTTGATCCGGATACCAAGATTGGTGCCATCATCAGCAACGAACAACTGACCCGGGTTATGGGTTACATTGAGGCTGGTCGTGAACAAGGCGCGCGTGTCCGTTTGGGTGGAGAGCGCGTAAGCCTGGAAAGCGGCGGTTATTATCTCGCGCCGACCATTTTTGATAACGTGCAAAGTCACATGACCATCGCCCAAGAGGAAATCTTCGGACCGGTACTCGCGGTTCTGGGATTTGACAGCGAAGACGAAGCGCTGCGTATCGCCAACGATAGCACCTATGGTCTGGGCGCTGCCGTATGGACCGGCAACATCAGCCGCGCGCATCGCGTGGCCAAACGCCTGCGGGCAGGAACCGTGTGGATAAACGCTTACGAAGAAGGTGACGCTACTGTACCTTTCGGCGGATTCAAACAATCAGGATTCGGGCGGGATAAATCCTTACACGCGATTGACAAGTACACCGACCTAAAAACTACCTGGATACATATCGACCCCTTGAAAATCTGACGAAAATTTTTTGCAAGATCCGCAAGGTTCCCTATAATGTCTAACCCCTACCCTGCAGATATTTCCATGAGCAATAACGAAGACATCGGTCAGCGCCTGCAACTCGTCAGAAAGATTTATGACCTTACTCAACGTGCATTATCCCGGCGTGCCGGAGTAACCAATGAGGCCATTTCGCTGATTGAACAAAACCGGGTAAGTCCATCCATTAGTTCCCTGAAAGAATACTGGATGGAATCCCCATGTCCATCTCGGAATTTTTTACTCTAGACCTGATTCCATCCGGGGAA
Organism: Acidithiobacillus ferrianus; assembly: GCF_010378095.1. Taxonomy (GTDB): domain Bacteria; phylum Pseudomonadota; class Gammaproteobacteria; order Acidithiobacillales; family Acidithiobacillaceae; genus Acidithiobacillus; species Acidithiobacillus ferrianus. The sequence goes on along the minus strand of NZ_WNJL01000037.1, from coordinate 38,988 downwards.
GTGTTCTTTCGCGACCATGAGTTACCCGACATAGCGGTGGATCCTAAAATCACTATGAAGCTACTGGGCCACCAGACCAAGGGCCGGGAGATGCAGATGCTACATGAATACTACGAACCCGGTGCTGATACCGGAGAGTCCATGCTTCGTCATGATGGCGAGGAAGGTGGAGTAGTTGTTCGCGGGACCATACAACTCACCGTCGGCGACAAGGTAGAAACATTATCAGTGGGTGATGGCTATTATTTTAACAGCCAGTTACCGCATCTGTTTGTGAATAATAGTGATGGTATTTGTGAGATCATTAGTGCTAATAGTCCGCCGACTTTTTAATCTTGAGCGAAGGCTGAACATTGGAACTTATTTTGATTGCATAACGAGCAAAACAAAAACAAGTGCTACTACAAGCCAACGCAACAATACCACCTCCTTGACTCTGATGTGCACGCGGGTTTCTGAATCTACTGGCCACTCCGCAAGCTCTGTATACTTATCCAAGTCATACAAAACCTCCAAAGTATCAGAATACCTCTCTGCAGGGTCGGCTCTGATCATTTTTTCAATAATGCGGTCTAACCACACTGGATAGTTTGGATTGATCGTACGCAACTTCCTGTAGCCATAAATTCCAGTCGGAGTTTTTCCTCTGGAAAAGATCATATACAAGGTTACTCCAAATGCGTATACATCCGAGCGGCTGTCGCCGGGAACACCCTTAACTAACTCTGGTGCCATATATAAAGGGGTACCTGGTGGCTCTTCAGGCGCGGGATCCAATAATCCAGCCACATAAGCAAAGCCATAATCAATTATTTTCAATCCTCCATCTTCCAACAAAATAACATTATCCAGTTTTATATCTCGGTGGATAATCCGCAACCGATGTAATTCGTACAGCCCCTTTGCCATTTTCCGCGCAATATCGAGACCTGCACTAAAAGATATGTCAGCACTGCTCAAAGACTCTTTAAGCGTTTTACCATGATAAAATGGCGTCACCAGATAAAGCTGACTTTTGGGCCTCTCATCATTAGCCGACTTCGACAGCCAAGGGCTGGATACTGCAGAAAGAACCCAATCCTCTCTCGCGAAAGACCGGCGCAAGTTTTCATCTTCAAGCGCTCTCAATTTCGGAAATTTGAGTACGACATAAGAGGAGCTATCGCTACCGCTATCCCGAGCCAGAAAAAGCACACTAAAATGACCCTCATATAGCTTTCGATCAATGAGATAACCATCAACCACTATGCCAACCGTTGGTACCCGACCCATTGGAAGAGTACGCGAAGCACTTTCAAAGTACGTTAACGTTTTTTTCGGTAAATTCTGAAAATCGATAAGCGCTACAGAAATATCATCCTTAGATCCATTTCGTTGTGCCAAACTACCCATTTTTTCTGCTACACTCCGTCCCTCCTCCAACTCCGTAGTGAGAAGTTTTATGGTTTCTGGAGTCACATACCGATAACAGCCATCGGACATGATGACTAGCTTGTCATCATCATCTATGTTTAACCTTACGATCTCCGCATTCAGCGTAACGTCCAGGCCAGCGGCCCTTGCAATAAATCTTCCTGTCCCAGTATTAATGAGGTGATCTGTCGTAATTTTTTCTATGGAATTACCTCTAATATGATAACATCTTACGTCACCGGAAAATACAACATAGCATTCCCATCCCCGTATTATTACGGCGCAAAATACTGCCGACATATTCTCTAGATCAGATATATTTCTACCATAATAGTGAAGCCATTCATTTACAGAAGCCAAACTTCTTCCAAGAGCAGCCTCTACCGGCAGAGACTTAGGTGTTTCATAATATCCAGATAAAAGCTGCCTGACCAAAACTTCAGCCGCAACTCGCCCTCCCTTGCCGCCCCCAACACCATCCGCTACAATTAAAGTATTACCACGGCTAGCTCGCTGCGCCTCCTCAGAAGACAAAAAAGCAACATAATCCTCATTTATAGTCGACTTTAGACCAACGTGAGACCAAAGTGATACCCTATACGCCGGTACCGAGCCTTCTAGAATCACCTCAAATTCATCACTGAAATGATTGATATCATTTTCCATCACGTATCCACATACCCATTGAACTATTAAAGGCCTTCAGCGGTTCTTCTGAAGGCCAAGACTCTTCTTTAGGTTAAAATAAATTAGATTTTAAATAGTCTATTTTCTCCCAAATACATAGGAAGATTGAGATTCCAAATCCTCACTCATCTTTTGAAGGATCTGTGGTGCAGAATACTTGATCTTGGCAAGCCAAAGCAAGCCAACTATAAGATACGCCAAGTAAATATAGGGTAGCACATTGTACGGATACGATGGCACAGGATACACGGATCCGAAGAACGCACCAAGCATCGCCACTATACCAATTACTGCATAAATAACGTTACGTACCTTGAGCTGCTTTTGCTTCGCAAGGTAGACAGGTGCTGCGATACTGATTAGTACGTAGGCAGTAATGAAGCCAAACGTAGAAACGGTCCCGGCAATGTCATACGTATTCATCGCACCCTGAGACAACATCAGCAGGGGCACGATAATAGTAAGCGCAGTCGAAATGAGAATTGCCGCGTGGGGGGTCTGGTGTTTAGCATGAACCAAACCCATGGACCGATGAATAAACTGATAACGTCCCATGGAAAAGAGCAATCTTGCTCCCGCATTTATACTAGCTATCACGCAAGCAAAGGCACTTAGTGATGCAAGCAGATAAATCAGGAAAACGGCATCTGTGCCACCACCAAGGCCATTTACCAATGTCTTAAGTGGAGCAGTATCGTTGCCTAATTCTGTTGTTTTATTCGCATAAGCAATAACCATTGTATAAGCTACAAACATGAAAAATGCACCAGCAACTAACATCGAAGTAATAACTGCACGCGGAATGGTTGTGAGAGGGGATTTTGTTTCTTTACCTAACGTTACGGCGCTCTCAAAACCGACAAAGGAAAAAATAGCAAGCACGCTGGCTTCCATCATACCCTTGGATGTCGCGCCATGCATCATGAGCTGTGATGCATCGAATATCATTGCTGGATGTCTAACACAGGAGATGATCAACATGACCGATATTATCGCGACAGATAAAAATTCTATTCCCACACTTAGGCGAGATGAAAACTTAATATCTTTGTAACACAGGTAACCTGCAATCAATCCAATGATAATATAAACAATCCAATTTTCGACGGAAACCCCTACTGACAAAAGACTCACCTTCACAAATATCTCTGAGCCCGCAAGAACTGCCATTGCGCACAAAATATATGCGGCAACCAATGCAAAACCAGCAACACCGCCTAGCATGGGACCTAATGAACGGGATATGAATACAAAGAAAGAGCCAGCCGCCGAGAATCGGCCCGCAAGTGTTGCTATATTTAAACCAACAAATAATAGCGCTAGTGCGGCTAGACCATATACAAGCCAACTTCCCAGACCAGCAAGAGCCACTACGGCAACAACATTTAACGCAGGTGTAAATGTTGGCGAAATATTAGCCAGTGACTGACCAATCGCTTCAGAAAAACCAAGATTAGATTCCTTTAAATTACTACCTTCAAAAATCTCTGTTGACATATCATGCACCCCCAAAAAATATCACAATATAAATCCACTTGGCAAATAATCGTAAATTTACATAAGTCTTTATTAACACATTATTTATAAAACTTTATGTCAGACACAACTAAGACACATACTAAATCATGGCCACTTGTCATATGCATAAAATGTGTCAAAATAACCATAATCAACACTTCTGAAACCTGTTGGTATACAAGCCATAAGACTCGTTTTGAGCTACCATATGCCCTGATATGGGACAACAAAATATAAACTTACACCAAAATGTGAAGCGTCATCAAAGAATCATGTAAAGCAACCTTTTATTACCTTTTAAACTTCCGGTACATCAGGTAAATAAAGTAATAATTATCGGAAATAATCCCATTCATAAGCCCGATCTCGATCGGTATTCAAGTAGCCCCATTTGTTCATCCCGGCACTCACTGCGTACCAGCCAGGGGAACCCTCGCCATGGCTGCGACCTCCACTGTCAATGCAGCCAGATCTTCCAGATCGAGGTGGTGTACATTATTTTACCGCAAGCCCTAGCGATGGTTGTCAGTTCCATGACCAGCGTGTTCAGGTAATTTTTACCCTCTTGGCGCTACTTTAGATATGAGGTGACGTTCCAAAACAATATCCTGGGTAGTGATTCCAACCGGGTATTGCCAGCATGGCCAGTGATTGCAATAGCCAGGTGCGGTGTCTAAGGCAAGGCAATCCTCCTCGGCAGCAATATGCACACTGCTTTCGTTGACCCAGCCATCACCATTACACCCTAGCGCTATCAGTACGCCCTGACCAATGGATACGGCGCCAGCGCCCAGTGCCAAGGTCTTAACATCTGCACCAGTGCATATGCCTCCCGATATAATGAGCGCTGAACCGTTCCCCTTTTCATATCCATGTCTTCCAAAGCATCCACGGCTTGTCGCAACGCTGCCAGAGTCGGAATACCAACATGCTCAACAGAGCAACTTTGGCTTGTCGCCCCCCTGCATTCCATCAATGACAATCACATCCGCCCGGCATGATCGCGAGTTTGACATCATAAAAGGTGCGGGACACATCGATTTTAACGTATATTGGTTTCTCCCAGTCTCCGAAGTTCCTAAATCATCATACGCACAGCATTTCAGGCTAAATCTACCATCATGGTGCTATAATTCCATTTCCAAAACTTCCAGAAGCTCTTCAACATTCAAAACCTGACAATATATATTATTGATAATCTCTAACTCATGATTATGCAACTCCTCAGTCCCAGCCGCACACGCGTCTTCAATGACCACCGTATCAAAACTTTCATCGGCGAGACTACGTACCGTAGAAGACACACACTGATCCGTGAAAATTCCGCACACGACGACGTGGTGAATGCCCATATTCTGTAAAATAAGGCGAAGGTTAGTTCCAGTAAGTGCCGAGTCCGTGGTCTTTGTTACGACCACTTCGTTTTCTAGTGGTTTTATGTTCTCTATAATGTGCGATGCCTCCTGATTATGTGGTAGGAGGATGTTATTGAAGCCCGCTCTCTTTTGACTAAGAGAACGATCACTGCCATCAGCCGTCAGACAAGCTATGCGCGCGAAGAACACAGGCATTCTCCGCTCCCGAAAGAAGTCTGTGAGCCTTACGATATTCGGTACTACTACGTTTTTCATCCGTGATCGGAAAAATGCCCATTCACCCGACTCGCCAGGATCGTCAGAACGTGAGAAATAAATATTTTGCACATCAATGACTAATAGACCTGTTCTTTCCAAATCCAGCGTAAGATCAGGCACCTCCGCGTGCGTATAATAAAAAGAACGATACCTCTGTTTCCAGTGACTGCCGGGCTGATCCATTATGCCCCCGCGGCCTGTCCACTCTCAGGCAGAATTTGGCCACCATCAACGATGATAGACTGTCCCGTAATGTAGCCGGATGCTTCATCAGCCAAAAATAGTGCGGCATTTGCTATATCTTTCACATCACCAAGACGTCCCAGAGGTATACTCGCCACCATCGCACCAAGATATTCTTTGCCCATCCCCTCCAAGCCCTCGGTGAAAATATTACCTGGTAGCACCGCATTTACGGTAATCCCATCCGCCGCAAATTCTAACGCTGCGGTCCGCATGAATCCTAGCTGAGCCGCCTTAGAAGCGCCGTAATGAGACCAACCGGGAAATCCCGTAATCGGACCCGTAATAGAAGACGTGATCACGATACGGCCGGCCGTGCTCTGCCTGAGAAGTGGTAACGCAGCCTGAACCGTATAAATGGTACCCTTGACGTTGGTATCAAGAATCTCGTCCAAGGCTATGTTGGTCATATCCCGGATGTAGGCCGATGGAAATATACCAGCATTGGCACATACCACATCCAACCCCATAAAACTCTGCTGAATAGCGTCAACGACCTTTCCTATAGAATTTTTTTCAGCTACATTTCCTTTGAGAAAAATTAACTTCCCAGGTCCGACACCCTGCAACTCCCTAATAGTATTTTGGCCATCATCGACGCTTCTTCCACATATGGCCACATCATATCCACTCTTAAAAAAGCCAGCCGCCAGACCTTTGCCTATACCCTTGCTGCCACCGGTAATTAGAACCGAGCGTCGTCGAGCCATAATTTTTCATTCTCCCAAGAAGCTAGCTAGCGCTTCAAGTAACCAAAGCAATTATCATGCCAATTTTAGCTGGTGCCCAGAATGTGCCTGTAGATCATCTCGTGAGTCAAGCTATTCGCTTAGCTAGTAAATATTTTCAATCTTTCACCAAGGCAGTACTTGCGACACTTGCGACCGTGGTTACATTTATTTTTGCACTATCATGGGGCAAGAATGTGACAAGGGCACCAAAATCGTACTTACAATTGCCCTATTGAGAAAAATCCAAGGGGCCTCCACCCCACCCTACGTCCGATTCCATTTCATAGAGGCGGTATCTGACACCGGAGGTGGCATACGCTTCCAGCGCGCCTTGTTTTTGTGCAGTCCGCACCTGATTGGTGCGACATTCTTGTAAAGTTAGATGACTATGTTGGTCATTGTTGGCTATTCTCTGACAGACAGTAGCTGTTTATTCGCGTGAAACATACTTATTTGCAATAAATTCATCTAGTTATAGATATCTTTTGTGCGCTCGCCTTTATGTCGCATCCTGTGTGGTATAAAGCTTGCTTGATATGCCACGCATCTCGATGTGTACACTTCGATTTATTACGAGCTAATTTTTATGGGGCAGGTGTAGCCACTCGTTTTCACCGCCTTGACCACGAAGAAGAAAACTCTGATGACCAATGAAAATATGGCATTCGTCAATGACGGAATGAACAGTGTGCATCCTCTCGATCCGCTGAGCGTTGAGGAGATGCGGGAAGCGGTGCAGATACTGCGAGATGGACGACAGCTTTCCGGCAGGGTCCGTTTTATGTCCGCTGCCCTCCGGGAGCCGACCAAGGCGGAGGTGTGCGCCTATGCATCCGGCCAGCCCCAGGCGAGAGAGGCCCATTTCATCCTGCTCGACAACGGGGACGGTCAGGTTTACGAGGCGGTGGTGTCCTTGACGGAGCGGTGCGTCAAGTCCTGGTCCCACATGCCGGGGGTTCAGCCCCCGATTCATGTCGATGAATTCGTCGAGTGCGAAAATACGGTTAAAGCCCACCCGGAATGGCAAACAGCATTACGCAGGCGTGGCATCACGAACTTCGAGAATGCGATTGTGGATCCTTGGTCGGCTGGCAATTTCGGAGACGAACAGTTTCCGGGCCATCGGCTTGCTAGGGGCTACACATGGATGCGTACCAGTCACGATGACGTGGGATACGGCCGGCCGGTGGATGGCGTGGTAGCCATCGTGGACCTCAACACCATGACGGTGCTGAAGGTGGAGGACCATGGTGTCGTTCCCCTCCCGCCGCCCTCCGGAAATTATACGGCGGCGGCGGTGGGGTCTATCCGCGATGACTTGAAGCCTCTGGATATCGTGCAGTTGGACGGGCCAAGCTTTTCGGTCGACGGGTATGCCGTGAGCTGGCAGAAATGGAAGTTCAGAATTGGTTTCACGCCACGCGAGGGCTTGGTGCTGTATTGCGTCGGTTACGCGGACCGGGGTCGTGAGCGCCCGATCCTGTACCGTGTGTCGCTCTCGGAGATGGTGGTCCCATACGGTGACCCTGGGCCCATTCACAGCAAGAAAAACGCCTTTGACGTGGGCGAATACGGCATTGGCCGGCTCGTGAACAGTTTAGAGTTGGGGTGTGACTGTCTCGGCAACATCAAGTATTTTGATGCGATCATGACGGACAGTCGGGGTGGCGTGGTGGTCATCCCCAAGGCAGTGTGCATGCACGAGGAAGACTATGGCACGTTGTGGAAGCATACCGATTGGCGTACCAATCACACCGAGGTAAGGCGTTCGAGGCGCCTCGTGGTGTCGTCCTTCGCCACTGTTGGTAACTACGATTACGGGTTTTTCTGGTACTTCTATCAGAGCGGAGATATCCAGCTTGAGGTCAAGTTGACGGGGTGTCTGTCGGTCGGTGCACTGCCGCCGGATGTCCAGCCGAAATACGGTGTCATGGTGTCGCCACAACTCTACGCGCCGATTCACCAGCATTTCTTCAACTTCCGCCTGCATTTCATGATCGAGGGCGAAGGCAACTCGGTTTACGAGGTGGATACTGTGCCCGAAACCCAGGGACCGCACAATCCGCTCGGCAATGGCTGCCACCCTCAGACGACCCTGTTGCGTAGCGAGGCCGAGGCACAGCGGGTAATCAATCCCCTGGCGGGGCGTTACTGGAAGGTGATCAATCCCAATGTGCGCAACAATGTGGGACAGCCGGTCGGCTATAAAATCGTGCATGGCGAGAACGTGCTACCGTTTGCTAGCCCGGATTCCAGCGTGATGAAGCGCGCCGGGTTCATGCGTAGCCACCTGTGGGTGACGGCCTATGACCCGTCCGAAATGTACGCCTCCGGCGATTATATCAATCAACACCCGGGTGGCGATGGACTCCCTGCCTACGTGGCTAAGGATAGGCCGCTGGAGAACAGCGATGTCGTGGTCTGGTACACATGCGGCCATCACCATATACCACGACCGGAGGACTGGCCAGTTATGCCTGTGGCTTACATAGGCTTCATCCTGAGGCCGGTCGGATTCTTCGACGCCAACCCCGCGATGGATACGCCGCCGCCCGAACTGAGGGCGAGCTGCGAGGTGCAGTGAGTGGACAGCAGCGGTGGTGCGGTGGACTCCTCCATGGACACGGCCATCGCTCGTTGCCGGGTCTGCCGGTTGCCCCTGGGAAAGCGGTCGGTTATCCATAGCATTGGCGGTGCGGAGAACAGGTTCTGCTGTTTGGGGTGTGCAAGTACGTATTACTTGATTCAGTTATTGACGGAACGGGGGCAACCGCCCGGCAACGCGGGCAAGGCTCGAAATTAGCCGAGCCGGTACGGTGGGGCGTGGTCTCGCGGGATTCTCAAACAGGATCGTTGGCTTTTTGCCGCAGGGGCGATAGAGAGTGAACCTGAGCATAACCGGACCGAGTCTTTCTGCGGCCTTCCTGGTGGGACTGCTGGGTGGAGTCCACTGCGTCGGTATGTGTGGCGGTCTGGTCGGAGCCTTTAGCCTCAGCCAGAGCCCGGTCCGCCGCAGGCCGTCTACGGCTTGGTCCTTGGTGCTCGGCTACAACATAGGTCGGATCGGCAGCTACAGTTTCGCCGGGGCCATAGCCGGAGGGGTGGGCAGTTTCGCAACCAACCTGGTGAATGCCCGCTACGCCCAACTCGCCCTGGCGGTGCTGGCCGCCCTTTTCATGCTGGTCTTAGGGCTTTATCTGGCCGGTTGGTGGCAGGGGTTGGTGATGGTGGAACGGCTCGGGGAAGGTTTCTAGAAGCGACTCGCGCCTTTGGGGCGCCGCTTCGTACCGGTGCATTCCTTTCCCCAGGCCATAGCTTTGGGAACCCTTTGGGGGTGGATGCCCTGCGGGTTGGTCTACAGTGTTCTCATCTGGGCCATGGCCGCCGGTGGCGCTGACCGCGGCGCGGTCCTGATGATGGTTTTCGGTCTTGGCACTCTGCCGAACCTCGCCCTTATGGGGCTGGTGGGAGGCGGCTTGGCTGCATCTCTCCAGCACCCATGGCTAAGAGCGGGTGCTGGAGTGGTGGTGATTGGTCTCGGCATTCTGAATGTGACCCATGTGTTCTGGATACTCTAGATTCGTTCGGCGGTGGCAATAAAAGGGTTTGGACAGGGTGTGATGGGGGTTTAATTGGTGCGGCTGTCCTGTGCTGTTACTGGCTACAATACTTGGGCCGAGCACTCTCTCAAACCTGTTACGGTTTGTAGTCCCGGGGTAGCGGTGTCGCTGCGTTTCGTAATGGCAGGTATGGAAATGGGCGATAACCACTATCGCCTCAAGCCATTCGAGGGGGTTTGGCAAGGGGGCCTGCTACCGGTGTGTATGAGTGGCGGTGCACGCTTCGACGGCGCAGTCAGAAAGGCGGTATGACGTGACGTGGGAACGGATGGCGATCGCTGCGGCATGGCTTCCAACACCCCGAGACCCTCAGTGTGTTGTCGGATCCGCATGGAATCAGTCGCTGAATGCTCCTAGCCCCATTGTGGTGCTCTATATGGCCGGTAGTTGCCCTATAATAGTGCGTACTACAGATCCGACCGAAACATATCGCAATCCATCAATAAGTGGCCGATGTGTTTGTTTGCGCTATCTGCAGAAATGCTCTGCAGCGCGCTTAACGGATTCACTCGATAGCATAATTGACAGCAAACCGGATAGGCAAGGTTGCAGTATTATTCCACATGGCCTGATTATTGCTTAATATAATTAGCTTCACTTAAAGAGAAGGATATTGTCATGGGCATCATTGTCAGAGCACGCGTTCTCCATGCACTGGTCGCGTTACCGTTTGCAATAATTGGTTTTTCTGCGACCACTAATGCCAGTCCCCTCATAAAAATAGGGGTCGCCAGATGGATTGATTATGGTCCACTTTATGTTTCTGAAAAGCTTGATTTGTTCGGTATATATAGACTATGATATTGTTGAATTTATTCTGATCTTAGATGGACAATCTAGGCGCCTGCATGATCCCATATCTATCCTGGATGACTTTATGATGGAAAACTTAATGAGCTTGATCACCAGACACGTTAGATGCGAATATCCAGAAATAGGGCGCAATCTTTTAGATATATCCTTTATAACGAGCTCTGAAAATCATACTTACAGACTGAATTGCGGAGAAAATAAATATTCTTTGAGACTACAAAGGCCAGGATATCATTCTCGGGAGGAGATCCAGGCGGAATTGCGCTTTGTTGAGATCCTCAACGATCGGAATATCAAGACAGCACGTCCAGTATCTACGTCATCGGGAGAAAATGTGAGTATTGTCTCCGCACCAGGCGGTGATATTCTCGTTTCAATATTTGAGTGGATAGATGGAGAGCATCCTACACCTGAGAAAAATTTAGAGGTCTATGGCCAGCTTGGGTTGGTGATGGGCACTATGCACAATATATCAGAGTCAATTACGCCATTTTTTTATGATAAAAGACCATCTTGGAATTTTGACAGAATAATTGGGGACAACAGTGTTTGGGGTAGCTGGTATCAATCCAATTACGTTAGCCGGCCGCAAGAAAATCTTGTTAAGCGCTCTATTTGTGAAATACAGAAAAGACTGCATGAATACCATGGTGAGAAAATATATGGATTAATTCATGCCGACATGCGTCCTACCAATATTATCGTCAGAAATAACGAATTGGTAATTATTGATTTTGATGATTGCTGCCACTCGTGGTATATGTTTGATATTGCAGCGTCAGCAAGTTTCTTGGAACACGATTATAAAGTAACTGATTGGCTAAATGAGTTACTCCATAACTATTTAACAGTTCGCAAGCTCAACCAAGATGATTTAGATATTTTACCATATTTTATTGCTATGCGAAGGATACAGCTCATGGCATGGTACTTCTCTCACATAAATAGTGATTTTGCCAAAACACTTGGTCATGAGTGGTTCGAGTGTTCATATAATGTTATCGAACGAATATTACAAGGCGAGTTCAACCTCTCACTTTAATTGCCACTATCAGAGGACAATAATGCTTAAACTAAATAGTTTTACAGTCACCGATGAAAAAACACATCCGACTCAAGTAATGCGCAGGAGAGCTACGCTTAGCCATAAATATGAGCTTTTTTACCGTGACCCACTAAATCCGGTACAAGCGCAAGACGCTTGGATAACAGACGCTAGCGGCAGGAAATATCTCGATGCTTATAACAACGTGGTATCCGTAGGGCATGGCAATCGGCGAGTCATTGATGCCATGACGAATCAAGCGAAAATGATTTGTACACATACCCGCTATGTCAATGATGAACTGTGTCGATTATCGGAACGCTTGACAGGCAAAAACGAAGGAAACAATGAGTGGAGATCTATATTTACCTGTAGTGGGAGCGAGGCTAATGACCTCGCGATGCGTGTGGCCATGCAGTTCACTGGAGGGAACGGATTTATCGTCACCGACCACGCCTATCACGGCCTAACGGCACTGACCCAAGCCATCACGACATCCATGACGGGCTACCTCGAATTGTCCAACCGACTTGGACTAGAGATCGCGACTATTCCCTCCCCAGTTGGCAAGAACGAAGGAAATTCCTTCATCGATGGCCTGCAGACAGCGATAAACGACATGCACAGTCGGGGTATACGGCTTGCCGCAGGTATCTTTGATTCGTTTTTTACTAGCGATGGTCTGGGATTAACACCGAAAGGCTTTCTAGATGACGCGGTCAGACTACTTCATGACAATGGTGCCTTGTATATCGCTGATGAGGTACAACCCGGGTTCGCCAGGTCTGGTTCATATTTCTGGGGGTTCCAGACCCATGGCGCTGATCCGGATATTATTACTATGGGTAAGCCGATGGGCAATGGCTACCCTATGGCAGCCATTATGTTTAAGGCTTTATTAGATGACTACATAATGGATAGCTATTTTAACACCTTTGGTGGCAACAACGTGGCAGTCGCTGTAGGTCACGCCGTATTGGATGAAATTGAGGAGCGGAATCTTCTTGAAAATGCGCACATCCAAGGGGAAAAAATTCTTTCTGAACTTGAACAACTGAAGGAGTCCTGTGTAAATATATCGTCAGTACGGGGTTCAGGAATGTCAATAGCGGTTGATGTTGTGACAAATGACGGAGCGCCAAACGCTGACGGAGCCATTCGTATAGTCGAAGCAATGAAACAACGTGGTGTAATTATTAGCACCAGCGGTGTCTCGGGCAATACTCTCAAGATTCGCCCGCTACTTATATACACTAACGAGGATACGAATTTTCTTATTGATCAAGCTCAATCGGCTGTTAGAACTGTATTTTCTTAGACTGAATTCTATAGTGCAGACTCAGAACAAAAGCATATTTATGTGTTTGAGGATCCAATATGTCCGATGAAGTCCTGATATTTATATCTGATATAAATCTTGTCTCAATGGCAGGAATAAAAACCTCATTCCCTCAAAACCATAAAGTATAAAGTATAAACGGGCACACTTGACAGGAATATTCTTCAAGTTACCCATACATCTTTACACATATCGTGACACTCACTATCCAGCGAACAACACAGTGAACAGATTGGTACGTCATGTGCCGGACAGCATGCCATATCCTTCTTTTCATATTCAAAGCCACAAGTCGTGCAGGTCGGCAGGGGTCAATCAAGCTCATCCTGCTTGGTCAGTTGCAGGGACAGTAACTGATCTGGGAGTGTCATAAGATGATTTGTCGAGTCTCAGAATTTGCCATGCAGACCGATGACGAGAACTTATATAGTTGGACTGTCGGCCAATCGTTGGCAGCTATCAGTACTTTGAAGACTGGAGGAGGGGCTGGATCGGATTGTGTGACGTTAGTTGCTGTTGATCATCTGCATTAGCGATGTAGGTGGACTCCGTAGAAACGGAGTCCTATGTTGCTTTGTCGCGAATGCTTAGAACCAGAATCCGGTTTCGACAATGTCGCGGATCTGGTCGGGTGAGGTTGCATTCTGTCCGAATCCGCTGCTGAAATTGGTCAGGCGTACATAAGATAGCTCATCGCGGATGAAGTATCCGTCATCCACATAGGTGGGAGTGATCATGAGTCCAAAGGCGCTGGAGCCTGGCCCATAACCGAAGTAGCCCCCGGTAGCCGTAGATCCTTCTCCTGTGCTGCTAGACTTTTCGTAGTCCACACCCGCCGCAATCGACCAATTCTTGTTGATGTAGTAATCCGCGTGAATCATGGCGCTAATATCGCTGGAGCTTTGCGTTGTGCCGAATGCTTGATTAACCGGTGTATACATATACTGTACCTCCGGTGTAATAGTGAAGTCTGAACCGCTATAAGTGTAGTAGAGCCCGTAAATATCGCTGTTGTCATATACGAGTGAACTGTCGACATATCCATTCTTTGAGAATACGAGCGATGATGTATCACTGACAATGCCCGTGTGCCCGGTATTCCCTGCTGCATATAAAGAAACAGAATTCTCAGAATTGATAGTATAAGTGAGTAGTCCAGAAATCACGTTATATCTATTTGAAAAGTAGCCGTCATTCCATGAAACCGAGGCGGAAATCGGACCATATGAGTAATTGGCTTGTACGCCCCGACTAAAAGAGGGTTGAATAGTCCAGGGAAACCCGCCTTCAATGTTCATACGATTATAATCGAATGTGCCGGTATACCCTATCAATGTGGGTAGTTGTCCGATGCTTATCGAGAAGTCACTCATGGGCGCGATTGTGAGATAGGCAGAGGGTAGAGCGGTGAAGTCCTGTATAGCGGTACTCGCAGAATGGAATGGTTGTCCTAAGTTGGGGAAGTTATAGGCGCCGGCCGTCAGGTAGAACTGAACTAGTCCGCTAGGTTTGCTGACCGATATCAGCCCATTAGAAATAGCCGTGCCAAAATTTTTCCCATTCAATCCGGATCCAGAAGGATTGGTTTGTGCGAAACCCATCCCGGACAGAACACCCTGCACGTCCAGCTCCCCAAGGGGTCCGGCATTGAATTTAATGGGAGGTGGAATGGAAAATCCATCCGCGTGGGTTATGCCGGTGAATCCAGTTAGCAGACCAATTGCTAATACAACGGGTTTAAGTTGTTTTGGCATGTTACAGCTCCTGTATGAAGTTGCTTAAGGAAAACATTAAGGTTTCAATGTTTTTACAACATCATAAAAGCACGATTCATGCCAGTTTTTCAGCAAGACAAACATCTGGTAACATTTTGAAATACCGCAAGAAACTGTTTTGGCTATTTGGCTGTTTCGGTTCCCTCGCACGGTCTTGGGGCGCATAGTCTAAACATGTTGCTGTAATGGTGCAGGCGTGAGTAATTTCTGCACCCGGTCCTCGAATGCCTCTGCTGTTTTCTCGTGCAGTAGCGCACCAAGTGGCTCCCGGTGGCAGGGTGGTTGTCGCCGCTCTGAAATGGAGTAAGGTTGGACCCGCCGGGTGTAATGCCGACCGGAGCCGCCGATGTGATAAGACGGTGCAACAGGCCCCCGCATGCCCCGGTCTAGCTGCTCATGGCCGCCGCCAGTAGGGACCGCAACTCCTTGAGCGTCCTCGTATTGAGCACGTCTTTCTTCTCCAGCCAGCCGGCTGCGCTTGTTGTAGACCAAAATGCAGGTTGGCGAAGATCCTAGCAGCCTTACATGGTCGCCCCTGTTTGCCAAGCACTCAATTGATAACGGTAAGAAGGGTAAAGATTGCAGCCATACATTCGGACTTTTCGTGAGGCTTGACCTCTGTCCCTGATGGAATTCGCTGGTCGATGCCTCATCAGTCGGACGCGCTCGAAGCGCAAGGCTGCTATCAGGTTGAATCGACCACGGTCTTACCTGTCTTGCCATCACGTCATGATTGCCTGAGCAATCGGTGGAGTTACTCCTCTACAAAACCAAAGCCGTCATACATTGCCGGGTTGTCGTTAAGTGCTCGCAAACGCCTTATATGGATGCTTCCATGTTCGCAAGATGATTTTCGACTTCTGGCATGTTGAGGTCTGGTTGCTGCCTTATATCCGGTCTTCAATGCAGGTTTATTCCTGCTGACCCTGATGAAATCCGCCGGAAGAGTCCTCATCTCCACATCGTCCTTTAAGGACTAGGCTGATCCAGGCTCTCTCTCCCGCGGTCTGACCTGTTCTGCCATCAATCGTGCATCAGCTTGCGCAACTCCTTTTGTTGAAGTTCAACAATTTTGTTATCCAGTACTACGCAGCGGCTTTTACCGCAGCGTGATGGGCGTCATATTCTGTATTTTTACCAGTAGTGCCCAAATCATTCTGGCCATCTTGTTGGCCAATGCCACCACAGCCACACTGTAAAGCCGTCGGCTGAGCAGTTTGTCGATCCAAGGATTCCGTTTCTTGATCTGGCGATTCACGACTGCCCGCGCTCCCCGTGGGTGAGCAGCGTTCGGAGATAGGTATCTCCGCGCTTGCTGATGCCCAGTAACCGGACCTTGCCACCCGTCCCACTCTGGCGGGGAACCAATCCCAGAAAGGCCGCAAACTCGCGCCCTGAACAAAAGGACTTCATCTCTCCCACGGTGGCGATAATGGCGGTGGCCGTAAGAAGCCCCACGCCGGGAATAGCCATCAATCGAGTCACCGCCACCTGGTCTTTCTTCCACAGCATCAAACGCTTTTCGATATCCGCAATATCCTTGTCCATCCCTTCAAGGCGCTTTAATTGCTGGTGAACGGTGTCCAGCAGCATGGGCGATATGGATTTTTCCAGATCAGCCAAAGCATCAGGAACTTCTTTCAGTCCCCTCTGGCGACCTTGCGGAAGATCGGCACCAAATTCATAGAGTAGCCCCCGGATCTGGTTCACCTGCATCGTACGCATTTTGATCAGTTGCTCCCGAATACGGTGTAGTGACAGGATGGATTGCTGTTCCTCGCTCTTGACGGCCACGAAGCGCATATCAGGCCGCTGTACGGCTTCCCAGATCGCTGCCGCATCCGCCGCATCGTTCTTGTTGGTCTTCACGAAGGGACGCACAAACTGGGCGGCGATCAAGCGAACCTCATGCCCCAGTTTACGCAATTCCCGAGCCCAATAATGGGCACTACCACACGCTTCCATCGCCACGATACCCGGTTGGCGGTTGGCGAAAAACTCCAGAAGCGCTCGGCGCTTCAACTGTTTGCGATGAATCTCTCCGGTCTCCATGTTTACCCAGTGCAACTGCATGACTGATTTTGCCAAATCTAATCCATATGTTGTAACCTGCATGATGAGTCCTCCTTGTCCTTCTCGTGGATAAATTTCCACCTTGGCACCTTGATGCCGTCCGGTTCAAGCGAGGACTCTCTCAAGAAACTCCCCGCTGCCGGTCCTGTGTAGGGGGAGGCATCCATTACATCTGCGCAACAGCTCAACTCCAGTGATGCCCTCCTCTGCCGCCCGTATCTTGAACTTCCTGCGGAAACCATCTGGCACCTTTTGTGCTATTTCGCCCTTTAGCATTTTCGCTAAGTCGCTCCTTTAGTCCGGCCCATAAGTCCATTACCTCTTGTGCTGCAATCCCTGATCTAGCTGTCTCAAGGACGGCTCTTCCATCAATCAGCGCTGATACATAGTCCACGCGATCACCCAGTATCGAGGAGGCTACCGGCCCGTGGTCGGAGAGCGCCGCCATCGTTTGCAACGTGAGGCGTGTATTGGCCTTGGCTTGTGTAAGGATCGGTCGCGCGCGGCCGGAGATTTGGTTTGTCCCGTCCCGCCCTGCTGCGGAATGTGTGACACATGGATTGATTGAGCCCACCCACGGGAACAAAAGCCCTTGCTTCCAGGGCAAAAACATCAGCCAGCCGGTGAATGTATTAATATATTTTGTAGTCACCTCTCAAATAACAGAAAAATTATTGCCATAAAAAATACAAAAGAAACAATTCGCCACCTATTTACTTGGCTAATTTTCATAATAAGCGGAAATTTTGTTTCGGCATCCATAGAATAACGATGTAAATCAACATATTTATCGATCACATAAGCAACTTCCAAAGTATCAGAAAACCTCTCATCAGGGTTTCGTTAGAGCATTTTTTTCACCATTTCATCCAGCCAATATGGGGTATTATTACATCGCTTCAGGCTCTTATATCCATCAATACCAAACGGACTTTTACCACCAGAGAACATATAATATAATGTAACCCCAAATGAATATACATCAGATCTCGAATCCGCGAGGTTGCCAGCCACCAATTCAGGTGCAGAATAAGCTGGAGTTCCTAGATCAACATCAAACTCGCTGCCAATTTGTCCGGGGATTCGAGCGAATCCGAAGTCCATTATTCTAACAACATTATTATTTACAATCATAATGTTGTCCGGCTTAATATCTCTGTGTATAATCCCATGGCGATGTAACTCATATAACCCATATGACAACTTCCTGGCAATCGAAAGACTTTCAGCAAATGAAAGCCTGTTTTCACAAACGGCTTTTCCTAGCGTTATTCCGTCATAGTATGGCGCCAACAAATAAATCTGGCTCGGTGAAGCGATAAAGTTCTCTATCCCCTCAGCAAGCCACGGGCTCGACACAACAGAAGCAACCCATTTTTCGCGTGCAATTGTATTTAAAATACTTTTATTCCGTAACGTTCTATGGTTTGGAAATTTCATGACATAATTTTTGCCAGGAGAACCGGCAGGTTCTACGAGAAATATTTTATTATAATATCCATCGTGAATCAGGTTAAGAATAGTGAACCCGTCTACCAAATCACCAGGATGTGGGCATTTTCCTATTGGCAGGTGATCAATTTGACTCTCGTAAAACATATAACTTTTTTTTGGTATATTCAGACATTGCAGAATCCCAATAGAAATATCATCCTTAGAACCATGAAGTCGTGCACAATCAACCAACTCGTCAATTGTAGACGATCCCAGGAATTGAGTACCTACTAGAAACTCCCTTATCTGGTTGCGTGTAACAAATCTATGCAGACCATCGGAGCATACAATAATCTTGTCGTTATCTGAAATGGCAATCTTGCTCATTTCTCCAATAAATTCTGACTCAAGGCCAATAGCTCTCGTTATGTACTGACCATATAGAGCCGAAACCACGTGGTCTGAAGTTATCTGTTGAAGTTGACCACCATTCAACAGATAACACCGGACATCACCGGCGTGAAATATATAACATTCCCAAGCGCGCACAATGACCACACAAAAGGAGGCTGACATGCCTTCAATGGTTTGATCCATTTTCGCCACGGATACCAGCCACTTATTAATAGAATCAAATAGATGACCCACGTTCTTTTCTGGAGGAAGGCTCTCTTTACTACAAAAATAACCATCCAGAAAACACCTGGAGAACAACTCCGCGGCGATCCTCCCCCCTTTCCCACCACTAAGCCCATCAGCTACTATAAGTACGCTTCCATGTGTGTTGCGTTGTTTCAACTCTCCAACATGGAAACAGATGTAGTCTTCATTAACCTCCTTATCACCCGTAAAGCTCGAAATCAAGACGGAGTAACTCTCTGGGCTCTCAACACTCGGCACGAAAAAGTCTTCACAATAGCCATGCCTAGACTTTTTAGCGCTGGAATTTTCCATTTTCAATATTCTTAATCACAATTGATTAATGGACATTCTTAATTCGGCCGATCTTATCGTATTTTCAATGAGCATTGTCACGGTCATTGGCCCTACTCCTCCAGGCACTGGCGTGATCCATGAAGCTATATGTTTCACACTATCAAAATCCACATCACCTGTTATTGATCCATCTGACATCTTATTAATACCCACGTCAATGACGACAACATCATTCTTCACCATATCAGCAGTTATTAATCCGGGCTTTCCTGCAGCGACAATGAGAATATCCGCCATCCTCGTATAGAGTGACAAATCACGTGTTTTTATGTGGCATATGCTCACAGTGGCGCCTTTCTGAAGCAACATCAATGCCATAGGTTTTCCTACTATGTTACTAGCGCCAACAATAACAACATTTTTTGATGCGACTTCAATCTTTGCGGCTTCCAGCAATAGTTGGACGCCATAAGGAGTACATGGCGGGAATATCGTACCTCCCACCACCAAACCCCCAACATTATACAAGTGGAATCCATCCACATCTTTATTTACCGAAATACAACCTATGATATTTCGCACGTTTACATGCCCAGGCAACGGGAGCTGAACCAGGATACCATCTATTTCATTGGAAACATTCAGCTCCGCTATCAACTCCATCAACTCATACTCCGATACGGTACCTGGGAAAGAAAAAATTTTTGACATGACTCCGCACTCATCGCAGGCTTTCGATTTGTTTCTGACATATACTTTTGACGCGGGGTCATTTCCGACTAAGATAACGGCCAAACCAGGTACAACACCTTTATTCCTTATGCGCAGTGATCTTTCAAATAGACCTGCGCGAATTTCTTTCGAAAGAGCGCGCCCGTCAAGCATTCTGGCAGACATTTCATGCTTCCTTTGCTAATTTCCAAGAAACGGGATAGTAATCGTTCACCATGTTCTTATTTCATTCCGTTTCCAGGTATCCATTCGGTTCCCGCCAAAGGAATATTGGCCATTGCCGCCGCTTCTATGGTTAGCGCCACCAAATCCTCCCTTTCGAGGTGATGGACATTGTTCTTTCCGCATGCCCTGGCAATAGTCGTAAGTTCCATGTTCAGGGTATTTAGGTAGTTCTTTAGACGTTTCGCCCCTATCTTCGGGCGGAGTCTCTGTTCGAGAAGCTCATCCTGAGTGGCGATGCCCACGGGACACTGGCCGGTATGACAATGATGGCAGTAACCAGCTTCTGTTCCGATCTTCAAATAATCCTGCGCCGCAGAAATATGCTGCCCGCCCGAATCTATCCAACTCTCACTATTGCAGCCCAATGCCATAAGCACGCCTTGACCAATTGATACTGCGTCTGCACCCATCGCCAAGGCCTTCGCGACATCCGCCCCCGTTCTGATTCCCCCAGAGATGATCAATTGCACGGTTCCTTTCATATTCATGTCTTCGAGGGCATCTACTGCTTGCCGTAGAGCAGCAAGGGTTGGTATACCTACGTGCTCGATAAAGCAGGTTTGAGTTGCGGCGGTACCCCCCTGCATGCCATCCACCACAATCACATCCGCACCCGCGTGTATGGCAAGCTTTACGTCATGAAACGTGCGTGTGGCCCCGACTTTGACATAAATCGGCTTCTCCCAATCCGTGATTTCTCGTAATTCGTGAATTTTTATGATCAGGTCATCGGGTCCGGTCCAGTCAGGATGCCGCGAGGCGGAACGCTGGTCGACACCCGCCGGCAATGTTCTCATTTGTGCGACACGCGGGTTCACCTTTTGCCCTAGGAGCATACCGCCGCCCCCCGGTTTGGCACCCTGTCCGATAACGACCTCAATAGCATCTGCCCTACGTAAATCATCCGGGTTGAAACCATAGCGCGAAGGCAGGCATTGATAGACCAAGACTTTTGATGAGTTTCGCTCTTCCGATGTCATGCCACCATCTCCCGTGGTGGTCGAAGTGCCCACTTCGGTTGCCGCCCGGCCCAATGCTTCCTTCACATTCGCGGAGAGTGCACCAAAGCTCATTCCGGCCACGGTGATTGGTATTTCCAATTCCACAGGCCTGGAGGCAAACCGAGTACCTAGAATGGTTTTTGTTGCACACTTTTCTCGATATCCCTCCAAGGGGTAACGGGACATGGATGCTCCAAGAAAAACCAGGTCATCAAAGTGGGGTACCTTACGTTTAGCACCCAGTCCGCGGATCTCATAGAGACCATGCGCCGCTGCACGCTGGATATAATCCAGCGTGCTTCGATCATATCCCCAGGACTCCTCTTTGGAGATTCTTTTATCGCTGTTATGACTTTCGTTCATGATGTATCCCTCAGTATTCCTGGTTAGCATCGGCGTTCCAGTGGTACAGGTTTCGGGCTGAAGCGATGCGCTTAAAATCGCTGGGCCGGTGCATGCTATAACTCACCCCTGCCTGATTCAATAAAGATTCGAGCGCTTGATGATCATCAGCTGTCATATCCTCTATGCGCGCATCGGCACCCAAAGATTTGATATGCCCTTTCACGTACACTACGGCTTCATAGAGGGAATCGCCCAGCGCATCCCCTGCATTCCCGCAAATCACCATGCGACCGGCCTGGGCCATAAATGCGGAAAAGCTGCCCACGGATCCGCCCACTACAATATCTCCGCCTTTCAATGAAATACCGCAACGCAGACCCGCGTCACCATCGACAATGAGAAGCCCACCATGAGCTGAGGCACCTGCGGAGTTGGAGGCAAAACCACGGACATGTACCCGACCATTCATCATATTTTCGGCAACACCCGTACCCGCGTTGCCAGCGATCAAGACGGAAGCATGCTGATTCATTCCTGCAGCGTAGTATCCCACATGCCCACGAATCTCCACTTCACAATTGACATTTAGGCCAGCGGCAATATTATGAGCGCCATCGGGATGCTCGATGATGATTCTTGGCACCGTACCTTCCGCAATTTCGTGATGAAGAAATTTATTGATCTCCCGTACCGAAGTGGTCTGCAGATCAAATTTTATATTCTCCATACGTACATCTCCTCTGGGGCTGGTTCAAAGATATGCGCATTCTGTATATCCGGCAGGTGGGCCAATGATCGAAACTCTGAAGCGATCGCCACATAATCGCCCGTCTCTGCCACAACAGCAGGTTTACAAGCAAAGGGATCGCGGATCAAGGCAAGCTGATTTGCAGTGCCCATGAGAAAAGTAAAGAATCCATCCAACTCGGTGAAACTTTTTTGTATGGCTTCTTCCAGAGTGTCTCCTTCACGCAGTCGCCATTCCAAAAATCGGCATGCCGCTTCCGTATCGTTATCAGTATCGAAGTGAATGCCATGGGATTCCAGCATCCGACGAATACCATATGGATTGGACAGTGACCCATTGTGCACCAGACAAAAGTCCTCTCCTGCGGTGAAAGGATGCGCACGATCCGGTGTAACGGCAGACTCTGTAGCCATGCGAGTATGACCAACCAAATGGCTACCCTGTAGCAGATCTAGACGGTAACGACTGGCCACTGCTGCTGGACTCCCCACATCCTTAAACAAATCAATGCTACTGCCGGTGGATAAGATATGAACGGCTGGATAATGTTCATGAATCCAACGCTTAACCAGCTCAGGATTCCCTACAAACGTCAGTATGGCATGATTGTCACTGTGTTGAATGGTGGATGAAATACCCAGAGTTTCGTCGGCATGATGTCGCATGCCGGTCCAGTTAAAATCAGCCCCGTCTGTCGTCAACCCGGAGTACAGGCTTATTTTGTGTTGGCCTACAGGAAGTGACTTGGAGAAGATCGCAAGACCGGCAGAATCCGGGCCACGCTCGGTCATACCGATCAGCATAGGCACCATCCACTCACCTAGATGGACACGTAGTGGCTCTTTCTTTATGAGTAATCCGACAATGCCGCACATGATAGTGTTCCCCTTACAAAGTATCCGATAAATGGTTTACAAGCATAAACTCAGAAGAATTCCAGATAAGTGGAAAGCTCCCAGTCGGAAACATGGCGCATATACTCCACCCATTCCATATGCTTTAGGGTTAAAAACTCTCCCGACACAGGACCAAGGGCAGACAACAGAATTTCATCTGCCTCGAATGCCAACAGAGCCTCATGCAAATTTTGCGGCAAAATGTTGACCCCCTCTCTTTTGAGATCTTCGGATGACCACTCATATAAATTAGCGTTCTTGGGCTCCCCCGGATCCAGGGAACGGTCGATACCGTCGAGACCAGCGGCGATTACAGCGGCCGTGGCGAGATAGGCGTTGCAAGCACCATCGGGCAAACGGAGTTCCAAGCGCCCACCGGGAATACGCACCATCGAGGATCGGTTGTTATCTCCATAACTGATGTAGGCGGGTGCCCATGTCGCACCGGTGAGTGAGCGCCCCACTACCAAACGCTTGTAAGAATTCACCGTGGGCGCGCAGATCGCTGTCAATGCTGACGCGTGCGCCAGTACGCCCCCTAAAAAATGATACGCCATGGAGGAGAGCTGAAGACCCCGGGGATCGCTGGCCTCGGCGAAGAGATTCCTCTCTCCATCCCCGATGGACATATGCATGTGCATACCATTTCCGGGCCGATTCGCAAAAGGCTTGGGCATGAATGAGCAGATCAGACCCATTTCATGCGCAATTTCCGCAGCGGCCATTTTGAAAAAAGTAAACTGGTCGCAAGAAGTAAGACAGTCGGTAAAGGTATAATTGACTTCGAACTGTCCATTCGCATCTT
Source organism: Acidithiobacillus ferrianus (assembly GCF_010378095.1). GTDB lineage: Bacteria > Pseudomonadota > Gammaproteobacteria > Acidithiobacillales > Acidithiobacillaceae > Acidithiobacillus > Acidithiobacillus ferrianus. The sequence goes on along the minus strand of NZ_WNJL01000037.1, from coordinate 14,975 downwards.
CGTGATCGATTTGATACACGTCAATACCGCTGGCGATCATGCTGTCCACCAGTTTCTCAAGGAATGCTCTGGAGCGAGATAACCCTTTGTAGTCATAACAGGGTTTTGGCAGCGCATCGCTGAGATCACAAGGTGAGATCACACCATCTGTGCCACGGCGCAGCAAAGAAAACTCCGGCTCTAGCCCGGTATAGAAGGTAAGCCCTCGCTCACTTAATCGTGCAATCTGTTTTTTTAGAGCCACTCGGGTGTCATTGGGCCACGGCTTTCCATGCACATGCCCATCACAGACGATGCGTGCGTAACCCGGCTGCCAGGGTACCAGCGAAAGCGTCGAGAGGTCTCCAACCGCCATAAAGTCTGGCCCATGCGGCGCGATGCCTAAACCCCACACCGCAAATCCCGCAAATCCCGCGCCATTGCCGAGGATTGTCTCAAAATGTTTCACGGGTACCGATTTGGTTTTTGCGGTGCCGTGAATATCAACGAACTGCGCAAGCACATATTTGATCTGATTTTCCGAGAGAAATTTTCGTGCAGCTTCAATATTCATGTGCTGTAAGCCTCCGTGATATAGATAAAGTTCTTTCTGGCGGTTTACTGATATCCCGAATCTCTGACAAGGCAAACCTGACAGCCACCCAGTTCGTTACCGATCCCCCGCAAGGTGTTCCACAAGTAAAATCCATAGGTATTATCTGCCCACACCCGAAAATGAGGCCGGCCTTGATTCTGTTTGGGTAATATAATTACACTCACACCGATCATTGATGTGAGAACAACAGGTTGGGCAGACAGGTTCAGAGCCCCGAAGTGCATGCTACAAACCTGCCTGAGTAGGTTTTCCACTTGAGTCCCCCCTAACTCGATCGCACAATCCTGGCGCAAAACAGGATAAACCGCCGCTTCTCGCGGGAAACTTTTGATCTTGTCAATAACGTCTGCTGTACTTTCAATCAGAAACTCCGAATCACCCAAACGTAAAATCGTAGATTCTCCTGTCATCACCCAACTGTTGGCGCTGGCGGGCACAATGAAATCCTGTGCCCCCAGCCACTCGGCCACTCCACGCCCTTTGCAACCAAAGCGCGGTTGCAGGGAGAGATCGGCGATCCAGATCGCCGCATCCTGGTCAATCGTGGACAAGACACTCCCCGCCGGGGTGGTCTCGGTGGTATAAATGGGGCTCCATCGGTCAGCATCTACGCACATGTGGACTCCTTCTGGCGCATTTGATCGGGATCGTAGAATGGTAACGATGTTATCTGTGCAGTGACGAAACCACCGTTGGTCAGACGGATTTCAAAAGAGGTCGCGGACAACGCCAAATCCGGAGCAACCAACGCCAAACCAATGTGGGCGTCGATTGCCTGACTATAGGCGATGCTGGTTACTCGTCCGGCAATTTCTCCGGCATGGATGATCAGGTGGCTTTCCTGCGGGGGAGGCCCCGTGTATTCCTGCGGCATTTGAAACCCAACCAATTGCTGCCGCAGGGGCTGTTTCGAGAGAATATGCAGGCTGCGCTTACCGATGAAGAAGGGCTTATCCATTTTTATCGCCCATCCGAGACCTGCCTCATAGGGATTCGTGAGACCATCCGTATCCTGTCCGATAATCACATGTCCCTTTTCCAAGCGCAGGACGCGTTGCGCTTCCACACCGAAAGGTCGAATGCTGAAAGGGCGTCCCGCATCCAGAATCGCATCCCAAAGGGTTATTCCATATTCAGCGGGAATATGAATCTCGTAACCCCATTCCCCCACAAAACCCACCCGCATCAGACGCGCGGGGATGCCGGCCACCCTCCCTTCCCGAACTGCCAGATACGGAAAAGACCCGCCAGAAAGATCTATGGCTGTAAGTTGTTGCAGAACCTCTCGCGATTTTGGGCCAGCAAGATTCATGGCAGAGAATGCGCCGGTATGGTTAACGATGCCACAGTTCAGTCGCCACATCGCGTTGAGACGGCTCAACTCCCGATAAATCTGGGCTGCTCCCGAGGTCGTCGTGGTAAAATAAAAGTGATCCGCAGCCAACCGCGCAATCACACCATCATCAATGACCACTCCCGCCTCATCACACATGACCGCATAGCGTGTCATACCCACCTTCAAATTGGCGTATTTTGAGACGTAGACGCGCTCCAACAGCTCTACTGCCTGCGGCCCGAATACTTCGAGCTTCCCTAATGTGCCAACATCTATCAGGCCTACAGAGGCTCGGACTGCTGCCACTTCCTCTTGAATACATGCACTGCGATTGCAACCGGCCCGTGCGTAATACTCAGGACGCAGCCACTCGCCCGCGCGCATAAAAAATGCGTTAAGGGCGACGTGGCGGGGATGCACAGGGGTCCGGCGTTCCGGATGAAATCCGCGTCCCGCGAGATGGGATAACGGTATGGGATGAAAAAATGGACGGGCGGTGGTCGTACCTACAGCGTCTGGGCGCTGACCCGTCAACCGCCCCAAAATACGCAGGGCATTCATATTGGAATGCTTGCCCTGGCTAGGTCCCATTCCATTCGTTGTGAAACGCTTCAAGAGCTCAATGTTGTCAAAACCTTCCTGCACGGCGTTCTCGAAATCCTTGAGCTGCAGATCTTCGTCAAAATCCACAAAATTTTTGCCTTGTGGATGGGAAACCATAGGCCAGGGAAAGCTTGGGCACGTCGCCCCGGGAGCAATATCCACCTCTAGGGCCTTTCCAAATCCCAGGTAAGCTGCTGCGGCACTGCCGGCGCGCTGGCCATCCCGTAATCGGGCATCCGGGTTATAGAGACCATTTACCCGGCCACAAGCGAAAATGCCGGGAGCCAACTCCCCTGGAACAAATTGCTCCAGTGCATCCGTATAACGCATCTGCGTATTGGCTTGATAGAGAAGATTGGCGGCGGGGGCCCAACCCACACTCATAATAATTCCGTCACACTGAATTTCACGGACGGTGGCCAAATCGGCCTTACCATCCGAGAATGATGCTACACGGGCCATGCCCACAACATGATCCTCCTTGGCAGGTAGTGCCTCGTAGACACAGCAACCGGTGTATAGCGGTATCCCCTGATCGGTAAGCGACTTGGAAAAAGGATTTTGTGCCGCCCCCTCTGGGCGCATGTCAACCATTGCGGCGACTTCAACACCGTGGGCCTTAAGATCGAGTGCCAGCCGATAGCCATCATCGTTGGCGAGCAATACGACAGCCCTCTGCGCAGGTCGTACCGCGAAGCGATACATCAGACGTTGAGCGGCAGATCCCAGCATGACTCCCGGAAGATCATTATTCCCGAACACTGCGGGCTGCTCAAAAGCACCGGTTGCAAACACCACAGACTTCGCCCGCAACTTGGTCATTTTGCGTTCAGATACCAGGGCCAACCAGTGATCTGCGTAATAACCGGCCGCCACCGTACTGGTAAGAACGCGAATCAGCGGGTGTGCTTCGACCTTTTCTAGAAGCTGCTTTGTGGCATGCCACAAAGCATTATCCCCACCTCTTTGATAATGCCCGCTCCCACCACATTGCGGGTTCTCATCGATGAGCAATGTGTCGGCACCTTGCTCTGCAGCTGCCAGTGCGGCCGCAAGCCCGGATGGACCCGCGCCGATGACCGCTACCGAACAAAAATCGTAATCTTTGGGGGTGAATATTCGGGGTGTTTCAAGGTCGACCTTCCCCAGGCCCGTTATGTTGCGGAACAACCGTTCCCAATACGGGAAAAGCTTCTTGCTGTGGAACGCTTTATAATAGAATCCGACCGGCAATAATGACGAAAGATGATTGAATATCCTGCTTTGATCTTTTTCAAGCCCACCCGTCGTATTCACCGCGTTTACCTGCATTTGGGATGCAAGCGCTGTGACATCCGCGCGGACATTCAAGTGTTGACCCCATTGCATCATCACATTGACGTCATGATTCGCCAGCGACAATATGCCCCGTGGCCGGTGATATTTGAAACTGCGCCCCAGAAACCTTTGACCAGATGCCCAGAGCGCACTGGTCATGGTATCTCCCTCAAAACCACAGAACGGTTTGCCTTCAAATTTGAAGATGACCGACTTATCGCGATCGATCCACTCTCCTTCCATGGGAGGAAGACGATATGGTTTCAACATCTGCCGTCCTCCCCATAGAAGTAGGTTCTAACCATTTGATCAGTCACCGTATTACGCTCAGCAACAAACCAGGTATTACTCGGTATATGGCACCACCATTCTTTTTTTATCCCGGCGACACCGTTTCGATTGAACACATAGTCCGCCCACTCCTGATCGGTGCATGTATCAGGATCAGGACTATCCAGGACTTCCCCCCAATAGAAAAATTCGGAAACAGGGCGTAATCCCTGAATGGGGCAGGCGATCATCTTCATAATGCGATCTCCATGTTGCCTAATGCCCTACTGATGCCGCGCTCTTCTCTCCCGTCAGCGCATAAGAGCGGAAACGTTCAAGGGAAAATTTGGTGATGAGCGGGTGTATAGAATCAGAGGCTACGGTGTGCGCCATGGTTTTCCCGGCTACAGGCGTTGCCTTGAATCCCCAGGTACCCCAGCCGGCATCGAGATAAAACCCCTCTACAGGAGTTTTCCCCATGATAGGGGCAAAATCTGGCGTCATGTCGGCCATTCCAGCCCATTGGCGCACTATTTTTACGTGAGACAAAAAAGGGAAAAGCTCCAGAATATGGGCGGAAAGACCTTCCGTAAAATCCAGCGTAGATCGTGTGGAATGTAGCTCATACGGGTCCAGTGAAGCGCCCAGCACGAGTTCTCCCCGAGCAGATTGACTAATATAAACGTGCAAGCTTCCAGAAACGATAATAGGATTTAACCAGGGTTTCGTCGGCTCACTCACCATCGCTTGCAGAGGATGGATGTAGATCGGGCTTTGCAGATCTACCATACTCAGTAAGCGCGGTGTGGAACCCGCTACGGCACACAATATTTTCTCCGTATGGATGAATCCGCGTGAAGTCTGGACCCCATGGACCTTGCCCGAATTTACCGAAATTCCGGTGACTTCTGTTTTTTGGTGTATTTCCACCCCGCGTCGGTCAGCGCCCCGCCCGTAACCCCAGGCTACCGCATCATGCCGGGCAATGGCTCCGGGTGCGTGGTACAGTGCGCCGAGGACAGGCGCATGGCCTCCGCAGGACATATCCATCATGGGCAATTCGCGCTGGATAAATTCCGGACCGACCAGCTCGGACTCTACCCCGTAATGCTTATTGACCTCGGCGCGCCAACGCATGGTACGCAGAGCGGAATCCGTATGCGCCAGGGTGTAGTGGCCGCGTCTGGAATAAAACAGATTCAAATCAAAATCTTCGGAGAGGTCTTCCCAAAGCTTGATCGATGCATCGTAAAAACGCACCCCCTCCGGGGTAATGTAATTTGATCTTACAATCGTGGTATTACGTCCGGTATTTCCACCGCCGATATATCCCTTTTCCAGGACGCAGACATTGGTGATACCGTGATCGCGGGCGAGGTAATAGGCAGCCGCCAAGCCATGACCACCCGCACCAATAATCACAACATCATATGAATCTTTGAGATCCGCATATGTCCGAAACATCCGACCTTCCGGATGCTCCCGGGAAAGCGCGAATCGCATTAGTCGCCAAGGCATTTTATCATTCCTATCTCAAAATCATCGAAATACCACGGTCTTCGATCCATTAAGTATGACTCGATCCTCCAGATGATAACGCAGCCCGCGTGCAAGAACAGATTTTTCAACATCACGTCCTGAGCGTACCAGTTCTGTGGGCCCATCGGAGTGGTCTACGCGAATAACGTCCTGTTCTATGATCGGGCCCTGGTCTAGTTCGGACGTGACATAATGGCAAGTGGCACCGACAAGTTTTACCCCACGGTCATAGGCTTGGTGGTAGGGTCTGGCACCGATAAATCCCGGCAAAAAACTGTGATGAATATTGATGATCTGCCCAGGGTAGCGATCACACATCTCTGGCGTGAGCACTTGCATGTATCTAGCCAGCACCAAAACATCTCCATGTGCTTCGTCAAAAAGGTCTGTCACCTCCTGAAAAGCCATATCCTTTCGCTCTGGATCAACCGGGATTAAATGAAAAGGGATCCCATGCCACTCCACAAATGACCGAAAGATCTCGTGATTTGAGATAACGCAGGGAATATCAATGTTCAGCTCACCGGACCGCCACCTGCCCAGCAAGTCGTAGAGGCAATGTCCCAGGTTAGAAACCATGATAACCACTCGCTTTTTTATCCGACTGTCAGTGATATGCCAATCCATATGAAATTCTGACGCAATCTTCGCGAACCGAGCACGGAAAGTCTGGACATCAAAAGGAAGAGAGTCGACCGCAATTTGCTGTCGCATAAAAAATCGGGCTAGATCAGGGTCCGCATGATGACTCGCCTCGACGATCCAACCCCCATGGCGAGCCAAGAACTCCGAGACACGCGCGACAATGCCCACTCGATCCGGACAAGAAACTGTTAAAGTGAAGCAACCATTGTCAGGCATGCCGCCCCATCCTCCGCCATCATTCAAACATGGTCCTGGAATTGTAGCCGGACGTTTCTCATAATGCAAGTATTTTTCCTATAGGGAAAACATTGCATTTTTCTTTTATCCTTGTGACACTTTCAACCATGAATGATACCGATCGCACCGATGCCCTCGAGCGCTACATTGGCAACACCATACGCGAACTGAGGAACAAACAGGATCTGACAATCTCGGACGTCTCCGAACTCACAGGTATCAGCCGAGGCATGCTTTCAAAAATAGAAAACGCCCAAACGGCGATGAGTCTCGACACACTATCACGACTGAGCAGAACACTCGGTGTCTCTCTCTCTGCCCTCTTCCGCAATTATGACGTACCCAGCGGGAGTGCACAGATGGTGAAGCAGGGAGAGGGCATGGAAGTGGTCCGCCGCGGTACCAAGCGAGGACATACATATCACCTGCTTGCGTATGATCAAGGACCCAACAAGCTTTTTGAACCTTTCCTGATCACCATGAATGACAAATCGGAAGTTTTTCCAACATTTGAACATCCGGGCACTGAGTTCATCCACATTTTGGAAGGTGTTATAGAATACCGTCATGGTCAAAACACATATGTCCTGAAAAGGGGTGATTCGCTCACTTTTCGTGGAGACGTCCCGCACGGACCAGAAAAATTGATCAAGTTACCAATCAATTTCTTATCAATCATAATCTATAATAGCAACACAAACAGTTAAACTTAATAAATTAGTGACCGTATATTTTATACAATAGCGCAACAACACCACATCTGTTATTGCGCACTGTTTTAACTTCGTCTCAACAACTCGTTATTTCCTGCCGATAATTGCCCCCTCGCTCCCCTCAAGATCGAGTTCCACGCGATCCAGTATGGATGGAGAAAACATCTTAAGACGGATGAGAATAGCCGCACCAGCAAGTAAATAAGCAAGAAATATATATGGTAAAAGATTAAAAGGGTACTCGGGAACTGGATAGACACTGCCAAAAAATGCGGCCACCATTAAAATAGCACCCGCCACTCCTAAAGACATTGAAATCATGGATCCCGATTTCCTCCTTGCAAGATATATAGGAGCAGAAATGCTAATCAGAAAGTAAACAAAAATGAATCCAAACGTTGCGATCGTTCCAGTAATACCATAAGTGTTCATGGCTCCCTGCCCAAGCAGAGCAACTGGGCCGAGTATCGCAAGCACAGCACTGATCGTGACAGCCATATGTGGTGTTTGATGTTTCGTATGCACCAACCCCATAGACCTATGAACAAATTGGTACCTGCCCATAGAGAACAACAAACGGGAGCCTGCATTTATCGACGCCAATACACAAGCGAAGAGACTCAATGATGCGATAGCATAAACAGGAGCAGACAGTTTGGACAGGTTAAGATAATTTAGCAGCGTTTCAAGTGGAGCAGAGTCACTACCAAATCCTGCCGCATTACCTTTATATGCAATAATCATTGCAATTGCCATCATAGTAAAGAACATCCCAGAAAACAACATGCTTCCCATTACAGCACGAGGAATATTTTTTGTTGGATCCCTCGTCTCCTTGCCAAGAGTGACAGAGCTCTCGAAACCCACGAAAGAAAAGATGGCCAGGACCACACCTTCAAACATTCCCTTGAAAGGCGCTTCAGATATTCCCGCCTGAGCATAGACAACAGATGGAGAGTAGTGCTTACCCACCACCGTAAAAACCAGAATGGTTATTACAGTCACGGATATTGCTTCAATTATCAAACTAATTCGTGAAGAAAGCTTAACATCTCTATGACCTGCCTCGGGATTCTCGGACCAGCTGAAACTTGAGATGATGGCTCCCGCCGACAAGGAGGGAGTGGTGAGAAAGAGCCGGTTCAGCGAAGAGAAGATGGTGTCGATCCTGCGAGAAGCCGACCGCGAGCCCGTGGGCGAGGTGGCCAAGCGGCACGGGATCAGCGAGCAGACGATCTACAACTGGCGTCGGCATTTCGGGTCGATGGACACGGCCGACGTGAAGAAGCTGCGCGAGCTCGAGCAGGAGAACGCGCGGCTGAAGAAGATGCTGGCCGATCGGGACCTGGAGATCGACGTGATGAAGGAGATCGCCGCAAAAAAATGGTGAGCGCGCAGGCGCGTCGCGAGCAGGTCCGGTTTGCCGTTGGGCGGGGCTTGTCGCAGCGAAGGGCTTGCGCGCTGCTGTCGGTGGCGAGGTCGGCTTTGAACTACACGTCGAAGATGCTGGAGAAGGATGTCCCGGCGCTGGGCGCGATGAACGTGCTGTCGGCGCAGTACCCGCGCTTCGGGTATCGGCGCGTGCATGTCTTCATGGAACGCCAGGGCTTCCAGATGGGCCATGGACGGGCGTGGCGGCTGTGGAGCAAGGGCAACCTTCAGGTGCCACGCAAGCGGCCCAGGAAGCGCGTGGTTGGAAGCCGGCCACGGCCATGCATTCCGCGTGGGCCGGGCCAGGTCTGGGCCTACGACTTCGTGCACGACGCCTGCGCCAACGGGCAGAAGATCAAATGCCTGACCGTGATCGACGAGTTCACCAAGATCAGCTTGGCGATCGATGTCGCCGGGTCGATCCGGTCCGGCCGCGTGGTCGAGGTCCTGTCGCAACTCGTCAGCGTCCACGGCGCGCCGAGGTATGTTCGATCGGACAATGGCCCCGAGTTCGTCTCGCGGGCCATCCTGCGCTGGGCGCGATCCGAGAACATCGACCTGGCGCTAAGCGATCCGGGCAAGCCCTGGCAGAACGGCGTCGACGAGAGCTTCAACGGCAAGTTCCGGGACGAATGTCTGAGCCTGGAGTGGTTCAGGAATCGCACCGAGGCGAAGGTCGTCATCGAGCAATGGCGACGGCATTACAATGAGGTCCGGCCGCATAGCAGTCTCGGCTACCGGACCCCGAACGAGTTCGTGCAGCAAGGATGTTCAACTGTGAAACAGGGGGCCGTCGTCCAGGAATGACTGGTCCGACGAACCGTGGCAGGTCAGGAGCGCTTTCTGCTTTACTAGGTATTGGAGGTGGTACGATTTTGGTTCCATTTTTCCATTGGTGTAATGTTGATTTACGAAGGGCTATTGCTACGTCAACGACTTTGGGCTTTGGATTGGCTGTTTTTGGCACTATCGGTTTCATTATGTCCGGGCTTGAACGATCTGGTCTGCCTTCTGGCAGTTATGGTTATATTTCTTTACCAGCTTTAATTGGCATATCTAGTACGGCAATGCTATTTGCGCCGTATGGCGTTTATTTGTCGCATCGCGTGCCTTTGCGTAGACTTAAACGTATATTTTCTTTGCTCCTATTATGTCTGGCGGTCAACATCGTTGTTGGTTTAATCTGAATATGTTATCTTGAAATAACTTAATTTTTTGGTTGATTGTTGCCTTCCCACCGAATTTTTACTTGTGAGAATACGTTATGGATAGTACCGACCATGAAATCCTTGCTTTGCTAGTAGAGGATGGTAGGATGTCTTTTGCGGATATCGGTAGAAGCATCGGGATAACCCGTGCAAGTGCGCGGGAACGTGTACAGAATTTAATGGGAAATGGATTTATTGAAAAGTTTACAATAGTTGTAAATCCTGGGCTATTAGACAAAAGCGTTTCTGCCTTTTTCGATGTTCAGGTCACCGCCCAAGCGATAGTTATCGTAGCAGAAACTCTAGCCAATCTGAAAGATGTTTCAAGTCTCTATATTATGAGTGATATGTGTAGCTTACATATGCACGTCTTAGTGAAGGATATGGGCGCACTGGAAGCCTTTACTCATGCACATCTATTTGGTCATCCGGATATCGTAAACATACAATGTAAGATGCTTATGTCCCGGATAAAACAGCGACGCGGCGGTCCACGAATATAGTAGATGCATCATATTTATGAGACTCTTCGTCCATATTCTGAGGCAATTCCTCATTTGGTACTATTTTCTGCGTGCTGAAATGATAAAGATCTTCTGCGTCAATGTTCACCTCGCCGTCTACTATCCTAGTATGGTTACATTTTTGTGTTACCAATGTAGCAGAGGGACTTGGTAGACTGGGTACAGTTTCACCGTTCTTATGGCAAGTTGCACGTGTTCGCGAACGACCGCTTCCAGTCAATTCTGTTGAAAAACTCCCCTAAAAATAGTCGACCTGGTGGGCCTGATATATAATCAACCCATTGAGTAGAATGGGAGGGTGAGAAATGATGGGGCATCAGAAGGTGGTGCAGGACCAGTTGTTCCATTCCTTTCATCTCGAAGATCACATCCCCCGAAATCACCTCCTCCGGGCTATTGATCGGGTGCTTGACCTTGGCGAGCTGCGTCGACACCTGGCGGACTACTACAGCCATACGGGTCGCCCCTCCATAGGTCCTGAGCTGATGATCCGGATGCTGATTATCGGATACTGCTATGGAATTCGCTCGGAGCGGCGGCTGTGTGAGGAAGTACACCTGAATCTGGCCTATCGCTGGTTCTGCCGACTGGGATTGGAGGACCCGGTGCCAGAGCATTCGACTTTCTCCCGGAACCGTCACGGACGGTTCCGGGAGAGCGACGTCTTCCGTGGGTGTTTGATGAGGTGGTTCGCCGTTGCATGGCGGCGGATCCAGTTCAGGGCGAAGGGTTCGCGGTGGACGCCCGTATTATCGCGGCCGATGCGAACAGCCGACAGAGCGTGCCAGGGAACGGACCGGTCGAATGGAATGGATCGTCGGGGAGGCATTCCCGTGCGGTGCGAGAGTATCTCGACGCTCTGGATGGAGCGACTGAGGTGGAGACAACACCCAAACGCATTTCTCTGACCGACCCGCAGTCACGCTGGATAGCCATGAAGGGAAATCCAGCCTTTTTTGCCTACTCCACGAACTACCTGATGGACACTGCCCACGGCATCATCAGAAAAAGGTATCGAGCCGCATGTGCCTGTCTGGGACAGATCCGTTCCGTGCGCGAGGATGGCACCTTCTCCCAAAGCGAGTTTATCCGGGATGCCCAGGCCAACGAATATCGTTGCCCCGCTGGCCATGCCCTGCGTAGCGACTGGCGTCCCTTTCGGAATCCGCGCTCCCGGATTACCCAGGAGAACACCATCATCTATCGATCCAGCCAGAGGACCTGCAAGACCTGCCCGAAGAAAACCCAATGCTGCCCCAATACTCCTCCGATGCGCAAGATCGCCCGCAGCATCCATGAAAATGCGCGTAACGTCGCCAGACGGATCTCGACAACGCCAGAATACCAGCGCTCACGCTGCGAACGGAAAAAGGTAGAGATGCTCTTCGCACACCTCAAGCGTATCCTCCGGCTGGATCGGCTTCGACTGCGTGGCCTCAGTGGCGCCTCTGATGAGTTCACCCTGGCAGCGACTGCCCAAAATCTCAGACGCCTGGCCAGGTTCATTACACAACCACTACCGGGCAGGGGGATAGGTGTCCCCATCTGAGGGAAGGGCCGGAGTCGAAAGCAGTGCGAATGGGCCGAAAAGCTCGACCGGCCCGGTCAGTGAGCCTCATCCCGTCTTCCAAAGGGAGTTTTTCAACAGAATTAGTCTGTTGCGACCGTTCGCCTCACACGTCCCAAGTTACTGCATCCACTCCCGCAGTTTTGACCATCGCCGTTTCCCGGATCCAGTCCGCACCGATATGACCACAGCCTTTTTCTGACCTACGAGCACGACCAGACGCTTGCCCCGGGTAACAGCAGTATAGAGCGGATTGCGTTGCAGCATGGGGTAGTGTTGCGTGCTCATGGGAATGAGCATGGCAGGATACTCCGAACACTGACTCTTGTGCACGGTGATGGCATAGGCTGGTTGCAGGAGATCCAGTTCCCCAAAAACATGCTGACCTCTCTGCTCTCAAAGTCTACGGTCAGGGTGCCTTCTTCCACGTCCACCCCCTTGCACAACTCCGATGTCGCCGTTAAACACCTCTTTTTCATAATCGTTCTGGATCTGCACAGCCTTGTCGCCGGGCGCAAATCGGCGGCCGAACTTTTCTATGGTCGGCGTGCTTGCACCGTTGAGGGCGGGCTTGTAGGGGCCTCGTTGAGCGCACGGGCCACCCAGCGCACTGCGGTTCATGGGACACAGCACCTGGATATCGTGCAGCGGGTCCAGGCCGAAGCGACGTGGGATGTGGGTGGTGACCAGTTTGACAAGCTTTTCTGCCGTTTCTGCTGGATCATCCACTGCGATGAAATAAAAATCGCTGAGTCCCTCCGGGTGTCTCAGGTCCGGCATATGGCCTGCATTGATCTGGTGAGCAACCTGAATGATCCGGCTTGGCGCGGCCTGGCGAAAGACTTCCGTCAGATGGACTTCGGGGATGGTTTTGGCGGCGATCAGATCCGTCAGCACCTGACCGGGACCCACGGAGGGTAACTGATCGGGATCCTCCACCATCAGCAGTCCCGCCTGGGGTGGCGGGGCTTTGAGGACGGCGTGCATCAAGGGCACGTCGCACGCAAATGGCAATACTGATCGGGAAGCTACGATGTATCCCATGATTCGGGGCGATGCCCTGAGCGGGGGGTCAGCAGCTGCCATTACGCGTGCGACGTGCCCGCCGGGCATCCTGCAGAAGAGTTCACGCCGCGCATTGTGCCGCAGGTCATGGGTGGGTCAGTCCGTTGCCTATGTGGAGGGTTATCTGCAGCAGGGCCGCCATGTGGTCAGTCTGGACGCTCCCTCCCGACGGGAGGGCAGCTCGTCTTTGGCCCAAACGCTGGCAGACACGGATCAGCCGGACCTGGAGGCATCCCTTGAGGAACAGGACCTCCAGAGGCAGATTCATCGATCCCTCATGGGTCTGGACGTGCGGCATCGCATCGTCCTGATCCGTCGTTTTGGTATGGACGGCCAGGAAGAAGAGACATTATCCGCCGTCAGCAAAGAGTTGGGCGTAAGCCGCGAACGAGTCAGACAGCTACAAGAGGGAGCATTGGATCTGTTGCGCCAGCATACCGAGTTACGGTAGATCACTTAGGAGGACCTTTGATGGAAATTATAGACACGTCCGCCATAAGCAGACTGTGCACCCAAGCCCAAAACTTTCAGCATACCCGGCCTTATCCATGGACCTGCATCTCTGATTTTCTTTATCCGGAAAAGTTTGACCAACTCTGCAAGGATCTCCCCGATCCCGCTCTTTTTGAATCCCAAATGGACTATAAAAGGGCGCATGGGCAGCAAAGTCATAATCGCCTCGCATTACAATATCGTCCGGCTCTGGAGAAGATACTGGCATCGAACTGGAGCCAGTTTGTCCATGAATTGCATAGTGATGTCTATAAATCTTTCTGGCGAGAGATGCTGGGCTTAAGCCCCAAGACACCCGTGATTTTCACCATGCACTGGCATTACACCCCGCCCGGCGCGTCCGTTTCTCCGCATACTGACGCCCGGCGCAAGATGGGTTCTCATATCTTCTATTTCAATACACCGGATGACTGGGATGAGGCTTGGGGTGGACAGACCCTGGTGCTGGATGATGGGGGCAAATGGCCACGTCACTCGGCTCCGGACTATGCCGGTTTGCGCGAAGTCGGCGCCTCCCAGATGCTGGGGAATCGCAGTTTTCTCTTCGCTCAGACTGATCACTCCTGGCATGCCGTCAAGGCTGTTCAGTGTCCGGCGGGGCATATGCGTAAAGTTTTTATCGTAGTGGCCAATCGCCTCACTCCGCAGGTGATCTGGCGGCGCATCCGGAGTAAAGACGCCGACGGCTATCGGCTGGCAGGCTGAATTCAGGAAAAATTAGCTTACGACATAGGTGCATAACGCGTTTATTGCACAAAGGGAGGGTTCATGCATCACACGTTTTTTACTGCCCCGTGGTGGCTACGGGTTCTCTGCTCGCTCACCTTGTTTTTAACGGCACCCTCGGCTGGGGCCGTTACCCTGATGCCCAGCGGTGCGCCGTATCTCAGCGTTGGTGCCGGCGTTTTCAATCTGGTTGGTGCAGTCAATAACGGCGGCTACAAGCATACCCCGGCCGAATTCAATGCGGAGTACCAGTCCGGATTCCGGTTTTATGGTATCGGTTATGTACTGGGTCTGCTGGCCAACACCGATGGCGGTGTCGATGGTTATGGAGGTCTTTATGCCAACCTTGCGTTGACACCGCACTGGATACTGACGCCAGAAGCGGCCGTTAGCGGCTATAGTCCGGGTAGCAGCAAAAAAATGGGCAGTACGTTTCTCTTCCGGCTGGAGTTGGGACTGGCCTACCAGATGGATAACGGCGGGCGGTTAGGACTAAAAATAGCGCATTTATCCAATGCGGATATCTACCCGCGTAATCCGGGAGAAAACGAGATCCTGGTTACCTATTCATTTCCCCTGCGTTGATTCCACCTGCATTTGCCCTGGGCCATCAGGCCTTATGTCTTGGAGCCAGTCAGTATGTACTGGTACCCTTCGGCTGATCCCCGGAGCGAGGCAAGATAGAT